>JBFMHA010000001.1:0-141048 GCA_040753075.1 Thermodesulfobacteriota bacterium
GGGCCGGCTCCTCGGCCTGCTCCTCGGCGGGCTCGGGCTCCGGCTCGGGAGCAGGCGCCGGGGCCGCAGGCTCGGCCGGCGCCGCCGGCGCGGGGGCCGCAGGCGCGGGGACCGCCGCCAGGGCGGCGATCTGGCGCTCCACCATGTCCTTCAGGATGGAGCATTCCTGCTTGAGGATGTCGAGCATGAGGTCGAAGCTCAGGTCCGACTTGCGGGCCTGGTCAACCAGGCCGGCGGTGCGTTCGGCGGTGGTCTTGATCTCGCCGAAGCCCATGTACTGGGCCGAGTTCTGCACGCCCACCAGGGAGCGGTACAGGCCGTCCACGTAGTCGCGCTGCTCGGCGTCCTTGGCCAGTTCAACCAGGGCCAGGTCGATGTTGGCCAGTTGCTGCCCCACCGTGGACTCGAACACCGCCAGGTCGTCCTGGTCCACCGCCGGGGCCGCCTCGGCCGCCGGGGCCGCCGCCGGGGCGGGCTGCGGCGCGGCCGGAGCCGGCTCCTCGCCCGCGGCCTTGAGCCGGGCGACGACCGCCCGGGTATCCACCGGCGTCACCTCGTGCTTGGCGCGATCCACGCCGTCGAGCAGGCTGGCGATGGTGTCCACCGCAGCCAGGAGCACGTCGACAAGGCCCTGGGTGGGCGCCACCTCGCCCTTGCGCACCCGGTTGAGCAGGGTCTCGGCCTCGTGGGTCAGGGAATTGAGCTCGGCGTAGCCCACGATGCCGCTGTTGCCCTTCAGGTTGTGGAAATAGCGGAAGATGTCGTTGACCAGCCCCTCCCGCCCCGAATCCTTCTCCATCTCCACCAGGCTGGCGGACAGGCTCTCCACGATCTCCTTGGCCTCCTCCAGGAAATCGTCCAGGTGTTCCTTGGCCACCACCTGCAGGCCGTAGGTGGTGGGGGTGAAGGGCGGCAGGGGCTCGGGGGCCGGGGCGGGCGGCGCCGCCGGAGCCGGAGCGGGAGCAGGGGGCGCGGGGGCCGGGGCGGCGGGGGCCGCGGCCTTCTTGGCCGGCTTGGGCTTGGCCGCGGCCGGCGGCGCGCCGCCGGCCAGGAGCGCGTCCAGGGTGGCGATGAGGGACGCGGTATCCACATCGCCCTCGCCGCCTTCGGACTCCAGGTTCTCGATCATCTGGCGCAACAGGTCGGTGGACGAGAGGATCACGTCCATGATCTCCGGAGTCACCGGCATGTTGCCCTTGCGCAACTCGTCCAGGATGTTCTCGGAGCGGTGCGCCAGCACGTTCATCTTGTTCAGGCCCAGGAAGCCCGAGGCTCCCTTCAGGGAATGCATGGGCCGGAAGATGTCGTTCAGGAGGTCGAGGTTCTCCGGACTCTGCTCCAGCTCGAGCAGGTTGGGCTCGATGGTCTCCAGATGCTCCTTGGCTTCGACGATGAAGTCGGCGAAGATTTCCGGATCCATGAACTCTTGGCTCATTGAAACACCTCAGGGCGCGGGCTGTCCCGACGCCGGCTAGACGCCGAGCAGCATGCGGACGTTCTTGACCATCTTCTCCGGCTGGGCGGGCTTGACCATGTACAGGTTGGCCCCCAGGCCCAGGCCTTGCTGGATGTCCTTCTCCTGTCCCTCGGTGGACAGGATGACGATGGGCACGTCCCGGTAGGCCTCCTGTTCACGCACCGTCTTGATGAAGGTGAAACCGTCCATGCGCGGCATGTTCACGTCGGAGATGATGAGGTCCACCTTCTCCATGGAATAGAGCTTTTCCAGGCCGTCCAGGCCGTCCTCGGCCGCGGTCACCTTGAAGCCCTCCTTCTTCATGATGAAGGCCACGAGGTTACGCACCGTCTTCGAATCGTCCACTATCAGGATTTGTTTAGACATGGCGTGCTCCTAGCCCCTGAGGACCTTGTCTACGATGCGATCGATGGAGATGACGCCCACGAGCTTGCCGTGCTCTGGTTTCATGAGCCCGGCCACGTATTCGACATTGGCGCCCAGGCTGGACTCCACGCCCCATTCGATGCCTTTCTGGTCCATGCGGTACATGGTCTTGACCGTGTCGATCATGAGGCCCAGCTGCAGACCCTTGCGCCGCACCACCACGATGAAGCGGGAGTCCGCGTCCGCGCCCCCGACCCCGAGCAGGGTGCGCAGCCGCACCAGGGGAGTGACCCGGCCGCGCAGGTTGATGATCCCGGCCAGGAAGTAGGGCGCGGCCGGGAGCTGGGTCGGAGTCACGTGGCGGATGACTTCCTGCACCACCACGATGGGCACGGTGAACTCCTGTCCCCCGACCTTGAACCCCACCAGCTGCACGAATTCCTCGTTCTTGAGGGTCGCCAGGATGTCCGGCTCGTCCGGGATCCCGGGCCGGGCCTTGGCCGCGGCCCGAGCGCCGGAGGCCGCGGGGGCCGGAGTAGCCGCCGGCGGCGCGGCCGGGGCTGCGAAGCCCGGAGCGGCCTCCACCCGGGCCGGAGCAGGCATGGACACGGCGTCCTGGGGCTTTTCCTCGCCCCAACCCATATACTTCTGCAGGAAGGCCGTCTCCGCCGGTGTGTAGCCGGCGCCTTCGCCTTCGGGCAGGAAGTTCTTCTCCAGGAAGTATTCTTCAGGCGTTTTCATGCTGCACGATCTCTTTGGCCAGAAGTGAATATTCCACCGCGCCGCGGGTGTTGGGATCGATCTCGTAGATGACCTTGCCCTTGGCGCTGGCCTCCCGGAAATTGGTGTCCAGGTTGATCACCGTCTCGAACATCTTGTCGCCGATCTTCTTGCGCAACAGGTTGAGCACCCGCCGGCAGGCCCCGGCCCGGCGGTCGAACATGGTGGGCAGGGCCCGGAACTGGATGGGCTGGGGCAGGATGCGGTTGAGGGTGCGGATGGTGTCGCAGATGAGCCGCAGCCCGTGCAGGGCCAGGAAGTCGGTCTGGATGGGGATGATGACCAGGTCCGCGGCCACCAGGGCGTTGACCAGGAGCACCCCCACGTGGGGAGGACAGTCCACCACGATGTAATCGTAGTTCTCTCGCACCAGGATGAGCGCGTCGTGGAAGATCTGGCCCCGGCCCGGCCGCGACTTGAGGTCCATCTCCAGCTCCGAGAGACGGATGCTGGAGGCCACGAAATCGAAGCCCGCGGCGCCGGCCGGCCTGATCATCTCCTTCCAGAGCTCCGGCCAGTCGGCGCGCTCGGTCTGGAAGATGTCGTAGGCCGTGACCTTCATGTCCTCGGGATAGAACGCCAGGTGGATGGACGCGCAGGCGTGCGGGTCCAGGTCCATGACCAGGGTCTTCTTGCCCATGCGCGCCAGGGCGGCTCCGAGGCTCAAGGAGGTGGTGGTCTTTCCCACCCCTCCCTTCTGGTTGGCCACGGCCAGAACCTTCGCTCCCACGTCGGCCCTCTCCTTAACGCCCCGCCCGTCTCGCGGGCCGGGACGTCTCGCGCGTTTCCCGTCTACTGCGCCTTGGCGATGAAGTTGCGCAAGGCGTTCCAGTCGTCATGGTCGATGTCCAGAAACCTGATGCCCAGGTGGTAGCTGGTGAAGGGGACAACGTCGTCCACCCGCACCACCTCGGCGATGGCCTGGAGAAATTGTCCGGCGTCGCTCTCGAAGACCTTGAAGAACCCAGGGTGGTACTTGTTCAGGCTGGGAATGAATATCTTCACCTGGAGCTTGTCTCCCGCCTCGAACTTCCTGCGGCACTCGAGCAGCAGGCCGCCTGCGCTGATGTCCGCGCAGCGCACCTCGAAGCTCGGCTGCTTGGCCAGGGGGAAGCGGAACTCCCGGATCTCCACCCGGAACGTCTTCCCCACCCGGGAATCCTTGCGCTTGTCTTCGGACATGCCTGCCTTACTCCTCCTTGCGATAGATGATGGCCCCGGGGTAGTGCATCGGCTTGAAGGCCCGAGAGATGTTGTGCAGCGACTCCGAATGGCCGATGAGCAGGAAGCCTCCGGGCAGAAGATTGTCGTAGAAGGAGGCGATGACCTGCTTCTTCATCTCGTCGTCGAAATAGATGATGACGTTGCGGCAGAAGACCACGTGGGAGCGCTCCACCCGCTTGAGCTGGGCCCGGTCCGAGAGGTTGATCTGTCCGAAGCTGACCAGCCTCTTGACCTCCTGCTTGACCTTGAACGTCCCGTTCTCCGGCTCGAAATAGCGGGCCATGGCCTCCTTGGGCGTGGTGCGCAGGGAATACTCGTTGTACTGCCCCCGGCGGGCCGAAACCAGCACCGCCTCTGACAGGTCGTTGGCCGTGATCTTCACGTCCCAGGAGTGAAGCTCCGGGCCCAGCACGTCCATGACCTGCATGGCCACGGTGTAGGGCTCCTCGCCGGTGGAGCAGCCAGCGCTCCAGATGCGCAGGCGCTTCTCGCCCTTCTTGCGCAGGGCCGCGATCACCTCGGAGAGCACGTTGTCCTGAAACACCTTGAGCTGGGGAGGATTGCGGTAGAAGCTGGTCTCGTTGGTGGTGACCACCTCGAAGAGCCGGTTCAGCTCCTGCTTGCGCTGCGGATCGTACTGCAGGTAGTAGTAATACTCCCCGAAAGACTTGAGGTTGAGCTGCTTGAGCCGGTTGCGCAGCCGGTTCTCCAGCAGGTACTTGCGGTTGTCCGCGATGTAGATCCCGCTTTGCCCGTAGATGTAGTCGCGCAGCTGGCGGAATTCGTCATCGCTGATGACGAACTCCTTGCCCAGGGAAATGGTCTTGGCGAACAGGGCCGACATTTACGCCTCTCCCTCGTCCTCGTTGCCTTCCTGCTGGATGCGCTCCAGGGCCTCCTCGGCCGGGCCGTGCAGGTCGGCATTGTCGGTATTCAGGACCTCCAGAAGGGAGCGGAAGGCGGCGTGGCCGCCGATGGCCCCCAGGGCCTCGATGGCCTTGATGGCCAGGAGCTTGTTGGGCTCGACCAGGAGCTCCACCAGCCGGGGCACGGCGTCCCGGCTGCGGCGCTGGCCCAGGGCCTCCACCGCCCGCACCCGGACCCAGTCGTCGCTGTCGGACATGGCCTGCAGCAGGTAGGGCTCCACCTCCGAACCGGTGCAGGCGCCCATGATGTCCACCACCGTGAGCCGCACGTCCCGGTTCTCGTCCGAGAGCTTGGCCACCACGTGGGGCAGGCTGGAGAGGAGGTCCACCACGCACAGGCCGGCGAAGGCCTCCAGGGCCACCTTGCGGATGTCCGGGACCTCGTCCTCCAGGGCCTGGTTGAGTTCGTCGACGAAGCCCTCCGAACCCAGTTTGCCCATGGCGTAGACCGCCATGAGCCGCTGCATGGGGTCTTCAGAGGAGAAGAGGCTGCGGAACCGGTCGGCCATCTCCGGCCCGCCCACGGCGATGCAGGCCTCCAGGGCGGCCTCCTTCACGTCGTCGTAGGGATGGGCCAGGAAGGAGCACAGGCGCTCGCCCACCGAGGGGTCGGGCGACAGCCTGCCCAGGACCGTGAGCGCGCCCTTGATGACCGTGCCGTCCTTGTGCCGGTCAAGGACCTGGACCAGAAATTCGCGCAGCCCATCCCCTCCGTACTGCTTGAGGGCCAGCATGATGAGGCGCTGCACGTCGCGCTCCCGGCTCCAGAACTGCTCCATCAGCAGCCTGCCCGCCTCCGGGCTGCGCAGCCGGGAGAGGACCTCCACCGCCACCCGGCAGGACTCCGGAGAGCCTGAGCGGACGGCCTCCTCCAGGGCCGGAGTCAGGCCGATGGTGGCCAGGGAGCGGATGGCGGGCTCCAGGCGCTCGGTGTCGTGGTCCGGGTCCATGTGCGCAGCCAGGGCCAGCACCGCGGCCGAGGCCTTGGCCTCGCCCACGTGCCCCAGGCCGACGATGGCCGCATCCTGGATGTCCTCCTCCTCGTCCTCCAGGGCCACCAGCAGGTACTCCCGGAACTTCTCCCTCTCGGCCGCGGACAGCAGGTTCAGGGAGCGCCCTCCCAGGATCTGCACCACGGCCTTGACGATCTTGTTGCGCAGGGCGGTGGAGCTCTTGTCCATGTAGCGCAGGAGCAGGGGCACGGCCTTGACGTTGCCCATCTCGCCCAGGGCCTCGGCGATCATGGAGGCCACCAGGTCGGAGCTCTTGTGCATGGCCGAAACCAGGGCTCCCACCGACGAGTCGTCCCGGATCTTGGCCAGGGCCTCGATGACCGAATACTGCACCCATTCCTCGTCGGACAGGGCCTGGTTCAGGCTGCGCACGGCCTCAGGACGGCCCAGGTCGCCCAGGCTCACCGCGGCCTGGTAGCGGACGTTGACCTCCGGGTCCTTGAGCATGGCCTCGCACAGGGGGGACACGGCCATGGGGTTGTCGCAAGCGCCCAGAATGTCGGAGGCGAAAATGCGGATGTCCGGGTCCTCGTCGTGCAGGAGCTTGATGACCGCGGGCAGGTCCTGGCTGCCCAGAGCACGCAGGAGGTCCATGGACAGGTTGCGCACCGGGGCGTCGTCGGAGCGCAGCAGGGGGATCACCGCGGCCACCGCCCGCCCCCCCCCGATCTTGCGCAGGGCCATGTCCACGGCTTCCTGCACCCCGAGGTTGGAGCTCTTGAGCAGCGCGGCCAGGGCCGGGACGGCCTCCTCCACCCGGCCCTCGGCCGCGGCGAAGGCCGCCTCGCGCACTTCCGTCGGGTCTGCGGAGGAGAGTTGCCTGATGATTTCGGAGGATTCCAGCATGACGCCTCCAAGGCGGCCGGGCAGTCGCCCGGACCACGCGTCAGAGGTAGAGGTTGCTCTGGATGGCTCCTGCCATGTCGTCAATATCCACGATCTCGTCGGCCAGGCCGGCGTCCACGATGGCCTTGGGCATGCCGTAGACCACGCAGGTGGCGTCGCTCTGGGCCAGGGCCCGGCCGCCGCGGTCCTTGAGCACCTTGACTCCCTCCCGGCCGTCGTAGCCCATGCCGGTGAGGACCACCCCCAGGGCCCGGCGTCCCGCCACCGTGCCCACCGACTCCATGAGTACGTTGGCCGAAGGCTTGTACAGGGCTTCGCGGGGCTCCTCGGAGACCACCACCCGCAGCCCGGCCCCTCGCAGCTCGATGCGCAGGTGCCTCCCCCCGGGGGCGATGTACACCATGCCCGCATCGAACCGCTCGCCGTTCTCGGCCTCCTTGACCGAGAGCCGGCATACGCCGTCCAGCCGCTTGGCGAAGGGCCCGGTGAAGGAGGCCGGCATGTGCTGGGCGATGAGGATGCCCGCAGGGAAGCCGTCGGGGAGCTGGGAAAGGACCTTCTGCACCGCGGGCGGTCCTCCGGTGGAGACGCCGATGGCCACCACGTCGCGCTTGGCCGCGCCCGTGGGCCTCGCCAGGGGCGGCCGCTCGGCCGAAGCCGGGGCCTGCGCCGCTGCCGGCCCGCGCAGGCGCAGCGCGCCGGGCGCGCGAAACCGGCGGCCGGCCACGGTCTTGACCTTGCACTGGAGGTCTTTCTCGATCTTGACGATGTCCAGGGAAACCTTGGAGAGTTGCTTGGGGATGAAGTCCACGGCCCCCAGCTCCATGGCCTTGAGAGTGGCTTCGGCGCCCTCGGTGGTGAGGGAGCTGACCATGAGCACCGGCCGGGGCATCTCCATCATGACATGGCGCAGGGCGGTGAGCCCGTCCATGACCGGCATCTCGATGTCCATGGTGACCACGTCCGGGTCGTGCTTCCGGATCAGTTCAAGGCCTTCCTGACCGTTACGGGCGATGCCCACGACCCGTATGTCCGGATCCTTTTCCAGCATGGTTTGGATGGCCTTGCGCATGAAGGCCGAGTCGTCCACCACAACGACTTTGACCACGGTTTCTCCTTTCGTGTGTACTCCGGGACCGGGCACGGCGCTCCAGCCCGGCCCAGCCTTTCCCTATCATCAACGCGCCCGCTTCGCCAGCATGCAAAAGCGCACCGTAAGGAGTACGGGATTTCCAGGCAGAGGACAACGCCTTTTCCCAGAAAAGTCCAGTCATACGGCCGCAAAGGCGAGGCAGGGAATGCGCCCCCCTGTTCTGTCTCCTGTTTTGTCCTTGCCAAAACCTTCCGAAAGGTCTATTTGACTCCTCCCACGTCGTCGGGATGTGGCTCAGCCTGGTAGAGCGCTGCGTTCGGGACGCAGAGACCGCTGGTTCAAATCCAGTCATCCCGACCAGAAATGACGCGGCCTCCGGGGGTTTCCTCGGGGGCCGCTTTTTCGTGGTCGCTCGCCGGATGTCTCTTTAATCCTGGGCAAAACCGTCCCGCCCGTCCGCGCCGTCCGGCAGTTTGCAACCTGGATAAAATGCAGTATCTAGTCGGCATGGTTACGCCACGCCGACCCGTCTCACGGGCCCGTGTACGCGCTCCGCACCCCTGCGGGGCCTTCACCCTGCTCGAGGTGATAGCGGTGCTCATCCTCCTGGGAGTGCTGGCGGCGGTGGTGCTGCCCCGGGTCGGAGACATGGGCGAGGACCTGACCTCCAGCATCGAACTGCTCAAGACCCGCATCCGCTACGCCCAGATGCGGTCCATCAACAACGTGAGCGTCCACGGGGTGCATTCCACCGGATCCAGCTACTGGATGTTCTCCGGGGGCGACACCGCCAACCGCGAGCCTTTCCCGGGCATGGACTCCGACACCGTGACCCTGCCCTCCGGCATCGGCACGACCGCCTTCACCGTGTCCTTCGACAATCGGGGCGCGCCCTACTCCGACGCCGCGGCCAGCGCGGGCAGCGAGTTGACGTCGGGCTCGGCCGCGGCGTCCATCACCGTGGGCGGCAAGGCCGGGGCGGTGCGCATCACCCCGGGCACCGGCTACGTCCGGGATTGAGGCCGGCCATGCGCACCCGCCGCCCCTTCGGTTTCACCCTGGTCGAGGTCATCGTGGCCGTGGTCATCCTGGCCGCCGCCGCGGCCATGGCCGGCCTGTTCGCCTCCACCAGCATGGGCCGGGGCGCGGCGGGAACCCTCTCCTTCAACGACGAGGTCGCCCTGCGCAACGCCTTGGAAGACATCACCATCTACTACAAAGGCCAGATAGCCGCAGGCTCCATGACTCTGCCCGGAGTGGCGGCCTACGTGAACGCCAACCACGCCGGTCTGGTGAACGACGCCAGGACCGGCTACCTCTCCTTCTCCGATCCGGACGCGGACAAGGTATACACTCCCTCGGCCGTGACCGACACCTACAGCGCCGGCCTCACCCTGCTGGTCACCCTCACCAGCGGAGACCAGAGCCTGGGCTCGCTGTTCACCGAGTGAGGCCGGCCATGCGCAGCCCCCGGAACCGCGGCCTGACCCTGCTGGAGATGATCCTCGCCCTGGCGATCCTGGGCGTCCTGGCGGTGCTGACCCTCTCCTCCCTGACCGTGGGGGCCAGGGGTTTCATGTCCTCCCGCGCCGACGTGGAGACCACCCAGCGCGCCCGCCTGGCCCTGACCCGCATGGCCATCGAACTGCGCCGCCTGACCGCCGTCTCCCAGGCCCAGCCCACGAGCATACGCTTCACCAACTCCGCCGGAGCCCAGGTCCTGGAGCAGACCGGGAACACCATCACCCTGAACGGCGACCTGCTCATCGAGAACCTGGCGAGCTACCCCGCGGGCTCCAGCCTCTTCGCCTACCGCCGCGCCGACGGCGTCACCGACTGGACCACGGGCAACGACCTGGACCAGCTCTACGAGGTCATCATCACCCTGCGCCTCACCCGGCCGCGCGACCCGGTGGGCGGCGACATCGCCCATGTCTTCACCACCACCTTGAACCCCCGCAACACCGGGGCGGCCAACACCCCCTGAGACGCCTTTCAGGAGCGCCCATGCGACCCGAATCGACCCGCAAGCCAAGCCCCGCCGGCTCCGTGCTCGTCCTGGTCATCCTGGCCATCGTCTTCCTCGGCGCCCTGGCCGCCGGGGTGGTCTCCTTCCTGGGCACGGCGAACCTGGACACCGCAGCGTCGAACATGGCCGAGAAGGTCTACTACAACGCCGAGGCCGGCTTCCGTTACCTGGCCAACCAGTACGGCGGCAAAGGCGACGACAACGGCGACGGCTCCGCCGAGGACGACAAGGCCGGGGTGCTCATCGCCCTGGACGGGGCCACCGTGAACCTGCCGGGCAACCTGGGCAGCTTCACCCTGGACGTCCACCCCTACTGGTTCGTCGCCATGTCCGACCAGACGGCGACCACCAGCATCACGGTCCGCTTTCCCGGCGCCATGCCCCCGGGCTACGTCCTGCCGACCTCCGGGGTCCTGGAGGTGGAGGACAACTCCCTGCACTCCTATACTTCGGCCTCGGTGAACGCCCCCTTCGTGACCTTCACCCTCGCCGACGCGGTGACCCTGGGATCGGGCAAGAGCGTCTACATGACCCTGCCCCCCACCGGATCGCAGAGCGTGGCCAAGGGCGGAACCCTGACCCTGTCCACCTCCGCCGGCTCCGTCTTCCCGGACCGCAACGGCCAGATCCTGGCGGGGGACTCCGTCGTGAAGTACGCCACCGCCGCTTTCGACTCCGGGTCCAACGTGCTCACCCTGTCCGGGCTCACCGGCGCTGTCAGCGTGAGCGCCGGCGACCGGGTGGTCCTCCTGAAGACCGCCGAGATCGACTCCCGAGGGAGCGCAGGCAGCGGCGGCTTCTCCTCGTCCAGCGAAGTGTCCTACACCATAAACTTCGATCAGGAGCTGGAGGCCGGGGAAGAACTGGAAAGGGGGGAGAACTCCAACGTCGCTATCGGGTTCGAGAACATGGAGGACTGGAAACCCAACCCCAAGTTCCATGTCCAGGGGTTCACTTCGGGCACCGGCACCCACATCTACTACGCGGCGTCGGTGCAGCCCGCGGCGACCCGCGACGCCGACAGCGCCTGCTGGCCCAACCCCACCCACATCCGCTACGAGACCCTGCAGTTGGACAAGAATGCGCTGTTCTCCCAGTTCTGGTCCAACTCCACCGGCCATCTCTTCGGGTACGACATCCAGGTCAAGAACGGCTGGGGCTACCAGCTCGATTACGGGGCCGGGGGACTTAGCTTCCGGCTGCACGAGTCCGAAACCGCGGGCCAATACAACACGTTCGGCCTGTCCTTCATGCGCTACAACCACCTCAACTCCTGCACCGTGCCCCAGGGCTGGCGCGACTACATCCCCGACTCCATCAAGCCCTCCACCGCGGGCGGCGGCTCCCTGGCCAACCGCTGCCTGCTCGTGCTCTGGAAGCAATGGGTGAGCGGGGGACAGGAGCGCCGCCAGTGGGTGGCCTACCGGGACATCGAGAACGAGGCCTGCATCCGGGGCGACCAGTGGATCCGCGACGGCCAGTGCTTCACCGACAACTCCAGCCTGCTGTTGCGGGTCTGGGAGAAGTACGTCGACGGGATCAAGGTGAGCGACATCAGCGTCTACTACGGCGACGCCTCCAACCCGTCCAATCCCGGCGGGTGCAGCCCGCGCACGCCCAACGCCATTCCCAACGACTACGGCGCGCGGCGCCAGGTCTACTACCCCTCATACGAATACACCGGCAGCACGCCCTACCCCACCTGGCCTCCGGTGCAGAAAGACGCCTGGAACTCCACCTCGGACTACTTCACCTTCCTGCGCTCCGCGTGGAACTCCACCACCTGCGCCCAGTGCACCTGGAGCCGGGTGAACCCCGCAGCCACGGACTTCACCCTGCTGAGCGACGGCGGCACGCTGCGCACCGCCACCTACGTGACCCCGGAGAGCGGAGCGTTCCCCGCCAACCGCGACGAGATCGGACTGCACAACATCGGCGGCGGCGGGAACAACCGGGCCGTCACCTTCGACGACCTCATCATGCAGTTTCTCATCCCCAAGGCCGCCCGGAGCGGCGGCGTGGGATCCGCCGTACAGCACTGACCCGGGAGGCCCGCCATGCCCAAGACCATCCCCGCCCTGTTCCTGACCCTGTGCCTGGGCTTGACCTGGGCCGCGCCGGCCGGCGCCCTCGTGACCATAGAGGACGCCGAGAAGGAAGGAATCCGGCCCGGCCAGAAGACCGCGCCGCAGAAGCCGCCGGCAGCGCCGCCGGCCGGGACCATCCGCACCGAGGACGGCAAGGTGTTCACCGTGCCCAAGGCCAAGGACAAGGGCCAGAACGACGGCGGCGGCGCAAAGGAGCAATGACGCCAGGCCGCGAACGTCCAACATTTCGGTTCTCTTTCGCTCCGCGCTCGGATATGCTCACATTCTTGGCCGCTGCGCCGGCCGCCTTTATGGATAACAGATCCCCACAATCGCAACCCGAAGAGAGCGTCCCATGAAAACCGCCATCCTCATCGACGGCAGCTTCCTCAAGGCCAAGTTCCGGGAACAGAACAACCGCTACCCCACCGCCACCGACGTGCTGGACATCTGCCGCAAGGGCATCCTGGAGCACCGTTGCGTGGCCGGGGACACCCTGTACCGGGTGTTCTTCTACGACTGCCCGCCCTTCAAGGGCTACGTCACCGACCCCACGACCTACGACGCCCAGGACTACTCCAACACCCCCTCGGCCGTGGCCCAGGAGCGCTTCCTGGCCGAGATCGCCACCCGCGAGAACTTCTGCCTGCGCACCGGCGAGATCGCCTACTACGGCTGGAAGGTCCACTCCTCGGTGGTCCAGGACATCGCCGCCAACCAGAAGGCCATCACCGCCGAACACCTGTCGCACGACTTCCAGCAGAAGCAGGTGGACGTGATGATCGCCCTGGACATCGCCCGCCTGGCCATGCGCCGGCAGGTGGACAAGATCGTGGTCATCGCCGGGGACTCGGACTTCATCCCCGCCCTGCGCTTCGCCCGCGACGAGGGCCTGCAGGTGTACATCGCGCCCATGGGCCACTACATCCGCCAGCCCATGCTGGAGTCCTGCGACGGGCTCATCATCTGAAATCCTGGTGCCAGAATCTGCGCAAACCCCGCCTTTCTGTCCAGAGGCGGGGTTTGCGTTAAGGGCTGTATCGAACCCGCCGATCCCCTCAACGAAACGCCAATCATGAAGCAGGACTTCTTCCACCTCCTCTCCCCGGCGGAATTCACCGCCCTGCTGACGGGTTTCGCGCCCACCGCGCCGGAAGAGGCCGACCTGGACCATCTGCACGGCCGCACCCTGGCCGCGGACATCGCGGCTCCCGAGGACCTGCCCGCCGCGGACCGCTCCTGCATGGACGGCTACGCGGTGCGCGCGGCCGACACCTTCGGCGCCGGCGACACCAACCCGGGCTACCTGGACCTGGCCGGGAGCGCGGCCATCGACTCCGTGCCCGACGCGCCCCTGCGGCCCGGCTCGTGCCTGGAGGTGACCACCGGCGGGACCCTGCCCCCGGGGGCCGATGCGGTGGTCATGGTGGAGCACACCGCAGACCTGGGGGCCGGAACCATCGAGGTGCGCAAGAGCCTGGCCCCGGGCGACAACGTCATGCTCCGGGGCGAGGACGGGACCCGCGGCGACATGCTCCTGCCCGCCGGAATCCGGCTGCGCGCCCAGGAGATCGGCCTGCTGGCCGCCTTCGGCGTGGGCCGGGCCCTGGTCCACAGCCGACCCAGGGCGGGCATCGTGTCCACCGGCGACGAACTGGTCCCGGTCTCGGCCGCGCCCAGGCCGGGCCGGATCCGGGACGTGAACTCCCACGCCCTGGCCTGCCTGGCGGCCGAAGCCGGGGCCGAGGCCAGGACCTACGGCATCGTGCCCGACCGCCGGGAGGATCTCACCGCGGCCCTGGCCCGGGCCGCGGCCGAGTGCGACCTGGTGCTGGTCTCGGGCGGCTCCTCGGTGGGCGTCCGGGACCTCACGGTGGAGGTCCTGGACGGCCTGGGGGCCGAGATCCTGGCCCACGGCGTGGCCATCAGCCCCGGCAAGCCCACCATCCTGGCCCGCCTGGACAACAAGCCCGTGCTGGGCCTGCCCGGCCAGATCACCTCGGCCCAGGTGGTCATGCTGGTCTTCGGCCAGCCGCTCCTGCGCCATCTTTCCGGCTTCGCCCGGGCCTTCGACCCGGCCCTGCGCCCCAGCCGACGGGCGCTGCTCGCCCGCAACCTGGCCTCCAAGCCGGGCCGCGAGGACTACGTCCGCGTCGCCCTGGAGGAACGGGCCGGGGACCTGCCCCTGGCCCACCCCCGCACCGGCAAGTCGGGGCTCATCCGCACCATGGTGGAGGCCCACGGCCTGGTCACGGTCAGCGCCCGGCGCGAGGGCCTGGCCGCCGGGACCGAGGTGAACGTCTGGCTCATCTGAACCCGTCGAGGACCCCATGCAGCGCAACGTCTATCTCGAAATGGTGTCGGTGGAGGAGGCCCTGGAAGCGGCCATGGCCGTCCTGGACCGCGACCGGCTGGTGCTTCCCGAAATGGTCCCCGCCCACGAGGCCGCCGGCCGGATGACCGCGGCCCCGGTCTTCGCCCGCTATTCCTCGCCCACCTTCCACTCCGCGGCCATGGACGGGTTCGCGGTGCAAAGCGCCGCCACATTCGCCGCGCGCGAGGGCCGGCCGGTGCGCCTGGCCAAGGGCGCCCAGGCCGTGGCCGTGAACACCGGACACCCCCTGCCTCCCGACATGGACGCGGTGGTCATGATCGAACACGTGCTGGCCGAGGATGCGGACTCCGTGTCCCTGGAGAAGCCGGCCTTCCCCTGGCAGCACGTGCGCCGCATCGGCGAGGACCTGGTGGCCACGGAGCTGGTCCTGCCCCAGAACCACCGCATCACCCCCTACGACGTGGGCGCGCTTCTCTCGGCGGGCATCTGGGACGTGCGCTGCTGGGAGCGGGTGCGCCTGGCGGTCATCCCCACCGGCGACGAGGTGCTGGACTTCACCGGCCGGCCGGAGCCCGGCCCGGGGCAGGTGGTGGAGAGCAACTCCATGGTGCTGTGCTCCCTGGCCAGCTCCTGGGGGTGCCAGGCCCGGCGCGTCCCGCCCGTGCCCGACGACCCCGAGGCCCTGGCCGCGGCGGTGGACGCGGCCCTGAACTCGGACGCCCATGTGGTGGTGGTGGGCGCGGGCTCCTCGGCCGGGAGCAAGGACTACACCCGCTCCACCTTCGAGACGTTCGGCCCGGTGCTGGTGCACGGCCTCACGGTGATGCCCGGCAAGCCCACCCTCATCGGCGCGGCCAGGGGCAAGCTCCTGGTGGGCGCGCCCGGCTACCCGGTGAGCGCGGTGGTCTGCGCCGAGGAGATACTGTCCCCGGTCTGCGCCTGGCTCGGCCGCACCGCCCGACCGGAGCGGCGCGAAGTGGAGGCGGTGCTCACCCGGGCCGCGCCGTCCCGGCCGGGCATGACCGAACTGGTCCGCCTGGCCATGGGCCGGGTGGGGGACCGCAACGTGGCCACCCCCCTGGCCCGGGGGGCCGGACTCATCTCCACCCTGACCAAGGCCCAGGCCGTGGCCGCCATCCCGGCCGCAAGCGAGGGCGTCCCCGCGGGCGGCCCCGTGCGCGCCCGGCTCCTGGTCCCGGAGGAGGAGCTTTCCCGCACCCTGGTGGTGGTGGGCTCCCACGACAACACCCTGGACCTCCTGGCCAACGAACTCATGGGCCTGGACCGCCCCATCCGCCTTGCCTCCACCCACGTGGGCAGCATGGGCGGATTCGCCGCCCTGCGCGACGGCCTGGCCCCCATGGCCGGAGCCCATCTCTTCGACCCGGAGACCGGCGACTTCAATTTCCCCTTCATCGCCAAGCATCTCCCGGGCCGGGCCCTCACGGTGGTCAACCTGGCCATCCGCCACCAGGGACTCATGGTGGCCCCGGGCAATCCCAAGGGCATCCGCGGGGTGGCGGACCTGACCCGGGAGGACGTCAGTTTCGTCAACCGGCAACGCGGCGCCGGCACCCGCATCCTCCTGGACTGGAGCCTGGGCCAGGCCGGCATCGCGCCGGACGCGGTGCGGGGATACGCCAAGGAGGAGTTCACGCACATGGCCGTGGCCGTGAACGTGCTCACCGGCGCGGCGGACGCGGGACTGGGCATCTTCGCCGCGGCCAAGGCCCTGGGCCTGGACTTCGTGCCCCTGGCCCGGGAGCGCTACGACCTGCTGGTGGCCGCGGACCTGGCCGACCACCGCACCGAGGCGGTGCTGGACCTTTTGCGCGACCCGGCGCTCCAGGCCAAGATATCCGCCCTGGGCGGATACGAGACCAGGCTCACCGGCCAGGTCATGGTCCCCGGGCTGGGGCTCGGAGCTTGAGATCGATATGCTTGTCATCCCCGCGGCTTGACCCCCGCGGCTGGTGTGCTACATGATCGTCATGCCCTGCGCGAGGCGCGGGGTTCGGGGGGTGTCCATGTCCAAGCGAGCCATTTCCATCCTGGCCTTGCTCACATGCGTGCTCCTGGCCGGTTGCGGCTCACCCAAGGAGGATGCAGGAACCAGCGACCGGCGGGACCCCGGAATCTCGGACGAGGAGATCCGCATCGGCTCCTCCCTGGCCCTGTCCGGCCACGCCAGCTTCCTGGGGACCCAGACCCTCCTGGGGGCCATGTCCTACATCAAGCACGTCAACGACCAGGGCGGGGTGCACGGCCGCAAGCTGAACCTCATCACCTATGACGACGGCTACGACCCCCCGCGCTGCGTGGCCAACACCCAGAAGCTCATCATCGACGACCAGGTCTTCGCCCTGTTCTGCTACGTGGGCACCCCCACCACGGTGAAGATCATCCCCCTGGTGGACGAGGCGCACATCCCCCTGCTCGGCATGTTCACCGGCGCCAACGCCCTGCGCGAACCCTTCCATCGCTACATCGTCAACGTCCGCGCCTCCTACTACCAGGAAACCGCCGAGGCGGTGCGCCGCTTCGTCGAAGACCTGGGCCTGACCAAGATCGCGGTCTTCTACCAGTACGACGCCTACGGCTTCGACGGGCTCAAGGGCACTGAAATCGCGCTCAAGCAGTACGGCCTGGCCCCGGTGGCCCGCGGCTCCTACGTCCGCGGCACCCTGGACGTGGAGGAGGGCCTGGAGCGCATCGTGGCCAGCGGAGCCGAGGCCGTGGTCATGATCGGCACCTACGAGCCCTGCGCCAAGTTCATCAACCTGGCCAAGCACCGCGGCTTCGATCCCCTGTTCCACAACGTGTCCTTCGTGGGCGCGGAGGAGTTGGCCCGAAGGCTGCCCCCGGACTCGGAGAACGTCTTCGTGACCCAGGTGGTGCCTCCGCCCGAATCCCCAGAGTCCCAGACCCTGCTCTGGGGCGCGGGCGAATACATCGACCTGCTCAAGAAGTACTATCCCCAGGAGCGGCCCAACTCCGTGGGCCTGGAGGGCTACATAAACGCCAAGGTCCTGGTGGAGGGCCTGCGCCGCGCCGGCCCGCACCTCAACCGGGAGCGGTTCATCGACGCGGTGGAGTCCATCCGGAACTTCTCCCTGGGCATCGCCAACACCCTGGACTTCAGCCCCACCGACCACCAGGGCTTCGACCGGGTGTACTTCACCCGCTTCAAGAACGGCACCTTCGTGCTCATCACCGACTGGCACAAGGTACGCAGCACGTTGCGCAACACCGGGGGCGCCCCCCTGGCGGCCAACGGCACCTCCGGGTAGCCCCGGGACGGCGGGGATATGGTCCGCTTCCGCAACATCAGCCTCAAGAACAAGATCTTCTCGTCCATCCTGCTGGTGATGCTGCTCATCAGCGTGCTTATTGCGCTTCTCGCCCGCTACATCCTCATCTCCAGCCTGACCAAGGAGCTGGAGCACCGCGGCATCGCCATCGCCCAGTCCATCGCCGACCGGGGCAGCTCCCACGTGCTGGACAAGGACCTGCCCAAGCTCCTGGTCCTGTCCTACGAGGCGGCCCAGCTCGGCGAGCGCAAGTACCTGGTCAACTACATCTTCATCGCAGACCTGGAGCACCAGGTGCTGGCGCATACCTTCGTGCGCCCCTTCCCCGCCTCGCTGCGGACGGCCAACGACATCCCCGCGAACAGGCCGCACAGCGTGAAGCTCCTGGAGGTGGATGGCGAGCCCACCCTGGACATCGCGGTGCCCATGCTCGAGGGAATCTACCAGATCGCCACCGTGCACGTGGGCCTGAACAAGCGACACATCGACAACCTGGTGTCCAAGCTGCGCTTCACCTTCCTGGGCTTCATCTCCCTGGTCTGCGTCATCATCTTCCTGCTCTCCCACTACATCTCCCGCTACATCACCCAGCCGGTGAGCCGGCTCATCCGCATGTCCGACGAGATCTCCAAGGGGAACCTGAACTTCCGACTGGACCTGGGCAAGCAGTACGCGGACCTCATGAGCGAGCACGGCCGGGAGGAGCGCTGCCCGGCCTACCACAACTCCGACCTGCCCTGCTGGCACGTGGCCCGGACCATGGGGCCCGTGGGCGGCGAGGCCATGATCGAGAAGCCCGCCTACTGCCGGGAATGCGTCATCCGTCACAAACAGATCGGCGACGAGGTGCTCCAACTGGCGGACTCCTTCCTGTACATGGTCCGCTCGGTCAAGCTCTACCGCAACCGCCTGGCCGAGAGCGAGGCCAAGTACCGCTCCCTGTTCGACGCCGGGCCGGATCCGGTGTTCGTGCTCCGGCTGCGGACCCTGGAGATCGTGGACGCCAACCCCCGCGCCGAGCAGATCTACGGCTACGACATGGAGGAGCTCCTGGGCATGTCCTTCCGGGAGCTGGAGCCCACGGACAACGTGGACACCCTGGACAGCTTCCGTCAGAAGCCGTTCACCCTGGGAGCCTGCGTGTTCTTCCCCAAGATCATCCACCGCCGCAAGGACGGCTCCCCCTTCTTCGTGAACATGCACGCCTGCGGCATCAAGTACGCGGACGAAGACGCCATCATCGTGTCCACCACCAACATCACGGACATGATCGAAAAGGACGCCCAGCTCATCCAGGCCAGCAAGATGACCACCCTGGGCGAGATGAGCGCGGGCATCGCCCACGAACTCAACCAGCCCCTGACCGCCATCAAGATGGGCGCCGACTTCCTGCGCCGGGTGGCCGACCAGGGCGCGCCCCTGCAGACCGACCAGATGGCCAAGGTCACTTCCGAGATCGGGGCGCAGGTGGTGCGGGCCAAGGAGATCATCAACACCCTGCGCCAGTTCGGCCGCAAGGCCGACCTGGCCGTGGAGCGGGTGAACCTGAACGAGCCGGTCCGCGCGGTCATGAAGCTGGTGTCCCAGCAGATGAAGCTGCAGAACATCGACGTGCGCCTGGACCTGGACAACGGCCTGCCCCGCATCCAGGCCCAGGACAACCGGCTGCAGCAGGTCTTCTTCAACCTCCTGACCAACGCCCGCGACGCCATCAACGCCAAGCGCCGCAACCGGCCCGACGGCGAGAGCACCATCACCGTGCGCACCTTCCAGCGCGACGGGAAGGCCGCACTGACCGTGACCGACACCGGCACGGGGATCCCCGCGGCGAAGGTGGACAAGATCTTCGAGCCCTTTTACACCACCAAGGAGACCGGCCAGGGCATGGGCCTGGGGCTGGCGATCTCCTACGGCATCGTGAAAGACTACGGCGGCGAAATCCAGGTGGACTCGGAGGAGGGCGTGGGCACCACCTTCACCCTGACCTTCCCGATCTTCGCCGCCTGAGGAAAAAGAGCATGGACACCATCCTGGTCATCGACGACGAGAAGCCCATCCTCTCCATGTTCGAGCTGTTCCTGGGCACGTACGGCTATACCGTGCTCACCGCGGAGAACGGCGAGCAGGGCCTGGAGATCTTCCAGCGCGAGCGGCCCGCCATCGTGCTCACCGACATCAAGATGCCGGGCATGGACGGCCTGGAGGTCCTGCGCCGGATCAAGGAAATCAGCCCGCTGACCGAGGTCATCGTCATCACCGGCCACGGGGACATCGACATCGCGGTCAAGGCCCTGAACCTGAACGCCACGGACTTCATCAACAAGCCCATCGAGGACAACGCCCTGGACGCGGCCCTGTCCCGGGCCAAGGAGCGCCTGACCCTGGCCCGCAAGAACGCCGACGAGGTCGCGGCATGCGAGCGCCACGGCGTCGCCTGCCTGGAGATCAAGGGCAACGTCACCTCCCGCTCCGAACCCTACCTGGTGGCGGAGTTCGAGCACGCCGCCGCCCACGCGAGCGGCAAGCTGCTCCTGCGCTTCCAGGAGAACGCCTCCATCAACGGCGCCGGCATCGCGGTGCTCATCCAACTCCTCACCCAGTGCGAGCGGCGCGGGGTGAAGGTGGCCATGTCCGGCCTGTCCGAGAACTTCCGCAAGGTCTTCGTCATGGTCGGCATCACCAAGCTGGCCCATATCTACGACAGCGAAGAAGATGCCCTGGCCGCCCTGGCGGCCTGAACCGGAGCACCCATGCGACGCCTCCTTTCCTGCCTGGCGCTGGCCGTCGTCCTGCTGGGCGCGGTCCCGCCCGCCCCGGCCGCGGACCCGCCCAAGGCCGGGGACACGCTGCCCGTCCTGGCCCTGCCCGCCCCGGACAACCCGGCCCACCGGGCCTGGCTGGGCATCGGCGGGAAGGCCGCCTTCGGAATCGCCGACGTGGCTGCGGACCTCGTGCTCATCGAGATCGTAGGAGTCTACTGCCCCATCTGCTACGAACAGGCCCCCGCCCTGCGCAAGCTCCATGCCCGCCTCGCGCGCGACCCGGCCTTCAAGGGCCGGGTGAAACTGGTGGCGGTGGCAGTGGGCGCCACCCCCGAGGAGTTGGCCTTCGCCCGCAAGGAGCACAAGGCCGACTATCCCCTGGTGGCCGACCCGGACTTCGCCAACCACAAGCTCCTGGGCGAGCCCAAGACCCCCTTCACCCTGCTGGTGCGGCGCGACGGCGCCGTGGTCCTTACCCACCTGGGCAAAATCGAGGACGAGAGCGAGTTCGCGGCCAAGATCCGCGGCCTTCTGCCCTGATCTCCCGAAGGCCCTCCCATGGGTTCCCGCCGGCTGCTGCACCTGACCACGCTCTACGAGACGGCTCGGGAGCTGGGCGGAATGTCTTCGCCCCGGGAGGTCATGGACGCCTTCCTGCTCACGGCCATGGGCCCCCTGGGAGCAACCCGTGGCTTCGTGCTCACGGCCAACCGCTTCACCCGGGAGATCCTCCTGGCCCGCCGCGGCCTTGAGCCCGACGAGGCCGACGGCCTGGGAGCGGACCTGGAGAAGCTCCTGGCGGCCTGCTTCCCGGACCGCCCCCAGCTGCCCTTCGGGGGCGAGGAGTTGTTCTCCCTGCGCGAGTTCCCGGCCGCGGCCCCGGCCCCCCTGCCCCCGGACACCCGCGTCCTGGCGGCCTGGACCGCCCGGGGCGGGATGGTCGGGGTCCTGGGCCTGTCCGGCCGGCTGGAGGACGCCGGCCTGGACCGGGAGGACCAGGACTTCCTCCAGGGCCTGGCCGGAACCCTGGCCAACGCGCTCAAGACCGCCCAGGCCACCGAGCGCATCCGGCGGCTCAACCTGGAGCTGGCGGCCAAGAACGCCGAGTTGGAGGAGGCCGCGGCCCAGGCCGACGCCGCCCGCAGCGAACTCGCCCAACGGGCCTACCACCTGAAGACCCTCTACGACGCCAGCCGGGAACTGGCCCCCCAGGCCGACGCCACGGCCATGGCCGAGTCCTTTCTCCTGCTCTGCATGGGCGCGCTGTCGGCGCGCCAGGGCCTGGTGCTGGTGCGCGACGACCGGGAAGGGGAGCCGGTCATGGCCGCCCGCGGGGTGGACCCGCCGCCGGGCGCCGCCCTGTCCGCCAACCTGGCCAAGGCCTTTGCCGGAGCCGAGGGCAACCCCATCCCCATGAGCTGCAAGGTGCTCGCGGACAAGCGGCTGCTGGCCGGCGCCGGGCTGCCCTTCCCTGTCGCGGCCGTGGTCCTGTTCGCAGTGGACGACTCGTGCCAGGGCCTGCTCGCCCTGGGACCGCCGCTCTCGGACCAGAGCTTCTCCTTGGACGAACGGGAACTGCTGGCGGCCCACGCCGCGGGCTTCCTGGTCTTCCTGGGCAAGGCCCGCAACTTCGCGGCCGCGGAGAGGGCCAACCGCGACCTGGCCCAACGCAACCAGGAACTGCAACGGCTCCTGGAGGAAATCACCCAGTGCCGGCTGGACCTGGAGGGCGAGAAGCGCCACAAGGCCCACATCATCTCCTTCGTGGAGCGCCAGACCTCCAGGGTGCGCTCCGCCACGCGTCTGGACTACGCCCTCATCCTGGCCCTGTCCCTGCTTCTGGGCCTGGTGTTCAACGCCTCCAACCCGGCCGGGGTGGATCTGGCGCCAGCGGCCTGGTCCCGGCCCCGGGCCGAGCGCATCGACGCCGGCTGGGCTTCGCTGCGCCGCGACTCGGGGGCGGTGTTCGTGGACGCCCGGCCGGCGGAGTTCTACGCCCGGCGGCACGTCAAAGGCGCGGTGAACCTGCCGGCCAGCCTGTTCGACTTCGTATTCGCCATGCGCTTCTCCCGCCTGTCCCCGGACACGGAGATCATCGTCTACGGAAGCACCATTAGCCGCCTCTACGACGAGCAGGTGGCTTTCCTGCTCGCCGACCGCGGACTCGCCAACGTCAAGGTCATGGACGGCGGCCTGGACGCCTGGACCGACCTGGGCCAGCCCGTGGAGGAAGGGAAATGAGCGCCCGCCTGCGCGCCCTGCTCGGCCATCCGCGCCTGGCCCTGGCTTTCCGCCTCTACCTGGGCGGGCTGTTCATCTACGCCAGCATCTACAAGATCCAGTACCCGGCGGAATTCGCCGAGAGCATCGCCGCCTACCAAATCGTTCCCCACTTCCTGGTGAACCCCATGGCCGCGGTGCTGCCCTGGCTGGAGCTCATCTGCGGGACCCTGGCCGTGGCCGGGCTTCGGGTGCGGGCGGCCCTGGCCGTCATGGCCGGGCTCATGGCGGCCTTCACCCTGAGCCTGGCCTGGGTGGTGGCCCTGGACATCCCCATCGGCTGCGGCTGCTTCACCGGCCAGGAGGCCGAGGCAGGCCCCCTGACCCTGCTGCGCGACCTGGCCTGGCTGGCCATGGCCCTGCATGCCTGGGCCTTCGACCGACTGTTCCACCTGGAGAACCGTTTCACCTGGAAAGTCTCGGAGTTGCCATGCCCTCCCGCCTGAAGCTCCTCCTGGCCCCAGTCCTGCTCCTTTTTCTCGCGTCCTGCGGCGGCGGCGATCCCGACCTGCTCGGCGCCTACGCCGGCCAGACCGCGGAAGGCCCGGTGGCCCTGGAGCTCAAGGAGCGCGGCAAGGGCTCCTGGTCCACCCCGGAGGAGGACATCGCCGTGGCCTGGGAGCGCCGCGGCGACGAGGTCTGGCTGCACGCCAAGTCCGGAGGGGTCATCATCTGCGCCCTGGGGCCGGACAACACCCTGGCGGCCGAGGTGCCCGGGGTGGGTCGCATCGTGCTCTCCCGCAAGCGCCCCTAGCCTCTTCCCGCCTGCAAAAAGCCGGCGCCGCAGTCCCGGAACGGGGGACCGCGGCGCCGCTGTATGGGGGTGGGGTGTGTCTCTACGCCAGGGAACGCGCCGGTCCGAAGACCTTGGCGAAGAACTGCTTGCGGGTCATGGGCCCGGGCAGGCTGGCCTCGGCCACGGCCCACTCGTGGTAGAGCTTGGGATCCTCCTCCACGAGATAGACCACGTTCACGTCTTCGGGATTCAGGAGCTGGGCCTTGGGCTTGCTCTTCTTGACCTCGGCCAGGCGCTTCTTGGCCAGGGCCAGCATGTCGCCGCGCTCGCCGAAGTTCATGGTCCCGGTGGGGCAGGACTTGACGCAGGCCGGAACCATCCCCTCGGCCTGGCGGTCGAAGCACATGGTGCACTTGGCCATGGGGCCGCCCTTGCCCTTTTCATAGCGCGGGATGTTGTAGGGGCACGACTCCAGAACTTCCTGCTTCTGGTCGTCGCTGAACTTGGCCGTGGCCGCGGTGAACACCACCGCCCCGGACTTGGGGTCCTGGGTGACGGCGTTCTCCACGAAGCCGTCTCCCACCTCCTTGCAGGGCGGGATCAGGCAGTGCCTGCACTGATCGGGGAAGAAGACGTACTTGATCTTGCCGCCTTGCTCCTTTTCCGAAAAGCGCACGAGCTTGTAGGTGCTGACCGAGACGTCGGCGGGGTTCTGGTGGGTCCCCCGCTGGATCGTCTGCTCGGCCGGGAGCTTGTTCCACTGCTTGCAGGCCACCTGGCAACCCCGGCAGGCCGTGCACTTGGTCAGGTCGATGAAGAAGGTCTTGGGCATGGTCGTCCTCCTTAGGCCTTGCGCACGTTGACCATGAAGGCCTTGGTTTCGGGGATGCCCGTGTTGGGGTCGCCCACCGACGGGGTCAGCAGGTTGGCCGAGTCGCCGCCGTTCTCAGGGAAGACCCAGCCGTAGTGCCACGGGATGCCCACCTGGTGGACGGTGTTGCCCATGACCGTGAAGGGCTTGAGCCGCGGGGTGACGATGGCTATGGCCCACAGGGAGCCGCGCACGCTCTCGACAATGACCTTCTCGCCGTTCTTGATGCCGCGCATCTTGGCCAGTTCGGGACTCATCTCGCAGAACATCTGCGGCTCGGTCTCGAGCAGCCACGGCGTGTAGCGGGTCATGAGGCCGGTCTGCCAGTGCTCGGTGACCCGGTAGGTGGAGCACACGAAGGGGTACTTGGGATCGCAGACCGCCTTGTACTCCTCCTTGAACTGGAGCGCCGTGGGGTTGTGCAGCTGCTTGGAGAACGGGTGCTTGGACACCGGGCACTCCAGCGGCTCGTAGTACTCGGGGAAGGGACCGTCGGCCAGGCCCGGCCCGAAGATGCGCCCGAATCCCTCGGAGGTCATGATGAAGGGATGCTTGTCTCCGGGCTTCCAGCCGCCGTCGGGCACGTCGCCCACCCACTTGGAGTTGGCGGCGTCCCAGGCGATGACCGCCTTCTTGGGCGCGTAGGGCTTGCCTTCCGGGTTCACCGAGGCGCGGTTGTAGATGACCCGGCGGTTGACCGGCCAGCACCAGGTCCAGTTCGGGAACAGGCCGACGGCGGCCTGCATGTCGGTCTGGGCCTTGTCCCGGCGGGCGGACATGTTGCCCTTCTCGGTGTAGGATCCGCTGAAGATCCAGTTGCCCGAGGAGGTGGAGCCGTCGGCCTGGAGCATGGCGAAGGAGGGCACCAGCGTGCCGGCCTTGTACACCGTCTCGCCGATCTTCACGTCCTTGAGGAAGTAGCCGTTGATGATCTTGGCCACCTTGTGGGCGTCAAAGGCGTGGCCGGTCATCCAGCCTTCGGGGTCGAGGGACAGCAGGGGCTCGGGGAACTTGCCGCCCTTGTGGGCGTACAAGTCCTTCACCTTGATGGCCAGTTCGGCGATGAGGTCGCCGTCGGGCTTGGTCTCGCCCAGGGGCTTGGGCCCCACATAGCGCCACTGCATCCAGCGGCCGGAGTTGGTGATGGAGCCTTCCTTCTCGATGGACACCGCACAGGGCATGAAGAAGACCTCGGTCTTGATCTTCTTGGGATCCATGCCCGGCCCCTTCCAGAACGAGCCGGTCTCGTTCTCGAAGATGTTCACGTTGACCATCCAGTCCAGGGTGGTCATGGCGGTGCGGGTCTTGTTGGAGTTGGCGCCGCCGCAGGCCGGGTTCTGGCCCCAGGCGAAGAAGCCCTTGAACTTGCCCTTGCTCATCTCGTCGAAGAGCTTGAGCCAGGAGCCGTTCTGCCCGTCGTCCAGCTTGGGCATGTAGGTGTAGGACACGGCCGGATCAGGCGCAGGGAACATGGCCTTCAGGAGGCTGGCCATGTACTTGGGCCGATTCTGCCACCAGTTCGCGCTCTTGGGGTCGCTGGACTTGGGCGTGTTCTTGGCGTTGTACTCGTCCAGGGTGGGGAGCGAGGCCCGGGGGGTCGGGATGTAGGCCGGGATGATGTGGAACAGCAGGGCGTGGTCCGTGGAGCCCTGCACGTTGGACTCGCCGCGCAGCGCGTTGATGCCGCCGCCGGCGACGCCCACGTTGCCCAGGAGGAGCTGGATCATGGCCATGGCCCGGATGTTCTGCACGCCCACGGTGTGCTGGGTCTGGCCCATGGCGTAGAGCATGGTGCCGGACTTGTCCGGCTTGCCCGTGGCCGCGTACGCCTTGTAGACCTTGAGCAGGTCGTCCTGGGGCGTACCGGAGATCTTGGCCACCTTGTCCAGGGTATAGCGGGAATAGTGCTTCTTGAGCAGGTTGAACACGCAGCGCGGGTTCTTGAGGCTCGCGTCCCGCACCGGCACCCCGTCCTTGTCCAGATCGTAGGCCCAGGTCTTCTTGTCGTACTTGCCGTTGGCCGCATCCAGTCCGGAGAACACGCCGGCCGAGAACTTGAAGTCCTTGTTCACCACGAAGGCGGCGTTGGTGTAGTTGACCACGTACTCCTTGAAGAACAGGTTGTTCTCCAGGATGTAGTTGATGAGGCCGCCGAAGATGCCGATGTCCGATCCCGAGCGCATGAAGGCGTGGATGTGCGCCTTGGCCGAGGTGCGGGTGAAGCGGGGGTCGACATGGATGAGGGTGGCCCCGTTGTCGATGGCCTTCATCACCCACTTGAAGGAGATGGGATGGTTTTCGGCAGCGTTGCTGCCAATGATGAAAATGCAATCACTGTTCTTGATGTCGATCCAGTGATTGGTCATCGCGCCGCGTCCGAACGACTCTGCCAGAGCCGCAACAGTGGCGCTGTGTCAGATACGCGCCTGGTGCTCGATGTACACCAGGCCGAGAGACCGCAGGAAGGTTTGATAGACCCAGCACTCCTCGTTGTCCATGGCCGCGGAGCCCACCGAAGCCATGCCGTCGGTGCGGTTGACCACCTGGCCCTTGGCGTTCTGCTCCATGAAGGTCGCATCGCGGGTGTCCTTGATGCGGCGGGCGATGGTGTCCAGCATCCACTCCCAGCTCTTCTCCTCCCACTTGTCGCTGTAGGGAGCGCGGTACATGGGCTTGAGGATGCGCCTGTCGTTCTCGGCCAGCTGCCAGATGGACGCGCCCTTGGCGCACAGGGAGCCTTCGTTGATCGGGTGGTCCGGGTCGCCCTCCACGTTGACCGCACGGCCCGAAGCCTCGTCGGTGTGCACGATGAGGCCGCAGCCCACCGAGCAGTAGCAGCACACCGAAGTGGATTGTTTGGCGTTCTTGAGCTTGAATTCCGAGGCCAGGGCGGCGGTGGGCGCGAGGCTCAGGCCCAGGCCGCCGAATGCCGCGGTCAGGCCGGCCGCGGCGGAGAGCTTGAGAAAGTCACGACGGCAGATATTCATCGCGTGTCTCTCCTGGTTTGAGGGTTGAAGTCACCGCCCCCGGATCTCCCGGGACAGGGAGAGCAACAGGGCGTAGCCCCACCTGCCGGGCGCCGGCGCGACGGGAGCAAGCCGCGCGGGTCTTCTGGGGGGGCCGCCCCGGTGCACGATCATCCGCGACGCCGCGACCCTCACCGGGGCAAGGTCGAAACCCAGCCCGGCGAACGGCGCCCTGGAAGAAAACACGGCCTGCATGCGGCTCACCTCCTTGGTTGAAAAGAAACCGGAAACATTACATCGAGAGGAATCTTCCTATCAGTCGCCCTTTTATGGATCAGAGCACACTATGGCAAAAAAACGAGACTCACTCAAGTCCTGGCACAAATTGACACAGGTACTCGGCGAGAATGGGAAAGATGTCCTTTTCCCGGTTGTTGTAGCGGAACTCCAGTTCCTTGATGTAGAGCGGGAAGCGCTGGCGGGTCACCCCGTGGAACTTGAGCAGCCGTTGCCGGGCGAAACGCCAGAAGCCCTGGCGTCCGTCCACGGCCACGCTGCGGGACAGGCCCTTGAAGTATTCCAGGGGCAGGGAGTCTCCCACGCAGCAGGCCAGGGTGTCGTAGCGCTGGTAGCGGTCGGTGTAGACGATGTTGCCCAGCCGGGCCACCTTGAGCCGGAAGTTGAGCTTGAAGTGCAGCAGGGTTTCGGCGCTGAACCCCGGGATGAGGTCCACAAAGGCCATCCCGCCCTTATCCATGATCCCGAACACCGAGGCCGGGGCCGCCCCCTCGTTGCGGCGGCCGTCCAGGGTCAGGCCCAGCAGGGAGCCGGGCCCCAGAAGCTGGCGGGCGTCCAGCGCGTTGGCCACGATGGCCAGACGGATGACCGAGATGGCCTTGTACACCGTGTTGTAGGTCATGCGGAGCTGCTGGGTGGCCTCCACCGTGGTCTGGCCCAGTTCGAAGAGCTTGATGACCCGCAGCCAGTCGGCGCAGGAGAGCTGGCCGATGTTCACCCAGCGGCCGGTGAAGTCGTGGAAGGTGTAGCGGCAGCGGGCGCAGCGCCGCCGGCCGCTGCCCAGTCGGTAGTTCTTCCGGCGCCGGCAGCGGGGGCAGAAGCGCTGGTGGTTCTTCCAGCAGAAGGGCAGGAGGAACCGTCGGGCCGCAGCCTCGGAGCGCACCAGGGATTCGAAGGTCGGCAGGTCCAAGCCCCTATCCTCCGATGGCGGACATGGCCCGGTCCCGGGCCGCGGCCCCGTTGATGCGCTCCTCCACCAGCTTGTAGCCCAGGGGCTTGGTGGCCATGGCCCGCCGGATGATGCGCGCCAGGCCGGCCTCGCTGAACCCGGCCGCACGCAAGTAGCCCAGGAGCCGGAAGGTCCGGTCCGAGAACAGGCAGGTGCGCAGCCGGCCGTCGGCCGTGACCCGCAGCCGGTTGCAGGAGTCGCAGAAATGCCGGGACATGGGCGAGATGAGCCCCACCCTGCCCCGGCCGCCGGCCACCGAGAACATGCGCGAAGGGCCGCGGTCCGCGCCGTCCGGGGACAGGGGAGCGAGATCGGCCAGGGCCGAGGCCGCGGCCAGGATCTCCTCGGCCTTCCAAAGCCGGCCCTCGGTCCACTCCAGGCAGCCGCCCATGGGCATGTACTCGATGAAGCGCAGCTCCACCGGAAGCTCCCGCACCAGGTCCAGGAAAGCGGGCAGCTCCTCGTCGTTGAAGCCCTTGATGGCCACCGCGTTGAGCTTCACCTTGAGGCCCCGGCCCAGGCACTCGTGCACCGCGGAGAGCACGTCGGGCAGGGCGTCGCGGCC
Organism: Thermodesulfobacteriota bacterium; assembly: GCA_040753075.1. Classification (GTDB taxonomy): domain Bacteria; phylum Desulfobacterota; class Desulfovibrionia; order Desulfovibrionales; family Desulfovibrionaceae; genus UBA6814. The sequence goes on from JBFMHA010000001.1 coordinate 28,914, forward strand.
GGTGATGCGGCGGTACTTCTCCCGGTCCAGGGTGTCCAGGGAGATGTTCAGGACCTTGACGCCCATGAGCTTTAGGGCCGCGGCCTTGCCCGCCAGCAGGGTGGCGTTGGTGGTGATGCGCAGGTCCAGGTCCGGGAACTCCTCCCGCAGCAGCCCCAGGAAGGCCAGGAAGTCCTTGCGCACGAAGGGCTCCCCCCCGGTGAGCCGGACCTTGTTCACCCCCATGCCTCGCACGGCCCGGATCAGGGTGAGCATCTCCTCGTAGCGCATGATGCTCTCGTGCGGAATGTACTCGGTCTGCTCCCGGCGGCTGCAGTAGGCGCAGCGCAGGTTGCAGCGGTCGGTGACCGACAGGCGCAGATAGTTGACCGCACGGCCCAGGCCGTCGGTGAAGCTCATGGTCGTCCTCCAGCGCCCCGACGGAGCAGGGACTTGATCTCCCGGCGCAGCGCTCCCTCGTCCACCTGGCCGTCATAGACCTTGTGCAGGGCTCCGCCCGGGGCGTATATCTCGGTGCGCGGTATGGCCCGCACGCCCAGCTCCTCCATGAGCCGCTCCCCGCCGAAGGCCGTGGGATAGCCGAAGGGATGGCTCCGGACAAAGGCCCGGTAGGACGCCTCGTCCAGGTCCAGAGACACCCCTACCAGAAAGAGTTCGTCCGCCCGGAACTCGCGGCGCAGGGCGCGGAGGTGCGGCATCTCGTCCCGGCAGGGGCCGCACCAGGTGGCCCAGTAGTTCACCACGGCCACGGCCCCGGCCGCGGTGGCGTCGGCCACCAGCTTCCGCAGGCCCGCGGCGTCCAGCGCGCCGGCCTCCCCGGCCCGGGCCGCAGGCGCCAGCAGGGCCAGGAGGAGGAGGGAAGCCAGGATGCGGCGCAGCGCGCTCATGCCCCGTTCTCCGCACACCGGTCAAGACGGCCCAGGATCGCCAGATCGGCCGGGTAGTTGATGTTGAAGAACGCGTGAGCCTGCTCCGGGCCGTAGGGAATGAGGTGTCTTCCGGCCTCGGGCAGGGCGCGGGCGAGCTTGCGCTCCCCGGCCTCCAGGGCCGCGGCCAGGTGCTCCCGGGACGCGGCCTCGTAGACCGCCACCAGGGGCTCGATGAATCCGGTGGCGGCCTGGAGGAAGGTGGTGACCACCGTGCCCGGGGGCCGGACGGCCCGGTGCTCCACCAGCCGAGCCACGGTGTCGGCGTCCAGCAACGGCAGGTCGCAGGCCAGGACCAGGAGCGGCCCGCCCAGACGGGTGAGGCCGGTGAGGATGCCTCCCAGCGGTCCCTGGCCGGGCACGTCGTCGGGCAGCCAGGGCAGGTCCAGTCCCAGGTCAGCGGGGTTGCGGCCGGAAACCACCACCCGGCCGCAGAACCGGGCGGCCAGGGCCACGGTGCGGGCCAGCAGGCTCTGCCCGTGCACCGGCAACTCCACCTTGTCCCGGCCCAGCCGGGTGCTCCGGCCGCCGGCCAGAACCAGGCCGGTCAGCGTGTCGCGGGCAGGCGCGCTCACGTCCGCCCCGGGTCGGCAATGCGGCCGACGGGATCATGAAACACGGTAAACCGCCCCTCCCGGGCGAAGCCGGCCAGGGTCAAGCCCAGGTCCCGGGCCTGGTCCAGGGCCGCGGTGGTGAGGGCGGAGCGGCTCACGGCCACCCCGAAGCCCGCGCGAGCCACCTTGCCGAGCAGCGAGGCGGTGAAGCGGCAGGAGGCGAACAGGGCCAGTCGCCGCGGATCCTCCCCGGCGGCCAGCATCCATCCCGCCAGCCGGTCCATGCAGTTGTGCCGGCCGATGTCCTCCACGACCCTGAGGAAGCGTCCGGCCCCCGGGTCCAGGATGCCGGCCCGGTGGAAGCAGCCGGTGGCCTCCCAGTTGCCGGCCCCGGCCACGAACTCCTCCATGCGGGCCAGTATCTCCGGGGCGGCCAGGGGACCGCCGGGCAGGGGGCCGCTGGCCCGGCCCGCGCCCGGGGCATCGCCCGCCGTGGTGCGCAGGATGAAGCGGTCCCCCTCGCGCCGGTCCAGGACCGGGATGCGGCCCGACGGACAGAGGTCCAGCAGGGCGTGGCCCAGGGCCAGATTCTCCAGGTCCGCGGGATGCGCCCACAGCCGCTTCTCCACCCCGTCCAGGACCAGGGTCAGGCGCACCTCCGGGGTGACCACGTCGGTCAGGTCCCGCCAGACGCCGCCCTTGAACTGGCGGCAGGCCACCTGGCGCAGGCCGGGGGTGTCGGACATCGCAACAAACCTCCTAGAAGCCCCATCCCGAAAGGGTGGGACGGCCGTAGCCCTCGCGGGAGGCGACCATGTCCAGGGCCAGGGAGTCCAGGTCATCCAGGAGCGGCACGGGCACCCGGTCCAAACTCCGGAAATCGATGGTCTTGATGTAGCGCTTGCAGGTGGAGCACACGTCCACCCGGTAGCCGGGCTCCTCCTCCACGGTGAAGAAAGGCAGCTTGGCATGATCGCGTTCGCCGCAAAAGGCGCACATCATGCGCGGGGCGCGGTAGCGGGCGTGGCAGAAGGAGCAGGTGAGCATGCGCACCCCCTCCTTCCCGGCCAGTTCGGCGATGAGCGGCGGCCGGCCGCACACCGGGCAGTGCCCGTGCTCCCAGGCCCGCTCCCCGTGGCGCTCGGCCAGGAGCTTCTCGGCCGCCGCCTCCAGGCTGGGGGTCAGGGCGGCCTGGGCCAGGAAAGGCAGGGTCAGGGGCGCCTCGGGGCTGCGCTCGGCAAAGGGGGCGAAGTACTCCTGGTCCTGGCGCAGATAGGCGGCAAAGACCGCGCCCAGATCCAGCCGCCCTGCGTCCAGATCCTGGCGGACCAGGGTCCCGGCAGCGGCCACCGGGCCGCCGGAGCGCTCGAGGATGTCCAGGGCCTTGCCGAACAGGTCGCGGGCCTGGGCCGCGTCATAGGGGAAGTCCGCAGGTTCGATGAGGGCGCGGCCCTGCAGGTGCAGGTCCGGATCGGGCAGCTTGAGGTCCGCGGGAATCTCCACCGCGCACGCCCTGCGGGCCTCCAGGTGCAGCCGGGCCACCTGGGCCACCAGATTCACCAACTCCTTGGGCAGATACTCCTTGCCGGCCAGGGCCGTAAGCTTCTGCTCCACATGCCGGTCCCGAGCTTCGTCGCGTTCGTCCACTGATCACCGTCCGGGGCTGGGGTTTACGTAGGGTTTTGACCTTAGCCGAAGTCGTCCGCCTAGCCATTTTAACACAACTTGCCCACATTTTTACACACAGTTACCGCCGAAATCTACATTTTTATGCGGGAAGCCGCGACAACAATCGTTTGCCGCGCGTTAAATCCGCCAAGTCACCACGGCATGTCACATCCAGGCCACCATGTTGGAGCGAGGCCGTCATACCCAGCAAACGGGATTTCTGAATTTTAATTTGAAAAATCAATAGGATATATCGTCACTTTCGGGTCCCGGCCTGGTCCATTTCAGGAGGACGTCTCACCTCCGCCGGGCAATATTCCAATACGAAAAAGATTGCCTAACCAATTGAGATGAAAAACCTATGAAAAAAATTCTTGTGCATAAATATGACGAAGTCATCTTTTTTTTCATCGCGCGTTGGAAGGGCGTAATGGAAATTCTGAGTAAGAATTGGTAATTCCTGGTGAGCAAATCTTTAATTCTTACCGACAGGGAGGAGTTCCATGCGCAGATTCCTGACCGCCGTCCTGGCCCTGGCCCTGGTGGCGGCCTTCGTGCTGCCGGGCGCGGCCCAGGCCGAGGACAAGGTGCTCATGATGGCCACCACCACCAGCACCGACGACACCGGCCTGCTCGATTACCTGGCCCCCAAGTTCAAGGCCGACACCGGCATCGAACTGAAATGGACCGCCACCGGCACGGGCAAGGCCCTGGCCATGGGCAAGGACTGCAACGTGGACGTGCTGCTGGTCCACGCCCCGGCAGCGGAAAAGAAGCTGGTGGAGGAAGGCGCAGTCATCGACCGCACCGAGGTCTTCTACAACGACTTCGTGATCCTCGGACCCAAAGACGACCCGGCCAAGACCAAGGGCGACAGCGTGGCCGCAGCGCTCAAGGCCGTCGCCGGCAAGAAGGCCGTGTTCGTGTCCCGCGGCGACGACTCCGGCACCCACAAGGCCGAGCAGAAGCTCTGGGCCGCCGCCGGCATGGAAGCGCCCAACAAGGAGGCCTGGTACGTGTCCGCCGGCCAGGGCATGATCGCCACCATCAACATCGCGGCCGAGAAGGGCGGCTACGTCATGACCGACCGCGGCACCTTCATCAAGTACGAGGCCGACAAGCAGGGCAACCCGCCCCTGGTCATCCTGGTGGAGGGCGACAAGGCCCTGTTCAACCAGTACAGCGTCATCCCCGTGAACCCGGCCAAGTGCCCCAGCGTGAAGCACGACCTGGCCGAGAAGTTCCGGGCCTGGCTGGCCTCCCCCAAGGTCCAGAAGGACGTGGCCGGCTTCAAGCTCATGGACAAGCAGCTCTTTACGCCCAACGCCAAGTAGGATAGCGCCGCCGAACCGGGCGGGGCGGTCATTCTCCGTCCCGCCCGGTTGTGTTTTTCCCGGGGGAGTGTCACACCCGAACCATGGATTACCTGCTCGACGGACTGCTCCAGGCCTTTGGCCTCATCCTCGCCGGGGACGGGGAGACCTATTCCGCGGTCTGGGCCACCCTGTACTCCTCGGGCATGGCCATGACCGTGATCCTGACCCTCGGCCTGCCCCTGGGATTCCTGCTCGGCCACTGCCGGTTCCCGGGCCGGGGCGCGGTGCGCACCCTGGTGGACACCCTGCTCTCCCTGCCCACGGTGGTGGTGGGGCTGCTGGTGTACGCCCTGCTCACCCGGCGCGGCCCCCTGGGCGACTGGGAGCTGCTCTTCACCGTCCCGGGCATCGCCCTGGGCCTGGCCATCCTGGGGCTGCCCATCGTGGTGGCCCTGACCGCCGGCGCGGTGGAGGGCCTGGACCGCCGCCTGCGCCCCACCCTGCTCACCCTGGGGGCCTCGCCGGGCCGGGTCCTGCTCACCACCCTCTGGGAGGCCCGCTTCAGCCTGTCTCTGGCCGCCGTGGCCGCCTTCGGCCGAGTGGCCACCGAGGTGGGGGTGGCCATGATGGTGGGCGGCAACATCAAGTGGCAGACCCGCACCATCACCACGGCCATCGCCCTGGAGACCAACAAGGGCCAGTTCGCCCTGGGCATGGCCCTGGGCGTCATCCTGCTCGGCATCGCCCTGGCCGTGAACCTGGCCGTGGCCGGACTCAAGAGGTTGGCCAAGGAATGAGCGCCCCCCTCTACTCCCTGCGCAACGTGCGCCAGTCGTACAACGGCCGCCCGGCCCTGGACCTGGACGAACTGGACATCCCGGAGCGCTCCATCCTGGGCCTGGCCGGGCACAACGGCAGCGGCAAGAGCACGCTGTTGCGCATCCTGGCCTTTCTCGAAGCCCCTGCGGCCGGGACCGTGGCCTACGCCGGCCGCCCGGCCGGGACCCGCGACGCGGCCCTGCGCCGGGAAGTCACGCTCCTCACCCAGGAGCCCTACCTGCTCAAGCGCTCGGTGCTGGGCAACGTGGCCTACGGCCTCAAGGTGCGGGGCGAGGCCTGGCGGGAACGGGCCGAGGAGGCCCTGGGCATGGTCGGCCTGGCCCCGGAGGCCTTCGCCCGCCGCTCCTGGCGGGAGCTGTCCGGCGGCGAGGCGCAGCGGGTGGCCCTGGCCGCGCGCCTGGCCCTGCGGCCCCGGGTGCTGCTCCTGGACGAGCCCACCAACAACCTGGACCGGGAGAGCGCGGCCCGGATCAAGGACGCCGCCCTGGCCGCCCGCGCCGCCTGGGGAGCCACCCTGGTGGTGGTGAGCCACGACATGCCCTGGCTCTCGGCGGTGGCCGACCAGATGGTGTTCCTGGCCGACGGGCGCATCCAGCGCCAGGCCTGACGGCCAGGCCCGGCCCGACCGGCCCCGGCCTTGCGTCCGGCCGCGGCAGGGGCTACCCTGCCCCGACCTTTCGCCCGGAGGCTGTCCATGCTCGCCGTGAACCTGGTTGGTTTCAAGAAGTCCGGCAAGACCGGCCTGGCCCTGGACCTGGCCGCCGAATTCAAGCGGCGCGGAATCCGGGCCGCGGCCGCCAAGCATACCCACCATCCGGTCCTGGACCGGGGGCAGACCGACTCGGACCGGCTCTTCGCGGCCTTCGGCCAGTGCGTGGCCCTGGCCGGGTCCGAGGCCCAGATACGCTGGGACTCCAAGCGCTACCTGCTCGACCTGACTCCCCTCCTGGACTGCGAGGTGCTGGTGGTGGAGGGCGGCAAGCCCCTGGGCTGGCTGCCCCGCATCATCCTGCCCCGCACTCCGGAGGAGGCGGAGGCCCTCTCTCCCGAACTGGCCCTGGGCTCCTTCGGCCCGGTGGAGGTCCCGGGCCTGCCCCGGCTGGCCGACCCCGCGGCCGTGGCCGACCTGGTGCTGGCGCGCGGCTTCATGCTGCCCGGCCTGGACTGCGCCTCCTGCGGCCGGCCCGACTGCCGCGCCCTGGCCGCGGACATCGTGGCCGGCCGGGCCGAGGTCCGGGACTGCCGCGCCCGGCGCGCCGACATCCGCGTCACCGTGGCCGGAAACGAACTGGCCCTGTCGCCCTTCGTGGCCGACATCCTGGCCGGCGGCATCCTGGGCATGCTCTCCACCCTCAAGGGCCATGCCCCGGGGCCGGTGGAGATATCCATAACCGGCTGATTTCAGGCCGGGGCTTGCCTTGGCGGGCCAGGACCGGATACAGGAGCGGCAAAGGGAGGACCGGCATGGACAGGATGCTTTCCACCCGCGAGGTGGCGGAGTTTCTCGGGGTCAACGAGAAGATGATCTACTCCATGATCACCGAAAAGGGCCTGCCCGCCACCAAGGTTTCCGGCAAGTGGCTCTTCCCGCGCAAGCTGGTGGAGCAATGGGTGCTGTCCAAGACCGTCAACCTGCCCGCCGCCTCCCGGGCCGCGTCCGGGGAGGGCGTGCTGGTGGTGGCCGGGTCCAACGACCTGCTCCTGGACCGGGTCCTGACCCTGTACATGGCCGAGAACCCGGGCGTGCTGGCGGCCTTCGCCAACCTGGGCAGCCTGGGCGGCATCCGCGCCCTGGGCCGCGGCCAGTGCCAGATGGCGGCCAGCCACCTGGCCCAGGAGAACGGGGAGGAGTTCAACTTCTCCTTCTGCCGCGAGGAGCTCGCCGACCTGCCGGTGGCGGTGAACCTCTCCCGCCGGGAGCAGGGCGTCATGCTTCCCCCGGGCAATCCCCGCCAGGTGGGGTCCGTGGCCGACGTGGCCCGGCAGAAACTCCGGGTGGCCAACCGCGCGCCCGGCACCGGCACGCGGCTGCTCTTCGAGCGGGAGCTGCGGAAGGCGGGTTTCGACCCGGAGAAGCTGCCCGGCTGGGACACCTTGGTCCCCCGCCACCTGGACGCCGGCCTGGCCGTGCTCGGCGGCAGGGCCCAGGCCGCCCCGGGCATCCGGGCCGTAGCCGGCCTGCTCGGCCTGGATTTCCTGCCCGTCTCCTGGGAGCGCTACGACCTGCTCGTCCCCCGGGACCGCTACTTCGACAAGCCGGTGCAACTCCTCCTCAACCTGCTCCACGAGGACCGCTGCAAGGCCCTGGCCGCGGACCTCCAGGGGTACGACCTGTCGCTGACCGGGAAGACGGTCTTTCCCAGGGAGTAGCCTACTCCGCGCCCCCGGCCCCCGGCCCCTCCTCTTCCTCCTCCTCGGCGATGGCCAGGCGGGAGACCTCGATGACGTCCTCCACCTCGCCCAGGCGATCGATGGCCTGGTAGAGGTGGTGCGAGTCGCGGACCTCCACGGTGAAGACCATCTCGGTGTTGCCGTCCACGTTGGAGGAGAACCGGCCGGCGTCGATGTTCACGCCCTGCTCGGCCAGGACCCCGGAAATGATGTGCAGCATGCCGCGGACGTTGCGGCAGATGATGCGGATCTTGGCCGGATAGGGCCGCCCCTCCTCCTCGCCCTCCCAGGACACGTCCAGGAGCCGTTCCGGCTCGAAGGAGGCCACGTTGGGGCAGTCCGCGGTGTGCACGGTCATGCCCCGGCCCCGGCTGATGTAGCCCACGATGGGGTCCCCGGGCAGGGGGTTGCAGCAGCGGGCGAAGTGGACCAGCACGTCGTCCACGCCCTTGAGCTGCACCCGGTCGGACTTGGCCTTGGCCCCGGGCTCCTCGCGCCGCTCCGCCGGCTCCCGGGACGGCTCCTCCTCACGCCGGGGCGCGAGCTTGTTGAGCACCTGGCGCGGGGTGAGCCGGGCGTAGCCCACCGCGGTGAGCAGGTCCTCGGCCTCCTTGAGGGAGAACTCCCGGGCCAGCACGTCCAGCCTGCCTTCCTTGAAGGCCTTCTGCGCGTTGACGCCGACCTTGCGGCCCTCCTTCTCCAGCATCTCCTTGCCCAGGGCGATGGCCCTGGCCCGCTCCTCGGTGCGGATGAAGTGCTTGATGCGGGTGCGCGCCTTGGCGGTCTTGACGAACTTGAGCCAGTCGCGGCTGGGTCGGCGCGAGGCGTCGGTGATGATGGAGACCGTGTCGCCGTTCTTGAGTTCGGTGGCCAGCGGCACCAGCCGGCCGTTGACCTTGGCCCCGGAGCAGTGGTCGCCCACCTCGGAGTGGATGAGGTAGGCGAAGTCCACGGGCGTGGCCCCCTCGGGCAGCTCCTTCACGTCGCCCTTGGGGGTGAAGACGTACACCTCGTCCTTGAACAGGTCGAAGCGCAGGGACTTGAGGAACTCCCGCGGGTCGCTCTCCTCCTTCTGCCAGTCCATGATCTGCCGCAGCCAGGTGAACCGCTCCTCGTCACGGGACTTCTTGGCCTTGACCCCGGCCTCCTTGTAGTGCCAGTGGGCGGCCACGCCGTACTCGGCCAGGCGGTGCATCTCCTCGGTGCGGATCTGGATCTCCATGCGCTCGCCGTCCGGGCCCACCACCGTGGTGTGCAGGCTCTGGTACATGTTGGCCTTGGGCATGGAGATGTAGTCCTTGAACCGGCCCGGCACCGGACGCCACTCGGCGTGCACCAGGCCCAGCACCGCGTAGCAGTCCTTGAGCCCGCCCACGATGACCCGGAAGGCCACGATGTCGTGCACCTGGTCCAGGGTCAGGCCCTGCTGCTGCATCTTGTGCCAGGCGCTGAAGAGGTGCTTGGTGCGGCCGTGCACCCGGCCCTGGATCTTGTTCTTCCTGAGCATCCCCTCCAGGAGCCCCACCACCTTGTCCAGGTAGGCCTGGCCGGTCTCCCGGAACCGGGATACGCCCCGATCCAGCTGGGCGAAGACGTCGGGCTTGAGGTACTTGAAGGACAGATCCTCCAGCTCGATCTTGAGCCGGTGCAGGCCCAGGCGGTTGGCCAGCGGAGCGTAGATGTCCATGGTTTCCTGGGCGATGCGCTTCTGCTTGTCCGGCCGCTGGAAGTCCAGGGTGCGCATGTTGTGCAGCCGGTCCGCCAGCTTGACCATGAGCACCCGGATGTCCTCGCTCATGGCCAGGATCATCTTGCGGATGTTCTCGGCCTGGGCCTCCTCCTTGGAGTCGAAGGTCATCTGCATCCGGCTGATCTTGGTCACGCCGTCCACGATGTCGGCCACTTCCTCGCCGAACTGGGCGTCGATCTCCTCCACCCCGGTGCCGGTGTCCTCCACCGTGTCGTGCAGGAGGCCGGCGGCGATGGTGGCCCCGTCCAGGCGCATGATCGCCAGGGTGTGGGCCACCTCCAGGGGATGCATGAGGTAGGGCTCGCCCGACAGGCGCACCTGTCCGGCATGAGCCGCGGCCGAAAACACGTAGGCCTTGCGGATGAGGTCCAGCTCCTTGGGCGGGAGCAGGTCCGCCACCTTGTCGGTGATGTCGTTGATGCGGATCATGGCAACCGGGCCATCGCCCCTCGATAGGTATCGGCGCAGTCGGCTCGCGCCGGCCGTTCAGCACAGCTCGGGCAGGGCGCGGTCGAGGCGCGGCCCTGCGACGTCAACATACGCCAGTGTGTGTGTTTTTGAAAGCAACCAGCCCTGCGGCGTCTCCCCGCCGGTCAGGGCTGCTGCGCATAGCGCTGCTCGGCCTTGGGGACCCACCACCAGATGAGGTTGTGGCCGATGCCCGCGGGCGCGGGCTCCACGCCCCGGAAACGGGCGGACACCACCGGCAGGGCGCGGGGCGTGTAGAGGAACAGGTAGGGCTGGTCCTCCTGGAGGATCTCCTGGAAGCGGTCGTACAGGGGCTTGCGCACCGCCATGTCCAGGCTGCGGCGAGCCTTGTCCAGGATCTCGTCCACCTCGGGATTCCTGTACCCGATGAAATTCAGCTTGCCCGGGCCGGTCTGGGAGGAATGCCACACGTCGAAGGCGTCCGGATCGGGGATGGTGTTCCAGCCCAGGAGCACCGCGTCGAAGCGGCCCTTGTCCACGAACTCCTTGATGAAGGCCGCCCACTCCACGGCCCGGATCTGGACCGCCACCCCCACCTCCTTGAGCCGGCTCTGGATGATCGTGGCGGCCTTGGCCCGCTGCTCGTTGCCCTGGTTGGTCAGGATGGTGAAGGCGAAGGGCTTGCCGTCCCGGTCCAGCACCCCGTCGCCGTCGCTGTCCCTCCACCCCGCCTCGGCCAGCATGGCCCTGGCCTTGGCCGGGTCGTAGGGCCAGGGCTTGAGCTTGTCGTTGTAGGCCCAGGTCCCGGGCTTGTAGGGCCCTTCCGCGGGCTGGCCCAGGCCCAGGAGCACGCCCTTGACGATCTCCTCCTTGTCCACGGCATGGGCCAGGGCCTGGCGCACGGCCTTGTCCCGGAACAGGGGGCTCTCCAGGTTGTACCCCAGGTAGGTGTAGGCCGAAGCCACATATGAGTACTTGCGGAAATTCTTCTCCCACTCCGGGCCCGAGGTCTGGAAGGAGTACTGCTGCGGGGTGAGGTCCGAGAGGTCCAGGTTGCCGGCCTTGAGCTCCAGGAACATGGTGCTCTGGTCCGGGATGATGCGGTACACGATGGCGTCCAGGTGGGGCCGGCCCTCGAAATAGTCCGGGTTGGCCACCAGCGTGAGGGAGCGGCCCGGCTCCCAGGAGGCCAGCTTGAACGGTCCCGCGCCCAGGGGCTCGCGGCTGTACCTGGTGGTGAGCAGGTCCTGGCCCTCCAGCGCATGCCGGGGCAGGATGTCCGTGGCCCAGGAGCTCAGGGAGCGCGCGAGGACCTCGTCGTAGCGGACCTCGAAGGTGTATGCGCCCGTGACCTTGAATTCCTTGACGTGCTTGTAGTTCTCCGCATAGGCCGTGGGTGTCTTGGGATCCACCATGAGCCGGTAGGTGAACTCCACGTCCCGGGCGGTCAACTCCACCCCGTCCCACCAGCGGATGCCGGGCTTCAGGGTGAAGCGCAGGAGCTTCCCGTCCTCCAGGACCTCGAAATCCGCCGCATGGGAGACCAGCGTGAGGTTCTTGTCGTACTTGAGGCACGAGACGTTGAGCAGGTTGGCCACCTCATGGGACGAGGCGTCGGTGGACAGGGCGGAGATGAGGTTGGAGGGTTCGCCGATGGCGCCGGTGACCAGGCGGTCGCCCTGCTCCGGGATCGTCGGGGCGGCCGGAGCCGCCGCCGGGGCGGCCTGGTTGGATCCGGCGCCCTTCTCCTCCGGGCCGCTGCACCCGGCCAAGCCCACCAGTCCCAGAACAAGCCACAGGAAAACCGGGAATATACGGCCCATCTGCAGGAAACCCCTTGACATGGATAAAGAGTTGAAGTATGGGCAAGCGCCCCGCTACCTCGCACCAGGCGAAGGGAACTATGAAGCAGAGCCGGGAAAAAGCCAAGCCCCCTTGCCAATCCCCACTGTTCTGCTATCCTCTTTCCTCGGCGCAACGCGCCGATTGAACCAACCCGCCGCGCTGCCGCGGCCCAGAGGCGTTACATGGACAAGGCCCAAGAGAAGGTTGTCGAGAACCTTCTCCATGAATTTTTGAAATTTACCGTCCCCGAATACATCGTATCCGGGTCCAGGGAGGTGCTCGCCTCCGGCGGCGTGCAGAAGCTCTCCCTGAACAAGCGCGACGGCTACTGGGACGTGGAGGGCCAGATCCAAGGCGACGACTTCCAGGTCTACAGCTCGGAACTGGGCCTCAACCTGTCCGAAGGCACGGTCAACTTCTACTGCAACTGCGCGGACTCCTTCTCCGGGGTGTGCAAGCACATCGCGGCCACGGCGCTGAAGCTCCTCTCCTCCCTGGAGGTCAAGGACCAGGCCGAGGCCCCGGTGGTCCACACCGACTGGAAGCAGACCTTCCGCTCCTATTTCTCCACCGAACTCGAGCCCGAGGCGGGCAAGCACTACCTCATCTACCGCTTCCACCCCGAACCGGGCCGGCTGCAGGTCACCTTCCACCGCGCCCGCCAGAACAAGTCCGGGCTCTCCACGGTGCACGCCGACATCACCCTGGAGCAGATCATCAAGAATCCCGACTGGTGCGAGATCTCCCCGAGGCTGCCCGAGGTGGCGGCCCAGCTCGCCCACTTCCTGGACTTCTCCGGCCATCGGGTGGACCTGCCCGCCGGCCTGCTCAACTGGTTCTTCTGGGCCATCAAGGACGAGTACTACCTCTTCTGGCGGGACACCGACCAGCCGGTGCGCATGGAGTCCAAGACCATGCGCCTGACCCTGTCCCCGGACTTCTCCGAGGAGGGCCTGTCCTTCGACGTGCTCCTGTCCCGGGAGGGCAAGCTCCCCTTCTCCATCCGGGGCCAGGAGGTCTATTTCTACGGTCAGGTGCCCATCTGGGTCTGCTGGCGGCAGGGCCTCTACCCCGTGCAGACCGGCCTGTCCCCGGACATCATCAAGGCCCTGGCCGAGAGCCCGCCGGTGATCCCCAACTCGGACATCGCCGAGTTCCTGGACCGGGTGTGGACCCGGCTGCCCTCCTCGGACCTCTCGGGACAGTCGGCCTTCATCGAGAAGATGCGGCCCTTCTTCGTCCCCGCCACCTACCGCCCCAAGCTCTACCTGGACGAGGAAGGCAGCCTGCTCACCCTCCAGGTCCAGAACACCTACGAGACCGAACACGGCGAAGTGGTGGTGCCCGGCCCCAACCCGGACCTGCAGACCGGCTCCTACCAGTCCAGCGGTCGCTCCTACCTCATCCTGCGCGACCAGGAGGCCGAAGGCGCCCTCACCACCCGGCTGCAGAACATGAACTTCCAGCCGCGCAGCACGGCCATATGGTTCCTGGAGCCCGAGGAGGCCATCTCCTTCCTCCTGGACCACTACCCCGGCCTGGTGGAGGAGTACCGGGTCTTCGGCGAGCAGAACCTGACCCGCTACAAGGTCCGCCTGTCCCAGCCCAACGTGGTGGCCGAGGTGGAGTCCAAGGAAGAGAACAAGTGGTTCAGCCTGGACCTGGCCGTGGACTACGACGGCCAGCGGGTGCCCATCGAGAAGATCTGGGAGGCCTGGACCCAGGGCAAGCGCTACGTGCAGCTCAAGGACGGCTCCTACGCCAGCCTGCCCGAGCCCTGGCTCAAGCGCCTGTCGCACAAGCTCAAGGCCCTGGGCCTGGACCCGGAGAAGCCGCCCCAGAACACCTTCAAGCAGTTCGAGGCCCCGGTCCTGGACAAGATCCTGGACGACCTGCCCGAGGCCACCACCGACTCCTTCTGGAATACCCTGCGCGCCAAGATCCACAGTTTCCGGGAGATCGCCACGGTGCCCAAGCCCGTGAGACTCAACGCGGACCTGCGGCCCTACCAGGCGCAAGGCCTGAACTTCCTGAACTTCCTGCGGGAGTACGGGTTCGGCGGCATCCTGGCGGACGAGATGGGCCTGGGCAAGACCCTCCAGACCCTGGCCTTCATCCAGAGCCTGGCCGAGGACAAGGGCAAGGGCCGGCCGAGCCTCATCGTGGTGCCCACCTCGGTGCTCCCCAACTGGGAGCGCGAGGCGGCCAAGTTCGTGCCGGACCTGAAGATCCTCACCATCTACGGCGCGCACCGCGAGGGCATGTTCAACGCGATCCCGGGCTCCGACCTGGTGCTCACCACCTACGCGCTCCTGCGCCGCGACCTGGACGAACTCAACAAGCACGAGTTCAACTGCGTGGTCCTGGACGAGGCCCAGAACATCAAGAACCCCAACACGATCACCGCCCGCTCGGTGCGCAAGCTCTCGGCCAAGCAGCGGCTGTGCCTCTCGGGCACCCCCATCGAGAACAACCTGTTCGAACTGTGGAGCCTGTTCGAGTTCCTCATGCCCGGCTTCCTGGGCTCGCAGCACTCCTTCCAGCGGGGCATCGTCAAGCCCATCAAGGACGGCGACGAGGAGACCCTGGACTACCTGCGCACCAGGGTGCGGCCCTTCATCCTGCGCCGCACCAAGGCCGAGGTGGCCCGCGACCTGCCCCCCAAGGTGGAGAACGTCCAGTACTGCGCCCTGGCCGACGAGCAGATGGAGCTCTACTCCTCCCTGGCCAAGAAGCTCCGGGATCAGGTGCTGCGCACCGTGGACGAGAAGGGCATGGCCAAGAGCCAGATGTCCATCCTGGACGCCCTGCTCAAGCTGCGCCAGATCTGCTGCCACCCGCGGCTGCTCAAGCTGGACATGCCCGGGGTGTCCACCAACCTGCCCTCGGGCAAGTTCGACGCCTTCAAGGACATGGTCACGGACATCATCGAGGAAGGGCACAAGGTGCTGGTGTTCAGCCAGTTCGTGCAGATGCTGCACATCATCCGCTCCTGGCTGACCATCAACAAGACCCCCTTCGCCTACCTGGACGGCTCCTCCAAGGATCGGTTCGAGCAGGTGGACCTGTTCAACAACTCGCCGGACATCCCCATCTTCCTCATCTCCCTGAAGGCCGGCGGCACGGGCCTGAACCTGACCACCGCGGACTACGTGATCCACTACGACCCCTGGTGGAACCCGGCGGTGGAGTCCCAGGCCACGGACCGCACCCACCGCATCGGCCAGACCCGGCAGGTCTTCTCCTACAAGATGATCTGCCAGAACACGGTGGAGGAGAAGATCCTCAAGCTCCAGGAGTCCAAGCGCGGGGTGGCCGAGGCCATCATCCCCGGCCAGGACCACTGGAAGACCCTGACCCGCGACGACCTGGAGATGCTGTTCGAGGTGTAGCAGGCCGCGCCCCGCTTCCCTTTCCCAGCAGCCTCGCGTAGTTTGACCTTGTTCGGAGGACGGCGCCGGGGTCCGGCTCCGCCCTCCCGGGCAAGGGAGGTTGGAAATGCGCTTGCTGGAGCCCTGCGAAACCCGCCCCATCCGGTTCCTGGACCTGGCGGAGCGCGAGGACTGGCGGATCAAGGTCTACGGCATCGTGTACGGCGGCCGCCGCGTTCCCCGGCCCGAGGTGGTGAACGCGGCCATGCGGCTGCTGCCCAGGGCGCTGCCCAGCCCGGCGGTCACGGATTCGCGCTACGGCGTCGGGTTCTGCGGCGTGCACGACGGCCGCGGCTGCATCTTCATCTTCATCGACTGGTGGGAGGCGGAGAACGAGCTGCACCACCGCGTGTTCGTGACGCCGCACGGCGATCTGGAGGCCTTCCAGGAAACCACCGCCACCGGCCCCACGGCCTGCGTCTGGGACCTGCGGGTCCTCTGCCACGAGCGCCAGGCCTGGCTCGACCACGTCCTGCGCAACCCCAAGGGCCCGGACCTGGACGCCTACCTGGCCGACCGGCTCAACGAGGACGCCTGAGCTTCCCTGAAACAGCGACGCCCCGCCCTCCCCTCACGGGGACGGCGGGGCGTTTTTCGTTCCGGAATCCGGCTCCGGCGCCTCCCCCTCAGGGGAGCGGAGACGTGCGGGGAGACGGCGCTACCGGCCGCAGCACTTCTTGTACTTCTTGCCCGAGCCGCAGGGGCAGGGCTCGTTGCGGCCGATCTTGGGGGTTTCGCGCACCACGGGCCGGCCCGAGCTCACGTCGCCCTCCAGGTACACCCAGCTCCCGTCCCGGCGGCCGAAGCGGGCGATCTCCCGGTGCTCCTGGGGCACGCCCGAGAGCGCGAAGCGGGCGCTGAACTCCACCATGCCGGTTTCGTCGTCCGGCCCTCCGGCCTCGGTGGCGAGCACGTCCAGGCCCAGCCATTCGGAGTTCCTGGACCAGGACTCGGCCGAGGCCCGGTCCCAGTCGCCGCCCACCTGGGTGCGCTCCAGGTGATCCAGGTTTCCGACCGCGTAGGCGCTGTAGCGCGAGCGCATGAGGGCCTCGGCCGTGGGGGCCGGGGCCGCGCCGGTGACGTAGGGTTCGCAGCATTCTGCATAGGCGCGGCCGGAACCGCAGGGACACAGATCCATGGGAAAGCCTCCGCAAAGTGGTTTGACGCGGCCAGACACTACGGGCAAGCTGGCCGGCATGCAAGGCGTCAGCTCCATCCCCATCCTGCCCGGCCTGGCCATCCCGGCCGAGGAGATCGCATTCACCGCGTCGCGCGCCTCCGGACCGGGCGGCCAGCACGTGAACGTGACCGAGAGCCGGGTCACGCTCTGGTTCGACCTGGAGGCCTCGCCCAGCCTGGACGAGGCCCAGAAGGCCCGCATCCGGGAGCGCCTGGCCGGACGCATCGGCAAGGACGGGAGGCTGCGCGTCACGGTGCAGTCCGAGCGCAGCCAGCACCAGAACCGGGCCGCCGCCCTGGATCTCTTCGCCGCCCTGCTCGCCGCGGCCCTCGCCCCCCGCAAGAAGCGGCGGCCCACCAAGCCCACCAAGGCCTCCCAGGAGCGCCGCCTGGACGCCAAGCGCCGCCGCTCCGCGCTCAAGCGGGAGCGGGCCGGAGGCGGCGACTAGCCATCCCGTCCGCTTGCGGCTACACCGCCCGAAACACTCCGAGGAACCCCATGACCGAATACCGCGTGTTCATCCAGGCCGTGCGCGAGAGCGCGGGCGAAGACGGCCCCCGCCGCGAGGAGCGCATGATCACCTACACCGTGCCGGCCGAGAGCCCGGAACAGGCCACGGCCGCGGCCCGCGCCCGCTTCGAGCTGGAGCACGGAGGCAGCGGCTGGGCCGCCGAGGGCCTGGGCCTGCTCAGCCTCTGAGCCTGGCCAGGAAGTCCAGCAGCAGCCGGTTGACCTTCGCGGCTGCTTCCTTCCCGAATTTCCGCGGGGTTGGGCTGCGCTTCCCGCCTGCGGGTTGACATGGTTCCATCTTGTGGTATCATATTCCCATGAACAACCGTCATCGCAAGACCCTGGAGGCGATCTTCGCCAAGCCTGTCCGGGGTGACGTGCGGTGGGCGGAAATCGAGGCGTTGATGCGGGCCCTGGGCGCGGAGGTCGAGGAAGGCGCGGGCTCCCGGGTGCGGTTCGCCAAGGACGGCCGGATGGCCGTGTTCCACAGGCCCCATCCGCAGCCCGAGACGGACAAGGGAGCGCTTCGGCGGGTGCGGTTGTTTCTCCTCGAACTGGGGGTCAGACCATGAAGAACAGCTTGCGGTACAAGGGATACCTGGGGGTTTTCGAGTACGATCCCGACGACCGGGCCTTCCACGGACACGTGGTGGGGCTGCGGGACATGATCCACTTCACCGGCCGCTCGGTGAAGGAGTTGGAGCAGTCCCTGGCCGGCTCGGTGGAGGACTACCTGACTTTCTGCGCCGAGCGCAACAAGACGCCGGAGCGGCCCTATTCCGGCCAGTTCCGCCTGCGCCTGGACCCGGAGGACCACCGCCTCATCGCCCAGGCCGCCGAGGCCCGTGGCCAGAGCCTCAACGCCTTCGTGGCCGACGCCGCCCGCCGCGCAGCCCGGGAGGAGGCGCGCTGACCCGCGCCCGCTTCGACATGGCCCAGGTCCCTGGGGACGCCCACGATGCGGAGGATATCCCCTGGGAGATTGCCCACGTCGCCCCTGAGTGTGGCTGGAGCCTGGTCCGCTCCTGGCGCGAACACCTGGGCCTGACCCAGGCCGAGGTCGCCGCGCGCATGACGCCGCCCATCAGCAGGACGGCCCATGCGCAGATGGAGGCCCCCGACGCCAGACTCCGCCCGGGCACCATCAACCGCATTGCAGCCGACCTGGGCGTGAACCCGGCACAACTGACCGACTAGCCCCCAGACAAAGGCGAGACGTGGACCCGCGCCATGACGCTGCTCGAAGGCCTGTCAGGACTGGCCTTGGGCAATTGGGTATGGGGAATCGCTCGTCCGCTTTCAGCCCTCTAGTACGACCGGTCCCACGCCATCATGCATCCACCGAACGCCCCCCCCTTCGATGCGCCGCTGACGCGATGCTTCGAGCGGAACGTCCATATATAGCGCTCAGTGGGTACAATTATCGCATAGCCTTCTTGCTTGCTTCTGTGTCATTTATATATTGACTCCCCCCCCGCCCCCCCCTGCCGCACCTGCACCACCAGCATTGCCTCCGCCGCCCTTAGCCTCTGCATACTCCACGGTCTTGATGGTGATGAGCGAAGGGTTCTCGGGGACGGGGAACATCTTCACGTTGCCCGGGGTGTAGAGCAGGGCAACGGGCTTGCGCTGGCCGGTGGCCTCGTCATAGGTGGTGATGGCCTGGACGTAGGGTGAGCTGGAGTTGCGCCACTTGATGTCCTGGATGATGGCCTCCAACTCCTTCTGGTCAGTCACCTCGCGCCAGCCCTCGCCGTCCGGCTTGAGGCCGAAGCCGGTGCGGGTGTCCGCGAAGACCACGGCCGAGGGCTTGCCTTTGTCCTCGCACACGAAGACCTTGTACTGCTGGTGCTGCTCCACCGCGTTCTTCAGGTCGGGATTCAGGCCGTAGGCCGAGGCCGGCCCCACCATGGGATTCTTGGTGGTCACGCACCCGTTGAGCAGCAGGGATGCGCCCATGATGGACGCGCCGATCCCGGCCGTGAGCTTGTGCATCTTGCCGTGGCGTTTCTTCTTGCGCATGGAGGGCCTCTGTGGGTTGGGGTTATCGGGTGATATGCACGAACCACAGCCAGGGGCGGGGCAGGTGGCCGAGGTCCGGCCGCTTGATCTGCCGCTCCCAGTCCAGTTCCAGCTTGCGTATCTCGACGGCCTTGAAGCCGTACTTCTCCAGCCGGTAGGCGATCTCCTCCCGCAGCCAGGCCT
Organism: Thermodesulfobacteriota bacterium; assembly: GCA_040753075.1. Classification (GTDB taxonomy): domain Bacteria; phylum Desulfobacterota; class Desulfovibrionia; order Desulfovibrionales; family Desulfovibrionaceae; genus UBA6814. The sequence continues at coordinate 47,959 of JBFMHA010000001.1, forward strand.
TCTGGACCAGACCGCCGTCGGTGAGCATGTACCCGAGGGGATTGAACTGGTAGGCTTCGATCTGCTTCCGTAATGCCCGCACGATGTCCGCCGGGTCCCGGCCCTGGTCGGCCAGGATGTCCACTTCGAGTTGGAAGGCGAAGGTTCGGAACTCCAGGGAGGGCAGCACGGTCATGAGCTGGCCGTTCTCCCGGGTGTTGGACAGGAGGTTGTCCAGCATCTGGTGGAAGTGGACGAGGTTCATGGGCATGAGCGAGGCCAGGGCCAGGCACAGGTCGCACGGCTCGGGCAGGCGCATGTCCTCGATGCGGCCTTGGAGCAGTTCCACGTTGGGCTGGCGTTTCTCCCGAGCCTGGCCGAGCATGTTCTCCGAGTAGTCCACCCCGTAGACCCGGCGGAAGTCCCGCAGGTGAGGGAAGGCGTTGCCCGGGCCGCAGCCGAAGTCCCCGACCACCTTGTCCGCCTTGTCGGGCACAGCGGCCAGGGCCGCGGTCACCACGTTGTCCGTGGCGAAGATGGATCGAATCTCCTGCTCGTAGTCGGTGAGCGCGTCCCAGAACCTGCGGGCGGGGACGGCCTTGGCGCGCGGTCTGCGGGGCCTGCGGGTCATGCTCGGTGCAACGGGGGTGTGGAGTGGCGGCCGCACCCATGGATACGAGAGGTGATCCGGCCCCGCCGCCTGGAAAACGTCACCGGTCCGGATCCCGCCAACGGAAACGGGCGCACAGGGGGCCGGGCGCACAGGGGCTTACAAGAGAGAGAGAGAGAGAGGACTCCGGGGAGTCAGACTGCGGGGCGGCAAGGCGTGGGGCATCGGCGTCATTGGAACAGGCGTCCAGTCCATGGCAATTCTAGTAATTCTCTACACTCAGACCCGAATTCAGGTCAAGCTGTTTATGGCCTGAACGATGCGAAAGAAGCCCGGAACGTTGCGCCGGCGCGGGCTGGGCCGCGGACGGCATGGGCCTGCTCAGCCTCTGAACCTGGCCAGGAAATCCAGCAGGAGCCGGTTCACCTGGTCCGGCTGCTCCATGTGCAGGAAATGCCCCACCCCGGGCACGGTCACGTACTGCGCCCTGGGGAAATGCCGCGTGAAGAAGGCCTCGTTGTCCGGGGCCAGGTAGGGCATGTCCGCATAGATGCCCAGGACCGGCAGGTCCAGCGGCTCCACCCGCCACAGTTCGGGCGCGAACAGGTGCTCGATGGAGGAGAGGGCCGGCTGGGGCGCGGCCGCGGTCATCTTGCCCAGGATCTCCCGCCGCAGCTCCGGGGCGGTGGCGGGCACGAAGAAGCTCTCCACGAAGGCCGCGGTGGTGCCCTTGAAGTCCTGGCGCAAGGCGTCCAGGAAGGCCGCCGCCTGGGCCATGGACTCCCGGGAGGCGGCGGGCTCCTCGGGCCCGCGCTCCAGCACCCCGTCCACGCTCACCAGCCCGAGCACCCGGCCGGGATGGCGCCGGGCCGCCTCCCGGGCCACCACGAAGCCCATGCTGTGGCCCACCAGCACCGCCCTGTCCACCTTGGCCGCGTCCAGGACCGCAGCCACCGCCGCGGCGAACAGGTCCGGGGTGTAGGCGATTTCCGGCTTGGCGCTGGCCCCGAAACCGGGCAGGTCCACCAGCAGGAGACGGCGCCTCCCGGCCAGGGCCGACTCCTGGAAGCGCCAGAAGGAACGGTCGCAGTTCCAGCCGTGGATGAACAGCACCGCCGGCCCCGGGCCGGGCGCGTCGGTGTAGGCCACGGACAGGCCCGCGACCTGCGCCGTGGCGTTGGCCGGGCCGGCCGGGACGGGCCGCTCGCCGGGGCCGCAAGCCCCAAGCAAGGCCAGGAACACCGCCGCGAGGATGCAGGACCGGATGCGCATGGGACCTCCTGGGCAGGCGGACACGGGCGGAAGCCTCCCCCTGCCCTACGGCCCGGGGGCCGCCCCTGTCAAATCACCCCGTTCCTGCGGCAACCTACGCCAGCGCCTTGCCAACCTCGCCGGGCCGCGGTAGAAATCCCTAAAGCGCCCGCCTCCCGGGCGCATCGGTCCTTCACCCCATCCGCAGGAGAACGGCATGCACCTGTCCGTGACCTTCACCGGCCTGCTCGACAAGGTGGTGGTCTCGTCCCTGCCCCGCGCCTTCGTGAAGCGCATCTTCACCCACTGCATGGGCAAGAACAACACCCCCTATTTCGCCAACAACTGCTTCAAGGGCGTGCTCTACTTCAACGACGACCTGGCCATGAAATTCGGCGAGGACACCGGCCACACCTGGAAGGGGTGGGAAGGGGAATGCCGCTTCTACCACCAGGACGGATTCGTGTTCGAAACCAACCTGGAGGCCGCCGCCCTCGTGGACGGCAAGCGCGAATTCCGCCTGGAGCCCGCCTCCCTGGCCACCCGCTCCACTCCGATATCCCTGGACGCCTTCCTGCCCAAGATCGGGCCCGAAGAAGTCATCGTGCTCCTGGGCTCGGTGGACAAGGCCGAGCAGACCTACACCGTGGAGGTCGAGGGGGACTCCTTCGACCCGGAAAAGCTCCTGGTGAGCCTGGACGATTTCGAGGAGTTCGCCTTTGACGACCGGCTGTTGACCGGCCTGTCCTACAACGGGGCGGAGATGGCCGGCGGTGCGGTGCAGAGCCGGGGCATGAACATGATCATGCCCGCGCTCTTCGACCATCAGGGCGGCGCATTGGATTTGTACGACTTCGTCGACTAGCGCCATACCCGCAAAACGCCCGCAGGCATTCTGTGGATACGGCTCCCGCAGCGTTGCGGCGCCAAGCGAGTCCGGGCATGCCGGGGCGACCTGCGGACGCGGCGCCGGCAGCTGACTGACGCGGCGTACGGGCCGGCCTTCCGGGGCCGGCCTTTTCCATTCTAAACCAGGGCCGGGGCCAGGCCGAGGCGGGCGAAGGCCAGGTAGAGTTCGCGGCTGATCCAGGCGTCGGTGGCGGCATAGCGCACCTGCTTGGCCGAGAGGTCGGGCCGTGACCAGTTGGTGCAGCGCGCGCTCTTGGAGATGCGGATGCCCAGGAGGTTGGCGGCCAGGTTGCGCAAACCGTGGGTGGGGATGTCCACCTTGCGGGCCAGGTCGCCCAGGTCCATGAATCCGGCGTCGGCGAAGTCGTGCAGACGCTTGAGGCCCAGCACGTCGTCGCGCACCGAGACCCCTGCCTTGACGATGCCCGGGTCCGCGAGCAGGTCGGCCAGGCCCTGCGGGAAGCGGGGCAGGCGGGAGAACTGGAAGATGTACACCCGGCGCGAGCCGGCCAACTGCACCAGGGAAGGATCGTAACTCTTGCCCTTGCGGAAGGAGGGCCGGGTTTCGGTGTCGAAGCCCAGCACCTTCTCCCGGCGCAGGGAGCGTACGGCCGCGGCCGCAGCCCGCAGGTCTGTGACCATGCGGATCTCGCCGGTGAAGCCGCCCAGGGGAAGGCCGTTGATCTCGTCGCCGTCGAACTTGCGCTTGTACTGCTCGATATGATCCATGGCGAGGTCGCGAGTCGGGGTAAGTGCCGAGGCCGTCGCAACGGCGGGATGCTGCATGGATGAGGCCGGGATCACTTGGGCCGGAAGGTGATGCGGCCCCGGGTCAGGTCGTAGGGCGACAGCTCCACGGTCACCTTGTCGCCGGGCAGCACCCGGATGCGGAACCGGCGCATCTTTCCGGAAATGTGGGCCAGCACCTGGTGGCCGTTGTCCAGTTCGACCTTGAACATGGCGTTGGGCAAAGCTTCCTCGACGATGCCGGGCATTTGGATGGCGTCTTCCTTGGGCATGGATCCTCCGGGTTGGGGTGAAAAAACGATGGCCCGCCCCGTAGGCGGGGCGGGCCATGTAAGCAGGTTCGCTCTATGGCGTCAAGTCCGGCTAGTACCGGGGCTTGCGCTCGCGGGGCTTGGCCTCGTTGACCTTCAGGCTGCGGCCGCCCATGTCTTGGCCGTTCAGGGCCGAGATGGCCTGATCCGCCGCGTCGTCGTCCATCTCCACGAAACCGAAGCCGCGGGAGCGGCCGGTTTCGCGGTCCATGATGACCTTGGCGGACTGTACATCGCCGTACTGCCCGAAAGTGCGCCTCAGGTCGTCCTCAGTGGTGCTCCAGGGAAGGTTGCCGACATAGATGTTCTTCATACCTCGCAAACTCCTGAAAACAAAAACGTTATGAAGCCCGAGAGGCAGGGAAAGGCAACCGTCGATTGACCCGGAACGTCCGGCCGAGGCCCTGTTCCATCCGCCCCACATCCCACCACGCCGCGCCCCCCGCGGCGGACGGACTGAAAAAGCGAATTACTGCGAAATTCCCGCGATGGTCAAGGAAAAACCACAAAAAAAACGGGGCATCAGAATGGAACGTCGTCCATCCCCCCGGCCTCAGAGGGAAAAGCCGGTCCCATTCTGTCGTCCTCGGGGGGGAAATCGCCCGGCTCCTTGCGGCCGGCAGGCTTGCCCGGCGCGCGGCGCGGAGCCTGGCTGCGCGTGGCTTCCGGGGCGTCCTCGCCCCCGCCCTTGGAGTCCAGGAACTGCACCCGGTCGGCCTTGATCTCGGTGGTGTAGCGGTCCTGGCCGGACTGGTCCTGCCACTTGCGGGTCTCGAGCCTGCCCTCCACGTACACCAGACGACCCTTGGCCAGGTAATTGGCCACGGTCTCGGCCTGCTTGCCCCAGACCACGATCCGGTGCCACTCGGTCTTCTCCACCCGCTGGCCGTCCTTGACGTAGCCCTCGTCGGTGGCCACGTTCAGGTTGCACACCGGCTGGCCCGACTGGGTGTATTTCAGTTCCGGGTCGCGGCCCAGCCGCCCGATGATCATCACCTTGTTCAACGATCCGGCCATCTCTCCTCCCTCAAGGCCGGGCTGAGCAGCCCGACGCGTCGTTTATTCCTCTCCCGCCATCCTGCCGCAACCGCGGCAAGCTACCGGGGCAATGACTGCTCCAGCCGGTCCAGGGCCTCCTCCAACTGATCGGACAGGGCGTTGGCCTCGGCCGGCTTCCAGTCGCCCAGGGCGGCGTCCAACCTGGACCCCAGGGTTTCAACCCCCTCCAGAAGAGGCTCCAGGGCCTTGCGCGCCGCAGGGTCCATCTTGCCGTAGCGCACCTCGTCGCCCAGGACGCCCACCAACTCCAGCACGCCCACGGTCCCGTCCCGGCGCATGTCCCCGCGGGGCATCTCGTCCGGCGGCCAGGCCAGGGCGCAGAGGCCGGGCCAACGCCGCTCCACGTCCCGGGGATCGTAGGTGGAGGCCGTGACCCGGATCTGGAGGACCTTACCCATGGGCCTCGGGCTCCTCCCACTCGGCCTGAACCCGGTTCACCACGTCCTGGATCTCGGCCAGCTGGGACTCGGGGCAGACGCCGATGAGGGGCTCGCCGGCGTCCACGTTGTCGGCCAGGCCGAAGTACACCGCATAGATGATGCCCGCGGGGCCGCGGTAGGCCAGGGGGGACTCGCGCTTCATGCGGGAGACGATGAACAGCTCCATGCCGTCGCGGACCTTGACCGCCCGCGAGCCCGAAGCCCGCACCTTCTTGTCCACCTCGGGCACGAAATAGTACTTGGCCCGCTCCGGCGCGGGGAAGAGGAACAGGGCCTTCTTCAGGATGACGGCCAGGACCTCGGCCTTGGTCAGGTAGTGGCGGATGGCGCAAAACGGCGTGCCGGCCTGGACGAAGGTCCCGTTCAGGTCCGCGGCCACGCTCTCCACCACCCCGTTGGTGGGCGAGTGGATGGGCTTCACGTTGCGCTCGCGCTCGAGGGTGGCCAGCACGGCGCCCTTCTTCTCCTTCCTGGGGCCCAGGGGGCCGCGGACCTTCGCCCCGGGCTCCAGGGACAGGGAGAGCACCCCGGTGTGCGGGGTGGCCACCTCCACCATGGTGTAGGGAGAAGCCTTCATCTCCTCCAGCAGGGCCTTGACGTCGATCATGCGGGCGCTCCGTCAGCGGTAGTAGAGGTTGCGTCCGCCCATGGTGAGCAGGGCCTGGTACAGGCTCTCGCGGATCTCCCGGCGGTCCCAGATGGCCACGATGTGGCCCCGGGACAGGGCCTGGTGCGCGTCGTGATAGTCGGGCGGGATGTCGATGCCCGTAGTCTCCTTGATGACCCCGGGTCCGGCGAAGCCGATGTTGGCCGAGCGCACCGCGAACTGGTAGGGCGAGCAGCCCAGGAAGCTGGCCACCGGGCCGGCGTAGGAGTTGTGGTCGTAGAGCACCACGTAGAGGCCGCCCTCCTCCATGTACCGGCGCACGGCCAGGGTGCAACGGGGCATCTGGATGACCCCGTTGACCCCCTCCTGGATGCGGATGCCGGCGGTGCCGTGCACGTAGGCCAGGAAGGGATAATGCTTCTTGCGCGCCCGGTCAGCGGCCCGGATGAACTTCTCGCCCTCGGCCGCGCCCACGCTGCCGCCGCGGAAGTTGGCGGTGAGCATGGCCACCACCACCTTCAGGTCCTTCACCTTGGCCTCGAAGGTCAGGCAGGAGCACTTCTGGCCGGTTTCCCGCTTGGCCTTCTCCAGGGCCTTGGCCAGGCCCTCGTGGGACAGGGGATTGCCGGACTCGATGCGCTTGTTGAACTCGAACACCGAATCCCGGTCGAAGACGTTGTGCAGGTACCACTGGGACTCCATGGGGAAGTGGTGCCCGCAGAAGGCGCAGACCCCGGCGGAGTCGCCGAAGAGCTCGGGGGCCCAGAGGTCCAGGCAGCCGTTCTCGTCGGCCCGGGGGCAGGTGACGGTGCGGTCGTCCCGGGCCTGGGGGCTCAGGTAGCCCGACCCGTTCATGAAACCGCAGGCTCCGCCTTCCCAGCAGGACAGTTCGGTCAGGCTCTTGCCGGCCTTCTCCAGGTCCACCCCGCGGCCGTTGCCGAGCAGGCCGCGGACCTTCTCCAGGGGAGCGCCCACCTTGTCCTTGAGCACCTGGACCTCGGCCCCGATCTCCTCCACCGCATGGGAGAGCTTGCGCTTGTGCTTCTTGAAAAAGTCGTACTTGAAGAAGGAGGACACGCTCCACCAGGCCTCCCGGCCCCAGCCGGTCACCTTGTCCAGGTAGGGGCGGGGGTCCAGGTAGGCGTGCCGGCTCATGCGCCGGAACTTGAGGTAGCGCCGCCAGACCAGGCGCTCCCGGGCTTGCGCCGAGAGGCTCCAGCGCACGTAGATGTCCTCGGTGCGTTTCTCCTCGGACTTGGGCCGGGAGCGCAGGACCATCATCCGGAAGAAATTCCAGCCCCGCACCGAGAGGACCACGCTGTCCGTGGCCCGGATGACCTCCTGGCGCAGGAGCTTGAAGAAGTCGTAGTGGTCGGGCCGCGCGCCCAGAGGCGGCTCGGGGATGACCCGGTCCACGTAGCCCATGGCCCGGTTGTCGTCGGCGGTGATCTTGAGGGCCTTGGCGCAGGACTCGATGAGTTCGGCCGGGGCGCGCTGGCCCTGGCGCAGCCTGCCCTCGATGGCCGCGGCGCCCTCCGGGGAGATGACCGAGTAGTAGCCGTGGGAGAGCATGAGCCGCACGTCGGCCAGGCCGATGGCCTCGGCCCCGCCCGAGCCGCCCTCGGAGAAGCAGGCCACGATGGGCACGGTGAGGCCGGCCATCTCGTAGAGGTTGCGGGATATCTGCTGGGCGGCCCCGGGCGGCTCCTCGATGGGGTAGGACCCCGGGGTGAAGACGTAGGTGTGGATGGGGATGTTCTCGGTCTGGGCCACCTTCATGTAGTGCTGGGCCTTGGCGTTGCCCCAGGGCTTCACCGAGCCGCCGTTGCGGAACTCCTGGCCGTGCCCCTTCTCCTGCCCGATGACCATGACCGGCTGGTTGTAGACCTTGCCGCCCACCCGGCGGGTGATGTAGGCCCGGGCGATGAGCATGGAGGGATCGATGCTGTACTCGTCCTGGCCGCCCAGTTCGGTGTAGTTGTCGTAGACGTTCTCCAGGATGTCCCGCAGGCAGATGCGCTGCGGATGGCGCACGATGCGCACCTTGTCCATGGGGGTCAGCTCGCGGTCGAGCTTCTTCTCCACGAAGGTGAAGAAGTCCTCCAGGGCGGTGAACTGCTTGGCCGCCTCGTGCACCGGCAGGCCCGCCGCCCGCTCCTGAAACTCGGCCAGCTTGGCCTCCAGGATGCGGACGTTGTCGTTTTCCTTGTGGCCGGAGATGTCCCGCACGTAGTCCAGGCGGGTCTTCAGGCCCTGAATGCGCTTTAAGATGTCCATAGGGTCTCGGGTGGTCCTGCGCCGACCGGGGAGGGGAACCGGCCGGGGGCCGGGGTCCCTGCCCCTGCAGGGCTCGGGTTTGAGCTAGAACTCCAAGATATGCGCGGTCTTTTCGCGGAGGAACGCCACGTTGGACTTGAGCCCGCCGCCGGCCGAGTCTTTCCCTTCCAGCACCAGCTTGTCAAGGAAGGACAGGCCCCGCTCCTTGGCCTCGGCCAGGGAGCGGCCCCAGACGATGGCCAGGGCCAGGTTGGGATCGTATTCGGTGGGGATGTCGTAGGGTTCGTCCCGGGGCACCTGGCTGTGCACCCTGAGCCAGGGCTCCTCCTGGTAGTCGAAGCGGTCGATGCGGCCGGTCCAGGGGGTGAAGCCCCGCTCCGGGTCCTCGGCGATGAGGCGGTACTCGATGCCCACGCCCTCCAGGCGGATGTCCTCCTGGTCGAAGCCGGACTTGGGGTCCTTCCCCGTCTCCAGGTGCGCGCCGAGGCCCAGGCGGATCTGCTCGGCGATGAGGTCCACCTCCTCGCCCTCCCGCCGGCCGATGCGGGCGATGATGGCCGAAACTCCGTTCTCCACCTGGATGCGGGTGTTCACTTCCATGAGGAAGGGGTCGCCCTTGGGGGTCACGATCCACTCCCAGGTGCCCACGTTGTCGTAGCCCGCGGCCTGTGCGATGGCCAGGGAGTGGTTCTTGATCTCCTCCAGCACCCGGGCCGCGTCGAAGCTGTAGGCGAGTTCGCCCGGGGCGAAGCCCGGGGCCACCTCGATGCGCTTCTGGTGGCCGGAGGACTGCACCGAGCAGTTGCGGGTGCCGAAATGGCGCACGTGGCCGTGCCGGTCCGCCACCACCTGGACCTCCAGGTGGTTGAAGTCCATGACCCGCTGCTCCACCAGCACCCCGTCGTCGCCGAACTGGCGCTTGGCGTAGTTGCGGATGCGCCGGAAGACCTGGCGGAAGGCGTCGGGGTCGTGCACCTCCTCGATGCCCATGCCGCCGCCGCCGGCCGAGGCCTTGACCAGCACCAGGGGCCGCTCCACCCCCTGCTCGGACTGGAAGGCGAAGAGGTTGTCGGCGATCTCCTCGGCCTCCATCTCGTCGTAGATGGGCTTGTCCGATCCGGGCACCGTGGGCACGCCCAGGCCCCGGGCCAGGCGCTTGGTGTTGATCTTGTCACCCAGCTCCCGGATCACCCGCCAGCTTGGGCCGATGAAGACCAGCTTGCGCCGGCGCTCGGTGGCCCTGAGGGCGAAACGGAAGTCCTCGGAAAAGAATCCGTAGCCGGGGTGGATGGCCGTGGCCTGGGCCGCGTCGGCCACGGAGAAGAGTTCGTTGGCGTCGCGGTAGGAGGAGATGCGGACCGCGGCCGCATCCCCGCCCAGCTCCCGGGCCAGGCGCACATGGCCGCTGGCCCGGTCAACCTCGGTGTATACGCACACGAAGTCCAGGCCGAGCTTGGCGCAGGCCTGGACGATGCGCATGGCGATCTCGCCCCGGTTGGCAACCAGGACCTTGTCGGTCTGCTTCACTGGGAATCCGTGTCGGGTTACTCCCTGGCCTTCTTGCGCAGGGCGATGAGACGCTTCTGGACCTCGAGGACCAGCTTGTCCAGCCGGGCCTCCTTGCGGTGGTCGTTGCCCTCGAAGTTGCAGCCCACCAGCCCGTTGTCAAGCATGCGCATGACCCGGGCCGTGAGTTCGGCCAGGAACACCTTGTCGTTGAGGTAGAGGTCGAAGGTGATGATCGTGTTTTCCTTGAAGGACTTGGCGTCGTCCCGGAAGGCCAGGCCCATGGCCGAGAGGTCCATGACGTCGTAGGAGGCGCTCCTGTCCGGCACCGCCACCTTGAGCCCCGGAACCTTGGCCCGGAAGGCCCGTCGCTGGGAATCGTCCCCCCCCACGGTAAAGGAGATGTCTTGCGCCATGGTCTGCCCTCACTTGCCTACTTTCTTTTCCAGGACGATCTCCACGCGGCGGTTCTGGGCCCTATTATCCTCCGAGTTGTTGGGGAAGAGGGGCTGTAAATCAGCAAGGCCGGTGGCTGTCAAGCGTTTTTGGTCGATGCCGCTCTGCAGGAAATAGCGCAGCACGTTCACCGCCCGCAACGCGGAAATCTCCCAGTTGTCCTTGAACCGGCTGCCCGGGGCCGGCGGGATGTCGTCCGAGTGGCCCACGATGTTGATGGACTGGTCCGGACTCTTGATGAGCATCTCGCGGATGGCGCCCAGGGCCTGCTTGCCCGCGGGCGTGATGTCCACCTCTCCGCTGGAGAACAGGGCGTTGCCCGGCACCCGCAGGGTGATGATCCCCTCGTCGAACACCGCGCCGATGACCCCCTCCACGCCCTTGCGGTTCAGGAAGGTCTTCACGTCCGAGAACACCTTGCGCTGGCTCTCGATGAGCTGCTTCTGCATGCGCACCGTGTCCAGGATGGCCGCTTCCTGCTGCTTGACCCGGGCGGTGGCCAGCTCCTTCTCCTTGCCGCCGAAGGTCTGCTTGACCGCGGTGAAGGAGTCGGTGAACTTCTTTACGTCTATAGTCGACATTGAATACAAGAGCACAAAGAACGTCATGAGCAGACAGGACATGTCCGCGAACGTGTTCAGCCACTCCTGGGGCGGCTTTTCCGGCTCTTCGACTTCCTGGATTTCATCATCCGCCACGTTGCTTCCTCTCCTTTGGCGGTTCGAAGGACGAAAGCTTCTCGTACACCAGCCTGGGGTTGTTGTTCTCCAGGATGGACTTGGCGCCTTCGAAGATGATCATGAGTTGCAGCTCTTCCTGCATGGTCCGGGCCTTCATCTTGCCGGCAAAGGGCAGGAAGACCAGGTTGGCCAGGAGCGACCCGTAGAAGGTGGTGATGATGGCCACGGCCATGGCCGGACCGATCTTCTGGGGATCGTCCAGCTTGGAGAGCATCTGCACCAGGCCGATGAGGGTTCCCATCATGCCGAAGGCCGGGCTGTAGCCGGCCAGCTTCATGAACACCTCGACGGAGATGTTGTGCCGGCGTTTCATGGTGCCGATCTCGATGCCCAGGGTGTCCCGGATGAGCTGGGGATCGGCGTTGTCCGCGATGAGCTGGCAGGCCTTCTTGAGGATGGGGTTCTCGGTCTGGATGTTCTCCAGGGCGATGAGGCCTTCGCGGCGGCTGATCTCCGCGATGCGGACCATGATGTTGACCACGTCCTCGATCTTGCCCTTCTTCTTCATGAACAGCGAAAGCGCGCCCATGAAGGAGCCCATCACGTCGCCCAGGGGGAACGTCACGCAGATGGCCGCGAACGAGCCGCCGAACACGATCATCATGCTCGGCACGTCCACGAACATGCCGATGTTGCCGCCGAGCATGATGGCCCCGATGACCAGGCCGAAGCCAATGACCGTGCCGAGGAGGGTGACGATATCCATGGGCTGCGATACGCTCCTTGCTGGCCACGGCGCCGTTTCCGGCGCCCGAACGCGTTGACAGGCCGCAGTCTGGGCCGCACAATGCGGCGCGAGCCCGTGCGTCGAGAGCCCTTATACCCGTAGGCGCAAGATTATGCAAAATCCCCGAAAAGTCCAGCAAGCCGCCAAATTCATACGTGAAACCCTCTCCAGGCCGCATCCGGCCCGGCTCGGGCTGGTCCTGGGCACCGGACTCTCCGGAGCTGCCGGGGAACTGGAGATACTCTCCACCCTTCCCTACGCCGGCATCCCCGGGTTCCCGCAGTCCACCGCGCCGAGCCATGCGGGCAGCCTGTCCTCGGCCAGGCTGGGCGGAGTCCCGGCCTGGGTCCTGTCCGGCCGCTTCCACCTCTACGAAGGCTACTCGCCTGCGGAGGTGGCCGGCGGGGTGCGCACCCTGGCCGCCCTCGGGGTGGACACCCTGGTCCTGACCAACGCCGCCGGGGCCCTCAACCCCCAGTTCGACGCCGGCGCCCTCATGGCGGTCACCGACCACCTGAACTGCACCGGCCTCTCCCCGCTCACCGGACCCAACCACGAGGAATGGGGCGAACGATTCCCGGACATGAGCCGGGTCTACGATCCGGACCTGGTGCGCCTGGCCCTGGACTGCGCCGCCCGCCTGGACATCCGCCTGGAGCGCGGGGTGTACGCCGGGGTGTGCGGCCCCCAGCTGGAGACCCCGGCGGAGACCCGGGCCCTGCGCATCCTGGGCGCCGACGCGGTGGGCATGTCCACGGTGCTGGAGGCCATCGCCGCCCGGCACCTGGGACTCAAGGTCCTGGCCCTGTCCTGCCTCACCAACAAGAACCTGCCCGACTGCATGGCGCCGGTGACCCTGGACGGGGTGCTGGCCACCGCCGCGGCGGCCGCCTCGGACCTGGGCCGGCTGCTCTCGGCCGTGGCCGCGGCCCTGCCTCAGCCGGAATAGGAGTACGGCTGCACCACGTCGTCCAGGGAGCGGACCGTGGTCTCGACGCCCTCCTTGGTGATGACGTGACGGGAAAGCTGCCCGGCGTCGTGGTCGATGACGTCCACATAGCCCTTCTTGCCCTCGGCCATGAGGCCCCTCACCCGCTCCATGAGCGCGGGGAGCTGGGGCAGCCGGCCCGCGTGCACGACCTCCACCTTGCCTCCGTCGTACTCCACGTCGTCCAGGCGGCTCAGGTCCGGGCCCAGCTCCCGGTACGCCGCCTGGCTCATGCCGAAGAACTGGGCGAATATCTTCACTCCGCTGCGTGAACTCATTGCTCTCCTCCGAACGCGGCCCCGGTCCGGGGCCGCAGGTTGGGACTTCCTACCCTGTCCCGACCCGGCCTGTCGAGGCGAGGCCTGCCGGATTCCCGACACCGGGGCCGGCATCATTCGCACAACATCTTGAAATAGTGCGACAAACAGATATGGCAGGGTCTTTGCTTGTCCCGGCGTGAACCCGAACGGTCCCGGTCCGGCCGGGACGCACGCCCAAGGAGGAGACGCGCCATGTTGTCCCTGCTCAAGAAGCCCGCGCCCACCCCGGCCTCGCCCGGCGAGAAGATCGGCGAGGCCAAGGAGCTCTTTCTGTCCGGCAAGTTCCCGGTGGTGACCACCGAGGCCATACCCACCAAGGACATCCGCCTGGTCATCGGCCTGGTGGCCTTCCGCGGCTACGACATGGAGCAGGCCTTCTACGGCATGGTCAGCCGGGCCATCTCCCACGGCGCGCACGCGGTCATCGGATACAAGGAGAACGTGGCCTTCCACCCGGACGGCAGCCGCTACGTGTCCTGTTACGGCACCGCGGTGCGCATCAACGACCGGCCCAAGGAACAGTAGCCTCCGCCCGGCCCCCGGCCGGAACGCAGCCGCCCAAGAGGGCAGGGCCCGCCCCTTCCGGGGAGGCGGGATCCTGCCCTTTTCCATGCAGTCACGCCAGGGTGAGGAGGGCCTGGGCGAGCAGTTCGCCGTCCACCAGGGGGGCGCTCTCACCCGTGAGCAGGGGAAGGTCCAGGACCTCCACGCCGAGACGCCGGATCCTATCCATATCCAGGGGGCCGGGATACGCCCCTCGCCGGGAGTCCAGCAGCACGAAATTGAGCAGGCTCTCCCGGGACGCGCCCCCGGGGCAGGAGGCCTGCAGGACGGACAGGAGGGACTCGACCGCGCCGGGGAGGCTCAGGCCCACCATCTCGGGGTCCTGACCGGGATTGGGCACGAAGACCTTGGGGCAGGGATTGGCCGCCACGGCCTCGCCCACCCCGCCCGGCAGCAGGGTGGCCAGGACGCTGGTGTAGAAGCTGCCGATGGGGAAACAGACGAGATCCGCCTCCCGGATGAGGCCCCTGACCGCATCCCCGATGGAAGCCTCGGCCGGGGCGGGATCGTCCAGGGAGCGGCACAGGCGCAGGCTGCGGATGGGCGACGTGAGCGGCGCGGCCTCCTTGCCGGTGAGGTTGTGCTGGCCCAGCACCGTGCGGCCGTCGGCCAGGTCGGCGCACAGGTGCAGGTCGCGGGCCACCACCGGCCGCACCGCGCCCCGCACCCCGGCAAGCCTGGAGAAGAGCCGGATCACCGGATCCATGCGCCGGTTGTTCGCGAGATAGCCGCCGGCCAGCACGAGGTTGCCGATGGAGGCTCCGCGCAGGTCGAAGTCCGCGGGCATCCTGTCCCGGAACCAGCCCAGGTGCTCGCGGATGGTCTCGCGCAAGGCGCCCGGCAAGGCGCGCACCAGCCGGTCCTCGCCCCGGACGAGGGCGTCCAGGGCTCCGGCCAGGGCCGCGGGCTCCCGGTCCCTGGGCAGGCGGTGGGCGAAGAGCTCCAAGATGGCCGGGTTGCCGTGCGCCGAGCGGTCGGCCAGGGCCATGAGCCGGTTGCGCACGTCGCCCACGGCCGGCATGCGGAAGGCCCGGCGGAGTTCCGCCGAGCTGCCCCCGGAATCGAAGGGGGTGATGATGTGGATGGAGTTGTGGGTGTAGCCGACGAGCGCCCGGCTCAAGGACCTGAGCGCCGTGCCCCCGCTGAAGAAGAGCACCCTGGGGCCCGACCCGGGAGCATTGCGGTAGCGGGCCAGACGGACGGGGTCCGGCTGGAGCGCGGCGAGGTCAGCAGGTATCCTGAGCACGTCCTGGTTTCCCGTGTTCCGTGTCCACAGCGCCTGTGGCGCGGGGGACAGTATGACGAATCCCCGCGGCGGCGCAACACGCCCATGCCGCCGCGACCGGCAGGACCGGACCGCCGCCTTGAGGAATCCAGCGCGCCGCCGGCCTTCCCCCGGCGGGTCAGCGGATCACGGCGCAGCCTTCTCCTTGTAGCGATCATGGCAGTCGCGTTTGAGCGCGGCCAGGCCGGCCACTGCGGCCTGGGCCGCAGGCAGGTCCCCGGCCGTGATCGCGGCGGCGAAGGCCTCCGTCGCGGCGACGTAGGCGGAGTAGAACTCCTCCCCCTTTTCCGGATAGGTCGCCATGAGCAGGGAATCGGCCACGAAGCTCTCGGCCAGGTCCGGATCGGGCATCCGCCCCAGGTCCAGAGCCGCGCGGATCGCCTTGAACTCCTTCTTCATCCACCGCTTCAGGGTGGAATACTCCGGCCGGGGCTCTGGCGGAGCCGCGCCCGGGCCAGCAGAACCGGGCGCGGCCGAAGCCTTGACCCGGACCTCCACCCGGACGCCGTCCCCAGCCTTCGTGATCCCGATGGAGACGCTCTTGAAGCCCTCCAGGCTGATGCGGGCGCTGTCCACGGCCAGGGAGCCGCCCTCCAGGTCCCGGGCCAGACTCCTGAAGAAATCAGCCGCCTCTCCGGGAGCCATCGCCATCTCGAACGCGGGGGTCTTGCTTGCGCCCATGCGCTCCTCCTGAAACGTCTGACGGTTGGTCGGCCATGCCTCCATTAGCACAAAGCGGCCACGACGCAACGCCTCCCAAGGCCGGAGAACCGACCGGCCCCACGCCGCCCGTCATCGCCAATCCGGCTGAAAGCTGGACTTTTTCTCCTGCAGGATGGTAGGTTACGGCATGAATCCCGTCCCGCGCACATCCCCCGGGGTTGTTCTGCGACGGACGCTCTGCGGCCTGGCCGCCCTGCTTCAACTGTTCTGCGCGTCCTGCGGCGAAGCCCCCCGGGAAAGCCCGGCCTGCCCCGTGGTGCGGCTGGCCCAGCAGCAGTGGCTGAGCTCCCGGCTGAACAACGCCGTGGCGTACATTCTTCTGGCCGAACGCCTGGGCTGCCCGGTGGAGATTGCGGACATCGACGAGTACGCCCAGTTTCCGGCCCTGGCCAACGGGACGGTCCACGCCTGCCTGGAGGTCTGGCCCTCCGGCCATCGGGACGACCTGCGCGCCTACGTCCGGGAACAGGGCCTGGTGGAGGACGGCGGCCCCCTCGGCCCGGTGGGCAGGATCGGCTGGTTCGTCCCGTCCTACGTGCTCCAGGACCACCCCCGGCTGGCCACATGGGAGGGCCTCAAGGACCCCGCCGCCGCCGCGCTCTTCCGTTCGTCCAGAAGCGGGTCCAAGGGCCAGTTCCTGGCCGGGGATCCCACCTGGGTCCAGTACGACGCGGACATCATCCGCAACCTGGGCCTGGAGTTCCGGGTGGTGAGCGCGGGCTCGGAGGAGGCCCTGCTGGCCGCCCTGGACCAGGCCTACCGGGAGCGCCAGCCCCTGCTCTTCTATTTCTGGACTCCCCACGCCATCTTCGTGCAGTACGACCTGGGCGAAGTCGCCCTCCCCCCCTACACCGCCGAATGCTACGCCCGAGCCCCCATCGGCGGGGTGGACTGCGGCTATCCGCCCGAGGCGCTGCGCAAGGTGTTCTGGTCCGGGCTCAAGGAATACAGCCCACAGGCGCATTATCTGCTCCGCAATTTCAGCTACACCAACGAGGACCAGATATCCATGATGGCCCTGGTGCAATTCCAGGGCATGACTCCCGAAGAGGCCGCCCGTCATTGGGTGGACGCCAACGAGGCGGTGTGGAAAGCGTGGCTGCCCTGACCCCCTGAACCGAGGACCGGACCGAGGACGAGGTCTTTCCCGTGCGGAATGCTCCAAGACGCCTCGCCGCCAGGCTGGTGCTCACCTTCCTGGTCCCCTCGCTGGCCACGGTGGCGATCACCGTGGGCATCGTGTTCGTATCCGCCCGCCAGTCGCTGATCGAGGCCGCCTACGGCCGGATGGAATCCACGGCCGCCCTCAAGATCGACGAGTTGCGCCGCTGGGTCGCCGACCAGCGCCAGGACGTGCTGCTCATCGCCGTCCTGCCCGAGACCCGCCGCATGGCCGGAAGCCTGGCCGGACTCCGGCCGCAGGATCCGGGATATCCGGCGGCCCGACAAATACTCCGGGATCATCTGGCCAACATCGCCGCGCGCAAGCCGGACCTCCTGGAGGTCTTCCTGCTCGACGGCCAGACCGGGTCCGTGCTGGTCTCCACGAACGAACCCCATGAAGGGAAAAACCACGCCTCCGAGCCCTTCTTCACCCTCGGGAGCCAGGCGGTGACCGTGCTCAGCGAGCCCGGCGCGTCCCCGGCCAGGCAGCAGACCATCACCATCTCCGCCCCTCTGCTCAACGACGTGGGCCGGCAGCTGAACATCGTGCTGGCCGCCCGGCTCAACCTGCACCGGGTGAACAAGATCGTGCTCCAGGACGCCGTCCCCGGCGGCGGGGAGACCTTTCTGGTGGACCCGCACGGCGTCCTCATCTCCCGCAACGGGATGCGCGCCGGAGATCCGGCGCCGGAAGCGCACAGTCCGGCCATCGCCGCCGTGGTCCAGGGCCGCGACGGCCGCGGCCTGTACCGCAACCACCAGGGCGTCCCGGTCATCGGCGTCTACCGCTGGCTGGGCCGCTACACCCTGGGCCTGGTGACGGAAAGCCCGCAGGACCAGGCCCTGGCCTCGGCCCGAAGCCTGGCCTGGACAGTCCTGGCCGTGGGCCTGGCCATGTCCGGCGTCGTGACCGCGGCCGTGCTCCTCCTGGCCCGGCGCATCACCATCCCGGTCCTGGCCGTCGCCGACGCGGCCGGCCGCCTGGCCGGGGGGGACCTGGAGGCCGCCGCCCCGGAGGCCGCCAACGACGAGATCGGCGACCTGGCCAGGGCCTTCAACCAGATGGCGGCCCAGCTCCGGACGGTCTATGACACCCTGCGGCGCAAGGAGGTCTACTTCCGCTCCCTGATCGAGAACGTGGCCGACATCATCATGGTCCTGGACGCATCCGGGCGCATCCGCCACGCCAGCCCGGCCGTGTCCCGGACCCTGGGGCAGGAGCCGGACCGGCTGGACGGCCGCGACCTCCTGGACATGGTCCACCCCGAAGACCGGGAGCATGCCCGGGCGGCGCTCGCCGAATGCCTCCGACGCCCGGGGGAGGCAGCCCGGCTCGAAGCCCGCCTCCAGCGCGGCGATGGGACCTGGCGCATTCTGGAGGGCCTGCTGCGCGATCTCCTGGATGATCCTGCGGTGGGAGGCGTGGTGGGCAACTTCCGGGACGTCACCTGGCGCAGGGAGGCTGAACGGAGCCTGGAGGAACTGAACCGCCACCTGGAGCAGCTGGTGGAGGAGCGCACCGCGGAGCTCTCCGAGCGGGCCCGCGACCTGGAGCTCGCCAACGCCCGGCTGCGGGAGATCGACGAACTCAAGACCGACTTCCTCTCCTCGGCCTCGCACGAACTGCGCACCCCCCTGACCTCGGTGCTGGGGTTCGCCAAGATGGTGGCCCGGGACTTCGCCAGGTCCTTCCTGCCCCTGGCGGGCGAAGACGAGGCGCTGACCCGCCGGGCGGAGCGGATCCTCTCCAACCTGGACATAGTCGAGCAGGAAGGCGGGCGCCTGACCCGGCTCATCAACGACATCCTGGACCTGACCAAGATCGAGTCCGGCCGGCTGGAGTGGCACGACCGGACGTTCACGCCCGACCAGGCGGTCCGGAAGGCGGCGCAGGCCGTCTCCGGCCAGTACGCCCAGAAGCCCGCCCTGGCCCTCCGCATCGAGGTGGCCGGGGAGCTCAGGACGCTCCACGCCGACCCGGACCGCATCCAGCAGGTGCTCATCAACCTGCTGAACAACGCCTTCAAGTTCACCGATTCCGGAGAGGTGAAGGTGATCGCCCGCATGTCCGGCCCGGCCACGGTGCAGTTGCGGGTCGAGGACACCGGCGTCGGCATCTCCGCGGAGTACCGGGAGGCGATCTTCCAGAAGTACCGGCAGGCCGACCGCGGGGACCGGCCCGGCGACCGTCCTCCGGGCACCGGGCTGGGACTGACCATCTCCCGCCAGATCGTGGAGCATTACGGCGGCCGCATCTGGGCCGAGTCCGAGCCCGGCCGGGGCAGCGCCTTCATCGTCGAACTGCCGGCCGGGGAATGAGTCCCGGCGGCCCGGTCACCCCTTCCGGGACAGCAGGAAGATGCCGTAGGCGGCCAGGAGGTTGGGCAGGAGCCGGACCTGCCGGCCGCGCTCCTCGTGGTGGTGGGTGGAGATGGCCACCTCCCGCTCCACGGCGAAGCCCTCCTTCCTGCAGAACCGGCGGAAGTCCTTGAGGGTGATGACCCGGATGTTGGGGGTGTCGTGCCAGCCGTAGGGCAGCTCCCGGGACACCGGGGCCACGCCGGTGAAGAGCAGCTGCAGCCGGATGCCCCAGTGGCTGAAGTTGGGGAAGCTCACGATGCCGCGCCTGCCCACCCGGAGCATCTCCCGGATGATGAGGGCCGGGTCGTAGACCTGCTGCAGGGTCTGGGAGAGGATCACGTAGTCGAAGGACTGGTCCGGGTAGTCGGCGATCTCCCGGGTGATGTCCCCGTGCAGCACGGACAGGCCGCGGGCGATGGCCTCCTCGGCCTTGTCCTCCTGGATCTCGATGCCCCGCCCCACCACCTGCTTGTGCCCGCGCAGGTGGGCCAGGAGGTCGCCCCGGCCGCAGCCCAGGTCCAGGACCCGGGCGCAGGGCTCCACCCAGGAGGCGATGACCGAGAGGTCGTAGCGCATCAGGCCGCCCCTCCCTCATCCCCGCAGCCGTCCTCGGCCTGACCGCTCCGCTCCCGGGCGGCCTGCTCCAGGAATCCGGCGATGGTCCGGCCCAGGCGCGGGTTGGGCAGCAGGAAGGCGTCGTGCCCGCAGTCCGCGGATATCTCCACGAAGGACACGTCCCGGCCGGCCTTCTTCATGGCCTGGACCATGAGCCGGGACTGGGCCGTGGGATAGAGCCAGTCCGAGGTGAAGGACACCACCAGGAAACGGGCCCGGGCCCGGGAGAAGGCCTTGACCAGCGACCCCCCGCCCCAGCCCATCTCCAGGTTGAAGTAGTCCGCGGCCCGGGTGATGTAGAGGAAGGAGTTGGCGTCGAACCGCTCCACGAACTTGCGCCCCTGGTGGCGCAGGTAGCTCTCCACCTGGAACTCGGCGTCGAAGTTGTAGGCCAGGTCGCAGCGGTCCTGCAGCCGGCGGTCGAACTTGCGGCGCATGGCCTCGTCCGAGAGGTAGGTGATGTGCCCGATCATCCGGGCCACGGACAGGCCGGTGCGCGGCCCCGGGCCGTCGTAGTAGGCCCCGCCGTTCCACTGTGGGTCGGTCATGATGGCCTGGCGGGCCACCTCGTTGAAGGCGATGCACAGGGCCGAATGCTTGGGGGTGGTGGCCAGGGGGATGGCGGTCTGCACCATGTCCGGGAAGCGCACCGCCCACTCCAGCACCTGCATGCCGCCGATGGAGCCCCCGGCCACGGCCAGGAGCCGGCGGACGCCCAGATGCTCCACCAGCGCCCGCTGCGCCTCCACCCAGTCGCCGATGGTGAGCATGGGAAAGTCCAGGCCCCAGGGCCGGCCGGTCTCGGGGTTGACCGAGCCCGGCCCGGTGGAGCCCATGCAGCCGCCGATGACGTTGGAGCAGACCACGAAATAGCGGTCGGTGTCGAAGGCCTTGCCCGGCCCCACGTAGAGGTCCCACCAGCCCGGCTTCCTGTCGGCCACGTCGTAGTACCCGGCCGCATGGGAGTCTCCGGACAGGGCGTGACAGACCAGGATGGCGTTGTCCGCGGCCGGGGCCAGCGCTCCGTAGGTTTCGTAGGCCAGGGTCACAGGCCCCAGGGGCCGGCCGCACTCCAGCTCCATGCGGGCGGGGGGCTCGGCGAAGGTGAAATGCTTCTTCTCCACCCGGCCCACGGACCCGCCGGGCGAGAACTCCGGCTCGTAGTCGCTCAACGCCCGTCCTCCGGCCCGCAGGCAACGGCCAGGGTCAGGACGTCCTCGGGCGCGGCCAGGCGCACCGCCGCGGCCGCCCGGGGCAGTTCGACCGGGGAGACGGGCTGCGGGGCCAGGACGCAATCCTCCACCTGGACCCCGCGGGAGGCCAGGGCCTGGTACAGGTAGCGGCCCAGCACCTCGAACACCTCCCGCCCCGGCTCCGCGCCGCTGCCGCCGACCAGGACCGCGGCGTAGTGCCCCTCCCCGGCCAGGGTGCGGATGGAATATCGCCAGGCCGAGCGGTAACGGGCGTGGTCCAGGTCGGCCCCCACCTCCAGCACCGTGGTGCACAGGCCGGCGAAGCGCAGGCAGGCCCGCTGCGCCGCGCCGGTCAGGCTGGAGAGCAGGGCTCCGGCCGCGCTGCCGTCGGTGAGGTAGGCCATGTCCACGGTGTTGCCCCGGCGGACGCGGAAGAACCGGCTGAGCTGGGAGGAATACCTGTCCTTGTCGATGAATCCGAGCTCCAGCAGGGCCTCGCCCAGGCGGGCGGTGTGCACCGTGTGCAGGAAGAGCATGGTGTCCAGGTCCTCGCGCCGCAGGAGCCCCATCTCCGCGGCCATCTCCCCGAAGGGCAGGTCGCGGAACCGCTGCGCCGCATAGACCAGGCCGGCGTCGGACGCGCTGATGAACCCCCGCTCCACGGCCATCTCGCCCAGGCGGCGGTTGGCCCGGCGCTGGTGCTCCAGGCCCTGGGCCAGCTGCTCCCGGGTGACCACGCCCTCCTGCAGGAGGAACTGTCCGAGAAACACGGCTTCCACTGCGATCCCCCTAGAGAACGATCTTCTTGGTCTCGATGGCCTTGCACACGGCGACGAGCAGCTTGCGCGCCTCCGCCAGGCCGGGGTTCAGGGCCAGGGCCTTCTCCGCGTGCTCCCGGGCCTCCCGCAGCCGGCCGCTCTCGTAGGCCGCCCGGGCCAGGTTGAAGAACAGGTTCTCGTCCTGGCCGGTGAGCTGGATGGCCCGGCCGTAGTACTCCATGGCCTGGGCGAAGAGGCCGTTCCTGCGCAGTTGGATGCCGAAGTCGTTGAAGAGGTGCTTGTGCCGCACCTCGAAGGCCGACTCCAGGGTGACGATGCGCTTGAACACCGCCTCGGCGCTGCGCAGTTCGCTGCGCTTCAGGTAGGTGAGGCCCAGGCCGAAGGTGGAGCGGACGTGCTCCTCGTCCACGCGCAGGGCGTTCTTGTACTCGAACTCGGCGCTGAACAACTCGTCCTTCTCCCGGTGCTGGTCCCCGCGGTCGGCCGCGGCCTCCAGGGCGCGCATGGCCGGGGACACGCTGTGCATGTACACGGACGGCTCGGGCAGGTAGTCCTTGAGCAGCTTCTCCCGGGTGAGCACGGTCTTCTTGCCGCTGGGCACGAAGTTCTTGTTCACCGGCTGGACCGTGACCTGCCCGTCGCCCAGGTCCTCCACGAACATGTAGATCTTCTGGGGCGCCCGGCGCTTGGTGGTCCCGGCGCCGATGGTGGCCATGACCTCGGTGGAGAAGACCCCGGAAACGGGTTCGTCGGGGCCGATGTCGGGGGCGGGGGCAGGGGTGAGAATATCTTCGGTCATTTCAGGCGTCCGTAGCGGCGCTGGGGCCGACAAGGGGATTATCCTATCCCAGGAGCGGCAGTGCGTCCACTCCCGGGCCCCACTCCCGGGCCCCGCGTCACTCGGCGGAAGGGGAACGGATCTCCGCCGAGGCCACGAAGTCCGCCAGCCAGGACCAGCCGGCCACGTCCCGGGAACGGGGCAGGCTCAAGGAGGCCACGGCCAGCTCCGGCCCGGCGGCCCAGGCCGCGGCCAGGCGCTCCAGGCGGAAGGCCGCGAAGCTGCTGAACTGGGCGCGCGCGCCCGGTCCGCCGCGCACCTCGCATTCCTCCAGGAAGCGCACCCGGAAGCCGGGCAGCCCGGCCAGGCCCGCGGCCTCGGCCCGGAGCCAGTCCAGGGGCGAAGGGCCGCCCGCGGGCAGAAGGAGCAGGGTCAGCACCGGGGCGAAGGCCGAGGCCCGCAGGTCCGCCGGCCCCTCGGCGAAGAGGGGCTTGGCCGGTCGGGGCGCAAGCGGTTGTTGGAACACCAGGCAGGAGCCGTCCGGAGGCATGGCCGCCTCCACCGGGACGAACCCGGGAGGCGGGACGCAGGCGACGCGGCCGCGGGAGAAAGCCATGCTAGGCCCTTTCGGCCACCACCAGGTGGACCGCGTAGTCCATGCTGCTGCGGTCGTGCAGGCGCAGCCGCCAGCGGGCTTCGGCCTCGGCGGCCAGGCGCAGTCCGGCCAGGGCCGCGGGGTGGCCGCCCTCGGCCAGCAGGGAGCGCAGCACCGCGGCGGGGTCCCCCCCGGCCTCGCCGCGCTGGGAATGGCCGCCGAACCAGCCCTCCGGGGGCGTGACCCCGCAGGACCAGTCGTAGGGCGTGCAGAGCAGGGCCTTGCCCCCGGGCCGCAGCACCCGTTCCAGGCCGGAGAGATGGCCCAGGGGCGAGGCCACGCAGTCCACCAGGTTGAGGGAGGCGGCCAGGCCGAAGGTCCCCGGGGCGAAGGGCGGCTCGGCCGCGTCCAGGCACCAGTAATCCACCCGCTCCGCATGCTCCGGGGCCACGGCGAAGGCGCGGCGCTCGTAGGCGATGCCCGCCCGGCGCAGGGGATAGGCCGCCCGGCCCCGCAGCAGCGCGGCCTGGGCCAGGCGCAGGAGATCCAGGTTCAGGTCCGCGCCCAGGACCAGGCCGCCGACCCGGCCCGCCAGGGCGAAGGAGGTGCGGCCCGCGGCGCAGCCCGCGTCCAGCGCCGGCCCCTCCGGCGCCGCGCCCGCCATGTCCAGCAGGCGGCCCAGCAGCTCCCGGGCCGAGCCGGGCCGGCCTCCGAAGGTCCCGGCCGGGTCCAGGTCGCCCCAGTGGTCGAAGGCGTAGGTGGAGAGCACCTGGTTGCGGGAGTCCTGGGCCGAGCCCGGACCCAGGCAGTCGCCGAGCAGGCCCTCCAGCTCCGGACCCAGATCGGACCGGCCCAGCAGGGAGAGCTGGCTGCGGGAGCAGAAATCGCGAAGGTCGGCCACCAGCAGGGGGATGCCGTCCACCACCGGGTATTCGCTGCGGCAGGCGGAGTCCGGGCAGTGCAGCACGCCCTCCAGCACCGCTCCGCCCTCCTCCCGCCACACCGCGGCCAGGGCCAGCCGGGCCTCGGTCCCCCGGCGCAGGCAGCGCGGACACAGGGGCTGCAGGGCTGCGAAGTGGGAAAGGCGCAAGGGTCCCTACCCGCCGATCATCACGGTGGGACAGCCGGGGGGGAGGATCTTGCCCACCGGGCTGGGAATGGGGGCCACGCAGCCGGGATGGGAGGTCAGGTCGTCGACCCGGGCCGCGGGCATGGAGCAGATCATCACCGTGGCCGAGCCCTTGACCACCATGCCCGGCCCGTTGGGCACGCAGCCCGGGAGCACGCAGGGCGCGGACATGCTGCCCAGGATGGCCGCGGGCGGCCCGCCGATGAGCACCGTGGGCGCGCCCATGACGATGGCCAGGGGCAGGCCCGGGTGCGGCGCCGGGGCGGGAGTGGGCGCAGGCGGATGGATGGGCGCGTGGCAGTGCGGCGCGTCCTGCTTGATCATGTCCCCCACGCGGGCGGCTGGCGGCATGGCTTCCTCCGAAAAAAGCCGGCGTCAGTTCAGGTGGATCATCTTGCCCGTGACCCGGACCTCGTCCTCGGAATGGACGCGCATCTCCCTGTCCGACTCCACGGCCAGGGTCCCGGAGCTGGCCAGTTCGGCCCGCTCGGCCGCGGCGATGCGCACCGCGGGCGCGGCGATGGAGACCTCCTCGGTGGCGGCCAGCTCCAGCCGCGCGCCGGTGAGGCGCAGCACCGCGCCGCCCGGGGTAAGCTCCACGCTCAGGCAGACCTCGCCGCCCGGCTCGCGCACCTCCACCACTTCGGCCCCTGCCTCCTGGCGCACGGCCAGGCTGCGGCCGGCGGCCAGATCCAGAACCCGTTCCCCGGGCTTCTTCTTGGTTGCAGGCATGGCGTCCTCCAGCGCGTCGCACACGTTCTACTCCGAATCAGCATACCCCGGCCGCGGCCCCGGCGCAACCGCGCCGGGCGGCCAGACGGACCCGCAGGGCCTCCCACTCGGCGTGGACGCGCCCCACCTCGGCGGCCGGGAACTCCGGCAGGTCCAGGAGCGGGGCCACGTTGTCCGCGGGGCGTTCCAGCCAGTCCGGGGGCAGCAGGCCGCGCCGCCGGCACGCCTCGAACAGGGCCGTGCCCGGATAGGGGTGGAACGTGAAATGGCCCACGTCGTGGGGCGCCAGGTCCTCGGCCAGGGCCAGGGTCTGGGCCGCCTCGTCCGGGGTCTCCCCGGGCAGGCCGTACATGGCGTTCAGGGTGAGGGTGAGCCCGGCGTCGCGCACCGCGGCCGCCGCCATGCGGATGGCCGCCTCGGCCATGGGCCGGCCCATGACCTCCCGCCGCACCCGCTCGCTCCCGCTCTCCAGGCCCAGGACCACGTGCCGGCACCCGGCCCGGGCCAGGTCCTGGGCCAGGGCCTGGTCAATGGTGTCCGGCCGGGAATGGACCGAGAAGCCCAGGCCGAACTCGGCCGCATAGGCGGGCAGGAATGCGGCGAGCCAGTCCCGGTCCAGGGTGAAGGTGTCGTCCACGAAGAGCACGTAGTTCAGGTCCCCGGCCCGGGAAATGGCGCGCAGTTCGGCCAGCACGTGCCCCGGCGGCCGGCGGCGGCCCCAGGCCGGGCCGTGCAGGGCCTTGAGCGCGCCGGCGGCGCAGTAGGCGCAGGAAAAGGGACAGCCGCGCCGGGTGCCCAGGTGGACCACGCCGTTCCCCTCGGCGCACAGGTCCCTCGCCCAGAACGGCAGGCTCGCCGGGTCCAGGTCCGGGGACCGGGCCGGCCGGGGCGCCTCCCGGGTGGCCAGGCCCGGGATGCCGCTCCGGGGCCTCTCGCCCCGGGCCAGGGCGTCCAGCAGCCGGGCCGCGGGCTCCTCGCCCTGGCCGATGCAGGCGTAATCCATCCCGAGGCAAGCCAAGACCTCGTCTGGCGCGAAGGTCGGCAGCAGCCCCCCGGCCAGCACCGGCACGCCGGAAAGCCCGCGCAGGGCCGCGGCCACGGCCTTGGCCCGGGGCCACTGCCGGCAGGCCAGGGACATCCCCACGAGGTCCGGCTTCAGATCCAGGGCCGCCCGGGCCGCCTCCTCCGGGGCCTGGTCCACCGGAACCCGCAGCAGCGCCGCCCCGTGCCCCCGCCCCCGCACGAACGCCCCCACCGCCGCCGCGCCCAGCGACGCCGCGGCCCAGTCCGATTCGGTGGCGATGTCCAGGAAGAGGAGGAGCATCACCGCCCCGCGGCCAGCCAGTCCCGGCACAGGGCCTCGTAGAAGCGCGCGGCCTGGAGGATGGCGGGCTCGGAGCACCATTCGTCGGTCTGGTGGGCCTGGCCGGGTTCGCCCGGGCCCAGGATGAGGACCGGCGGCCGGCCCAGGGCCGGGCAGAGGATGCCGGCGTCGGTGAAATAGGGGAGCATGCCCGGCTCCGCGGCCCGGCCCGTCTCGGCGGCCAGGAGCTCCAGCGCCCGCGCCACCCAGGGGTGGTCCGGCGGCGTGGCCACCCCATGCCCCTTGCCCAGCAGCTCGAACTCCGCTTCCGGGCCTGCGGCCCGGCGCAGTTCCGCCGCCAGGGCGTCGGGATCGACATCCGCGGGAAAGCGCACGTCCAACTCCAGGGTGGCCGAGTCCGGCACCATGTTCACCTTGGACCCGCCGTGCAAGGCGCCCACGTTGAGGGTGGGCCGCTGCCCCGATGCCGGGACGGGCAGGCCCGCCGCCCAGGCGGCGAGGTCCAGGGCCGCGCGGGCCGCCTTGAGCACCGCGTTGTCGCCCAGTTCGGGCATGGAGCCGTGCGCGGCCCGGCCCCGGAACCGGGCCGCCAGCCACATGGACCCCTTGTGCCCGAGCATGGGACGGTTGGCCGTGGGCTCGGCCACCAGGACCGCGCCGGCCCGGTGCGGCAGCGCGCCGTCCCGGACCATGGTCGAGGCCCCGATGCAGCCGGTCTCCTCGCCCGCGGTGAGGACCAGGAGCAGGCCGCCCGTCCCGGCGTAATCACGCGCCGCGGCCAGGGCCGCCGCCAGGAGCGCGGCCACCCCGCCCTTCATGTCGCTGGCCCCGCGGCCCCAGATGCGGCCGTCCCGGCGCTCGCCGCGGGGGTTCACGCTCCAGGGGGCCTGGCCCAGGGGCACGGTGTCCAGGTGGCCGGAAAGGACCAGGGCTCCCGCGGGCTCGCCCAGGCAGGCCACCAGCCCGGTGCGGTGCGGACCGAACTCGTGGTATTGCACGGCATACCCGCCGGCCTCCAGCATCCCGCCTGCCATGGCCGCGCACTCGGCCTCGCGGCCGGGGGGGTTGTCCGAGTCCAGGGCGATGAGCTCCAGGGCCAGGGCTGCCGGATCGAGGGGCGAACTCATTCCGGCGAGTCCGCGGAGCCGGCCGGGACGCGTCCGGCCAGGGCCAGTTCGGCCAGGGCGTTGACCGTGGCCGCGGCCAGGGACGAGCCGCCCTTGCGGCCGGCGATGACGATGGAGGGAATGCCCTTCTCGGCCAGGAGCATCGCCTTGGATTCGGCCGCGTTGACGAAGCCCACCGGCATCCCCACGACCAGGGAGGGGGCCAGGCGGCCCTCCCGGACCAGCTCCAGGATGCGCAGCAGGGCCGTGGGCGCGTTGCCCACCGCTAGAATGGGACCCGGCCCCCGGGTGGGGGGAAAGAACTCGGCGGCCAGGTCCACGGCCATGCGCGCCCGGGTCACCCCGGCCGCTGCCGCGGCCTCGGCCACCTTGGGGTGGCCCATGAAGCACTGGGCCGTGGTTCCCAGGGCCGCGAGCCGGCGCGCGGTGATGCCCGCCCGGCACATCTCGGTGTCGGTGACGATGGCCGCGCACCGGGCCAGGGCCTCCATTCCGGCCTCCACCGCGCCGGGCGAGAAGCGGGCCAGGGCGAGCATCTCGAAGTCCGCGCTGGTGTGGATGAGCCGGCGCACCACGCTCCACTGCGCGCCGGCAAAGGGCCGCGGCTCCGGAACCTCGGAATCGATGATGGCGAAGGAGCGGGCCTCGATGTCCGTCGGGCCGAGGCTTCCGCTGTCCGGGCGTAGGGTCTGGTCCATGGCCGGGAACCTAGCGCAGACCCGGCCCGAACGCCACCCCCCCGAGCCCGTTCCTGGAGCAGGCCGGCGCGGCCATCCCCCGGAGCCGGGTCAGGACACCCGCCGGCCGTCCCCCGGCACGGCCGAGCCGGTTCAGCCGTGCGCCTGGAGACGGTTTCCGCCGGCGCGGCCCAGGACCGGCTTTACCCCGGGCCAGGGACGGGCTAGGAACTCGGACGGAGGATCACATGCCCAAGGTTTCGTTCATCGGCGCCGGGCCGGGCGACCCGGAGCTGCTCACCCTCAAGGCCGCCCGGCTCATCGCCGCGGCGGACCTGGTGCTCTACACCGGCTCCCTGGTGCCGGCCGGAGCGGTGGCCCGCGCCAAGGCCGGGGCGCGGGTGGAGGACTCCTCCTCCATGACCCTGGAGCAAACCCACGCCCTGCTCGTGGAGTGCGTGCAGGCCGGCGGCGACGCGGCCCGGGTGCACACCGGCGACCCCGCGCTCTACGGCGCGGTGGCCGAGCAGGCCGCCCTGCTGGACCGGGACGGCATCCCCTGGGAGGTGGTTCCCGGCGTGACCGCGGCCTTCGCCGCCGCGGCCGCGGCCGGGGTGGGCTTCACCGCGCCGGGGATCAGCCAGAGCCTCATCGTGACTCGCGCCCCGGGCCGCACCCCGGCGCCCGAGTCCGAAAGCCTGCGCAGCCTGGCGTCGCACGGCTGCGCCCTGGCGGTGTACCTGTCCGCAGCCCAGGCCCGGCTGGTGCAGGACGAGCTCCTGGCCGGCGGCCTGGCCCCGGACACCCCGGTGGTCGTGGGCCACCGGGTGGGCTGGCCCGACGGCTCGGTGCGGCGCGCCAGCCTGGCCGGCCTGGCCGACGCCGCCCGCGGCCTGGACCGCCAGACCGTGTTCCTGGTGCTGCCCGCCCTGGACAAGGAGGCCGAGCGCTCCCGGCTCTACGCCCCGGAGTTCGGACACGGCTTCCGAAAGGCCAAGGAGTAGTCAACACCTCTTCCATGCATTGCGGGGAATCTCATCACCTCGGCCCGGGAGACCTTTCACCCACGCTTCGAACCGGACGAAAACCCTGCGAGGACCACGCCATGCCCGTCATGCTCTGGCAGGTGGACGCCTTCACCGACCGCCCCTTCGCCGGCAATCCCGCCGCGGTGTGCCTGCTCGACCGGGAGGTCGATCCGGCCTGGATGCAGGCCGTGGCCGCGGAGATGAACCTCTCGGAAACCGCCTTCGCCACCCCGCGGGGCGCGAGCTTCGGCCTGCGCTGGTTCACCCCAGCGGTGGAGGTGGACCTGTGCGGCCACGCCACCCTGGCCACGGCCCACGTGCTGTGGGAGTCCGGGGTGCTGGACCCGCGGCAGGAGGCGGCGTTCTCCACCAGGAGCGGCGCGCTCACGGTGCGCCGGCTCCCGGACGGCTGGATGGAGATGGACTTTCCCGCGCTCCCTGCGAAGGAGGCCGCCCCGCCCGCCGGCCTGCTGGAGGCCCTGGGCGTGGAGGCCCGCTACGTGGGCCGCAGCCGCTTCGACGTCCTGGTGGAGGCGGCGGACGCGGCCGCGGTGCGCGGCCTGGCCCCGGATTTCTCCCGGCTGGCCAGGCTGGAATGCCGCGGGGTCATGGTCACCGCCCCCTCGGACGTGGCGGGCGCGGACTTCGTATCCCGCTTCTTCGCCCCGGCCGTCGGGGTCAACGAGGATCCGGTGACCGGCTCGGCCCACTGCGTGCTCACCCCGCACTGGGCCGCCAAGCTGGGCAAGGACCGCCTGGACGCCCTCCAGGTCTCGGCCCGCGGCGGCCGCCTGCGCCTGGCCCTGGCCGGCGACCGGGTGAAGATCGCCGGCCAGGCCGTGACCGTGCTGCGGGGGGAGCTTTGCTGACGCCCGGCGCAGGGCGGCCGTGATCATCTCGGCCTCCCGCCGCACCGACATCCCGGGGTTCTATGCCCGGTGGTTCATGAACCGGGTGCGGGCGGGGTCCTGCCTGGTGGGCAACCCCTTCAACCCGGCCCAGGTGTCGCGGGTGTCGCTGCGGCCGGAGGACGTGGACTGCGTGGTGTTCTGGACCCGGCACGGCCGGCCCCTGCTGCCCCACCTGGCCGAACTGGAGGCCCGGGGCCTGCGGCCGGTGTTCCTGTATTCCATCCTGGGCTATCCCCGCGAGATCGACCCGGGCTGCCCTCCCCTGCCCCGCTCCCTGGACAGCTTCTCCCGGCTCGCCGACCGGCTCGGCCCCGACCGCCTGACCTGGCGCTACGACCCCATCGTTCTTTCCGGCGCGACCGGGCTCGACTGGCACCGACGGCGGTTCGAGCGCATCGCCCGCGCCCTGCGCGGCGCGACCCGGCGGGTGGCCGCCAGCTTCGTGCTGCCCTACCGCAAGACGCGCTCCCGGCTGGAGGCATTGGAGAAGAAGGGAATCCGGGTCCGGGACTGGACCCGGGAGGACGCCGCGGCCCTGCTCCCGGACCTGGCGGCCGCGTCCGCGGACAACGGCATGGAGTTGCGGGCCTGCGGCCACGAGGAGGATTTCTCCGGCTTCGGCGTGGGCCGCGCCCGCTGCATCGACCCGGCCTGGCTGGGCGCGGCCCTGGGCCTCGCCCTGCCCGAGGGCAAGGACCCCTGCCAGCGGCCGGCCTGCGGCTGCGCCCCCAGCCGGGACATCGGGGCCTACGACACCTGCGGCTTCGGCTGCGCCTACTGCTACGCCACCTCCAGCCCGGCCCGCGCCCGCGCCAACCGCCGCGCCCACGACCCCGCGGCCCCGGCCCTGCTGGCCGGGGTGAGCCGGGATCAGGCCCAAGAGCAAGGCCGGCTGCTGCGGCCGACTAGCGCTTGCCCGGACGGCGATCCTTGAAGTCGGTCTGCTCGGGCTTGCCCTCCAGGCGCTTGTAGCGGTTCACGGCCATGGCCGCCTGGCGGCGGATGATGGCGTCCAGGTCCGAGTCCTCCCACAGCCGGGCGAACTCCTCGTGGGCGGTGAGCCCCGGCCCCAGGCGGTATCCCGCCTCGATCTCGGTGTCCAGGACCACGTCGCCCTCGTCCAGCTCCACCGCCTCCCCGAGGATGCCCGTCAGCAGATTGCCCAGCATGAGCGCAAAGGCCGCGCGCACGTCGTCCGTGCTCTCGGCGAGGTTCACCCGGCGACGGTATTCCGCCGCCACCTCGTTCTCGTGCTTGGTGTAGGACACCATCCTGGCCATAGTCTCCTCCCTGTGGCTGTGTGGCGAGAGGATTTCTCCCAATAGTGGATGCTACCGATTTTCGCACCGATGTAAAGCAGGACCGTGGACAGCCCGGCCTCACGAAGGATATCAAGGAGTTGCCGGACAGCTTCCGGCCCGGAGGTGGAACCGCATGCTGGAGCTCACCGTCTTCTCCTGCGGCGCGGCGGTCATGGTCCTGGAAATGGCCGGCGCGCGCATCCTGGCTCCCTACCTGGGCTCGTCCCTGGTGGTCTGGTCCGCCCTCATCGGGGTCGTGCTGGCCAGCCTGTCCGCGGGCTACTGGTGGGGCGGCAGGCTGGCCGACCGCCGGCCCGAGCCCCGCCTGCTCTCCGGCCTCATTCTCCTGGCGGCCCTGGCCGTGGCCGCCACCGCCCTGTCCAAGACCATGCTCCTGGGCTTCCTCCTGGACTACGCCTCGGGTCCGCGGCTCTCGGCCGTGCTGGCCAACCTCCTGCTCTTCGCCCCGGCCGCGGCGCTGCTGGGCACAGTCTCGCCCTTTGCGGTGCGCCTGGCCCTGTCCAGCACGGACCAGGCCGGCCGCACCGCCGGCCGCCTCTACGCCCTGTCCACCGCGGGCAGCATCGCCGGAACCTTCCTGGCCGGATTCGTCCTGCTCCCGGCCATGGGGAGCACCTCGCTGCTCTTCGTGGTGGCCCTGGCCCTGGCCGCGACCTCCCTGTGCGCCCACCGCAGCCGGGTCCTGGCCCCGGCAACGGCCGGGGGGCTCATCCTCCTGCTCTGGGCGGGGATGGCCGCCTACGACGAACGCCTGGACCAACTGGGGGTGCACGACCGGGACACGGCCTATTCCCGCATCCTGGTCCACCAGAGCCGCGACCCGCGCAACGGCCGCGCCACCAGGGTCATGTCCACCAACCCGCGCCACGTGCAGTCGGCCATGTACCTGGACGAGCCCGGGGAGCTGGTCCTGGACTACACCCGGTTCTTCGCCCTGGCCGGACGGTTCGCGCCCCGCCTGGAGAGGGTGCTGGTGCTGGGCGGCGGGGCCTACTCCGTCCCCCGCCGGCTCCTGGCCGACCACCCCGGCCTGGCCGTGGACGTGGTGGAGCTGGACCCCGGAGTCACCGACCTGGCCCGGCGCTTCTTCGGCCTGGCCGACGCTCCGGGCCTCACCCTGTTCCACGAGGACGGCCGCACCTTCATCAACCGGGAGCACCCGCCCTACGACGCGGTGCTGGTGGACGTGTTCGACACCCACTACGCCCCGCCCTTCCACCTGGCCACCCTGGAGGCGGTGCGCCGGGTGCGGGCCCTGCTGGCCGAGGACGGAGTGGTCATGGTCAACTGCATCGCCGCCCGGGAGGGTCCGGCCTCCGCCCTGTTCCGCGCCCAGGCCGCCACCTGGGCCGCGGCATTCCCGCAGGTGGAGGCCTATGCGCTGGAAGCCCCGGACGACGCCAGCCTGGTGCAGAACCTGGTCCTGGTGGCCCGCCCGGACCCGGCCGCGCCGCCGGCCCGGGCCGCGTCGCCGGACGAGGCCCGGCTCCTGGCCGGCCGGTTCCGGCCGGATCCGGACCGGACCGCCCCCCTGACCGACGAATTCGCCCCGGTGGAGCAGCTGGCCCTGGCCCTTCACTGACCCGCCCCACCCGCCCCGCAGCGACCTGCCCGATTCCCGGTATGGACGTCTGCCCGAATCATCATGTAGGTAGTTTCCGTCACCTCTGCATATTTGTCCGTGCATTCAAGGAGCCGCCATGCCCCTCATCCTGCGAACCACCGCCCTGGCCTTGTTGGCCATGGTCCTCTGGGCGCCCTCCGCGGCCGCGGACAAGACCCTGGTCTTCGGCCGGGCCGCGGACTCCACGTTCCTGGATCCGGCCAAATACCTGGACAACGAGTCGGCCATGGTCATCGAGAACATCTTCGAGGGGCTGGTGCGCTATGCCGACGACTCCACCCGGATCGAGCCCGCAGTGGCCGAATCCTGGGACACCTCTCCCGACGGCCGGGTGTGGACCTTCCGCCTGCGGCCGGGAGTGCGCTTTTCCGACGGCGCGCCCTGCGACGCGGCCGCCGCGGCCTTCTCCTTCCTGCGCCGCACCGATCCGTCGCACCCGTTCTTCCGCGAGGAGTTCACCCGGATGGACTCCAGCCTCAAGAACATCGCCGGGGTGGAAGCCCCGGACCGCCTGACCCTGCGCATCACCCTCAAGGAGCCCTACGCCCCGCTGCTCAGCGCCCTGGCCACCCATTCCGCCTACCTGGTGAGCCCGGCCGCGGTGCGCGCCCGGGGCGACGACTTCGACAAGCGCCCGGTGGGAGCGGGGCCCTTCGTGCTCTCCGAATGGGTCCCCGGCGAGCGCATCGTTCTCGCGGCCAACCCGGACTACTACCGGGGCCGGCCCCGGCTGGACCGGGTGGTGTTCAAGGTGATCCCGGACATCAAGGTCCGGCTCCTGGAGCTCAAGAGCGGCGCCATCCAGATCATGGACGGCGTGGGGCCGGCGGACCGGGACGAGATACTCAAGGACCCGCGGCTGGCCCTGGACGCCAAGCCCGGCCTCAACGTCGGCTACCTGGCCATGAACATGCGGAAGCCGCCCTTCGACAACCTGGACGTGCGGCGGGCGGTGAACCACGCCATCAACAAGGAGAACCTGGTCAAGCTCCTCTTCCGGGACCTGGCCGTGGTGGCCAAGAACCCCATCCCGCCGGGAATGTGGGTGTACAACGACGCGGTCCAGGATTACGGCTACGACCCGGGCAAGGCCCGGGAGCTGCTCCGCAAGGCGGGCTTCCCCGACGGGTTCTCCACCACCCTCTGGGCCATGCCCGTGTCGCGCCCCTACATGCCCGAGCCCGAGCGCATCGCCAGGGCCATCCAGGCCAACCTGGCCGCGGTGGGCATCAAGGCCGCCATCGTCACCCACGAATGGAAAACCTACCTGGCCAAGGCCTATGCCGGCGAGCACGACATGTGCCTGCTGGGCTGGGTGGGGGCGGGAGACCCGGACAACTTCTTCTCCAATCTCTTCTCCGCGGACAAGGCCGCGCCCCCGCACGCCTCCAACATCGCCTTCTTCACCGACCCTGCGGCCCAGGACCTCATCCGGGCGGCCCAGCGCGAACCGAACCAGGCCATTCGGGCCGAACTGTACCGGCAACTCCAGGCCGTTATCCACGACCAGGCCCCCTGGACTCCCCTGGCCCACGCCTACCAGGCCATGGCCCGGGAGCGCACTGTGCAGGGCGTCGTCCACCACCAGACCGGGGTGGTGCGCTTCGCCAAGGCCGACATGCCATGAACGCCCTGCGGCTCCTCCCCGCCCTGCTCCTGGCCCTGGCCGCATGCCTCGCCCCGGCAGGGGCCGCCGAGCCCGGCGCCAACGACCGGCTGGTCATGGGCCAACTCTCTCCCTGCACCACCCTGGACCCGGCCCGGGTCGTCGACGCTGACTCCATCCAGGTGGTGCGGGCGGTGTTCGAAGGGCTGGTCCGGCTCCGGGACGGCGGCCTCGACGTGGAGCCCTGCCTGGCCGAATCATGGGAGGCCGACCCCGCGGCCCTGCAGTGGACCTTCACCCTGCGCCCGGACCTGCGCTTCCATGACGGAACGCCCTGCAACGCCGAGGCCGTGGTCTTCTCCTTCCTGCGCATCATGGACCCCGCCCATCCCCACTTCGCCGGTCCCCGGGGCAATCTGCCCATGCCCCTGGGCAACGTCTCCGCGGTGGAGGCCCTGGATCAGCTCCGGGTGCGCTTCACCCTGAAGTCCCCCCACGCCGGATTCCTGCAGGGTCTCTCCCTGCCGCAGCTTTCCGTGGTCAGCCCCGCGGCGGTGGCCGGGAGCGGAAATGGCTTCGCCCGCCGGCCGGTGGGCGCCGGCCCCTTCGCCTTTGGCGACTGGACCGCGGACGGGACCGTGACGGTCCGGGCCAACCCGGACTACTGGGGGCCCAAGCCGCGCATCAAGGAGGTGATCTTCCGGCCGGTGGTCAACGACGCCCAGCGCTTCCACGAGTTCGCCAGCGGAGCCCTGGACGTGGTGGCCGGAGTGCCTCCCGCGGACGTCGCCCGGATGGCGCACATGTCCGAAGCCCGGCTCCACTCCCTGCCCGGCCTGGCCGTGTCCTACCTGGGCATGCGCTTAGGCCGACCGCCCCTGGACCGTCCCGAGGTGCGCCGGGCCGTGGCCCACGCCATCAACACCGAGGCCCTGGTGCGGCTCATCTACCAGGGCCAGGCCGACTCCGCCCGGGGAATCCTCCCTCCGGGCGCCCCGGGATTCGACCCGGCCCTGCGCGGCCATGCCTACGACCCGGTCCTTGCCCGCCGTCTTCTGGCCGGGGCTGGTCTGGCCAAGGGGTTCTCGGTTACACTCCTGACCATGAACGCGCCGCGACCCTACCTTCCCAACCCGGTGCGGGTTGCAGAGGCCGTCAAGGGCAACCTGGAGGCCGTGGGCATCCGGACGCGCATCGCGTCCCAGGACTTCCCGAGCTTCCTGGATGGCTTCAACCGCGACGAATACGACATGTTTCTGCTGGGCTGGGTCATGGACACCCCGGACCCGGACGACCTCCTGTCCTCGCTCGCCGTCGGCTCCTCCGCAGCCCCCGGCATCAGCCGAGGCGTCTGGAACAGCAACCGCGCCATGGAGCTCCTGGCCCAGGCCCGACAGGAAACCGACACCGACCGGCGGGCCACGCTCTACTCCAGATTCCAGGAGCTGCTGCGCGACGAGGCCCCCCTGGTCCCCCTGGCCCATCCCCGGATGAACCTGGCGGTGCGCTCCCGGGTGCAGGGGCTGGTGCTCCAGCCCACCGGCGACGTCCGCTTCAACGAGGCCTGGAAGAAATGAACGCGGCCCGCACGTTCTGGCTATCCAGGCTGGACCCTCGCCGCTCGCTGCGGGTCAGGCTGGGCTGGGTGTTCGCCCTGGCGGTGGCGGCGCCCCTGACCATCACCACCCTGGCCGGCATGGCCATCCAACAGCAGCGCCTGGAGCAGTCCGTGCTCGACGGCAACCAGGCCGCCCTGGCCGACGCCAGCAACATCCTGACGCAGCGCTCCCGGGAGGCGGAGGCCCTGGCCAACCTCCTGGCCGGCCTGGCCGACATCCGCAGCCTGGACCCGGAAACCGTCCAGGTTTTCCTGGACAACCACAAGGACCTCTGGTTCCTGGGCCTGGCCGAGGTCTTCGGCCCGGACCGGGTCTTGCTCGGCCGCAGTCCCCAGAGCCCGGACATGGAGCCCTTCGCCTGCCGGAGCGACGGCCCGGACCTGGCCCGCCCCTACGACCTGGACCTGGGCTCCGACTTCGTGGCCCTCCCCGCGGGGTTGGCCCTGCGCGCCTTCTCTCCCATACTCGACCCGGCCACCCTCCGCGTGCGGGGGGTGGTGGCCGTGACCTTCCCCCTGAGCGTCCACCTGCTCCAGGCCGTCAAGGTGCGGATCAAGGCCGACGTGACCCTGCAATGGACGCCGGAAGGGAGGATCGTCTCCACCCTGACCGACGAAGCGGGACGGGCGCTGGAAAAGGCGTGGTGGCGGGACCCGACCGGAGTCTTCGCAGGAGACCAGGCGCGACTGTCCGAGACGGCGCCGCTGCCGGGGCGGACCCTGGCCACGGCCAGCGAACCCCTGCGGGACAATACCGGCCGCACTCTGGCGGTGCTCGCAGTGAGCACCGACTTCGCCGACATCGCCCAGTCCGGAAGGAACACCCTGGGCCTCATCCTGGTGGCCTCGGTCCTGGCCTTCGTGGTGGCCGCGGCCCTGGGCCTGCTCATCGCCGCGTCCTTCACCCGGCCCATCTCCCAACTGGCCGGGGCCATCCGGGTCATGTCCCTGGGCCGCCTGGACAGCCGGGCGCACCTGAACCGGGAGGACGAGTTGGGCCACCTGGCCCAGGCCTTCAACGACATGGCCGACGCCCTGGAGCGCCGCACCGCGTCGCTGTCCTCCTACGCGGCGGAGCTGGCCGAAGCCAATGTCCGCCTCCAGGAGCTGGACCGCATGAAGTCCGACTTCATCTCCACCGTGTCCCACGAACTGCGCACCCCGCTGACCTCGGTGCGGGGGTTCGCCAAGGTCATCCGCCGGGACTTCCCCATCTGCTCCGGCGAGACGAAGAAGCCCGACGAGGTCAGAATCGAGCGGTGCAAGCGCACCAGCAGCAACCTGGACATCATCATCGAGGAGAGCGAGCGCCTGACCCGGCTCATCAACGACATCCTGGACGTGTCCAAGATCGAGTCCGGGGCCATGCAGTGGCGCGACCAGCCCCTGTCCCTGGAAGAGGCCGTGCGCCGGGCCCTGGACAAGGCCGCCGGACTCACCTCCGCCGAGTCGGGGCCGGTGCTCGCCACCCGCCTGGAGCGGGATCTGCCCTGGGTGCGCATGGACCCGGACCGGCTCATGCAGGTGCTCTTCAACCTCCTGTCCAACGCCCTCAAGTTCACTCCGGCCGGAAGCGTCACGGTCGGCGCCGGCCGCACTCCGGAGGGCGGAGTGCGGCTGTGGGTGGAGGACACCGGGGCGGGAATACCCCCCGAGGAGCTGGACAAGGTCTTCAACCTGTTCCACCAGGCCCGCAACGGCTCCCTGCCGGAGACGAAGCCCCAGGGCACAGGCCTGGGGCTGGCCATCGTACAGCGTATCGTAGAGCATTACGGCGGCCGGACCTGGGCCGAATCCACCCCAGGCCAGGGCAGCACGTTCATCGTCGAACTGCCGGCCGCAGCGGTGTTGCACGCCGCCGGCTGATCCCACGCCATCTCCCCGCTCAACAAGGAGGCGCCATGGAGCTCACGCTGCTGACCATCGAGAATCCCGAGAGCCTGAACCTCATTCTGGGCCACTCCCATTTCATCAAGACCGTGGAGGACCTGCACGAGGCCATGGTGGGCACGGTGCCCATGGCCAAGTTCGGCCTGGCCTTCTGCGAGGCCTCCGGGCCCTGCCTGGTCCGCTCCTCGGGCACCGACCCGGCCCTGGTGGAGCTGGCCAGGAACAACGCCCTGGCCCTGTCCGCCGGGCACACTTTCCTCATCTTCATGCGCGACATGTTCCCGGTGAACGTGCTCAACGCCATCAAGGCCGTGCCCGAGGTGGCCCGCATCCACTGCGCCACGGCCAATCCGGTCCAGGTGGTCCTGGCCTGCACCGAGCAGGGCCGCGGCATACTGGGGGTCATCGACGGGTTCGGGTCCAAGGGCCTGGAGACCGAGGACGACGCGGCGGCGCGCAAGGGTTTCCTGCGCACCATCGGCTACAAGCTCTAGCATCGCGTCCACAAATGCCTTCAGGCATTTTGATGAAGAGACTGCAACTGCCGTGATGAGCTGAATTGGCCTGTCGCGGCGATGAGCGGACGCGGCGCGAGCATCCAAGCGCACGGCCGCCCCGGTTCGTGCGGCTTCGCCACGGGCGCCCGAGAGTCGCGCCTTTTCCTGAGGCCGGCCGGTTCACCGGCGCGACGCGTGTCCGGAAACCGGCCGGCCGGCTCAGCGGCGCCGGCGGGTGTGGTCGAAGGTGAACGTCGTCTCCCGGGTCTTCTGGCGCAGG
This sequence comes from Thermodesulfobacteriota bacterium, assembly GCA_040753075.1. Taxonomy (GTDB): domain Bacteria; phylum Desulfobacterota; class Desulfovibrionia; order Desulfovibrionales; family Desulfovibrionaceae; genus UBA6814. Next base: position 86,708 of record JBFMHA010000001.1, read on the forward strand.
CCCGGGACATCCTGCATACGGTGGATGGCCTCGTTGTGCTTGTTGGCGGAAAGCCACGACACGCCGGCGCTGGTCAGGGCCAGGACCAGCAGGGCCGGCAGGAGCACCAGATCCCCGCGCAGGATGAACAGCATGAGCAGGACGTAGAAGACCAGGTAGAAGACCACCCCGGTGGCGACGTTGCCCAGGTAGAAATCCCCCACCCCGGGGAGCAGGCCGGAGAGGATCGCGGCCTTGGCCGGGCTCTTCCAGGTGGTCTTGTCCTGCAGGTCGCGACGCACCTGCCGGGACACGAAGCTGATCTCCCGGTCCCCGCCGTTCTCTTCCTGCTGCCCGTTCCCGAACATCTGGTCGCCGAACCCCAGGACCGGCCGATCCGGAGCCTTGAGATCATCGGCGCCCATGCGGCCCGAAACCACCACGCTGCCCATGCCCGCAGGCCGGGGACGGCGCGGCGGAGGCCCCGGCGGCTTGGCCGGAGGGGGAGGCGCGGCGGCGGGCTTGGCCGGGGCCTTGGCCTCTTTCGGGGCTGACGCCGGGACGGGAGGCGACGGGGCGGGGCGTCCCCCCGGAGTTGGGGAAGGGAGCGGCGGCTTCGTGGCCGGCCCCTTGCGCGGCGGGGCAGGCGCAGCCGGGCGGGCCGGCGGAGGCTCCGCCTTCGGGGCCGCAACCTTGGCCTTGACCTCGGCCGGAGGCTCCGCATCCGGCGGTTCGGGCTCCAGCAGGTGCTCGTAGCCGCTCACGCCGTCCAGCACCAGAGGCGCTGGTTCGGATTCCGCAGACGCTGCCGGCGGGACAGCCGCGGCCTCGGGCTCCGGAAGCGGCGCGGCGGCCTCTTCCGGCCGCGCCTCCAGCTCGAACTCGGGCAGGGGCTCGTAGCCGCTCACGCCGTCCAGGAGAAGAGCGACTGCAGGCTCGGGAGCCGGCGTCACGACCGGAGAGGGCTCCGGGACCACGGGCTCGGCTGCATGCAACGGTTCTGGCGACGCCGGGGCTTCGAGCTCCAGACCCAGGGGCTCGGGAACAACCGCGGCCTCGGGCGCCGGAAGCGACGCGGCGGCCTCTTCCGGCCGCGCCTCCAGCTCGAACTCGGGCAGGAGCTCGTAGCCGCTCACGCCGTCCAGGATGAGGGGCGCGTCGAGCCCGGATGGGGACGGCTCTGCCAGGCAGGGCCCGGGGGGCTCGGGCGCCGGCCCGCTCCCCAGCAGGCGGTCCTCCCCCTCCGCCCCGCCCTCCTCGGCCGGAGGCTCTCCGGGCAGGGAAATCTCGGGCAGGGGCTCCACCCCGGCCAGGCCCGGGAAAGGGATCTCCACAGCCGCCTCCGGAACCTGCGCGGACGAGGCCACGAATCCCGGCCCGGCCTCGGCTGAAGCAGGCATTTCGGGCAGCGGCTCCGGGGCCTCGGGCTCGAACTCCACCTCGAACCCTCCGGCCGGCGCGTCTACAGCCCCGATCTCCTCGTCAAGAGGCGCAGGCGGGGACTCCGGACGAACAGCGCCGGGCGGCAAGGGAAACACGGCATCATCAACGGGAGGGGGCTCGCCCGCGGCCGGGAAGGATGGCGACGCCGGCCTGGCCCGAGCCAACCGTCCCGGGTGCCGAGCCAAGGCCTCGGGGGACACGGCGCCCACCAGATCCCGGATGCGCGCCTCGAAGGCTTCCGGCTCCACATCGCCGCGGGCGTGGGCCTCCAGGAGCGCAAGGATCTGTTCCGAGAACTGCCCCATGAGCAGCTCCACGGCCTTGAGCAACGCTCTGTCCGAAGCTTCGTCAGGCATGGCCGGACCTTAGCTCGCCAAGGCCCGCCAGTAAAGCACTTCCTACGTTTTCCCCAGGAAAAGCCGCACGCTTTTCACATGATTCTGGCCTGGGGATCATTGCGGACGGCTTTCGCACCCGCTCAAACACACGGGAACACCAGCGTCGCGGAGACGCTCCCGCAAAGAACGCTTAACAGATATGGCCCTCGGGGCTTCCCCAAAGACTCGCCCCCCATGCTGCGGCCCATTGCACCCGGGAGAGCCGGGAGACGGACGCCCTCCGCTCGCCACGGGGGGGACACTGGACTGCCGAATCATATCCCAATATATATTGATAGCCACTCCCGGCGGGCATCGGGCGGAGAGCCCGGCAAGTCCTGGGCGTCCCTGCGACGCATCCGCGGAACGTACGGAGGAGCACTCATGATCCAGCATACGGCCCGTCTGGCTCCCTTTCTTTTCGGCCTTTCCCTCGCGGTCCTCTGGGCCATGCCCGCGGACGCCGCCGAATCCAAGAGCATGCGCGCCGCCATTGGCGCATTCGAGGTGTTCGCCATTGCGGACAGCTACCGGGACCTGGACGCCGGCCTGTTCCTGGCCCCGGCCGGGGAGCAGGCCGCTTCGGTCAAGGCCGCGTACCCGTCGGGCCGCGCACGGAACGCCCTCAACGTCTTCGTGGTCCGCTCCCAGGCCGGGACCCTGCTGGTGGACGCCGGAGGCGGGACCCTGCTCGGCCCCGAGCCCGGCGGCCTGCCCCGAGTCCTGGCTGAGCTGGGCATCGCGCCGGAGGCCGTGGATACGGTGCTCATCACCCACGCCCACCGCGACCACGTGGGCGGGCTGGCCCCCGACGGCAAGGCGGCCTTCCCCAAGGCCACGGTGTGCATCGCCCGGACCGAGCACGAGTTCTGGATGAACCCCGAAAACCTGGCCAAGGTCCCGGAGCGCTCCCGGGGCGCCTTCAAGGCCCTGGCCGACATGCTGGCCCCCTACGCGGGCCGGGTTAAGCTGGTGGAGCCCGGCCCCGGCCCCCTTCCCGGGACCACCCTGCTGGCCGCCTACGGCCACACCCCGGGCCATCTTGCCCTGCTCCTGGAATCGCAGGACAGGCGACTTCTGCTCTGGGGCGACCTGCTGCACGGCCTGGACCTGCAGGCCGCCCATCCGGACATCGCCATCGCCTTCGACCTGGACCCGGCTGCGGCCGTCGCCTCCCGCCGCGCCCTGCTGTCCCGCGCGGCCAAGGAAGGCTGGCTGGTCAGCGGCGTCCACGTCCCCGCCCCAGCGCTCTACTCCCTGCGCGCCTCGGGCTCGGGCTACGCCGCCACCCAGGCTCCCTGACCCGCAACGCAGAAAGGCCGGAGGCTTGCGCCTCCGGCCTTGTAAGGTTGACACCCGTTCCGGGTGATCAGTTCTGGCGGAGCGGACGGGACTTGAACCCGCGACCTCCGACGTGACAGGCCGCGACATACGAACCGGACCATGCAATTACAAGATGTTACAGTTGTCTCGCAGCATCGCCAAGAACTACGCCGCAATCCGCGGGGGGGGGACCAAAGGGGGACCAACTTTCCTACACGAGCAACGGCAAGGCGCCAGCGAGATTGCCCACCACTCCAAAAGACCACTATCCAACAAGGTTGACATTCTTGGACATGACAACGGGAGCTTGTTTCAGGGTGAAAAGCCCGAACCGTTGCCTGGGATACTTGGCGGGGGTAAGGTCAGCGACAAAACCCCTCCCTGCAAGACCCCGTGCTGTCGTGCGACGAGAGCCCCAACCCGCGCTTGCCTTTTTCCCGGACAGGAGACAAGATTCCGCCACGGCCCGGTTCCGGGCCGGCCCGCATCCGTACAATCCCCGCGCCCTGCGGCGCGGCATTTCGCCCAGGAGGAGAACGACGTGTACAAGCTCATGCTGGTGATCGGCGATCAGGAGAAGCTGGTGATGACCTCGGACAAGCTGCTGGACGTGAAGCTGGCCCGGGAGCGCCATGTGCGCAGCCTCACCAAGGGCATGATGGAGATACGCGAGGAGAATCCCGCCGAGTCCAAGTAGCCCTGCCCCGCCCATCCGACGCCGGAGACCGCGAACACGGCCTCCGGCGTCTTTTTTTCTTGCAGCCGGTGTCGGACTCGAGAAACCGACAGGCGTTGCGCACTCGGCAAGGCGGAATCGCGTGAAGGCGACCCCGGAACGCCGTCAGGCATTCCGGGGCCGCCACGCGCGCGTCGCATCCTCAAAGACCTTGAGTTTTTTGTGAAAAAAACCGGAAATGCCGAAGCGACATGCTGACTCAGCATATCGCGACATTTCGCGGACGCGATATTATGCCGCGCTGCTGCAGCCGCAGGCGGGATCGTCGACGAACCCGCCGGCCGGGAAGTAATCGTCGAGCCAGCGCGCCTCGGGATTGCGGGGGACCATGAATAACTTCCCGGAACGGCTGGCCTCGGCCGCCCGGTGGTAGCGCATCACCACCCGGTCGCCGCACACGCCCACCACCTCCACCTTGCCCGTGGAATGGGACATGACCAGCCGCGCCCGCTTGGCCAGGCCCGAAACCCGGGACTGGGCGGCGGAAAACACGGACAGGCACTCCTCCACCGGCGCCGAAAGGTGCAGGTTGCCCGAGGTGGGCCGGCAAATGAACGCATAGTAGGGCGCGATGCCGGCGAAGCTCAGCTGGCGGAAGAGCTGGGCGAGAACGCCGGGATCGTCGTTGACCCCGCGCAGGATCGGTGTCTGGTTGCAGGCGGCCATGCCCGCGAAAAGTAGCCCGTGGATGGCGGCCAGGGCGTCCCGGCCCAGTTCCCGGGGATGGTTGAACTGGGTCATGAGGTAGAGCCGCATGTCGGGCCGCACCGCGGCCCGGACCATCTCGGCCAGGGCCGGATCGCGCAGGATCCGGCCGGGATCGTAGGCCGGGACCTTGCTGCCGATGCGCACCGCCCGGACGTGGGGAATCTCCGCCACCCGGGACACGATGTGGGCCAGCCGCCGGGTGGGCAGGGTCAGGGGGTCGCCGCCGGTGAGCAGCACGTTGGTGATCTCCCGGTGCTCGCGGATGTAGTCCAGGGCCGGCCCCAGGTCCCGGGCCACCTCGTCCCGCTCGCTGGTGAACAGGCGCTTGCGGAAGCAGTGGCGGCAGAATCCGGCGCAGTTGTCCGTGACCAGGAGCAGGGCGGTGGAGGGATACTTGTGCTGCAGGCCCGGCGCCCGGGTGTAGGAGGCCTCGTCCGATGGGTCGGGCCGGCCCCAGGCCAGGAGTTCGTCGGGATGCGGGACCACGATGCGGCGCAGGGGATCGTCCGGGTCCTGCCAGTCGATGCGGGAGAGGTAGGCGGAAGGGGCGCGGAAGGGATAGCGCTCCGCCACCGGGCGCAGGGCCTCCCGCTCGGGCGGGGACAGGTTGTGGAGCTCGTCCACGGAGTGAATGCTGGGAGACAGGGGCATAGGCTCCTCCTTTGGCGGCCGGCCGGGACCGGCGAGGTTTCGTCGTTGTGCGGGACCGGCGAAGGCGCCAGGCAGGCGAGGATGGAGCGCGGACCCGCGGGGACCGGCCGGCGGACGCCGTGCCGGCGCAGGGGATCAAGCTGCCCCTGGCAAGAGCACCCTACCCTGTTCCGGCACAGGGCTCAACCCTAAAGCGGAACGAACATCTCAGGTTGCAGCCGCTGCCCGCCGGCCGGGACCGATCCAGCCAGCCCCTGGCCGACCCCTTCTCCGCCGACACCTCTCCTTCACCATTTAAGCATGCGCTTGCCATACGTCGAGAGATGGGCGTATGATTCCCGGGTACAGCTTGCTCTGCCTGGATCAAGCACGTTATACGACCAATCAAAACCGGGAGGCTTAGCAGACCGCCGCCCGGCCGGGGAGCGCGCCATGAGCACCGACCACGCCATTCTCCTGGAATCGGGCACCAACGAGATGGAGATCCTAGAGTTCTACATCAACTGCAGGGACGGAAACCGGCACGCCTTCGGCATCAACGTGGCCAAGGTCCTGGAGATACTGGAGAGCCCCGGGCTCAAGCCCAACCCCTCCGCGCCCCATCCCTGCTACATGGGGGTCATGTCCCTGCGCGGCATGGCCCTGCCCGTGCTCGACCTGGCGGTCTGGCTGCGCATGGAGCGGGCCGAGCACCCCCACGACGTGGTGATGGTCACGGAGATCAACAAGACCGTGACCGGTTTCCTGGTCTCGGGCGTGACCCAGATCCACCGGGTGAACTGGGGCGACGTGGAGCCGCCCGGCGCGGCCATCGCCAACAGCGAGAGCAACTGCATCACCGCCCTGGCCAAGGTCAACGAGAGCTTCATCCAGATCCTGGACCTGGAGCGCATGCTCGGGGAGCTGGGCCAGGCGGCCCAGGCCGCTCCGGCTCGGATCGAACCGGCGGGGGGCAGGCCCCTGCGGGCCATGGTGGCCGACGACTCCTCCTCCATCCGGAACATGATGGTGCAGAACCTGGAGGCCGACGGCTTCACGGTGCTCACCGCCGGCGACGGGGAGGACGCCCTCAAGAAGCTCCTGGCCGTGAAGGAGCAGGCCGCGGCCGCGGGCGTCCCGGCCACCGACCTGCTGGACGTGCTGGTCTCGGACGTGGAGATGCCCCGCATGGACGGCTACACCCTGACCCGGCGGGTGAAGGAGGACCCGGTGCTCAAGGACATCCCGGTGATCCTCTTCTCCTCGCTCATCTCCGACTCCATCCGGCACAAGGGACTGGCCGTGGGCGCCGACGAACAGATCAGCAAGCCCGAGTTCGGGGAACTGGCCGAACGCGCCAAGGCTCTCATCACCGCCCGGGAAGGGGCCTGACCGGCCCAGGCCGGACCAAAGAGAAACCGGGCTGCTCCATGGTCGGAACAGCCCGGTTTTCTTGCGTTTCGTGGTGGGCAGTACAGGATTCGAACCTGTGGCCTTTGGCTCCGGAGGCCAACGCTCTATCCAACTGAGCTAACTGCCCGCACCGAAGAGGGGCTACTTACGCCCCGGGACCGGAGTTGTCAAGCGCCTGAACGGCCCGCCTTGCCACCCCGACGCCCGGGATGATACCAATGACGCCGCGGCAAACCCGCCAAGGAGCGCCCGTGACCCAATCCCGACGCATCGTGCTGGCCGTGACCGGAGCCAGCGGCATGCCCTACGCCCTGACCCTGGCCCGCGCCCTGTCCGCCACGCCCGGGGTGGAGCTGCACTGCATCGTGTCCGACGCCGCCCGCACCGTGCTGGAGGTGGAGACCGACGCCGGCCCCGACGCCTTCTCCGGACTGGCGGCGCGGACCTACGGCCAGGACGATCTGGCCGCGCCGCCGGCCAGCGGGTCCTGGCGGCACGACGGCATGGTCGTCTGCCCCTGCTCCATGGCCAGCCTGGCCGCGGTGGCCCGGGGCCTGGGCTCCAACCTCGTCCACCGCGCCGCGGACGTGTGCCTCAAGGAGCGCCGGCCCCTGGTGCTGGTCCCCCGTGAGACCCCGCTCTCCCGCATCCACCTGGAGAACATGCTCGCGGCCCACGCCGCGGGCGCCCACATCGCGCCCGCATGCCCGGGCTTCTACCACCGGCCCCAGACCGTCCAGGACCTGTGCGACCACTTGGCCGCCCGGGTCCTGGACCTCCTCGCCATCCCCCACGACCTGTGCCCCCGCTGGGGCCAATGACCGCGCCCCCAGGGGCCGAACGGAGGACGCCATGGGAAACACCCTGACCTGGCACGGCCATTCCTGCTTCGAGGTGCGCACCCCGGACGCGGCGGCGCTCATCGACCCCTTCCTGGACGGCAACCCCAAGTCTCCGGACGGGGCCAAGGCCATCCAGCGCTGCGACCTGGTGCTGGTGACGCATGACCACGGCGACCACGTGGGCCAGGCCGTCGACATCTGCAAAAGGACAGGAGCCATGCTCGGGGCCATCGTGGGCACCGCGGGCAAGCTCCAGCAGGCCGGGGTCCCCCAGGCCCAGGTCATCGGGGGCATCGGGTTCAACATCGGCGGCACGGTGGAGGCCAAGGGCATCCGGGCCACCATGACCCAGGCCTACCACTCCTCGGACTCGGGCGCTCCGGTGGGCTACATCCTCACCCTGCCCGACGGCTTCACCCTGTACCACGCGGGCGACACCGGCATCTTCGCGGGCATGGAGACCTGGGGGCGGCTCCATTCCATCGATCTGGCCCTGCTGCCCATCGGCGGGTTCTACACCATGGACGCCCGCCAGGCGGCCCTGGCCTGCGCCCTGCTCGGCTGCAAGGCCGTGACCCCCATGCACTGGGGCACCTTCCCGGTGCTGGAGGCCGACACCCAGACCTTCGCCGCGGAACTGGCCAAGGCCGCGCCCAACACCCGGCTCCAGGTCATGGAGCCGGGCAAGCCGGTGGAGCTGAAGCGCTAGGCCGGGCCCGCTGTTCCCGAAGTGAGGCTCTTCAGGGCCGCGGCCAGGGCCGCGGCCTTTTTCTTGCCGAGGCCGGGGAGCCGGGCCAGGTCGTCGGCCGTGGCCGCGGCCATGGCCTCCAGGGAGCCGTAAGCGTCCCAGAGCAGGCGGGCGGTCTTCTCGCCCACCCCGGGCAGGCTCTCCAGGCCGCTCCTGAGCAGCTCCCTGCGCCGGGCCCGGCGCTGCCGGCCGATGGCCAGATCGTGGGCCGCGTCGCGCACCCGCTGCAGGAAGAGCAGTTCCGGCGAGCCCGGCTTGAGGGGCACGGGATTGACGCGGCCGGGCAGGAACACCCGGTCGGCCAGGGCTCCGGCCCGACGGTCGGGCCGCCCCTCCTCCCCGGGGGCCTTGGCGATGGCCGCCAGGGGGAAAGCCCCGGCCAGGCCCGCCTCCTCCATGGCCCGGACCGCGGCGGCGAGCTGGCCCCGGCCGCCGTCCAGCAGGGCCAGGTCCGGCCAGGGCGGGCCGCTGGCCAGCCGCCGCCCCACCCAGGCGGCCATGGCCCGGTAGTCGTCCCCGCCGCCCTCCAGTTCCGGAAACACGTAGGCCCGGTGTTCGTCGGGCCGGGGAAGGCCGGCCACGAACACCGCCTGGGCCACCCGCACCCCCTCGCCGGCCAGGTGGGACACGTCCACCCCCTCCACGCGCTCGGGAGGACCCGCGAGATGCAGGGCCCGGGCCAGGCCCGGAGGCGGTCCGCCGGCCTCGCGCTCCCGCTCCCGGGCCGCGGCCTCGGCCGCGTTGGCGCGGGCCATCTCCAGGAGCCGCTTCTCGTCCGCCGTGCGCGGCGCGGCCAGGACCACCCGCCCGCCCCGGCGCTCGGACAGCATCTCGGCCAGGGCCGGGTCATCGGGCGGGAAGGGCAGGAGGATGCGCTCGGGGATGAAGCGGGTTCCCCAGTAGAACTGGCCCAGGAAGCTGGCCGCCGCCTCGGGCCCCTCCTCCAGGCCCAGGCCGGGCCAGAAGAAGGCGGCCTTGTCCAGGAGCCGGCCCTGGCGCACGAAGAGCACGGCCAGGGCCAGGCCCTGGTCCGAGGCGGCCAGGGCCGCGGCGTCCAGGTCGCCGCCGCCGGGCAGCACCGCGGCCTGGCGCTCCACCGTGGCGCGCAGGGCCTTGAGCTGGTCGCGCAGCCGGGCCGCCTCCTCGTAGCGCATATCCTCCGAGGCCTGGCGCATCTCGGCCTCGATCTGCCGGCCCAGGTCGGCGCTGCGGCCGGACAGGAACTGCTCCACCCGGCGCACCAGGGCCGCATACTCCTCCCGGGGCACGGACAGCACGCAGGGCCCCAGGCACTGGCCCAGGTGATGGTGCAGGCAGGGCCGCACCCGGTTGCGGAAGGCCGCATCCCGACACTTGCGCAGGGGAAAGACCTTGCCCAGGAGTTTCCAGGTCTCCCGGGCGGCCAGGGCCGAGGTGAAGGGGCCCCAGTAGGCCGAACCGTCCCGGACCACCCGGCGGGTCATGGTCAGCCGCGGCCAGTCGTCGGCCTTGGACAGGCGGAAGAGCACGTAGCTCTTGTCGTCGCGCAGGGTGATGTTGAAGCGGGGCCGGTGCTTCTTGATGAGGCTGTTCTCCAGGAGCAGGGCCTCCTTCTCGGTGGCCGTGCCCATCACGTCCACGGTCCGCACCCGGTCCACCAGCAGTCGGGTCTTGGGGGTCAGCCGCCCCTGGCCGCGGAAGTACGAGGCCAGCCGCCGGCGCAGGTCCTTGGCCTTGCCCACGTAGAGGATGCGGCCCGAGGCGTCCTTCATGAGATAGACGCCGGGCGCGGCGGGATACTCCTTTGGCGTGAAGGTGAACATGGCCGGTGCGGTAGCTCCTCCGGCCCAGCCCTACCCCATTTTTCCGGCCTGCGCCACCGGCTTTCGATCAATAGAAACAATTCCAGGGCATTGGATGAAACACAATCTGAAGGAGAAATTTTTTGTACCGTAAAAATTTTTTTACCAACGTCATTTTTTTGCACAGAATTGACTTGATTTCGCCACGTCGTTTGGAATAACTTTCAGCCGGACCGGGGCGCAATCCCGGCCAGGGCATCGGGAGATTCCGGACGGATTTGGAAGACTCACACCAAAGAAGGAAGGAGAGGACATGAAACGTTTCCTCGTTCTGGCGCTTCTCGCCGCCTTCGTGCTGGGCGCCGGCGTCGCCAACGCCGCCACCACGCTGAAGACCTCCGGCGAGATGCAGTTCGCCTACACCTGGACCGACAACAACGACTTCTTCGAGATGAACGACGACAACAACAGCGAAGATGACTTCCTGGCCGCCCAGCGGTTCCGGGCCTTCTTCGACTGGTCCGCCAGCGAGACCCTGCGCGGCGTGCTCGGCGTGGAAGCCGGCACCTCCAACTGGGGCGTCTCCGGCGGCGGCGCCGACCTGGACGCCGACGACGTGGCCATCGAAGTGAAGCATGCCTACATGGACTTCACCTGGCCCAACACCGGCCTGATGTTCCGCATGGGCGTCCAGCCCATCGAGCTGCCCGGCGCCGTGGCCGGCAGCCCGGTGTTCGGCGCTGACGTGGCCGGCATCCTGGCCCAGTACAAGTTCACCGACCAGGTCTCCGCCGCGTTCGGCTGGCTGCGTCCCCAGGACGCCTCCGCCGGCACCGAGCGCGCCGGCATCACCCGCGACGGCGCGGCCGACGAGATCGATGTCCTGGCCCTGCTGGTTCCCATCAAGGGCGACGGCTTCACCTTCACCCCCTGGGCCGCCTACGCCATGGCTGGCCAGAACTCCACCTCGAACGCCAACACCAACGTGGTTCGCGTCTACCAGGGCCTGATCAGCAACGCCACCGGCGCCATGAACGACAACCTGGAGGCCTGGTGGGTCGGCGGCGCGTTCACCATGGACATGTACGCCCCCTTCCTGGTCAAGGCCGACCTGATGTACGGCTTCACCGACGGCGTGAACGGCTCCGACAAGGGCGGCGTCGGCGAGCGCGAGGGCTGGTTCTTCGACCTGGCCGTGGACTACAAGATGGACATGGTCACCCCCGGCCTGTTCTTCGTGTGGGGCTCCGGCGAGGATGACGACAGGGCCGGCAGCGAGCGCATGCCCGTCATGTACAGCGCGGCTGGCTACCGTCCCACCTCCTTCGGCCTCGGCGGCGCCAACGGCCTGCTGGGCGACTGGGACGGCATCCTGGGCAACACCGCCACCGGCCTGATGGTCATCGGCGGCAAGCTGGAGAAGTTCTCCTTCGTGGACAAGCTGTCTCACACCCTGCGCGTGGCCTACGGCCAGGGCACCTCGGACGAGGACTACGTGAAGAAGGGCTACGCGGCGATGAACTACAACGCCCACCACGGCCTGGCCCTCACCGAGAAGGACAGCTTCTGGGAAGTCAACTTCGACTCCACCTACTCCATCTACGAGAACCTGACCGGCTACGTCGAGCTCGGCTACTTGAAGCTGGACCTGGACGACATGTGGAAGAGCCACAGCCATCCGCTGGGCGTGCAGGACACCGACAAGATCCAGGACGCCTGGAAGCTGGCCTTCTGCCTGAAGTACAGCTTCTAGCAACGTCAGGCCTCTCCTGATGCCACCCCGAGCCGGGGCCTGCGGGCCCCGGCTCTTTTTTTTGCTCTCCGGGGTGGTTCTGGAGGACTACCCGGCCCGACCGGACCGGACCAAGAAACTTTCGCCGCCAGAGACGGTTTAAAAATTTTTACGCGTCGTCAATATGTCGCCGCATCCCCCTTGTGAACCAGAACCAAGTAGTATAATGGAACTGCGGAGGAGTTGCGGCGCAACTTGCGACTCCCGGCGTCAGGATCGGATGTGGCCGAACAAAAAAGGAAGGAAGGAACCATGAAGAAACTTCTCATTCTGACCCTGGTCGCGGTCTTCGCGCTCGGGGCCGGCGCGGCCAACGCCGCCACGAAGCTGAGCACCAAGGGCGAGATGGCCTTTGGCTACCAGTGGCTGGACAACCCCGACTTCTTCGAGATGAACGACGACAACAACAGCGAGGACGACTTCCAGGCCTACCAGCGCCTGCGCGTCTTCTTCGACTGGTCCGCCAGCGAGACCCTGCGCGGCGTGCTCGGCATCGAAGCCGGCGTGTCCAACTGGGGCGTCTCCGGCGGCGGCGCCGACCTGGACGCCGACGACGTGGCCATCGAGGTGAAGCACGCCTACCTGGACTTCACCTGGCCCAACACCGCCCTGAGCTTCCGCATGGGCGTGCAGCCCATCGCCCTGCCCGGCGCGGTGGCCGGCTCCCCCATCCTGGACGGCGACGCGGCCGGCATCCTGGCCTCCTACCCGGTCAATGACATGATCTCCGGCGCCTTCGGCTGGTTCCGCGTGCAGGACGCCTCCGCCGGCACCGAGCGCGCTGGCGCCCGCAACGACGGCGTGGCCGACGAGATCGACGTCCTGGCCCTGCTGCTGCCCATCAAGGGTGACGGCTTCACCTTCACCCCCTGGGCCGCCTACGCCATCGTGGGCCAGAACGCCACCCTGAACGCCAACGGCGGCGTGGGCCTGGCGTACAACGGCCTGATCGGCAACAACACCGGCGCCCTGAGCGACAACCTGGACGCCTGGTGGATCGGCGGCGCCTTCACCCTGGACATGTTCGCCCCCTTCTCCATCAAGGGCGACCTGATCTACGGCTTCACCGACGGCGCCAACGGCTCCGACAAGGGCGGCGTGGGCGAGCGCGAGGGCTGGTTCTTCGACCTGGCCGTGGACTACAAGATGGACATGGTCACCCCCGGCCTGTTCTTCATGTACTCCACCGGCGAGGATGACGACCGCGCCGGCAGCGAGCGCATCCCCACCCTGTACGGCTGCTACTACCCGACCTCCCTGGCCACCGCCGGCGCCGCCAGCGTGCTCGACGGCATCGCCGACGGCGTGCTGACCAACGACGGCACCATGGGCCTGTGGATGCTGGGCGGCCAGCTGGCCAACTTCTCCTTCGTGGACAAGCTGTCCCACACCCTGCGCGTGGCCTACGGCCAGGGCACCACGGACCAGGACTTCGTGAAGAAGGGCTACGCCACCCAGAACGCCGGCTACAACAACTACAACTCCATGGCGTACCTGACCGAGAAGGACAGCTTCTGGGAAGTCAACTTCGACTCCTCCTACGCCATCTACGAGAACCTGACCGGCTACGTCGAACTGGGCTACCTGAACGTGGACCTGGACGACGTGTGGAAGTCCCACTCCCATGCTCTGGGCGTCCAGGACGTGTCCAAGGCCCAGGACGTGTGGAAGCTGGCCATCGCCCTCAAGTACGCGTTCTAGAGACCGCTCCTTCCTGACGCCACCCGGCCGGGGCCTTCGGGCCCCGGCCTTTTTTTCGGCGTGGAGCGGCCCCCCCGGCCGGCCTCGACTTTCGCCCGGCCTTTCTTTACAAACACTGCCGGCGGCGGCCCCAACCGCCAGCCTTCAGAGGAGCCCCCATGCCCTGCCGAGAGATCACCTACGCCGGCCCCCAGGACCGGGACGCCCTGCGCGCCTGGCTGCGCGGCCGGGAAAACCCGGGCGACAGCGTGGACGCCCTGGTCCAGGAGATACTGGATACGGTGCGCGAGCGCGGCGACGCGGCCCTGGCCGACTACACCCGGCGCTTCGACTGCCCGGATTTCACCCCGGGCATGCTCCGTCTGCCCCAGGCCGACATCGAGAACGCCGCCGCCCAGGTCCCGGCCGAGGACCTGGCCATCCTGGCCGAGGCGGCCCAGCGCATCCGCGACTTCCACGAGCGCCAGCGCGAGAATTCCTGGTTCTCCAGCGAGGCCGACGGCACCATCCTGGGCCAGATGGTGGTGCCCGTGGACCGGGTGGGCCTGTACGTGCCCGGCGGCCAGGGAGGCCAGACCCCCCTGGTCTCCAGCCTGCTCATGAACGCCATCCCCGCCCAGGTGGCCGGCGTGCCCCAGATCGCGGTGGTCTCCCCGCCCCGGCCGGACGGAACCCTGAACCCGCTCATCCCGGCCACCGCCCACCTGCTGGGCATCACCGAGGTCTACCGCCTGGGCAGCGCCTGGGCCGTGGCCGCCCTGGCCTTCGGCAGCGAAACCGTGCCCGCGGTGGACGTCATCGCCGGGCCGGGCAACATCTTCGTCACCGCGGCCAAGCGCCTGCTGGTGGGCCGGGTGGGCATCGACATGATCGCCGGCCCCTCGGAGATCGTCATCCTCACCGACGGCTCGGCAGACCCGGCCTGGCTGGCCGCGGACCTGCTCTCCCAGGCCGAGCACGACCCCCTGGCCTCCTCCATCCTGGTGACCCCGAGCAAGGACGCGGCGGCCGCGGTGCGGGCCGAGCTCGAAACCCAGCTCAAGCTCCTGCCCCGGGGCGAGATCGCGGCCAAGTCCCTGGCCGAATGGGGAGCCGTGGTCGTCACCCCGGACCTGGACGCGGCCATCGAGGTGGTCAACTCCCTGGCCCCGGAGCACCTGGAGCTGGCCCTGGCCGACCCCTGGCCCGCCCTCACCCGCATCCGCCACGCCGGCGCGGTGTTCATGGGCCACCACAGCCCGGAGCCGGTGGGCGACTACTTCGCCGGCCCCAACCACGTGCTGCCCACCCTGGGCACGGCCCGGTTCTCCCAGGCCCTGTCCGTGGAGAATTTCCGCAAGAAAACCAGCATTATAGCCACCTCACGCTCCTTCGTGGCCGAACACGGGGCCAAGATCGCCCGCCTGGCCCGGCTGGAGGGGCTGGAGGCCCACGCCCGCTCAGTGGAGAGCCGACTTCCCAAATAGTGGAGAGCCGACTAACCAATCAGGAGATAGCCATGCAGGTCGTCAGAGAAACGGCGTTTTCGGAATTCCCCCTGCGCTCCCGCGGCAAGGTCCGGGACATCTACGAGACCGGCCCGGACACCCTGCTCATCGTGACCACCGACCGCATGAGCGCCTTCGACGTGGTCATGGCCGAGCCCATTCCGCACAAGGGCGTGATCCTCAACAAGATCACCCTGTTCTGGATGGAGAAGTTCGCCTCCCTGGTGGAGAACCACATCCTGGCCGTGGACCCCAGGGACTTCCCCAAGGCCCTTGCCCCCCACGCCGACCTGCTGGAAGGCCGGGCGGTGCTGGTGCGCAAGGCCAAGCCCTTGCCCATCGAGTGCATCGTGCGCGGCTTCATCACCGGCTCGGGCTGGAAGGACTACCTGAAGACCGGCCAGGTCTGCGGCCACACCCTGCCCAAGGGCCTCAAGGAGTCCGAGAAGCTGGCCGCGCCGCTCTTCACGCCCTCCACCAAGGCCGACCTGGGCCAGCACGACGAGAACATCACCCTGGACCAGGCCACGGCCATGCTGGGCCCGGAACTGCTGGCCAAGGTGGAGAGCCTGACCCTGGGCATCTACGGCCAGGGCCGTGACTACGCCGAAACCCGGGGCATCCTCATCGCGGACACCAAGTTCGAGTTCGGTCTGGTGGGCGACAAGCTCCTGCTCATCGACGAGGTGCTCACCCCGGACTCCTCCCGCTTCTGGCCCCAGGCCGGCTTTGTTCCCGGCAAGTCCCAGCCGAGCTTCGACAAGCAGTTCCTGCGCGACTGGCTCTCGGACCAGCCCTGGGACAAGACCCCGCCGCCGCCGGCCCTGCCCGCCGAGGTCATCGCGCAGACCCGGGCCAAGTACCTGGAGGCGTACGCCATCCTCACCGGCGAGTCCCTTGGGCTCTAGTCGCGCCATGCCCGTCCCCTTCAACGACCTCAAGGCGCAGCTCGCCCCCCTGGAGCCCGAGCTGCGCGAGGCCTTCGAGCGGGTGCTGGGTCGGGGCTGGTTCCTCGCCGGGCCGGAGGTGGCGGCCTTCGAGGCCGAGTTCGCGGCCTGGCTCGGACTGCCCCACGCCGTGGCCCTGAACAGCGGCACCGACGCCCTGTCCCTGGCCTTGCGCGCCCTGGACCTGGCCCCCGGGGACGAGGTGGTCCTGCCGGCGCACACTGCGCCGCCCTGCTACCACGCAGTGCTGGCCGCGGGGTGCGCGCCGGTGTTCGCGGACGTGGACCCGGACCACGGGCTGCTTGACCCGGCCGCAGCCGCGGCCGTGGTCGGGCCGCGCACCCGGGCGCTGATGGCCGTGCACCTCTACGGCCTGCCCTGCGACCTGGACCCCTTGCTGGCCCTGTGCGCGGACCGCTCCCTGGCCCTGGTGGAGGACTGCGCCCAGGCCCACGGAGCCGCCTACCGCGGCAGGAAGGTCGGGACCTTCGGCCGGCTGGCGGCCTTCAGCTTCTACCCCACCAAGAACCTGGGCGCCCTGGGCGACGCCGGCGCCACGGCCTGCACGGACCCGGCCCTGGCCGAACGGCTGGCCATGCTGCGCCAGTACGGCGAGCGCACCCGGTACGATTGCGAACTGGCCGGGGCCAACAGCCGCATGGACGAACTCCAGGCCGCCTTCCTCCGGGCCCGCCTGGGTCGCCTCGCGGCGGACACCGCGGCCCGCCGGGAACTGGCCGCGGCCTACGCCGCGGGCCTGGACGGCCTGCCCCTGGTCTTGCCCGCCGAGCCCCAAGGAAGGGAACACGTGCACCACCTCTACGTGGTGCGCACCCCCCAACGCGACGCCCTGGCAACGCACCTCAAGGAGCGAGGCATCGGCTCCGCGGTGCATTACCCCGTCCCCGGCCACCGGCAGCCTCTCTTCACCTCGGGCAAGGCCGGGTTCCGGGCCGGAAACCTGGCCAACACCGAACGCCTGTGCCGGGAGATCCTCTCCCTGCCCTTCTACCCGGGCATGGGCCAGGGGGCGGTCGAGGAGGTCTGCGCCGCGGTGCGCTCCTTTTTCGCCTGACCCCTTGCCTTGCGCCTCCAGGTGCTTAGGTTGCCGTCATGAACGAATCCCTCGCCATCCTCCTGGTCGTCGTGTTCTGGGTGGTCCTCAACCGTTTCATCCTGCCGAGATTCGGCATCCGGGGCTGAGGCGCAGGCCCGGACTGCAGTTGGCAGCCCAAGGACAAGACGCCGGACAAGCCCCAGGAATGAACCCTCCCAGCACGTGGGGCGGGACCACATGCGCCCACCTTTTTCATGCGGCCTCCGCCCCCCGGCGGAGGGGCGCTCGTCCACGCCCGACGGGGGGATGCAAGGAGGCGAGGAGCGCCCTTGCCGGGGCCAGCCGGAGGCCCGGGGAGACGTCCCCGACCGGCGGGCCATTTTCCCCTTGCCAAGCCGAGGCGATTTCACTATGTAGGCAATCCTTGTTGCGGAGAGGTGCCCGAGCGGCCGAAGGGGCACGATTGGAAATCGTGTGTACCGCTAATCCCGGTACCGTGGGTTCAAATCCCACCCTCTCCGCCATCTTTCTTCTCCCTGCGTTGAACTCCGCACGCGCGCCGCGGCCCTTTTCACGGGACCGGCGGCCGAAGCGGATGCACGCGAAAGCGAAGCCGGGCGGCGGTGACGCCGCCAACCCCGCCAGGCCCGAAAGGGAGCAACGGTAACGGTTGTCTCCGGGTGCCCGGCTTCCCTAAGGGGCGCGGTTCAAACCGCGCCCTTTTCTTTTTTCCAGGGCGCACCGCAATGGCGCACAGGGGCGTTCCGTTGGCGGGACGCTAAGCCGCAGCCGGCAGGCGGATCACGAAACAGGCGCCGCAGCCTTCCTTCTTGCGGGCGAAGATGGTCCCGCCGTAGTCCTTGATGATCCCGTAGCTGATGGACAGGCCAAGGCCGGTGCCCTTGCCCGGGTCCTTGGTGGTGAAGAAGGGCTCGAAGATCCGCTCCAGGATTTCTTCTGGCACGCCCACCCCGGTGTCGCAAATCTCGGCCACCACGTGGCCCAGATCCCGGAACACCGAGATGGCGATGCGCTTGTGCGCCGGATCCCCTTCCAGGGGCGCGCCCCCTGCCCAGCGGGCCTCGATGGCGTCGCGGGCGTTGATGATGAGGTTCATGAACACCTGCTCGATGCGGTTGACCTCGGCCAACACCGGGGGCAGGTCCGGCTCGATGCTCCACTGCACGCTGATGTTGCGCAGGGCGAGCTGCTGGTTGAAGAACTCGCAGGCCCGGGTGAACACCACGGCCAGGTCCACGGGCTCCAGGCGCAGGTCGGACTTGCGGCCGAACTCGCGCATGTGGGTGATGATCTTGGTGGCCCGCTCCACGTGCTCGCGCAGGCTGGTGGCCACCTCGTCCAGCAGTTCCTGCGTCAGGGCCTCGCCCCGGGCCGCGCGCCGGGCCAGGAGGTCGCCCACGGTGCGGATCACCGCCAGGGGCTGGTTGAGTTCGTGGGCCACGCCGGTGGCCATCTCGCCCAGGGTGGTCATCTTTCCCGCCTGGATGAGTTGCTGCTCGGTCTCCAGGCGGTCGGTGATGTCGCTGCAGGTCACCAGGAACACGTCGCCGCCGGGGTATTCCGATGTGGAGACCCGGATGGACACGAAGAAGGACTTGCCGGACTTCTTGAGGTGCTTGGCCCGCTCGATGGTCCGCTCCTCGCGGATGAGCCGGGAGTAAAGGTCGCGCTTGTTGTCCGCGAACAGGTCCAGGAAGTTGCGGTCCAGCAGTTCGTCCGGGGAGTAGCCATAGATGTCCTGGGAGCGGCGGTTGCACTCCAGGATCTCCAGCGTCTCCCGATCCAGGACGAAAATGGCGCTGGGTATGTGGCTGAAGATGCCCATGTACTTCTTGCGCGAGGCGTCCAGCTCCCGCTCCAGCCGGCGCATGCCGGTGACGTCCACGCTGATCTCCATCACCGCTGTGACGTTGCCGTTCTCGTCCAGGAGGGGATTGGTGCGCACGATGAAGTGGCGGGGATTGCCGCTGCGGTCGAAGCCGGTCTCCTCGGTGGTGTGCGAGAGGCTGTCGTTGAAGGAGCGCAGCACCGGGCAGTTCTCGCAGGGCTCCTCCCGGCCCTTGTAGGCCCGGTAGCACAACTCGCCCACATGGGCCTTGAAGGCTGCGCCGAAGAACTGGTTGAACTGGGTGAGCCGCAGGTCCTTGTCCTGCACCGTGATGTAGCAGGGAACGTGCTCGTAAAGATTCTGGTAGAGATTCTTCTGCTGCTCCAGCTCGCGGCGCTTGGTGTGGACCTCCCGCCCCATGGTCCGCACCGCCAGGGCCAGTTCGCCCATCTCGTCCTGCTGCGGCACGTCGATGAGCGGGGCGGCCACGCCCGCGGCGATCTGGCGGGTGGCGCGGATGACCCGACGCACCGGACGGTTCACGAAATAGTGGATGGCGAAGAACAGGGCCAACGAGGTGGCCACCAGGATGCCTCCGGCGATGAGCAGGGACATCCTTGTGAAATGGTTTAGCTTTCGTTCACCCTCCTGCATGGACACGATGACGTCCAGGAGGCCCAGGACCTGCTTGTCCGCGGGATGCACGTGGCAAGGGTCATTGCTGCAGGCCGGCTCGTTGTAGATGGGGGAAAGCACCCCGGCGCTGCGCACCCCGAAGGTGTCGGTGAATATCCTGGTGCGGCTTTGCAGATCCAGGGTGACCAGGGGGGGATTGGTCTGGTGGCAGACGTAGCAGGCCTGCTCCCGGATGTCCGTTACCTGCTCGATCTCGTCGACGTTGTTGGAGTACTTGATCTGGCCGGACTTGTTGTAGACCCGGATGGACTTGATGGCCGGCTGCGTGCTGATGTTCTTGATGATCTGGCGGATGTCCTGGGTGGCGTAGGTGAGCATGGCGTAGTGCAGGCCGAGCTGGATGGTGCTGCCCAGCCGCTCCACCTCGCTCACCGTGTTCTCGGTGGAGAGTTGCCGTACGTTGTTGATGTTGAAATAGGACCAGAGGAGCATGCAGGACACGAGCAGAAGTCCGGTCGCCAGGATGAGCTTGCCCATCAGGGACAAGCGCAAGGGCCCGGGGCTCATGTCCTTGAAGATCATACCACGGTCACCGCGGCCGGGTCGAAGCTGACCCAGACGTCTTGATTGCGGGCGAGTCCCAGGCCGGCCAGCCGCTCCCGGCCCATGACCGCGCAAAGCCGGACGCCCTCGGCCGTGCGCAGGATGGCCTTGGCCGTGCTCTTGCCCTGGATCACGTCAAAGACCTGGGCGGGCAGGACGTTCCGGTCCGGTCCGGCCACAGGCCTCTCCCCGAGCTCCACGGCCATGAGCGAGGGGTTGACCCGAATCCCTATCTCCGCCCCTTCCCTGATGTCCAGGCCCTGCCGGTTCAGGTCGGGCAGCAGCAGGGTCAGGACGTGGCCGCCGGGCACGGCGACCGAAACCCGGAACTGGAGGTCCTCCCGGAGAATGGCCTGCACCCGGCCGCGGAAGGTGTTGTACATCCCGGGCTGCTGGGCCAGGGGCTCCATGGCCAGGCGGCGCTCCTGGATGCGCTGCTCCCCGCCCTCCACCGCGAAGGTCAGGGAGGAGGAGATGGCCGTGGACAGGCCCAGGATGCGCTGCACCAGGATGAGCGACATGCCGCTGTTGAGCAGCTCCACCGCCCGGGAGCGGCGGATGGTGTTGGGGTTGGCCAGGTTCTTGGGCAGGCCGCACTCCTTGGCCCGCTCGTAGATCACCCGGCGCACGTATCCCTGGTCCATGTTGAAGAAATGTCCGCGCAGGGGGGAGTAGGCCGGGTCGCGCATGATCTGCTTGACCTCCAGGTAAAGCTCGGCGGGCAGATAGACCTCGCGGGACTTCTTGCCCGGCCGGCCCCCGGCTCCGAGCACCACCTTGCGGTAGGCCAGGGCGAAGTCTCGGGTGTCGTCCAGGGCCAGGATCTCCCCGAGCTTGGCCCCGGTGTAGCGTAAAAAAAGGTAGACAAGCCTCGCCCGGTTCCTGGACACCTTGGTCTTTTCGCCTCGGGCGGCCCCCACCCATTTGGCGAAGGCGTCGGTGAGCAGGCTTATCTCAGCAGAACTCAAGACGTTGTGCGCCTCTCCGGCGGAGCCCCCCCCTGCGCCGGACAGCGCAGAAGTCCCTTGGTCCGTTTGCCCGCCCCCCCCCGTTTTGGCCATCAAATCTCCCTCCAACCAGTGAGACTAGCACAAAAAAAACACCCAGCCGCAGACCTTCACAAAAATCACGAATTGAAAAAAACGCGTGACAAAATTTCCGGATGCATCTAGGGTGCAGTCACGAATACGAAGTAAAGCGTGACAAAATGAAGGGACTCTGTCAAGACGATCGTGCGACGCGTACCGGCCCTCCCCGGGCCGGACCCCTTTTGGGGAGCGACAGGGCCGGGCCCTGCGGCTCCCTTTCCGTTTTACGTAGGGCGGCGAGGACCGTGGACATTTCAACTCATCAAGGGGCGTAGGAGTCATGGAGGAAAGGAAACAGCGGATCCCCAGGAGCCTGGCGTTTCTGGCTCTGTGCGGGGTCGCGGGCCTGTTGGCCCTGGCCGTGCGACTCGGCCATGCGACTCCCCAGGAGGACGAGGGCTTCCGGGCGGACATCATGTCCATCAACGTGCTCAAGGACTACGGGCCGATCACCCAGCCCGACGTCGTGTTCCTGCACGACAAGCACACCAGTGCGCTCTCCAAGCTGGGCGAGAAGTACAAGGAGCAGTGCAACACCTGCCACCTGAAGGACAAGGACGGGAAGACCTCCCTGGCCTTCAAGCGCCTGGCCAATCCGGCCGCGGGCTCCGACCTCAAGGAAATCTACCATGACGGCTGCATCGGCTGCCACGCCGACCTGGCCAAGGCGGGACTCAAGTCCGGCCCCAGCGACGTGCAGTGCAAGAGCTGTCACGCCGGCGAGCCGGCGGTGAAATCCTCCTGGCAGCCCCTGGCCGTGGACCCGAAGCTGCACTTCCGCCACGCCCGCACCGAGGAGAAGAAGGACAACAAGTGCGGGGCCTGCCACCACATCTACGACGCCACGGCCAAGAAGAACGTGCCCGCGCCCAAGGAGGATCAGGTCCCCGGCGCCTGCGCCTACTGCCACAAGGCCACGGAAACCGTGACGCCGGGCGGGACCCCGGAGAAGGTGCGCTCCCAGCGCCTGGCCGCCCACGACGCGTGCGTGACCTGCCACCAGCAGACCGCGGCCAAGGGTCCCAACACCCCCAGCGGCCCCATCTCCTGCTCCGGCTGCCACGCTCCGCTGAGCCAGAAAAACATTGAGGCCAACAACCTCAAGCAGGTGCCCGAGGGCGCAGACCTGCGCATCAAGCGCCAGCAGCCCGACCGGACCCTGATCCTGGCCCAGACCCCCCCGACCAAGACCGTCGACGGGAAGCCGGTCAAGGCTTTCACCATGAACGCGGTGCCCTTCGACCACAAGGCCCACGAGGCCCGCGGCACGTCCTGCGCGACCTGCCACCACCAGACTCTGGCCTCCTGCGGCGCCAAGTGCCACACCGTGGCCGGGTCCAAGGAAGGCGGCCAGGTGCCCCTGGCTCAGGCCATGCACAGCCCCACCGCCGAGGCGAGCTGCGTGAGCTGCCACGCCAAGGAGCAGAAGAAGCCCGAGTGCGCCGGCTGCCACGCCCAGCGCAAGCCCGCCGACGCCATGGACAAGAGCGCCTGCGCCTCCTGTCACATGACTCCGGCCCCGGGCGCGGCCGAGACCGTGGCCGCCCTGGCCCAGGCCCCGGCCTCCCCGGCCCGGGAGCAGGAGCGCGCCCGCCTGGCCGGCCAGCTCCTGGACGCGCGCACCATGACCACCCAGCTCTACCCGGTGGACGACATTCCGGAGAACGTGACCATCGGCTCTCTGGCCAAGGACTACGAGCCCTCGGTGTTCCCGCACCGCCGGATCGTGCAGGTCCTGGCCGCGGCCCTCAAGGAGAACCGCCTGGCCAACGCCTTCCACGCCGACGAGGGGGCGCTCTGCCGCGGCTGCCACCACATGAGCCCGCCGTCCAAGAAGCCGCCCCACTGCGTGAGCTGCCATGCCGCCACCGGGCCCGCCCCCGACGGCAGGCCCGGGCTCAAGGCCGCCCTGCACGGCCAGTGCATGGGGTGCCACAAGGCCATGGGCATCGAGGGCAAGCTCCCCAAGGCCGCCGAGGCCGGGGCCAAGCCCGTTCCCCTGAACACGGATTGCGCCGGCTGCCACAAGGAAGCCAAGAAATAACCCAGGAAAACCCCATCGAGGTCAGCATACCATGAATCGAAGAACCTTCCTCGGGCTGATGGGGGCGGCCGGCGTCACCCTGGGCACGCGCTCCGTGTCCAGCGCCGCCTCGGCTGCCGACGTCAAAGGCCTGCCCGATGCCGGCGCCGTGCTCTTCGACGCCACCCGCTGCATCGGCTGCCGCAAATGTGAGGAGGCCTGCAACAAGGTCAACGAGTTGCCCAAGCCGCAGGCCCCGTTCAACGACATCAAGGTCCTGGAGAAGGCCCGGCGCACCGACGCCGAGACCTTCACCGTGGTCAACAAGTACCAGCCGGCCGGAGCGCAGGCCCCGGTCTTCCGCAAGATCCAGTGCAACCACTGCCTGGAGCCGGCCTGCGCCTCGGCCTGCTTCGTGCGGGCCTTCAAGAAGAACGCCTCCGGCGCGGTGTCCTACGACGCGTCGGTCTGCGTCGGCTGCCGCTACTGCATGATCGCCTGCCCCTTCAACATCCCGGCCTACGAATACAACGAGGCCCTCACCCCGCGCATCCGCAAGTGCACCTTCTGCGAGCCCCGGCTCAAGGAAGGCAAGCTGCCCGGCTGCGTGGAGGCCTGCCCCAAGGAGGCCCTGCTCTTCGGCAAGCGCCGGGAGATCATCCGCATCGCCCGCCAGCGCATCATGGACAACCCCGGCAAGTACCTGGATCACATCTACGGCGAGAGCGAGATGGGCGGCACCGCCTGGATGACCATCTCCGGCGCGCCCTTCAATGAGCTGGGGATGCGCGAGGACCTGGGCAACGACACCGCGGGGTCCTACACCTCGGGCGCCCTGGCCGCCGTGCCGGTGGTCGTGGGCATGTGGCCGGTGCTCCTGGGCGGCATCTACGCCGTGTCCAAGCGCAAGGAGCGCATCGCCGAGGAGGAGAAGCAGCAGGCCGTGGCCAACGCCATCGCCCGGGCCAGCGCCGATGCCGAGGCCAAGCTCTCCGAAGAACTGTCCAAGGCCGAGGTGGCCAACAAGCGCCGCATCGAGGTCGAGGTCAAGAAGGCCCTCGAAGCCGCCGCGCAAAGCAAGACCAGCGGGGAGGACGCGTAATGACCACCCATGCAGCAACCGCCAAGAACGGGGGCGGCTCCCTGCTCACCCCCTTCAACATCATCACCGGGATCATCGTCGTCATCGGCCTGGGACTCACCGTCATGCGCTTCACCGGCGGCCTCGGCGCGGTCACCAACCTCACCGACTACAATCCCTGGGGCATCTGGATCGCCTTCGACCTGCTCTGCGGAGTGGCCCTGGCCGCCGGCGGCTACACCACCTCCGCGGCCTGCTACATCTTCGGGTTCAAGCGCTACCACGGGGCGGTGCGGCCGGCCATCCTGACCGCCTTCCTCGGCTACTCCCTGGTGGTCTTCGCCCTGCACTACGACGTGGGCCAGCCCTGGCGCCTGCCCTACCCGGTGTTCCTGCAGCAGGGCACGACCTCGATTCTCTTCGAAGTGGGCCTGTGCGTGTTCATCTACCTCATGGTCCTGTTCGTGGAGTTCCTGCCCGTGGCCATGGAGTGGCGGGGCTGGGCCAAGCTGCGCAACTTCCTCGTGAAGCTGACCATGGCCCTGACCATCATGGGCGTGATCCTCTCCACCATGCACCAGTCCTCCCTGGGGGCCCTGTTCCTCATCGCCCCCTCCAAGCTGCACCCGCTGTGGTACTCCCCGTACCTGCCGGTGTTCTTCTTCGTGTCCAGCATGTTCGCCGGGCTCTCCATGGTCATCTTCGAGGGCAGCATGTCCCACCGCTGGCTGCACCACAAGATGGACCAGGGGCACCTGGACTCCTCCGAGCACGTGGTCCTGGGCTTCGCCAAGGCCGCCTCGCTCATCATGTTCGGCTACCTGTCCCTCAAGGCCTTCGGCCTGGCCATGGACAACCGCTGGCACTACCTGCTGACCGGCTACGGGGCCTGGTTCCTCATCGAGACCCTGTGCTTCGTGGCCCTGCCCTGCTACCTGTACGCCGTGGGCGCGCGGGACAAGAACATGGGGCTCATCCGCAAGACCTCGATCCTGGCGGTGCTGGGCATCGTGCTCAACCGCTTCAACGTCTGCCTGGTGGCCTTCAACTGGCAGCTGTCCCCGGCCGACCGGTACTTCCCGAGCCTGGGCGAGATCGGCATCTCCGTGTTCGTGGTCACCGTGGGCCTCATCGCCTTCAAGTTCATCACCACCCGGATGCCGGTGTTCCACGAGCACCCGGACTACCCGGACCACCACTAGGAGGACGGCCATGACCCCCGCATTCGACACCCTGCAGGAACTGGCGACCTTCTCCAAGGGCTGGGCCTACGTGCTCATGGGGATTTCGCTGGCGTGCATGGTCGGGTTCTGGTTCTTCCTGCACGGCCGGGACGATTCCAAGGACCCCTTCAAGAACGTCAAGCACCACCACGACCACTAAGAGCGTCGGACCCAAGGAGAAGACATCATGTACGACTTCCTTACCGGGCCCATGCTCTGGCTGTCGTTCGCCGTGTGCATCATCGGCCTGGCCGCTCGCGCGGTCTGGTACGTGCGCGGCCTGTCCTGGCAGCTGGACCGGGTGCCCTACGGCTACCATACGCCCCTGGCCATCAAGGGCGCGCTCAAGTCCATCTTCTACTGGCTCACCCCCCTGGGCAGCCGCTCCTGGCGGGTCAAGCCCGGTTTCATGGCCCTGTTCTTCGGCCTGCACCTGGGCCTGGTGGCCGTGCCCCTGTTCCTGGAAGGCCACGCGGTCATCCTGCAGGAGCGCTTCGGCCTGGGCTGGCCCACCATGCCCGCCGGCCTGGCCGACGGCCTGACCATCGCCGCCATCGTGGCCGGCGTGCTCATCCTGCTGCGCCGGTTCGCTCTGCCCGAGGTGCGCAGCATCACCACGGCCCACGACCTGCTCATCATGCTCATCAGCCTGACCCCGCTGGTCACCGGCTTCGTGGCCGCCCACATGTCCGGGGACAACTCCGCTTGGCTCCTGGCCCACATCGTCTCGGGCGAAGTCATGCTCATCGCCATCCCCTTCACCAAGCTGTCTCACGTGGTGCTCTTCTTCTGCTCCCGGGCCCAGATCGGGATCGACTTCGGCACCAAGCGCGGCGGGCAGAAGGGTCGGGGCCTGGCCTGGTAGCCGGGCGCACCCCTCAAGGAGAATCCCATGCCTGAAGGAACCCTCTGCAACAAGCGTCCGGTCAATACCGAAGAAGACCTGAAGACCCTGCTCTCCGACACCCGGGGCAGGAAATACTACGCCGAGATGCAGGAACTGGAGGTGGACAAGGCCGCCCTGTGGGCCACCATGCAGAAGACGCTCAAGTCCCGCCTGCGCACCTGGCTGGACATCTGCGCCCGCTGCGGCCTGTGCGCCGACGCCTGCTTCCTCTACGCGGTCAACGGCAAGGACCCCAAGCTGGTCCCGTCCTACAAGGTGCAGTCCACCCTGGGTGAACTGCTTCGGCGCAAGGGCGACGTGGACAACGCCTTCATGCGCCGCACCATGGAGGTGGCCTGGTCCCAGTGCACCTGCTGCAACCGCTGCGCCATGTACTGCCCGCACGGCATCGACATGGGCGTGATGATGAGCTACGTGCGGGGCCTGTGCTTCTCGCAGGGCTTCGTGCCCTGGGAGCTGAAGATCGGCTCGGGCATGCACCGGGTCTACCGCGCCCAGATGGACGTGACCACCGAGGACTGGGTGGAGACCTGCGAGTGGATGGCCGAGGAGCAGCAGGAGGAATGGCCGGGCCTTGAGATCCCCGTGGACAAGGAAGGCGCGGACATCATGTACACCTGCAACGCCCGCGAGCCCAAGCACTACCCCGAAGACCTGGCCGAGACCGCCATTCTCTTCCACATCGCGGGCGAGAACTGGACCGTGCCTTCCGAGGGCTGGGAGCAGACCTGCCTGTCCATGTTCGCCGGAGACTGGGAGGCCTGCAAGCTCATGGCCGGCAACGTGTACGCGGCCATGGAGCGCCTGAAGCCCAAGCGCATGATCGGCACCGAGTGCGGCCACGCCCACCGCTGCACGGTCATCGAAGGTCCCTACTGGATGGGCCGCCGCGACGGCAGGCCGCCGGTGGAGTGCATCCACTACGTGGAGTGGGTGGCCGAGGCCCTGCGCACCGGCAAGATCAAGATCGACCCGGCCAAGCGCATCAAGGTCCCGGTGACCTACCAGGACTCCTGCAACTACATCCGCAACCACGGCCTGGCCGAGATCGGGCGGGAGATCCTCACCTACCTGGTGGAGCCCGGCTACCTGCGGGAGATGACGCCCAACAAGGAGCACAACCACTGCTGCGGCGGAGGCGGAGGCTTCAACGGCATCGGCATGTTCCGTCCCCAGCGCAACCGGGCCCTGCTCATGAAGCGCCAGCAGATCCTCGATACCGGGGCCAAGCTGGTCATCTCCCCCTGCCACAACTGCTGGGACGCCATCCGCGACCTGGAGGAGGAGTACCCCATCGGCATCGAGTGGAGCTTCCTCAAGCCCCTGCTCATCAAGATGGCCATCGTGCCCGAGCACCTGAAGCCCAAAGAGGACGAGGAACTCGCCGAGGCCTAGCCGCACCGGGCGGATTCACCGACTAACAACGGGGGACATCCCATGTTCGGAAAGATACTGTTTGCGACCTCGGCCTCTCCGGCCTGCGACAGCGCGGCCCGGGTGGCCTTCGACATGGCCCGCAAGTACGGCTCGCGGATCACCGTGTTCCACGTCCTGGGCGTCCCGGGCAAGGGCGACAGCACCCGGGTCTTCGACGTGCGCACCGGCGAGGAGGTGGACGCGGACCAGGAGTACATCGAGGGCGTGCACGAGGAGCTGCGCACCACCTACGCCAAGCAGCTGGCCGAGTTCCCCTCGGCCCAGATCGAGGTGGCGGTGGGCGTGCCCTACCGCGAGGTCCTGCGCCAGGCGCGCAAGGACGACGTGGACCTCATCGTGCTCGGCGCCAGCACCCGCCAGGAAGGCGGGTACTACAAGCGCGGCATCGTGGGCGGCACCCTGCACAAGGTCGCCAAGAACGCCCGCTGCCCGGTCCTCACCGTGGACCGGCCCGCGGCCTCGTTCTGGGGCGGATTCTCCAACGTGCTCTTCGCCACCGACTTCTCCAAGGCCTCGGACTCGGCCTTCCAGTTCGCCCAGTCCGTGACCAAGCAGGTGGGCGGCGAGCTGCACATCCTCAACGTGCTGGAGCTGGCCCGCATCGGCCAGGCTGCGGCCTTGACCCAGGAAGGGATCGAGGCCAAGCTCATGGAGGCCCGGCGCAAGATCCGCGCGATCTACGGCCAGCGCGCCGAGGGCATGCCCCTGACCGTGGAGGTCTGGGAAGGCACGCCCTACGTGGAGATCATCAAGTACGTCCGGGAAAAGGGCATCGACCTGGTGGTCATGGCCCACTCGACCCGGGAGGTCGATCCCGACGAGCGGCCCTTCGGAAGCACCATGGAGCAGGTCATCGCCCGGGCCACCTGCCCGGTCATCAGCGTCAACCGGCCGGACAAGCTGCCCCAGGCCGAGGGCGGCGAAGCCGGCGCCTAGGCGCCAGGCCAAAGGAGACACACCATGGCCAAGAAGATCCTCATCGTGGACGACGACGCGTCCATCCGCGACTACCTGACCACCCTGTTCGAGGACAACGGGTACGCGGCGCGCAGCGCGGGCAGCGGGGCCGAAGCCCTGAAGATGCTCGAGGAGGACGCCCCGGACCTCATCACCCTGGACATCGAGATGCCGGAGATGACCGGTCCCTGGTTCTCCCGCACCGTTGCCAAGGGCGGCACCTACGACCGCATCCCGGTGATCGTCATCACCGGCCATGCCGGGCTCCAGTACGTGATC
Source organism: Thermodesulfobacteriota bacterium (assembly GCA_040753075.1). Lineage (GTDB taxonomy): Bacteria > Desulfobacterota > Desulfovibrionia > Desulfovibrionales > Desulfovibrionaceae > UBA6814. The sequence goes on from JBFMHA010000001.1 coordinate 115,755, forward strand.
CCCAAGGCCGTGGCCAGCCTGACCAAGCCCTTCGACCAGGCTGAGCTCCTGCGCATCGTCCGCGAAACCATCGGGTAACGAACCCGGCGGCGCGCCCCCGGCTCCGGCTTTTTTTTTGGCGGGCTCATGAGCGACACCCTGCTCCTGGTCGACGACGAAGAGGGAATCCGCAAGTTCCTGGGCCTCCTGCTCCGGGACATGGGCTACGCCGTCGACACCGCGGCCAACGGCGACGAGGCCCTCCGCCTGGTCCAGGCCCGCCCCCCGGACATCGTTCTCACCGACATCAAGATGCCGGGCATGGACGGCATCGAGCTGCTGCGCCGCATCAAGGCGCACTCCCCGGAAATCGAGGTGGTCATGATCTCCGGCCACGGGGACATGGACCTCGCCATCAAGAGCCTCCAGCTGGAGGCCGCAGATTTCGTGACCAAGCCGGTCAACGACGAGATCCTCGCCGCCGCCCTGCGCCGGGTCAGCGAGAAGCTGGCCATGAAGCGCGAGATCAGATCCTACACCGAGAACCTGGAAGAACTGGTGCGGGAGAAGTCCGCCCGGGTCCTGGAGCTGGAGCGGGAGCTGGCCGCCGCCCAGGTGGTGGACGCGGTGTGCCGCGGCATGCACACCCTGGGCGCGGAATCCTACCAGGACGGGGTGTTCAACAACCTCCCCTGCCTCATGGCCGTGCACAACCGCTCCCTGGAGGTGGTCACCTGCAACCAGCTCTACCTGGAGCGGGTGGGCGACAAGGTCGGACAGTGCAGCCTGGACGCCTACCGGACCGAACCGGGCCAGGACAACCCGGTGCAGCGGACCTTCGAGACCGGCCGGAGCCAGCGCGCCCAGGCCACCTTCCGTGATCCGGCCGGGGCTCCCCTGCCCATGGAGGTCTTCACCTCGCCCGTGGCCCACAAGGACGGCCAGGTGGAGCTGGTGCTGGAGATGGCCCTGGACATGAGCGAACTCAACCGCCTGCGGGAAGAACTGCGGGTGGCCCAGGAAAAATACCAGGACCTGTTCGAGCAGACCCCCTGCTACATCGCGGTGCGCGACCGGGAGTTCCGCATCGTGGCCAACAACCGTCGCTTCGCCCAGGACTTCGGCGAAGGCTCCGGCCGGTTCTGCTACGAGGCCTTCCGCCACCGCACCGAGCCCTGCTCGGACTGCGGCAGCAGCCAGGCCTTCGAGGACGGCCAGTCGCACCCCCACGAGGCGGTGGTCACCACCCTGGACGGCCGCAAGCTGCACGTGCTCTCCTGGGCCGCGCCCATCCGCAACGCGAGGGGGCAGGTGGTGGAGGTCATGGAGATGTCCACGGACATCACCCAGATCCGCCAGCTCCAGGACCACCTGACCTCCCTGGGGCTCATGCTGGGCTCCATGTCGCACGGGGTCAAGGGCATGCTCACCGCCCTGGAGGGCGGGGTCTACCGCCTGGAGTCGGGCCTCAAGCGCCAGGACCTGACCCGCATCACGGACGCGGCCGAGTCGGTGAAGCAGCTCACCGGCCGGGTCAAGACCCTGGTGCTCAACGTGCTCTACTACGCCAAGTCCCGGGACCTGGCCGCGGAGGAGGCCGACCTGGCCGAGTTCTGCCGCCAGGTGGCCCAGGTGGCGGCGCCCAAGGCCGAACGGGAGAAGATCGCCTTCAGCACGGACTTCGCCCCGGACCTGGGACGGTTCCAGGCGGACACGGCCAACCTCTCGGCCGCCCTGGTGAACATCCTGGAGAACGCCATCGACGCCTGCGTGGCGGACCACGCCAAGCCCGAGCACGCCATCGGCTTTGCGGTGCGGGCCGACAACGGCACGGTGGTCATGGAGATCCGGGACAACGGCATGGGCATGGACCAGGAGACCCGGGAGAAGGCGCTGACCCTGTTCTTCTCCTCCAAGGGGCTGCGCGGCACGGGCCTGGGGCTGTTCATCGCCAACGACGTGGTCACCAAACACCAGGGCGCCATGACCCTGGAGTCCGAGCCCGGCAAGGGCACCCGCTTTCTCATCAGCCTGCCCCGCACCCGGCCGGCGGCCTAGTGTCGCGTCCTCAAAATGCCGACAGGTTTTTGAGAATAAAAAAAGTCTGATTCCGCACCGTTGCAAGACGAAGACGTATCGCTCTGATTCGCGGACGCGACACCAGCCCTCGCCAGCGGCCCCGCCTCCGACTCCCCGGCTGAACGCGAAAAAGCGCCGCCCCGTCGCCCTGGGCGACGGCGCGGCGCTTCGCGCGCGAGAGGCCTGCCGGGGGTGTCCGGCAGGGGCAGGGCCGCGCCCTACTTGCCGATGGCCTGCTCCACGTGCTTGAGCACCTCGGCCGGGTCGAAGGGCTTGCGGATGGCGGCCACGGCCTTGCGGATGGATTGGTCGTGCCCTTCCAGGCCGCTGATCACGATGACCGGGATATCCTTGTACTCGGCCTGCTGGGAATACTTGCGGAAGAAACGCGGCCCCCATTCGTTGGGCATTTCCAGGTCCAGGGTGATGAGGTCCGGCTTCTCGGCCTTGAGCACGTCCATGGCGACTTCGCCGTCGCTGGCGGTGCAGACCGCATACCCGTTGTCCGTGAACAGGGTCTTGAGGAACTCGATGATCTCCGGGTCATCGTCCACGATCATGATCTTCTTGGCCATATTCCCCTCCTGCATGCGTTGCGGCATGTGGTTCGCCGACACTCCGCCTCCGGTTCCCAGGGCGTCCCGCCGCGGCTCCCGCGGGACCCCGCCTCAGGAAATGCCGTCCTCCCGTCCGGACCGGGCCCGCAGCCATTCCGCCCGGGGCACATAAGTCACGCTTTACTCTAAATTCGTGACTTTTTTCTATACCTTTTGCGGATGTTTGTCACTTCTTTTTTTTCAAGGTGATTACCTTGTATTGGCCGGAAAGAACAGAACTTTCTCACCACCCCGGAAAACAACGCTGCAGTACGCCATGCACCGCCTCCATCCATGACCAGAATTGCAGACCACTAAAGTAGAGAATTCGCCCTGTCCTGGGCACTGCACTGCGCACGTCCAGCATTGCGCCCGGCGTTGCGCCCGGCGTTGCGCCCTGCCCGATTCTTCGGCCTGCCCCTTCCTGCCGCGGTGCGGCCTTGCGCCCGAAAGCCAAGCGCGCCTGCGCCGGACCAAGCCCGGCCAGCCGCGCCGACCCATTCCGGATCCACGGGGATCACACGAGCAAGACCATCTCGAACGCCCCGCCCGTCATGTCCAGCGTATAGCCCTCCTGTGTGAACAGTGCGACGCAGGCGTCCACCGCCCGGGCGTCGTAGAACACCCCGCGCCTGGACGAGATCTCGTGCAGCGCCTCCTCCACGCCCAGGCTGGCCCGGTAGGGCCGGTGCGAGGCCATGGCGTCCACCACGTCGGCCACGGCCATGATCCGGGCCTCGATGAGGATGTCCTCGCCGGCCAGCCCGAGGGGGTACCCGCTGCCGTCCAGGCGCTCATGGTGCTGGTGGACGATCTGGCCGAGGGGCCAGGGGAAATCGATGGGGTCCAGGATGTCGAAGCCCACCTGGGGATGGGACTTGATGATGCTGAACTCGGCATCCGAGAGCCGGCCCGGCTTGTTCAGGAACTCCGCGGGGACGTAGACCTTGCCGATGTCGTGGACCATGGACGCCATGCACAGGCCGTTCAGGGTTTCGGCATCCAGGCCCATGCGCTCCCCGATGCGCCGGGACAGGTCGGTGACCCGGCGCTGGTGCCCCGCGGTGTAGGGGTCCCGGGCCTCCACCAGGCTGGTCAGGCCGAGGAGGATGCCCTGCATGGCCTTCTTGAGCCGCTTGATCCCGTACATCTCCTTCCCGGCCTGGATGAGCCGGTGCTGCTCCAGGCCGGCGCGCAGCGCCTTCTCCAGGGACTCCTTCTTGCACGGCTTGACCAGGAAACGGAAGATGTACCCCTCGTTCACCGCGTCGATGGCGTTCTGCTGGTCGGCGTAGCCGGTGAGGATCATGCGCACGGTGTCGGGATAGGCCTCCTTGACCCGGGTGAGGAACTCGATCCCGTCCATGCCCGGCATCTTGATGTCCGAGACCACCAGCGCGAAGGGCCCTTCGGCCGCCAGGATGTCCAGGCCGGCCTGTCCGCCCTCGGCAAAGGCCAGGTTATGGTCCCTACCGAACATCCGTCGGAACGACTCGAGGATCTTGGCGTCGTCGTCGACAAAAAGGATTCTTTCATTCATGCTTCGCCTTCTTCCGGAGCGCTCTCCACCGGGATGATGATCTTGAGCGGCTCCTTGATGGTATAGTGCTTGGCGTGCTCGTAGATGAACTCGATGAGGGCCTCCGAGAGCTCCTGCCCCTTGCTCACCAGAAGCACCTCCCGGGTCCCCCGCCGTCCGATCACGTCCTCGGAGAGCACCTGGCCCGGCTCCAGGGCCAGGAGCCGGACCTCCCGGAAGATGTACTTCGCCTCCTCGCCAAGCATCCGGTCCAGGGCGCCCAGGACCTTCATGTCGTACCACCCCCTGCGCTGCTGCAGGAAGACCAGGGCCTCGGCCTTGCTCACCCGGTTGCTGATGTAGGCGTCGAAGTCCACCGCGACCTTGAGGATCCGCGAGCCCAGGGGAATGCCGTCGCCCTTGCGCGCGTCCTCGGGCATGCCGGTTCCGTCGTAGCGCTTCTCCTGGTAGAGCACGATGTCCGCCACCCCGGACATGCGCGGGATGCCCCGCAGGAGCTTGGCCGCCAGGAGCGGGTGCTCGTTGTAGCGGTTCTGCTGGCTCTCGGTGAGCACCTGGTTTTCCAGGACCCGGCTGACGATGCCCTCGGGCAGGGAGATGAACCCGAGCATGGAGAGCATGGCCGCGGTCTCCGTCTCCCAGGGCGAGGGATCGGCCAGCTCCCGGCTCATGCCCCGCACGTAGGGCAGGATCCGGGACACCCGGCCGTAGACCTCGGGCTTGAGCGTGCTCAGGACGTCGCACAGGAGGTGGACGTTGGCCTTGAGGGTCTTTTCCAGGAGTTCCCGCTCCGCGCTCTGCAGTTCGTAGATGCGCAGGCCGTCGGCCAGGGCCTTGGCCAGGACCTTGGGCGGGCAGGGCTTGGTCAGCAGCCGGAAGATGTTGCCCTCGTTGACCGCGGTGATGGCGGTCTCGGCGTCCGCATACCCGGTGAGCATGATCCGCACCGTGTCCGGGGACCGCTCCAGGACCTTGGCCAGGAACTCCACGCCGTTCATGCCCGGCATGCGGTAGTCCGAGATGACCAGGGAGATGGGCCTCTGCCCGGCCAGGACCTTGAGCCCCGTCTCCCCGTCCGGGGCGGTGAAGGTCGCGAACCGCTGTCCGAGCACCCGCTCGAAGGACCTGAGCAGCTTCTCGTCGTCGTCCACGATGAGAATCTTATGCTTCATGGACTTCTATCCTTGCGCAGACGTCTCGCACGCCCTTTCTCCAGAGGTCCAGGTGCTGGTCCAGGCCCGCGCGCCGGAGATAGGCGAGGTCCAGCGGGGGCCTGTGGTATCCGGGGTTGAGGACCACCATCTCCCGGTCCAGGATGTTGGCGCAGTAAACCGCCAGGGCCGGATCCAGCCCGGGCGTGATGGTGCAGGGCGCGTGGTGCAGGAGGGCGGCCTCCACCACGCTGTCGGGCAGTCCCCACAGGCGCAGCAGGTACGCCCCCATCTCGGCGTGGGTCGCGCCCAGCACCTCCCGCTCCACCTCGTGCACGGGCCGGGATTCGCGCTGCACTCTCCCTATGATCTCAGAATACTCCTCGGCCAGGTTGGAGGCAAGGATGAGCTTGCCCATGTCGTGCAGCAGCCCGGCCGTCCGGTAGACGTCGAGGGCCTTTTCCGGCGTCCCTTCCAGCGCCGCGATCCGCTCGGCCGCGCAGGAGGTGCGCAGGCTGTGCTCCAGGAGCCGGCGCAGGGAGTAGTCGGGGATGGACACCTCGCAGGCGTCGAAGGTGGCGAAGGCCATGACCAGGCTCTGCAGGTATTCGGCGCCCACCAGGTTCACGGCCTGCGCCGGGTCCACGATCTTGCGCGTCGCCCCGAAGAAGGGCGAGTTCACCAGCTTGAGCAGCCGGGCGGTCATGGCCACGTCCCGGCGGATGATGTCCCCGAGCTTCTTGAGGGAGGGGGAGTCGCTGGCGAGCTCCCGGGAGACCTGGCGGTAGAGTTCGGGCAGGCTCGGGAGCCGGTTGATGCTCCCCACCAGGGCGCGCAGCCCGGTGCTTTGCAGGAGGTTCCTGGACTGCAGGGCGTTGCGGATGGTGGAGACGAGCAGGTCCCTGGGGCAGGGCTTGGACAGGAACTGGTGGGAGGGCGGGAACGCCCGGCCCAGGTACTCCTTTTCCGCGTACCCCGAGAGCACCAGCCGGATGGTCCCGGGGTAAAGCTTCCGGACCTCGTGCAGCAGGTCTGCCCCGTCCATCCCGGGCATCCGCATGTCGGTGACGATGACGTCCGCCGGGGCGGCCGCCATGATCTCCAGGGCCGCGGGGCCGCCGTCGGCGAAGCTCATGCGCCACTCCCCGGACATGTCCGCGAGCATCCGCCGCAGGCCGTCGAGGACCTTGCGCTCGTCGTCCACGAACAGGATGTCGGACATCATGGTTCGGGCTTCTCCTGGGGCTGCTCGAGGGGCAGGCGCACGGAGAAGGTCGTGCCCTTCCCCTCCTCGGTTTCGAAGGTGATGGCCCCGTGGTGCTTGTCCGCCACCACGGTGCGGGCGATGGCCAGGCCCTGGCCCGTGCCCCGGCCCACCTCCTTGGTGGTGAAGAACGGGTCGAATATCCGGGACCGGACGTCGACGGGGATTCCGGTCCCCGTGTCCTGGACCTCGATGACCGCCCAGCCGTCCTCGACCCGGGTGCGCACGGTGATGAGCCCCTTTTCGTCCGGCCTCCTGCCGGGGTCTGCGGCGATGGCGTGGGCCGCGTTGACGATGAGGTTCAGCGCCACCTGGTTGATGTCCGGCAGGACGCAGGGCACCGGGGGCAGGTCGGGGTCCAGTTCGGCGGCCAGGTCGGCCACGTACTTCCACTCGTTCCTGGCCACCACGATGGTGCCGCGCAGGGCGACGTTGAGGTCCGCCGGCGCCATCCCGGCCTGGCCGGGATGGGCGAAGCGCTTGACCGAATCCACGATGACGGAGATGCGCCGCAGCCCGTCGTCGGCGTCCTCGAACGCGCCGGGGACGTCCGCCAGGACGTGTTCGGTCTTGCGCTCCTCCCTGGCCTCCTCGACCCGCCGGACCGCCGCGGCCAGGGCCGGGACGTCCCGGGCCGCGGCCAGCAGCGCGTCGTACTCCCGGAGCACGTCCAGCAGGTCGTCGAACGCGCCGCGCAGGAACTGGGGGTTGTTCTCCACGTACTGGGTCGGGGTGTTGATCTCGTGGGCGATGCCCGCCGCGAGCTGGCCGATGGCCTCCAGCCGCTGGGCCTGCACGAGCTGGAGCTGGAGCAGCCGCTCCCGGGTCATGTCCCTGGCCAGGGCCATGGAGCCCACGATGGCCCCCTGCTCGTCCCGCACCGGCGAGCCGGAGATGTCCACGAACACCCGGCGGCCGTCCCGGTGGACGAACTCCATGGAGTGCCTGTGGGAGATGCCCTGCCGGCTCTCCTCGAGAGCCTGGCCGAGGTGGTGGGCTTTCTCCTCGCTCATGTAGTCGCGGGGGTCCGCGCCCAGCATCTCGCCGGGCTCGTAGCCCAGCATCCCGGCCATGCTGCGGTTGATGAACGTGGTCTTCCCCTGCCTGTCCACGACCCACAGCCCTTCGGACAGGCCGTCGATCAGGTCGAAGTACCGCCGCTCGTTGTATCGCAGGGTCCGCTCCAGGCGGGCGGACTCGATGGCGTTGCCCAGGACGCGGGCGAAGGTCTCGATCAGGGTGACGTCCTCCGGATTCCAGTCCCGCGGCTCGCGCACGGCCGTGAACGTCAGGCAGCCCACGGAGGCCCCGGCCTTGGACAGGGGAACGGCGAGCAGGGACAGGACGCCTCGCTTATCGAGGCTGGCCCGCACCGCCGCGGCCTCGGGGGGAAGGTCCCCGATCCGCCGGATGACCAGGCTTTCGGGACTGCGGAGCCGGGACATGACCCAGGAGTGGGCGCCCTCATCCCTGGCGCAGACGCCTTCAGCTTGCGACTCCCCCTCGGCGCTCCAGGAGGCAAGACAGGCGGCGCCTCCGGCGTCCAGGCTGCACACCCGGGCCGCATCCGCGCCGATGGCCTCGGCCACGATGCCCAGCAGGGGCCGCAGGTCTTTCTCCAACTCCTCCAGCCGCAGTCCGATGAGCTGGCCCGACACCCCGGCCAGGACCTGCTCCAGCTCCAGCCTCCGGCGCAGGGCGTCCTCGGCCTGCTTGCGGTGGGTGATGTCCCTGGAGAAGCCTTCGATGATCTCCTGCCCGGCGTCCGGGTCCGTGACCAGCCGGGCGCAGGTGGAGAGCCAGATATCCGCCCCGTCCCTCGTCCTCCGCAGGCTCTCGAACTCCTTGACCTGGCCATGGGCGCGGAGGAGGCGGAGGAATTCCGTGCGCCGGGCCGGATCGGCGTAGACCTGCCCGGCGATGTCGCTCACGCCGGCGGTGAACTCCTCGGCCGAGGCGTAGCCGAGCATCTCCGCATGAGCCGGGTTGACCGCAAGGTATCTCCCTTCCGGTGTGGAGCGGAAGATTCCCACCGGCGCGGTCTCGAACAGGGTGCGGTAGCGCTCCTCGCTCCGCCGCAGCGCCTCCAGGGCCTGCTTGCGCTCGGTGATGTCGTGGATGATGGAGTGGAGGAAGGCCTTCCCCTTCATCTCGAACCTGCTGCTGAACACCGCCACGTCGCGGATCGAGCCGTCGGCCCGGCGGTGGCGGAACTCGAAATAGACCCGCTCCCTGGCCCTGACCTTCGCCATTTCCTCCTTCACCGCTTCCGGAGGCAGGGTGTTGATGTCATGGATGCGCATGCTGCGAAGCTGCTCGCGCGACCACCCGTAGAACCCCACGGCCGCCAGGTTGGCGTCGAGGATGGCCCCGCTGTCGGGATCGATAAGGAGCTTGACCGCCGTATGGCGCTCGAACAGATGGCGGAAGAGCTCCTCGCTCTGGCGCAGCGCCTCCTCGGACCGCCGGCGTTCGGATTCCAGGCGCTCCCGCTCCAGCCAGGCGTGGAGCAGGGGCGCGACGTACTGGCGGGCGTCGTCCACGATTTCCTGCTCATCGCCGCCGTAGCCGCCGGGCCGGTTGGCCAGGAACAAGACGCCGACGGTCCGGCCGGCATAGAGGATCGGCGCGACCAGGATGCTCCGGATGGGCACGTGCCCTTCCGGCGTGCTCACCGGGACGTTCCTCACCAGCATGCGCCGCTCCAGGATCGCCCGGGCCCAGATGGTGTCCCCCCAGGTCTCCCGCGGAAACCGGATGGTCTTCTCCGGGACCTGGCACCTGTCCCAGACGTCCCGGCTCAGGGAGGGGGCGACCATCGCGCCCTCCTCGTCGAAGTAGGCGAAGACGCCGTACTCGCTGTTCGTGGCGTCGAGCAGCAGGCGCAGGCCGGCGGAAAAGATCTCGTCGCCCTGGACGGTGAGGAACACCGACGCCACCCTGCTCCTGACGGCCGCCAGCCGGCAGGCCTTCTCCAGCCCCTGCTCCGCCTGCTTCCGCTGCGCCGCCTCCTGCGCCAGGCGCGCGGCCTTGTCCTCCGCGACCCGGGTCCGCTCCGCGACCCGCTGCTCGAGCTCCGCGTTGAGCCTCGCCAGCTCCTCCTCGGCCCGATGCCGGCCGGTGAGGTCGCTGCCCACGGCCTGATACTCCACGATGCCGCCCGCGGCATCGAAGAACCCGCGGTTCGACCAGCGGACCCAGCGGACATCCCCGTCCGCGGCCAGCACCGCGTTTTCAGTGAAGCGGAGAGGGGAGTCCCGGGTTATGGCCCGGATGTTGTCGAAGACGGCCGGGTGGTGCTCTTCGGGAACGAGCGGCAGGAAGGACCGGCCCAGGAGCTGGTCCTCGGACTGGCCGAAGAAGCGGCAGTAGGCCGGATTCACGAAGGTCAGGACGCAGTCCGGGGTGAACCGGCACACCAGTTCGGCCTGGTCCTCCACGACGGCCTTGTAGAGCATCGCCCCCTGGCGCAGGGCGTCCTCCAGCAGAGCCAACCTCCGGACCTCCCTCTCCAGCCGCCGGTTCGCTTCCTCCAGCTTCTTCACGCGGTTGCGCGCATCGGGGTCGGGATTGTCCTGCTTGCTTCTCTGGGATCCCATGGCGGTCTCCGGCTGACTGCTCCGGTGGGAGGACCTGTACTGACACGTGTTATCCTATGAGACCGGGACATTGCAAGCTCGTTCAATGAAATCGCGCATGCTACTCCACGTGGGCCGCTCGCGCGAACGCCTCCCCCCCGGGGGGCCACCTCCCCCGGAATGTTTGCCATGACTTGCCTGCCGGCCGTCCCGACGCCGGGCCGCGCTCGGGAGGCTGCCGTCGTCCATCCCCGATCCCATTGACGGAAAACAGCTTTCCCAGCCTGCGCTCTCTGCATTGACATTCACGAACGGCGGGGTAATGTGGCAGATGAGGGAATGCCCTCTATCTGATTGCGCGTCGCTGCCCCTGCCTCCCGGCAGACGGGCTCCGGCGCGGGTGCGGCGTCCCGGACGGCGCGCATCGGCGCGCACGGGCGCGGGACAGGGAGGCTGGCATGCACCTCCTGGAATTCATCGTGGAAGGCCGGCGCTGCGCCATACCCGTGGCGGCGGCGGAGCGCATCCACCTGGCGGTGGAGGTCACGCCCCTGGCCAACGCCCCGGACGCGGTGCAGGGACTGGTCAACGTCGAGGGGCGGATACTCCCGGTGATCAGCCTGCGCAGGCGGCTGGGACTCCCGGACCGGGACCCCCTGCCCGGCGACCGGATGATCGTGGCCCACACCTCCCGGCGCAGCATGGTCCTGCTGGTGGACGCCGTGCCCGGAGTGCTGGACGTGGACGAAACCGCGTACGTCTCCGGGGAGGCCCTGTTCCCGGACGCGGGCTCCCTGCTCGGCGTTTCCCAGGTCGAGGGCGACCTGCTCATGGTCGAGGACCTGGAACAACTGCTCGCGGCCGAAGACGAGCCGATCCTGGCCGCGGCCCTGGAGAACCCGCCCCATGCCGCACCCGACGCCGCCTGACGGGCGCCCCGACGACGCGCTGCTCGGCCGGCTCTCCGCGACCGTGGCCGCCCGGCTGGGACTGAGCATCCCCCGCAAGCGCTGGGGAATCCTGCGCAAGGTCCTGCTCTCCCTGGGGGCGGAATTCGGCCTCCCCGACCCGGTCGACTGCGCCAACCGCCTCCTGGCCCCGGAGGCCTCGGCCGGCATGCTCCAGGCCCTCGCCGAGCGGCTCACCGTGGGCGAAACCTACTTCTTCCGGGACGAGGCGTTCCTGGCCGACCTGGAGCGGCACGTCCTCGCCCCGCTCATCGAGCGGCGCCGGGGAGGCGAACAACGCCTGCGGATCATGAGCGCCGGGTGCGCCTCGGGCGAGGAGGCCTACACCCTGGCCATTCTCCTGAACCGACTCCTGCCGGACAGGACCGGCTGGAAGGTGTCCATCCTCGGGGTGGACGTGAACGCGCAGGCCCTGGACAAGGCCCGGACCGGGACCTACACCGCCTGGTCCTTCCGCCGTGTCGGGGAGCGCCGGCGCGACGCCCACTTCCTGCGGGAGCACGGACGCCGCTGGCGGATCAGGCCCGAACTGCGGGCCATGGTCTCGTTCCTTCGCCTGAACCTGGCCGAGGACCGCTATCCCTCGACCGTGAACGGCACGGCCGGCATGGACCTCGTGCTGTGCCGCAACGTGCTCATGTACTTCGTGCCGGAGGCGGCCGCGGAGGTGGTCGGCCGGCTGCGCGACTGCCTGGTCCCCGGCGGCGTCCTGGCCCTGGCCGCCAGCGAGATGATCCTGGCCCGGGTTCCGGGCCTGGAGCCCTCGGGCCACCCGGGGTTCATGGTCCGGACCGACCGGTCGCCGGGCGCTGGCGCCCCCGTTCCGGCGGACGTCTTCCTGTCGGTGTTGCCGCCGGCGGACCTGTCGGCGTCCGCGCCGCCGCCGCCCTCCTTGGCGCCGGCTCCGGCCAGGGCGGCTCCTGCGCCCCGGCCGCCGGAAGGCCCGCCCTCCCCTCCTCCGCCAGCCGCCGGCTCCCTTCTCCAGGCCGCCCAGGAGCACTACTCGGCCGGCCGCTATGCGGCGGCCGCAGCCGCGGCCGAAGGCTTCGCTAGTGACCCGGCGTCGGCGGCCGACGCCGACTGGGCGCGGGCCGTGTACATCCTGGCCCGGGCCCTGGCCAACCTGAACGAATACGCCCGGGCGGACCAGACCGTGCTCCGGGCCATCGCCCGGGACAAGCTCAACCCCGGGCTGCGCTACCTGCGGGCCAGCATCCTCCTGGAGGAAGGCCGGAAGGAGCGGACGTCCGAGGCCAAGGAGGAGTTGCGCCGCGCCCTGTACCTGGACCCGCGCCACGCCCCGGCCCACTTCCTCCTGGGCAACATCGCCCGGGACGAGGGCCGGAGAGACGCGGCCCGGCGGCACTTCGCCAACGCCCGCGAGATCGTCAGGGGCATGGCCCAGGACCAGGAGCTGGCCGAGACCGGCGGCATGAGCGCGGGCGGCCTGGCCGCGGCCCTGGACGCCATAGCCAACCGGGAGACGCACCATGAGCGCAGGAGATGAGGAGCACGCCATGGCCGAGACCAAGCCCCAAGCGCCGCCTCCGGACGCGGCCCGGGACATCCTGCGCCGGCGGGCGAAGGCCCTGGCCCGCCCCTCCCGGGACGACTCCCGGGAGCAGGACGCCCTTCCGGTGGTCGAATTCATCCTCGCCGGGGAGCGGTACGCCCTGGATGCGGGCCATATCCGGGAGGTGGCCCCGGTCCGCGGGCTGCTCCCCCTGCCCGGCGCCCCGGACTTCGTCCTGGGCATCATCAGCCTGCGGGGGGAAATCCATTCGGTGGTGGACCTGCGCAGGCTCTTCGGTTTGCCTGAACGTGCATCCGGCGAGGGGTACGCGGTCATCATCCACGGCCCGGACATGGAGTTCGGCCTCTTCGCCGAGGAAATCATCGGGGCGACGATGCTCCGCCCCTCGGCCCTCGAAGATTCCCTGCCCACCCTCTCGGACATCCGGGCCGAGTTCCTCAAGGGCGTCACCGGCCAGGGGCTGGTCTACCTGGACGCGGCCCGGCTCCTGTCCGACCCGCGCCTGGCCGCGACGGGCGAACGCGCTTCGGGAGCCGGATCCACACGGCCCAGGGAATCAAGCTCGGCAGGATGAGCGCAAGGGCGAGGCAGGCGACGCCCAAAAGGCGGCAACAGCTCCAACGCGGAGGCGAGGCTCATGGACAGATGGTTCGAACGCAGCGGTCTCTTCATGAAATTGCTGGCCAGCGGGCTGGGCACGATCCTGGCCATCAGCCTGCTGTGGATCGGGTCCTCGACCTATTTCCTGGACCAGGTCAACCAGGCGGCCCGGGTCCGCGCCCTGGCCAACCATGTGTCCATCGAGTTGTACCAGTGCCGGGTCAGCGAGAAGAACATCCAGATCCGGGACCTGGTGAAGGACAAGTTCTACAGCACCGGGGAATCCGAGGAGCTGGCCAAGTACCGCGAAGCCATGGGCCGGCTCAAGGACACCGTGGCCGAACTGGAGATCGAGCTGGGACGGGACAACCCGACCGTGCGCAAGATCAAGGAGGCGGTGCTGAGTTGCGAGAGCGTGTTCACCACCCTGGTGGGCGCCTATCGCCAGCGGGGCTTCGGAACCTGGGGGCTGACCGGACAGTGGGCCAAGGCCTCCGACGAGTTGGAGCGAGAGGTGCTGCGCACGGGGGATGGGCAGATGATCGCGCTCCTCGCCGAACTCCTGCGCTCCGAACGCCTCTACGGCATGACCGACGCGCCGGAGCACGCGGCCCCGCTTCGAGACCTGACCGCCAGGCTGCGCAGCCGGGTCGCGGGCCTGAAAGGGGCCGGCCCGGTCGACCTGGTCGGACGCCTGGACCGCTACGCCGACGCCCTGGCCAGGTACATGGCGATTCTCGAAGAGATCGGGGGAGCCGGCCAAGGATTGCTGGGCAAGTACCGGGACCAGGCCAACTCGATAGACCCCCTGGCGCAGGAGCTGCTGGAGCAGGCCGTGGCCGCCAGCAACCAGTCCATGGCCCGCATGAGCCTGGCGAACGTGGCCATCGCCCTGCTGGGCCTGGTCCTGGGCGGCATCATCTTCTACGCCCTGAGCCGGGGCATCACCCGGCCCCTGCGCACCGTCGCCGAGGTGGCCGAGAGGGTGGCCGCCGGGGAGGTCGCCCTGGAGGCGGAGCTCAAGGGCGAGCGCCAGGACGAGATCGGGACCCTCCTGCAGTCCTTCCGGAGCATGGTCGCCTCGCTCCGGGAACGGGCCGGGGTGGCCCAGCGCATCGCCGCCGGCGACCTGGGCGCGGACCTGGGCGCGGTCCAGGACCGCGACGCCCTGGGGATGGCCCTGCGGACCATGCTGGCGAACCTCAGGAGCCAGGTGCGGGAGATCAAGGACGGGGCGGCGGTGCTCGGCTCCTCCACGGCCGAGATCTCCGCGGCCGTGTCCCAGGTGACGGCCAGCGCCGCCGAGACCGCCACGGCCGTGACCGAGACCATGGCCACGGCCGAGGAGCTGCGCCAGACCTCGGAGCTCAGCGCCCAGAAGGCCGGGCACGTGTCCAAGTCCGCCAACGAGTCCGCGGCAAGGTCCGCCGAGGGGCAGCAGGCCATTACCCAGATCATCCAGGCCATGGAGCACATCCGGCGGCAGATGGAGGCCATCGGAGCGAGCGTCATCTCCCTGTCCGAGCAGAGCCAGGTCATCGGCGAGATCATCGGCACCGTGGACGACCTGGCCGAGCAGTCCAACATCCTCTCGGTCAACGCCTCCATCGAGGCGGCCAAGGCCGGGGAGCACGGCCGGGGCTTCGCGGTGGTGGCCCAGGAGATCAAGAGCCTGGCCGAGAAGTCCAAGGAGGGCACCGCCCGGGTGCGCACCATCCTGGCCGACATCCAGAAGGCCACCGCCTCCGCGGTCATGGTCACCGAACAGGGCTCCAAGGCCGTGGCCAAGGGCGTGGAGCAGGCCGACGAGGCGAGCCGCTCCATCGCCGCCCTGGCCGAGAGCATCGGCGCCGTGGACCATGCCGCCATGCAGATCATGGCCTCCAGCAAGCAGCAGCTCTCCGGGATGGAGCAGGTGGCCGCGGCCATCGAGAACATCCGCGAGGCCACGGAGCAGAACGTGAAGAGCATGGAGCAGCTGGAGGCCACGGCGTCCGCCCTGGCCGACATCGGCCGCAAGATCGTGGACCTGGTCGGGTGGTACAAGGTGTAGGAGGCCCCCCATGCCCAAGATCGATCCGGAATTCATCCGGGAGTTGCGCCAGGCCTTCGCCCTGGAGGCGCGCGAGCACCTCCAGACCATGACCGACGGGCTCCTGGGCCTGGAGAAGAGCCCGCCGCCGGCCGAGGCGGGGCCGTTGCTGGAGAGGGTCTACCGCGCCGCGCACAGCCTGAAGGGCGCGGCCCGGGCGGTGAACGAGCACGAGGTGGAGTCCCTGGCTCACGCCATGGAGGACGTGTTCATCGCCGTGCGCAAGGGCGGGATACTCCTGCGGCCCGAGGATTTCGACCGGCTCCAGCGCGGCCAGAGCCTCCTGGAGTCCCTGCTCGCTTCGCCCAAGGGAGAGGACCAGGCCCAGGCGCAGGACCTGCGCGAGGAGCTGCGGTCCCTGGCCGAGGGCCGGAGCGGGGCGTCTCCGCCGCCCCCGGCCCCAGCGCCGCACCCCGGGCCGGAGCCTCCCCGCTCGGCGCTCCCGACTCCTCCCGCGGAGCAGCCGTCCGCGGCTCCCGCGCCCGCACCTCCGCAGCCAGAGCCCCCGAAGACCGAGCCTCCGCAGCCCAGGCCCCAGGCGACCGAGCCTCCGGACCAGACTCCGCCGACTGCCGCCGCGCGTCCCCGGGCCGAGGACACGGTCCGGGTGGCGGTCTCCAAGCTGGACTCCTTCCTGCTCAAGGCCGAGGCCCTGCTCTTGGCCAAGCTCACCCTGGAGCAGCGCATCGCCGAGGTCCGGGCGCTGGCCGCGAACGCGGCCCAGGGGAGGAAGGACCTGGCCGGCAAGGACGCCGGAGCCCGGCGGCCGGAAGCCGAAGGCCCTCCCGACCAGATGCTGGCCAGGGGCCTCGCCTGCCTCGACGCCACCGAGGCCGGACTCGTCGCCCTGGCCTCCAGGCTGCGGGCCGACCACCTGGCCCTGGGAGGCATGGTCCGCGACCTCCTGGACAACGCCAAGCGGGCCCTCATGTTCCCCTTCGCCACCCTGGCCCTGCCCTTTCCCAAGATGGTGCGGGACCTGGCCCGCGACCAGCGCAAGGAGGCGGATCTGGTCATCAGCGGCGGCGAGATCGAGATCGACAAGCGGATCCTGGAGGCGATGAAGCCCCCCCTCACCCACATGCTGCGCAACTGCGTGGACCACGGCCTGGAGCCCCCCGGGGAGCGGGAGCGCCGGGGCAAGCCCCGCCAGGGCCGGATATCCATCACCGTGTCCGAGGCCGAAGGCGACAAGGCGGAAATCGTGGTGGCGGACGACGGCGCCGGGTTCGACCTGGAGCGCCTGCGCCAGTCGGCGCGCAAGATTCTCGGCATCTCCCAGGAGGAGGCGGAAAGGCTCGGCGAGGACGAGTTGACCTCCCTGGCCTTCCGCTCCGGGGTGAGCACCAGCACCATCATCACCGACATCTCGGGCCGCGGCCTGGGCCTGGCCATCGTGCAGGAGGCCGCGGAGCGCCTGGGGGGACGGATCACGCTGTCCACCGCCACCGGCCAGGGCTCCACCCTGCGCATCCTCCTGCCCCTGACCCTGGCCACGTTTCGGGGAATCCTGGTCCGGGCGGCCGGTCGGATATTCGTGGCCCCCACGGCCAACATCTCCCGGGTGGTGCTGGTGCGGACCGGCGACATCCGCACCGCGGAAGGCCGGGAGGTCGTCGCTCTGGACGGCCGGCCCTGCTCCCTGGCGCGGCTGGCGGACGTCCTGGGCCTGTCCCCGCCCGAGGGAGGCGGTGAGGCGGCGGGAATCCTGCCCTCGCTGCTCCTCGGCGCAGGAAAGCGGCGGCTGGCCATGGCCGTGGACGAGGTGCTCGGGGAGCAGGACGTCCTGGTCAAGGGCCTGGGCAAGCACCTCGCCGGACTGCGCAACATCTCCGGCGCCACCATCCTGGGCACGGGCGAGGTGGCGCCGGTCCTGAACGTCGCCGACCTGCTGGACTCGGCCGCGCGGACCTTCGCGCCGCATCCGCGGGCGCAGGAGGCGCAGGAGGAGGAGCGGCCCAGGTCCGTGCTCGTGGTGGAGGACTCCATCACCTCCCGGACCCTGCTCAAGAACATCCTCCAGTCCGCAGGATACCAGGTGCGCACCGCCATCGACGGGGTGGACGGCCTCACCGTCCTGCGCTCCGAGCCGGTGGACCTGGCCGTGCTGGACATCGACATGCCGCGCATGGACGGTTTCGAGCTCACCACGGCCATCCGTCAGGACAAGAAGCTGGCCGAGCTGCCCGTGGTCCTGGTCACGGCCCGCGGATCGCGGGAGGACCGGGAGCGGGGCATCGAACTGGGGGCCAACGCCTACATCGTCAAGAGCAGCTTCGACCAGACCAACCTGCTCGGAGTCATCCGGCAGCTCATCTAGACGCGGGGGAAAGGCATGATCAGGGTGGTGGTGGTGGACGACTCGGAGGCGGTGCGCAAGCTGCTCACCTACATCCTCAACGGCGATCCGGAAATCCAGGTCGTGGGCACGGCCTCGGATGGGGAGGAGGCCGTGCGCGTGGTGGAGCGCCTCCGGCCCGACGTGGTGACCATGGACGTGGTCATGCCCCGCATGGACGGGTACGAGGCCACCCGAAGGATCATGCGGTCCACCCCGGTGCCCATCGTGGTGGTCAGCGCCTCCTACTCCACGGAGGAGGTGAGCCGCACCTTCCAGGCCATGGGTTCGGGCGCCCTGACCGCGGTGGACAAGCCCATGGGTCCGGGAGACCCCCTCCATGAGCAAAGGGCCCGGGAACTGCTGGCCATGGTCAAGCTCATGTCCGAGGTCAAGGTGGTGGGCCGGCGCTATCCGGTCCGCCCCACGGCAAGCGCTCCAGCGATGAGCGCCTGGAACCAGACTCCCCCAATCCACGCCGTGGCCGTGGGCGCATCCACCGGCGGCCCCCAGGTCCTGGAGCTCATCCTCCGGACGCTTCCCAATGCCTTCCGCCTGCCGGTGCTCCTGGTCCAGCACATCGCCGAGGGATTCGCCCACGGGCTGGCCGACTGGCTGCAGGGGGCAACCTCCCTGGAGGTTCGCGTGGCGGCCCACGACGAGAACCTCGCGCCCGGCCGCTGCTATGTGGCGCCCAGCGGACGCCACATGGGGGTGAGCCGGGCCCGCAGGATAGTCCTCAATACCGCCCCTCCCGAGAACGGCCTGCGTCCCTCCATCGACTTCCTCTTCCGCTCCGTGGCCGCGTCCCTGGGCCGCAACGCCGCGGGGGTGCTGCTCACGGGCATGGGGCGGGACGGGGCGGAGGGACTCAAGGCCATGCGCGACCAGGGCGCGCTGACCGTGGCCCAGGACGAGGAAACCGCGGTCATTCCCGGGATGCCCCGGGAGGCTGTCCAGATCGGAGCCGCCCGCCTGGTGCTCTCCCCCGACCAGATCGCGGCCTGGCTCCTGGAGCTGAACGAACGGGCCGAGAACCGGGTGAACAACCACGGCTGAGGCCCGGACCGGGCCGAAGCACGATGCAAGGGGATGCCGATGGACGCCCAGATCCTTCTGGTCGAGGACAGCCTGACCCAGGCCAAGCAGTGCCAGCACGACCTCGAAACCGCAGGGCTGCGCACGGAGCTGGCCAGGAACGGGAAGGAAGCCCTCGCCATGCTTCGGAGCTTCATCCCGCGGCTCATCATCAGCGACATCAAGATGCCCGAGATGGACGGCTTCGAGCTGTGCCGCGCCGTCAAGCAGCAGGAGCGGCTGCGGGACGTGCCCTTCGTCCTCCTGACCTCCTTCACCGAGCCGCAGGACGTGCTGCACAGCCTGGCCGCCGGGGCCGACGGCTTCATCAGCAAGGGCACGAGCAAGGCCGACATGCTGGCCGGCATAACCCACTGGCTGAACCGCAAGGAAACCGCCGCCAGCCAGCCGGCGCGAAAGTACGTCCGCTTCGACTACCAGGGCCTCACCTACCGCATCCCCGCCGACACCGCCCACATCCTGGACTTCCTGGTCCATACCTACTGGTTGGCCATCCGCCACAACTACGTGCTGGAAAACACCCGCTACGAACTGGACCAGGCCAACCAGGAGCTTGAGCAGCGCCTGCACGACCTGGCGGTTTCGGAATCGCGGTTCCACAGCCTGGTCCGCACCATTCCGGACATCGTGTACCAGATCACCCCCGAGGGCCGGTTCACCTTCATCAACGAGGCGGTGGCCCGGCTGGGCTACTCCCCGAAGGAGATCGTGGGCAGGCATTTCGAGGAGATCATCATGCCCCTGGAAAGCCGGCCCATATCCCGGGACAAGGCCCTGGCCGAGTTCACCGGGATGCTCATCGGCGAGATCCGGCCCCCCAAGCTCGTGGACGAGCGGCGCACCGGGGAGCGCCAGACCAGCGGCCTGGTGGTGGAGCTCATGGGGAGAACCAGCCGACCCGCCCCGAACAAGGTCTTCGCCGAGATCAACAGCGCGGGCCTGTACGAGGTCCATCCCGAGATGGGGGAAAAGGTCTTCCTGGGCACCGTGGGGGTCATGCGCGACATCACCGACCGGCGGCGCATGGAGCAGGAGCTCCACGAGGCCTACGAAGGCCTGGAGGCCAAGGTCCAGGACCGGACCCAGGAACTGAGCCAGAGCAACGCCGCGCTGCGCAAGGAGATCGCCGACCGTGAACTGGCCGAGGCCGAGCGCCGGGAAAACGAGATGCTCCTCCAGTCCATCCTGGACGGGATCCGGGCCGCGGTGTTCTTCGTGGACCCGGAGAGCATGGTGATCGTGGACTGCAACCCCATGGCGGAGACCCTGCTCTCGTTGCCCCGGGAGAAGATCGTGGGCGCGAGCGGCTGCGCCTTCCAGCACAGGGCCGACCTGCACGCTGCCGGGGGATGCCGCAAGGCGGAAGGCGCGATCCTCAACCGGGACGTCCTGATGGTCGACGGCGCGGGCCACGTGATCCCGGCGCTCAAGACCGTCTTGCCGGCGATGCTGAAGGGCCGCGAGATCCAGGTGGAGATCGTCATCGACATGACCGAGCACAAGGCCCTGGAGCGGCAGCTGGCCTACGCCCAGAAACTCGAATCCATCGGCCAGCTGGCCGCGGGCATCGCCCACGAGATCAACACCCCGATCCAGTACCTCGGGGGCAACCTGGAGTTCCTCCGGAGGAGCTTCGAGGTCGTCCAGACCCTGCTGGCCGAATACGCGAACCTGCTGGAAGCCGCCCGGGGCCACCCGGAACTCGCCGCGGCCGTGGGCCGGGTGGAGGAGGTCGAACGGGCCACCCACGCCCGGCGCAACCTCAGCGAGGTGTCCGGCGCCTTTGCGGACTCCGAGGACGGCCTCACCCGGGTGAGCTCCATTGTCATGGCCATGAAGAAGTTCTCCCATCCGGACGTCGAGGAGAAGAAGCCGGTGGACATCAACGAGGCCATCCGGAACACCGTCACCATCGCCCGGAACGAATGGAAGTACTTCGCGGAGATCAGCCTGGACCTGGACCCGGACCTGCCAGTCGCCACGCTGATCCCCGGGGACTTCAACCAGATCATGCTGAACCTGGTGGTCAACGCCGCCCATGCGGTGGGGGACAAGGTCGGCAGGAGCGGAGAGAAGGGGACCATCGCCATATCCACTCGGCAGGACGGCGAATTCGTGGAGGTGCGGGTCTGCGACTCCGGCATCGGCATCCCGGAGGAAAACCGGCACAAGATCTTCAACCCGTTCTTCACCACCAAGCCCCAAGGCAAGGGGACCGGCCAGGGCCTGGCCATCACCCACGCCATCGTCGAGAAGCACGCCGGGAGCATCGATTTCGAGTCGGTCGTGGGTCAGGGAACGACGTTCATCCTGCGACTCCCCTTCGGGGGACCTGCGCACGAGGCCGAGTGAGACCCGAAACGGGATGCCAGCGGCCCCGGCCGCCCATGCCCGTCTGTGGAGGAGCGCATGAAAGCCGGCATTCTCTTCGTGGACGACGACCCCTCCATCCTGAACGGACTGCGGCGGTCCTTCATCCCCATGGAGGACGACTGGGACATGGCCTTCGCCCCGAGCGGGCCGGAAGCCCTGGACCTGATGGCCCGCCAGGAGTTCCAGATCATCGTCTCGGACATGCTCATGCCGGGCATGAACGGGACCGAACTCCTGCAGCGCGTTCGCAACGAGCATCCCCGCACCGTGCGCTTCGTGCTGTCCGGGCATTCCGACCGGAACCTCGCCCTGATCTCGGTCAGGGCCGCGCACCAGTACCTCAGCAAACCCTGCCCGAGCAAGGTGCTGCACAAGGTCCTGTCGCGGGCCGTGGCCCTGCGCCAGGCCTTCACCAATCCCCTGGTGCTGGAGGCCGTGACCCGGACCGCCTCCATCCCGGTCCTGCCGGATGTCCTCGCGGCGCTGCAAAAGGAGCTGCAGAACCCCGAAGGCCGGGTCGAGGCGGTGACGGAGCTCGTGGCCCAGGACCTGGGCCTGTACGTGGGCGTGCTCAAGACCGTCAACTCCATGTACTACGGCAACGCGGCGCCGACCTACGACCTGCCCAAGGCCGTGTCGCTCCTGGGCCTGGACGTGCTCCGGGGCATGGTGTCCTCCGATCTCTTCACCCCGTTCGACACCGCGTCCTTTCCCGGATTCTCGGTCCAGCTGCTGCGGAACCATTGCCAGCGGACCGCGGCCCTTGCCGAGACCATCGCCCGGGAGTCGCCGCACGAGAGCCTGTCCCCTGCGGAATGCTCCGTGGCCGGCCTGCTCCATGACCTGGGAAAGCTCATCATGGCCGACACGCTGCCCGAGGAATACCGCAAGGTGCTCGAACAGAGCCGGAAGATGAACATCCCGCCCGCGGAGTCGGAGCGCAACGTGGCCCAGGTCTCCCATGCCGAAGTCGGGGGCTATCTCCTCGGCCTGTGGGGCTTTTCCGACGCCGTCGTCCAGGCCGTGGCCCACCACCACGCCCCGCAGGAGGCGCAGGACGCCGGTTGCCCGGTCCTCTGCACCCTGCACGTGGCCAACGGCCTGGACCACAAGCTGGTGGCCGTCAATCCGCACTACGGCCGGCATTCCCTGGACATGGCCTACCTGCAGCGTCAGGGGGCGGATGCGGAACTGCCGACATGGACGGAGGCGTGCGCCCGGGCGGTCGAGCGCCATCGCGCCTCGGGGAACGGGGTCCCGTGAGCCGCAAGACGACGATCGCCGCAAGCTACTTGAACAGCTTCAGGTACTCGCCGTACCCCTCCTCCTCGAGCCTTTCCCTGGGAATGAAGCGCAGGGCCGCGGAGTTCATGCAGTAGCGCAGGCCGGCGGGCGCGGGGCCGTCGTCGAACACGTGGCCCAGGTGGCTGTCCGCGTGCCGGCTGCGCACCTCGGTGCGCACGGCCCAGATCGTGCGGTCCTCGCGGGTCACGATGTTGTCCGGCTCCAGGGGCCGGGTGAAGCTGGGCCAGCCGGCGCCCGAGTCGTACTTGTCCACGGAGGAGAACAGCGGCTCGCCGGACACGATGTCCACGTAGATGCCGGGTTCGTGGTTGTCGGCGTACTCGTTCTGGAAGGGCGGCTCGGTGCCCTCCTCCTGGGTGACCTTGTACTGGAGCGGGGTGAGCCGGGCCTTGAGCTCGTCCCGGGAGGGCTTGACGAAGGCCGCGGGGTCGAAGCCGGCCTCGCCCTTGCGGGCTCCGGGCTTGGCCGGGGCGTCCCGGCCTTCGCCCCAGGCCTGCTCCAGGAACTGGTCGCGGCCCGAGCCGTAGCGGTAGAACCTGTACCGGAGTGAATGGTTCTCGGCGTAGTCCTGATGGTAGTCCTCGGCCGGGTAGAAGGCGGTGAAGGGCAGGATTTCGGTGACGACGGGCTTGGCGAAGCGGCCGGAGGCCATGAGCGCGGTCCGGGAGTCCTCGGCCGTGCGGCGCTCCTGCATGTTCTGCACGAAGACGACCGCCCGGTACTGGGGACCGCGGTCCACGAACTGGCCGGCGGGGTCGGTGGGGTCCACGTGCCGCCAGAACCAGTCCAGGAGCTGGGCGTAGCTCACCCGGGCCGGGTCGTAGACGACCTTGACCGCCTCCACGTGGCCGGTGCCGCCGGCCGATACCTGCTCGTAGGTGGGGTTCTCCACGTGGCCGCCGGCATAGCCGGAGACGGCCTCCGCCACTCCGTCCAGGTGTGCGAAGTCAGCTTCCGTGCACCAGAAGCAGCCGCCCGCGAAATACGCGACGGCAAGATTGCCCGTTGCGTTGTCCATGGCCGCGCCTCCTGCGCCGGGTCCGGCCCAGGCCGACCCGGGAGCTGCCGCCAGGAGCGCCGCGAGGGCGAGGATGAGCATGCGCATGGCGCGCCTCCTTGCGGGGATTCTATCCCTACCATTTTAGGATGTGGCAACGCCAGGCCGGAAAGTCAAGGCGGGGCCGGCAGATCCCTAAGGACAACCTGCGGCATGCGGCATCCCCTTGCCATGTTCGGGGGCGCGTCCGGCGAGCGCGGCGCAGGAACCTTAGAACGGGACAGGAGCCGGTCGAGGTCGAAGCGCGGCTGGCCCAGCAGGCGGTGGTGTTGCAATGCGGCTCTGCCGCCGCGGGGCGGTCAACGGCCGGCTCGTGCGCGTTCAAAAAGCTGCGATATGCCGAGCCGACCCGCGCGGCAACGCATCAGAAAACATTCCCGCCAAACACCCAAAGGCGCCTGGTGGACGTGGCGCTAGCGGACCTTGCGGCAGCGGGCGCAGATTCCGTAGAGGTACATCTTGTGGCCGGTGAGCTCGAAGCCGTGGGCGCGGGCGAGGTCCTCCTGCAGGGCCTCGATGCGCTCGTCGAGCACCTCCACGTTCACGCCGCAGCGCTCGCAGATGAGATGATCGTGGTGGTCGGCCCCGTACTTGCGCTCGTAGCGGGTGACCCCGTCCCCGAAATGCATCTCCTTGGCCAGACCGGACTCGGAGAGCAGCTTGAGGGTGCGGTACACCGTGGCCTGGCCCACGGACTTGTCCCGACGCTTGACCAGTTCGTAGAGCTCCTCCGAGGCCAGGTGCCCTTCCGCGGCCAGGAAGGCGTCCAGGATCAGCCGGCGCTGCGGAGTCATCTTGAGCTTGCGGCGGCAGAGGAAATCGGCAAAGACGGACTGCGGCTCCTTCATCTCTGGTCCTTCCTTTTGATTCCGTTCGCTTGTATTCGGCCGGGAGCGACGCTGTCAAGGAATCCCCCATGCCCATGCCCACGGTCCTGGACATCAGCCGGCCCCTGACCCCGGCCACCCCGCCCTTCCCGGGCGACCCTCCGCTCACCGTGGGCGAGGTCGCCGGGTACGCCGCGCACGGGGCCCGGACCTCGTCCCTGGCTCTGTGCGCCCACTCCGGCACCCACCTGGACGTCCCGGCCCACCTGTTCCCCGGAGGGAAGACCCTGGACGCCTACCCGGCCGGCCGGTTTCTGCTCCCGGCCCGGGTGGTCGACGCGGGGCGGGCCGGGCGCGTGGACGCGGACCTGGCTGCCGCGGCCTGCCCGGCCCCGGGCATGGCCGCGCTGTTCAAGACCCGGAACTCCGCCACGCGCGACCTGGACCCGGCGCGGGGCTTCGCGGCCCTCACCCCGGCCGCGGCCGAGGCCCTGGTCCGGGCCGGCTGCGCCCTGGCCGGGCTGGACGGCCCCTCGGCCGACCCCCTGGAGGCCGCGGACCTGCCCGCCCACCGCATCCTGCTCGCGGCCGGGGCGCTCATCCTGGAGAACCTGGACCTGTCCGCAGCCGAGCCCGGGGACTGGACCCTGGCCTGCTTCCCCTTGTCCATACCCGGCCTGGAGGCGTCTCCGGTCCGCGCGGTGCTCTGGCGCTGAGTTTCTTTTCAAAACACCGGGAGTGTCTTCCCGCACCGCGGCCCCGGCCGTGCGGGCGGCTCTGCTGCGCTGCGTTTCTCTGAATGAGGGGGGCGACAGGGGGACGGCATGGCCGCACCGGGGCGCTCCATCCTCCGGGGCCGGCGCCGCCGGACCGGCAAACGGGGCCGGGCGCCGTCCCGGGAGGGAGCGGCGGCCG
>JBFMHA010000002.1:0-37411 GCA_040753075.1 Thermodesulfobacteriota bacterium
TGACCCCGCCCGGGGCGGCGAAGCGTGGGGGCGCGGCCCCGGTCGCACGGAGTGAATCGGGCGTGGAGCTGTTGCGGGTAGAGAACGTCGAGGTGGTCTACAACGACGTGGTCCTGGTGCTGAAGGGCCTGTCCCTGGCCGCGGAGGAAGGGCGCATCACCGCGCTCCTGGGGGCCAACGGCGCGGGCAAGTCCACCACCCTCAAGGCCATCTCCGGCCTCCTGGCCGGCGAGGACGGCGAGGTCACCGACGGCTCGGTGGTCTACCAGGGCAAGCCCATCCACGGCTGGCCCCCGGAGCGCATCGTGCGCGCGGGCATCTTCCAGGTCATGGAGGGCCGGCGCATCTTCCAGGACCTCACCGTGGAGGAGAACCTGCGCTGCGGCGCCTTCACGCGGCCGGGCTCCGAGGTCGCGTCCTCCATGGAGCGCGTGTACGCCTATTTCCCCCGGCTCCAGGAGCGCCGCAAGCAGACCGCCGGCTACATGTCCGGCGGCGAGCAGCAGATGCTGGCCATCGGCCGCGCCCTCATGGCCAAGCCCAAGCTCCTGCTCCTGGACGAGCCCTCCCTGGGCCTGGCCCCGCTCCTGGTGGAGGAGATCTTCGAGATCGTCAAGCGGGTCAATGCCGAGGAGGGCGTCACCGTGCTCCTGGTGGAGCAGAACGCCCGCGCCGCCCTGTCCATCGCCGAGCGCGGCTACATCATGGAGAACGGCCGCATCGTGCTCGACGGCGCGGCCGACGAGCTCCTGAACAATCCCGACGTGCAGGAATTCTACCTGGGCCTGTCCCACGCCGGCGAGAAGCGTTCCTACCGCGACGTGAAGCACTACCGCCGCAGAAAGCGCTGGCTGGGATAATCCCCCACTTTTTCGAGGAGGAAAGGGCATGGACCTCAAGGAGCGCATGACCGGTGTGCGCAGCCATCTGGAAACGCTGTCCGCCGAGGCCCGGGAGTCCCATGCCTGGAGCCGCCTGGCCAGCCTCGTCGCCGCGGCCTGGGACAAGTCCGTCGAGTTCAGGACCCGCCTGGAGCGGGCCGGCCTGACTCCCTCGGATCTGCGCTCCCTGGAGGACTGGCCCCGCATCCCGGTGCTGCGCAAGAAGGATCTCCTGGGCCTGCAGAAGCAGGGGCCGCGCCTTGGCGGCCTTCTGGCCTGCGGGTTCGGCGATCTCTCCCGCATCTACCAGTCTCCCGGCCCCATCTACGACCCCGAGGGCCGCGGCCGCGACTACTGGGGCTGGACCGACGGGTTCTTCGCCGCGGGGTTTAGGCCCGGCGACCTGGTGCAGATGACCTTCTCGTACCATCTCACCCCGGCCGGGCTCATGCTCGAAGAGCCCCTGCGCGAGATCGGCTGCGCGGTCATCCCGGCCGGGCCGGGCAACACCGAGGTCCAGATCGAGCTGCTGACCCAGCTCCCGGTCACCGGATTCGTGGGCATGGCCAGCTACTTGCGCATCATCGCGGACAAGGCCCGGGCCGCGGGAATGGACCTGAAGAAGGACTTCAACCTCCAGGTGGCCTTCGTGGCGGCCGAGCGCCTGCCCGAGTCGCTGCGCCGCGGCCTGGAGGAGGACTTCGGCATGGTGGTGCGCCAGGGCTACGGCACCGCGGACCTGGGCTGCATCGCCTACGAGTGCGCCAAGCTGGGCGGCATGCACGCGGCCGAGCGCTGCTATGTGGAGATCTGCGACCCGGCCACCGGGGCGCCTCTGCCCGTGGGCGAGGCCGGCGAGGTGGTGGTCACCCCGTACTCCGACACGTACCCCCTGGTCCGCTTCGCCACCGGCGACCTGTCCCGCTTCACCCCGGAGCCCTGCGCCTGCGGCCGTACCTCGCTCAAGCTGGCCGGCATCCTGGGCCGGGTGGACGACACCGCCAAGGTCAAGGGGCAGTTCATCTATCCCTCCCAGGCCGCCGAGGTGGCGGCCCGCTTCCCGGCCGTGCGCCGCTTCCAGATCGTGGTGGAGAACCCCGGGGGCAAGGACGCCCTGGCCGTGGTCCTGGAGACCAGCGGCGACCTGGACCAGGAGGCCTTCGCCAAGGCCTTCCAGGATCGCCTCAAGCTCCGCCCGGCCCTGCGCGTGCTCCCCGCCGGCGAACGCCTGCCCGACGACGCCAAGGCCCTGGTGGACAACCGGACCTTCGAGTAGGGCGCCTGATCCGGCTGCATAAACGAAAAGGGCCCCGGCCGTTGCCGGGGCCCTTTTCGTTTCGTGGGGTCGTCCTAAAACTTCGTGCTCACCGTGGGCTTCACGCGGGTGAGGCGGGAGCGGTTGGCGTCGGTGGCCAGTTCGGCCAGCTCGGGCGACAGGGGGATGGTGCGCGAGGACATGGCCAGGACCTCGTTGTCCGGGGCGTGGATGAGCTTGATGTTGAAGCGCACGCTGCGCGAGGTCTCGGTGAAGGTGCCCACCAGGATGAGGGCGCTGGGAACCTGGTTCTCGGCCAGGAGCTGCGCGTCGCGGGTGAGCAGCAGCTCGCCGGTCCTGGGCGCGAAGAGCACGGTCTTGCCCTTGCGGATGTCCTGCACCCGGTAGCCGGCCTGCACGAACCAGGAGGCCAGCTCCTCGGCGAAGAGCCGGGCCAGGGGCGAGGATGTCTCCAGGTCGTCCAGGCTGGCCGGGGTGGTGATCAGGAGCGCCTGCCCCTTGGCCGGCCCCTCCACGAGCTGGAGCCTTTCCACGATCTGGGCGTCGAGCTCCGCGGCCAGGTCCCGGGCGGTTTCCGGCACGCCGCCGGCCAGGGCCGGAGCGGCCAGGGCCAGCAGGGCCAGGGCGGCGGCAGCGGCCAGGAGGAGCTTGCGGGTCATGGGCATGGGCGTGTCCTTAGTTCCAGCGTTGGGGGCTCAGCGTTGGCTGCGGATCTGGCGGTCCGCGGCCTCCAGTTCCTCGACGATGCGGGTCTTGAGTTCCGGGTTGCGCGCCGTGGCCAGGGCCTGGAGGTAGCGGTCGCGGGCCATCTCCAGGCGGCCCTGGGTCTGGTACTCCCGGGCCAGGGTGAAGTTGGCCAGGGTGTTCTCGTGCTCGGGCAGCACCTCGGCCTGGGTGGCGGGCTGCCGGCCGCAGCCGGAAAGGGCCAGGGCCAGGGTCAGGACGAGGAGGTAGGCGCGCAGGTGCATGGCTGTTCCTTTAGGGCGACTTTGCCTTGAAAAGGCTTAGTCGCCCTTATGCATTTCGTTGGAATAATGGAACATTATTGCAACCTCTTGTCATGCTTCATGACTGAAATGCACTAGTGCAGGTCCCGCTCCATGAGGGCCAGGCCCAGGCTGCCCTGGTCCTTGGCCTCCGCAAAGGAGCCGAAACGGGTGTACGCCTGCCGGAGGTTCACGCCCGCGCCCCGGGCCAGCAGGGTCCGGGTGGTCTCGTTCTGGCTGAACACCAGCCCGGCGGTGCGCAGGACCATGCCGTCGCCGGCCCGGAATATGCGGGCGTTGACGTACACCGAGCGCTTGTCGAAGTAGTAGGTCCCGGTGACCACCATGGCGTCGGGGCCCAGGGGGAGCACCAGGTTGGGGTCGCGGGAGAGCACGAACTCCCCGCCCTCGCGCGGGGAGATGCTGGGCAGGGCGCGGTACTCCCGCACCGGCACGCCCCGGCGGCCCAGTTCGTGGAAGAGCAGTTCGGCCACGAGCCGGCCGAAGGACGAACTCTGGTTGAAGTCGTCCTGGTGCACGAAGGAGGCGGGCAGGGCCACCGCGCCGGGCAGGCGCTCCCCGGCCTCCAGGAGTTGGCTGGCCAGTTCGCGCACCCGGAGCCTGAGTTCGCGGGCGTCCTCCAGGTCGCGGGCGGGCGGGGCCACGGGCTTGTCCGCGCCGAGCCACACGTAGCCGCCCCGGCCGTCCGGAGCCAGCACCCCGGAGTGCACGCTCTGGGCGTCGCGCCGCACGTAGGGCGCGCCGTTCACGTAGACCGTGCCCTTTTCCGTGGCCAAGGCGCCGGCCCCCGGGTCCATGCCCGCGGCCGCTGCGGACAACGCGGTGTAAGGACGAGCCGGGTCCGCCAGGGGGCTGTCCTGGGCCGGGTCCTGGGCCTGGGCGGGAAGCGAGGCCAGGGCCAGGGCCGCCGCCGCCGTCCAGGCAAGGAGGGTTTTCATGCGTTGCTCCGTCGCGGCCGGGGGCCGCGTATGCTCGGGTTCTGCGGACTGTATCGGCGTCTTTGCGGCGAATCTTTAGGATGCCGTGGCGCGGCTTGCGCCCCCTGGGCTTTCGGGTAGAGTGGAAGACAGAACCGTTCTTCCGCCGGAGGCGCCGTGCGCCGGCATGCCCGGGACGGGCTCCGGGAGAAGCTGACCGCCCCGGGCGATCGGGCCCGGGGGCGCTTCTTGGATGACGAGTGGTCCCTGAACGGGAAGTGGAGCCAGAATGCGTTGTTTTTACTGAAAAAAGATCAGGCGGATGCGGCGGCCGCCGGTCCGTCAGATTCTGTCAGCGGGAACGTCGGCCAGGAACTCGAAGAGCTCGTCCACGTGCTCGGGGAAGTCCTCGGTGCGGAAGCGCGCGCCGCAGGCCGGGCAGGAGAGGGTGACCTCGCGGCAGCCGCGGTGTGCGGCGAGGGGCTTTGCGCAGGCCTTGCAGGGGATGTCCGTGGCCGCATCGCGGCGGCGTCCGAAGAGGGGCGTGTTCCACATGACGGGCGGAGTCTGCCCCAAAGCGCTCCTGGCTGCAAGCCCGGCGGGGTGATCCGCCTGGTTTTCAATATTGCTTGCGAATACCGTGGGATGGTGTATGGTGGCCGATACGGCCCGTCCCGTCCGGGTCGCCACTATCCAGGAGGACATGCCCATGATGAGCAAGAAGATGGTCAAGCAGATGAACGCGCAGGTGCAGTGGGAACTCTATTCCGGGTACATCTACCTGTCCATGGCCGCCTATTTCGCGGACCTGGGCCTTCCCGGCTTCGCCGCGTGGATGACCTCCCAGGCCTGGGAGGAGCAGACCCACGCCCTGCGCTTCTACAACTACATCATAGGGCGCGGCGCTCGGGTGGAGCTGCTGGCCATCGAC
The DNA here is from genome assembly GCA_040753075.1 of Thermodesulfobacteriota bacterium. Taxonomy (GTDB): domain Bacteria; phylum Desulfobacterota; class Desulfovibrionia; order Desulfovibrionales; family Desulfovibrionaceae; genus UBA6814. The sequence goes on from JBFMHA010000002.1 coordinate 5,013, forward strand.
AAGCCGCAGCACGCCTGGGATTCGCCCCTGGCCGTGTTCCAGCACGCCCTGGAGCACGAGCAGGGCGTGACCACGCGCATCAACGACCTCATGAACGTGGCCGTGGCCGAGAAGGATCACGCCACCCAGATCTTCCTCCAGTGGTTCATCTCCGAACAGGTGGAGGAGGAGGACAGCGTGGCCGAGGTGGTGGGCAAGCTCAAGCTCATCGGCAAGGACGGCAGCGGGCTGTTCATGCTGGACAAGGAGCTGGCCGCGCGTCCGTTCGCGCCCTGGCCGCCGGTCAAGGCGTAACCCGGGAGGCCGCGACCGGACGCGTCGCATGGATCAACCAAAGGAGGCGCATATGGCCCGCAACGTCGACGACGTGCTCTGCAAGGCCCTGGAGCTGACCGAGAAGGCCGCGGAAGCTTACAGGAAGGCCAAGGCCGCCTGTTCCGAGGCCCTGGGCGCGGAGGTCTTCGGACTGCTGCTCAAGGACAAGGAGGAGTCGGCCCGGCGCATCGCGGACATCCGCCGCTCCCTGGGCCAGGGCAAGGGCTTTGCCGACGCCTGCCGCCTGCCCGAGGAGGACGCGCGCGACCTGTCCGGAGTTCTGGCCGGCCTGGCCGCCAGGTACGCGGCCCCCAAGGACGCCTGCCTCACCGAGCGCGAGTCCCTGAAACTCGCCGCGGACCTGGAGCAGGCCGGCGTCTCGTTCTACGAGGCCGAGCTGCCCCGGGTCCAGGACAAGGTCGAGAAGGAGTTCTTGCGGTTCATGCTCGGCGAAAGCCGGGACCACTACATGCTCGTCCGGGACATGCAGTCCTACTATGAGGACCCCGAGGGCTGGACCCGAGCCAAGGGCCGCGGCGGCCTGGACGGAGCGTAGTCGGCGGTTCGGAAACGCGTCCGGTCCGGCCGGGACAAACCTCCCGGCCGGACCGGCTTATCGGGCCGCCGGCTGCAGCGCCGCGGCTCAGGGAGTCACGACATGGCGGACGGCAGCGTGAACATCCTCGTCGCCGGCGAGGCCGGGCAGGGTCTGGTCACGGTGGGCGACCTCCTGACCAGGAGCCTGGTGCGCAGCGGGTACTTCGTGCACGTGACCCAGGACTACCAGTCGCGCATCCGTGGCGGGCACAACAGCTTCGCCATCCGGGCGGCCACCTGTCCGGTGGAGGCCCCGGTGGACGAGATCGACATCCTGGTGGCCCTGAACCAGGAGAGCATCGACCTGCATCGCGGCCAGGTGAAGGAGGGCGGCCTCCTGCTCCTGGGCGAGTCCCTGGACCTGGAGGGCGAGTGCGTGATCCGGATTCCTTTCGCGGACCTCGCGTCCAAGCCCCTCTTCCACAACGTAGCGGCCCTGGGCGCCCTGGCCTCGGTCATCGGCCTGGACCGCGAGGCCCCGGCGGGCCTGCTCAGGAAGACCTTCGGCAAGAAGGGCGAGGAGGTCGTCCGGCAGAACCTGGAGGTCCTGGAGAAGTCCTACGACTGGGCCACGAGCCAGGGACGCTGCCGGCTTGCTCCCCTGCCGCCACTGGAGAATCCCCGGTCCCGGCTCATGCTCACCGCCAACGAGGCCATCGCCCTGGGGGCCATGGCCGCGGGGGTGAAGTTCTGCTCCTTCTACCCCATGACCCCGTCCACCTCGGTGGCCCTGACCCTGGCCGCCAAGGGTCCCGGTCTGGGGATCATGGTGGAGCAGGCCGAGGACGAGATCGCGGCCCTGAACATGGGCCTGGGCGCGGCGTTCGCCGGCGCGCGCACCATCGTGCCCACCTCGGGCGGCGGCTTCGCCCTCATGGTGGAGGCGGTGAGCCTGGCGGGCATGATCGAGCAGCCCATCGTCATCGCCCTGATCCAGCGGCCCGGGCCGGCCACCGGCCTGCCCACCCGCACCGAGCAGGGCGACCTGAACCTGGCCCTCTACGCGGGCCACGGCGAATTCCCCCGGGCCATCTTCGCCCCGGGAGCGGTGGAGGATTTCTTCCATCTGACCATCCGGGCCTTCGACCAGGCCGAGAAGTGGCAGAGCCCGGCGTTCGTGCTGGGCGACCAGTACATGGCCGATTCCTACCGGGCGGTGGAGCCCTTCGACCTGGACGCCCTGCCCGAGATTGCCGGGCCGGACCTGTCCGACGAGGGGGCCGAGGGCTACGAGCGCTACGCCCTGGCCCCGAGCGGGGTGTCGCCCCGGCGCATCCCGGGCTACGGCCGGTCCCTGGTGCTGGCCGACTCGGATGAACATACCCCGGACGGCCATATCACCGAGGACCTGGCGGTGCGGACCGCCATGGTGGAGAAGCGGCTGCGCAAGGGGTGCGGACTGGCTTTCGACGCCTTGCCCCCGGAGTATGCCGGGGACGAGAGTCCGGACCTGCTCCTGGTCAACTGGGGCTCCTCCCGGGGCGCGGTGCTGGAGGCGGCCGAGGTCCTGCGCCGCGAGGGCTCCAAGGTGGGCTGCCTGCACTTCAGCCAGGTGTGGCCCCTGGACCCCGACGGCTTCCTGTCCCGGCTCCAGGCCGCCGGGGACGTGGTCTGCGTGGAGGGCAACGCCTCCGGCCAGTTCGCGGACCTGCTGGCCAAGGCGACCGGCCTGCGCATGCCCAAGCGGGTGTTGCGCTACGACGGGCTCCCCTTCACCGCCCGGTACATCCTGGACGCCCTGGGAACCGTGAGCGAATCCCTGCGTTGCCTGTAAGGAGTCGGCCATGATCGATCCCAAGGAGTTCGGCGAGTTCACCACCGCCTGGTGTCCGGGGTGCGGCAATTTCGCCATCCTCAAGACCCTGAAGCAGGCCCTGGCCGGCCTGGGCGTTGCGCCGCACGAGCTGCTCCTGGTCTCGGGCATCGGCCAGGCGGCCAAGACCCCTCACTACCTGCGCTGCAACGGGTTCAACGGCCTGCATGGCCGTGCCCTGCCCCCGGCCCAGGGGGCCAAGCTGGCCAACGGCCGGCTCACGGTTGTGGCGGTCAGCGGCGACGGCTGCTCCTACGGCGAGGGCGGGAACCACTTCCTGGCCGCCTTGCGCCGCAACGTGGACATCACGCTCCTGGCCCACGACAACCAGATCTACGGCCTGACCAAGGGCCAGGCCAGCCCCACCACCATGCAGGGGCAGGTGACCAAGGCCCAGCCCCTGGGCGCACCGTCCTCCCCCTTCAACCCGGTGGCCGTGGCCGTGGCCATGCGGGCGGGCTTCGTGGCCCGGGGATTCGCCGGCGACACCGAGCATCTCAAGGACCTCATGCAGCAGGCCATCCAGCACAAGGGGTTCTCCCTGGTGGACATCCTGCAGCCCTGCGTGTCCTTCAACAAGGTCAACACCTATGCCTGGTACAAGGAGCGGGTCTACCGGCTGGGCGAAGACTACGACCCCGCGGACTGGTCCGCGGCCATGCACAAGGCCGCGGAGTTCGGGGACCGCATCCCCGCCGGGGTGCTCTACCGCGAGGAGAAGCCCGACTTCGCATCCCGCTTCCCCTTCCTGGCCGCCGGCCCCCTGGGACGGCAGCCGGTGGACAATGCCGCCCTGCGCGAGGTGCTGGAGAGCTTCGGCTAACCATTTGAATACCAGTATTTTTGCGCCAAGATGCCCGGGGGCATCCCCGGGCCGCCTCCTGAAGCCCTGGTTTGCCCCCTTGCGGCAATCCCTTTTCCCGAGCGATTCCAGTGAGTCTGGATTTTTTCCGGAGTTTTTTTTCTTTTTCTCTGGATTTTCCTCCCGGCGCTGCTATTCTGGCATAACTCGGTGTTCCCTCGGGAGCGAGGCCGGCCCCGAGCCGGCGGGAGGAAGTCATGGTGAAGTGGGCGCTCGGCTTCTTGGTGGTGGTTCTGGTCAAGGTTTTGCTGGATTACTGGCGCGTCCGGCGTTCGCTCGGAAGCGGGCTGGACAACTTCGACTTCAAGGCGGCCAAATCCCGCGAGGCGCTGGTGCGCTGACACCGGGCGGCCGCTCCCGCAGCGGCGCCCGCCTGGCGGCGGACGGAGTTTTGCGTTCCTGGGCAGGGCAAGGGCAACAGCCTGATATCGCAAAAAAAGCCCCGCTCCCCGGATGGGGGGGCGGGGCCTTCTTCTTGTCGGGGCCGGGAGACGCCGCAGGCTAGTCGTACTTGACCGACGAGAACTGCATGAGCTTGTCCCAGTGGTGATAGGCCTCGATGTAGCGGATGCTGCCGGTCTTGCCCCGGAGCACCATGGAGTGGGTGTAGGCCCCGCGCTTGTCGTAGAGCACGCCCTTGAGGAAGGTGCCGCCGGAGATGCCCGTGGCCGCGAAGAAGGTGTCGTCGGTGCGCACCAGGCTCTTGGTGGTGAAGATCTCCCGCAGGTCCTTGCCCGCGTCGATGATGGCGTGCTCCTCCTTCTTGGACTGGGGGTCCATGCGGCAGAACATCTCGCCGCCGTAGGCCTTGATGGCGCAGGCGCTGAGCACCGCCTCGGGGGTTCCGCCGGTGCCCATCATCACGTCCACCTGGGAGCGCGGGTCAACGGCCATGAGCGCGCCGGCCACGTCGCCGTCGGTGTGCAACTCGATGCGAGCCCCAGTTTCCCGTATCTCCTCGATGAGCTTCTTGTGCCGCGGCTTGTCGAGCACGAAGACGATGAGGTCGTCCACGTCCTTGTCCAGGGCCTTGGCGATGCGCTTCAGGTTGTCCTTGACCGGGGAGTCCAGGTGCACCACGTCCTTGGCCTCGTTGGGCACCACCAGCTTCTGCATGTAGAAGCTCGACCCCGGGTCGAACATGCTGCCGGCCGGGGCCACGGCCACGGTGGAGATGGCGTTGGGCCGGCCGAAGGCCAGCAGCCGGGTGCCCTCCACCGGGTCCACGGCCACGTCCACCTTGGGTCCGGCGCCCGTGCCCAGCTTCTCGCCGCTGTGCAGCATGGGGGCGTTGTCCTTCTCGCCTTCGCCGATGACCACCGTGCCGTCGATGCGCATGCTGCTCAGGGTCATGCGCATGGCCTGCACCGCGGCGTTGTCGCCGGCGTCCTTGTCACCCTTGCCCAGCCAGCGGGCCGAGGCCAGGGCCGCGGCTTCGGTGATGCGCACCAGGTCCAGGGCGAGGTTCTTGTCCGGGGCTTGCGTTTCCATGTCCTACTCCCTTGTCTGGAGTTTTTCTTCGATGAGCCGGGCCAGGTTGGCCGGCGTGAATCCGTACTTCTCGGCCAGGACGCCGGCCGGGGCCGAGTGGCCGAAATGGTCCAGGCCCAGGACGAATCCGTCCGGGCCCACGAAGCGATGCCAGGACTCGGGCCGGCCGGCCTCCACCGCCACCCGTGGCGCGCCGTTCCCCAGCACCTCCCGCCGGTATTCGGCGGGCTGCTCGGCAAAGACCTCCAGGCAGGGCAGGCTGACCACCCGCACCCGGCGCGGGGCCAGGAGCCTCGCCGCGTCCAGGGCCAGGGAGACCTCCGATCCCGCAGCCAGGATCACCACCTCGGGCGAGCCGCCCTCGGCCTCCTGGAGCACGTAGCCGCCGCGCCGGGGGCCGTGGGCCAGGGCCGGGTGCGCGGCCGGGTCCAGCACCGGCAGGCCCTGCCGGGTGAGGAGCAGGCAGGAGGGTCTCTTCTTCTCGGCCAGGGCCAGTTCCAGGCAGGCCACGGTCTCGTTGGCGTCGGCCGGCCGCAGCACCAGGAGGCCCGGGATGAGCCGCAGGCTGGCGGCGTGCTCGACGGACTGGTGGGTGGGGCCGTCCTCGCCCAGGTGGAAGGAGTCGTGGGTGAACACGAACAGGGAAGGCGTCTCCTGCAGGGCCGCCAGGCGCAGGGCTCCCCGGCAGTAGTCCGAGAAGGTGAGGAAGGTGGCCCCGAAGGGGACGATCCCCCCGTGCAGGGCCATGCCGTTGACGATGGCCGCCATGGGGAACTCGCGCACACCGAAGCTCAGGCTGCGGCCCCAGGGGTCGTCGGGGCCGAAGACTCCGGCCGCCTCCCGGAACTCCTCGGTCATGTTCGAGGGGTCCAGGTCAGCGGAGCCGCCGGCCACCAGGGGATGGGCCTTGGCCAAAGCCATGAGGCACTTGCCCCAGGCCGACCGGGTGGCCACCTGCTTGCCCGGGGCGAAGGCCGGCCAGTCCACCGTGAACCCGGAGCGGGGATTCTGCGCCCGGCTCCAGAATTCCTCGAACTCCTCGTAGCGGTCCAGGTGGTCCGTGAGGAGGCGTCGCCACCTGCCCACCTCGGCGGCGAGCCCCACGAAGCCGCTGCGGAAATGGGTGAGCACCTCGTCGGGCACGTGGAAGTCCCGGTCCGTGGGAAGGTCGAGCTTCTCCTTGGTGGTCCGGATCTCCTCAGGGGAAAAGGGAGAGCCGTGGGCCTCGGAGCTGCCCTCCAGGGTGGCCGCGCCCTTGGCCATGACCGTGCGGCCGATGATGAGGCTGGGCCGTTCGGTCTCGGCCTGGGCCGTCTCCAGGGCGGCTCGGATGGCGGCGTGGTCGTGGCCGTCGATGTCCTGGACGCGCCAGCCCATGGCCGTGAACACTGCGGCGTAATCGGTGGTGTCCGCCCGGGATACCGGGCCGGCCAGCTGCACCGCGTTGGCGTCGTAGAGCACCACGAGCTTGCCCAGGCCCCAGTGCCCGGCCAGGGCCGCGCTGCCCAGGGCCACCGGCTCCTGGAGGTCGCCGTCCGAGGCCAGCACGTAGGTGTGGTGGGAGCAGATGTCCTTGCCCAGGCGGGCGCGCAGCAGGGCTTCGGCCGCGGCCATGCCCACGGCCATGCCCAGGCCCTGGCCCAGGGGACCGGTGGTGGCCTCCACCCCCGGCGTCACGCCGTATTCCGGATGGCCCGGGGTTTTGCTCCCCCACTGCCGGAAATTCTTGATGTCCTCCAGGTCCAGCCGGTCCTGGAAGTGGAGCAGGGCGTAGAGCAGCATGGACATGTGCCCGGCCGAGAGCACGAACCGGTCGCGGTTGAACCAGGCCGGATCGCGGGGGTCGAAGCGCAGGAACTCCCGGAACAGGACGTAGGCCATGTCCGCCGCGGACATGGGGCCGCCGGGGTGTCCGGAGTTGGCCCGGCGGGTGGCGTCCATGGCCAGGCCCTTGATGACCGCCACGGCCAGGGCGTCCAGGTTCGGGTCGGGTTTGGCGAAGGGCATCTCAGCAGGCCTCGATCTTGCCCAGCCGGCGCAGGTGCCGGCCGCCCTCGAATTCGGTGTCCAGGAAGACGTCGAGGATGTCCAGGGCCGCGCCCGGGCCGGTGACCCGTTCGCCCAGGCAGAGCACGTTGGCGTCGTTGTGCAGGCGGGTCATGCGGGCCTGGTAGGCCAGGGCGCAGACCGCGGCGCGGATGCCCGGGACCTTGTTGGCGGTCATGGACATGCCGATGCCCGTGCCGCAGACGAGCACGCCCGGCGCCTTGCGGGAGAGCGCTTCGGCGCACACCGCCTTGGCGAAGTCGGGATAGTCCACGCTGGCGGTGTCCTGGGGGCCCAGGTCCAGGACCTCGATGCCGCGCTGGCGCATGTGTTCGGCCAGCAGGGCCTTGAGGCCCACGCCGGCGTGGTCCGATCCGATGACGACGAGGGAAGGGGGCATGTTACTCCTCGGAAGATTCCGGTTGGCGGTTCTGGGGCGTGTCGTCCGGAGTCAGGGCGGAGCGCCGGCGGGCCAGCAGGTCCTGGCGCAGGCGGTCGCGCTCGGCGCGCAGATAGGCCGCCTCCTCGCCCAGGAACGCGATCTGCTTGAGGCAGAGGCGGGCGGCTTCGTCCAGGGTCGCGGCCTCGGGCCCGTCCGGACCGGCCGCGGCGTCGGCCACGGCCCGGGCTACGGCCCTGCCCAGGGCCGCATGCTCCTCGGCAAGGCGTTTCTCCATCTGGCGGATCTCCAGGGAGCGCAGGCTCCTGAGCGCGATCCACTTGAGTTCGTCGGCCACCACCAGAAGGCCGGTGCGCAGGTTGCCGAAGAGGTCCCGGAGGGTGGGCCGGGGGCAGGGCTGCGGGGCGTTGCCGGGGGAGGTCATGGCGTCCTCGTGTTCGATGCGACCCGTTAGGGTCAGTTTCGGGAAAAGTCCAGCGGCTCCGCAGCCTGGCCCGGGGTCAGGTCGCGCAGCCGGGTGTCCGGGGGCAGGGGCAGCGCCAGGGACTCCGCGGGCCAGGGCGCGTCGGCCGCATCCATGGACTTGATGCGAAGCACCGCGCTCACGTCCGGCTTGAGGTCCACGTAGAAGGTGGCGGCCTGGCCCGGAAAGAGCCCGGTCTCGCCGAAGTCCGCCAGGCGCAGGACGTACTCGCGGCCCGAGGCCCGTCCCTCCAGCCGCACCGGGCGGGCTTGGCTGTCCAGCACCAGCCGGCGCAGGGACTCCCCGCGGGCGAACTCGTAGGCCCAGCCCCCCTCGGGCGTGGCCTCGGCCCGGAGGAACCGTTCCGGCGCCAGGGAGCGCACCGCGCCGGTGGCCAGCCCGGCCAGGTCGCGGAGGGTCAGGGGGAAGGGCAGGCCCAGGGCCGAGGCGCCGGCCAGCGCATCGCGGTGCCGCCAGGCGGTCTGGGCGCCCGGGGCGTAGGTCAGGAGCCCCTCCCGGTCCTCGCGCCAGTAGGCCACCGGAGCGCCGAAACTGGTGCTCATGTCCAGGCGCAAGGGGTATGTCACGTTGCCCCAGAATTTCATGACCACCCGGGACTGCTGGTCGGGGCCGGCGTAGTTCAGGCTGGCCCGCAGGGAGAAGGCCGGGGGGGCCCCGGCGCTGGCCAGGCCGAAGGCCTCCCAGAGGGCCTGGGCCGGGGCGGGCGGAGGCGTGGGCTGGGGGGCGCAGGCCGCGGCCAGGAGTGCGGCCAGGGCGGCCAGAAGCAGGGCGACCCGGGATGCGGCCAGGCGCAGAGGCTGGGTTGGCGGCATCAGAGGGCCTCGAGCTTGGCCCGCACCGCGGCGTTGTCCGGGTCCAGCTTGAGGCTCCGGCGGTAGCCCTCCCGGGCCTTGTCCTTGAGCCCCTTGGCCAGGGCCAGGTCGCCGTAGTGCTCCCAGATGATGGGATCCGTGTCGGCCAGGACCACCGCCCGCTGGATCTCCTCCCAGGCCTGGTCCAGCTTGCCCATGCGGTAGTAGGCCCAGGCCAGGGAGTCCACGATGTAGCCGCTCTCGGGCTTGAGGTCCATGGCCTTGCGGATGAGCACCAGAGCCCGTTCCAGGTCCTTCCCCTGGTCGGCCAGGGTGTAGCCCACGTAGTTCAGGGCGTCGGCGTGGTCGGGGTTGATGGCGATGATCCGCTCCATGGCCGCGATGCCCGCCTCGGGGTCCTTGAGCTTGTCCAGGACGATGCCCAGGCCGTAGAGCAGTTCGGTGTCCTGGGGCCACTTCTCGGAGGCCTGCTCCAGGGTGGTCCGGGCCGCGGCCAGGTCTCCGGACAGTTCCTGCACCTGGGACTCCAGGAGCCAGTAATGGGCCTTGCCCGGGCTGCGGCGCTTGCCCTCGGACACCAGGGCCAGGGCGGCGTCCTTCTTGCCGCTCTGGCTCAGCAGATGGATGCGGAAACGGAAGGCCTGCTCGTAGCTGGGATCGTCCGTGGGCACCTTCTCCAGGAAGTCCAGGGCCTTTTCGGAGTCGGCCCGGCCCTCGAACGCCAGCACCGCCAGGGAGAACCACACCCGGACCGGGGGATTCTGGGCCTGGGCCAGGGGCTCCAGGATCTCGGCGGCCTGGTCGTAGAACTTCTCGTCCAGGAACCGGCCGGCGGCCTCCAGGGAGAAGTCCGTGTCCGACGGCCCGCGACGGTAGAGGGAGAGGGCCTTGTCCGGGTTGTTGAGCTTGAGGTTCAGGGTGATGAGGCGCAGCCAGACCTCGTCCGAGGTCTCGCCCAGTTCGAGCAGGCGGCCGTAGGTCTTTTCGGCCTGCACGTAGTCGCCGTCCATCTCGTAGAGGAAGGCCAGCTCCACCCAGGCCTCCTGGAAGGAGGGGTCCTCCTTGACCGCGGCCCGGAGCAGGCTCAGGGCCTGGCGGGTCTTGCCCAGCCCGGCGTTGGCCTTGGCCATGTAGTAGAGGACGATGGTGTTGCGCGATTCCTTGGGGATGGCCGAGAGCACGTCCAGGGCCGCGGCGAATTGCTTGGACTCGATGAGGATGGCCCCGGACTCCTGGCGGGAGGCCATGTCCTCGGGGTGGCGGACCAGGTATTCCTGGAGGGTGGCCACCGCGTCGTCGTACCGCTTCTCGGCGTAGTAGGTGGTCGCCAGGGTGAGATAGAGTTCGCGCTGGTCCGGGAACTGGTCCAGCCCCTTCTTGAGCAGGTCCCGGGCCTCGGGGATCTTGCCTGCCCGCCAGAGGAAGTTCGCCCCCTCCAGATAGATGCGCGACGACGGGGCCAGGGCCAGGAGCCTGTCCAGGGCGCGGGCCGCCTCGTCCACCCGGCCGTTGTTGCGGGCGTCTTCGAACACCAGGTAGTGGTAGGCCGCCTCCGCGCCGGGGGTGAAGGGCGCAGCGGGCGCGGGGGGCTGGGGCCGGGGCGCCTGGCCGGGGAGGGCGCAGCCCGCGCCGAGCGCCAGGAAGGCGCACAGGATCAGGGCTGCGCCGAACTCCGAAAGGAGGCGGGGGGAGAGGGAGCTGGTGTGGGTCATAGGGATGCGGCGCCTTGCCGCGGCACGCGGGCCGCGCGGATTCTGCTCAACCTGAAAAAGATAGTCCTTTTCCTCGGGAAATGAAAGGGGGAACGCCCCCGCATTCTAGGCCCGGCGGGCCGCGGCGTCCCGCAGCAGCCGGTAGAGGGCTTGGCCCAGCTCGAGGCCCTGTTCGATGAATTCCGGGCCGCAGGCCTGGCCGATGCCGGTGCGGAACGTGTCCGTCACCTGGCGGATGCGCTCCACCCCTTCGGGGAAGCGGCGCACCACTTCGGCCAGGGGCCATTCGAGGTAGTCGCAGATCTCCCACAGGGTGGTCACGAAATTGTCCGGGCCCCAGCGGAACTTGTCCGCGTCGTACAGGGCGCCGGCCAGCAGGTCCGCGTCCGGGTCCGGGGTTTCGGGGCAGTGGGTGAAGGCTTCGTGGCAGTTCACGGCCCTGATCACCGCCGCCTTGTCTTCGGACGGAAGGGGGTAGTCCTGCAGGATGAGGCGGGAAACCTCCGCGCCCCGGGTCGCGTGCTCCGGCTCCAGGCGGCAGATGTCGTGGAGCAGGCCGGCCAGCAGGGCCAGCTTGGCCAGCCGGCGGGCGCGTTCCGGGTCGTTCCTCCCTATCTCGGCCAGAATGATGGCCGCGGCTTCGATGGCCACCTTCTTGGCGTGCTCCACCCCGTGTCCGTAGTCGTCGTAGAGGAAGGGGAGCACGTCCTGCTGCATGCGGTACACCAGGGGGTCGTCGAAGAACACGTTGCGGGCGGTCTCCATCTCCGCGGCGCACAGCCGGTAGAAGCCCGGGGTGGCCAGCCGGGAGCGCAGGGACTTGGCCTCGTCCCGGATGGCGCGCAGGGGGTCAATCATGGTCTTCTATCCAGTCCGGGGAGAAGTCGTGGATCTTGTCCGCCAGGTGCTTGCGCAGCTTCTGGAGGAGCCGGGCCTCGATCTGCCGCACCCGCTCCCGGGTGACTCCGTACTTCTCGCCGATCTCCCGCAGGGTGGTCTCCTCGTCCGAGAGCAGGCGGTTCTCCAGGATGTCCCGCTCCTTGTCCGTGAGCTGGGGCAGGATGGTGCGGATGTGCTCCCGGAGGGCGCTCGATATCTCGTCCTGGGCCAGGGCCGCCTCCACGCCCGGGATGAGCGCGGGCAGGAAGTCCATGCGGGTGGATGAGCCGTCCTCGCCCAGGGGGGTGTCCAGGGACATGTCCTGGCGGGAGAGGCGCTGGTCCATCTCGACGATGACGTCCTCGGCCACGTTCAGGTTCTGGGCCAGGGTGGAGGTGTCCGGGTCGAAGCCCTGGGCCTGCAGGCGCTGGCGCTCCTTGTTCAGGTTGTAGAACAGCTTGCGCTGGGCCTGGGTGGTTCCGATCTTCACCAGCCGCCAGTTGTCCATGATGAACTTGAGGATGTAGGCCTTGATCCAGAACGCCGCGTAGTACGAGAACTTGATGCCCTTGTCGGGATCGAACTTCTGCACCGCGCGCATGAGGCCCACGTTGCCTTCCTGCACCAGGTCCAGGACGTTCTGCATCCAGCGGCGCTGGAAATCCATGGCGATCTTGACCACCAGGCGCAGATGGGAGGTCACCAGGCGGAAGGCCGCGTCCTGGTCGCCGTCCTCGCGCACCCGGCGGGAGAGCTCGAACTCCTCGTCCGGCTTGAGCAGGGGGAACCGGCCGATCTCGCGCAGGTAGAGGTGCAGCGCGTCCCGGGGGGCCACCGCCCGGGTGGCCGAGGGGGCGGGCAGGGTGAACGAGTCGTCCCCGGCGTCCGGGTCGATGCTCTCGTCGGTGTCGGGCTCCAGGTCCGGGAGGATATCCGATTCGGGCTCGGACAGTTCGGCCTCGGCGTCGGTCTCCGGGTCCAGGAGTTCGGGTTCGGAAACGTTGTCGTGCATGGTTTCGCCTTTCCCGGCCGGGCTGGGGGGGCCGCCTGCGGCCGGATTTGGAAGTGTAGAGTTTTTGTTTGTCCTTTTCAACGACTTTCGCTAGACATACGGGTTCCGGCCCAGCCTGGCCCTTCCGGGCTCTGCCGCCGGCACATCTTTTACGGAGAACGCCGTGTCCGACTTCAGACGCGCCCTGGCCGACGGCCGGATCCTGCTCTTCGACGGGGCCATGGGGACCATGCTCCAGTCCCGCGGCATGCCCGCGGGCGCCAGTCCGGAGCGTTTCGGCCTGTCCGCCCCCGATGTCCTGGAGGCGGTCCACCGCGAGTACCTGTCAGCCGGGGCCCGGGTGCTGACCACCAACACCTTCGGCGGCACGGCCCACAAGCTCGGCCCGGACCTGGACCCCGCGGACTTCAACCGGCAGGCCGCGGCCGCGGCCCGGCGGGCCGCCGGCGACGCGGCTTTCGTGGCCGGCAGCGTGGGCCCCACGGGCCTGTTCTGCCGGCCCCTGGGCGACGTCTCCTTCCGGGACATGGTGGAGGCCTTCAGGCGCCAGATCGCCGGGCTGGCCGCGGGCGGCGCGGACTTCATCCTGGCGGAGACCCATTACGACCTGGCCGAGGTCCGGGCGGTGGTGGTGGCCTGCCGCGAGGTGGGCGACCTGCCGGTGGGCGTGTCCATGACCTTCGAGTCCGGGGCGGCCCTGACCGGGGCCTCGCCGCTCACCTTCCTGGACGCGGTGCAGAACCTGGGCGTGGACCTGGTGGGCGTGAACTGCGGCGCGGGCCCGGAGACGCTGGGCGAGACCGTGCGGGCCATGCTGCCCCGCCTGTCCACCCCGCTCCTGGTGCAGCCCAACGCCGGACTGCCCGAACTGGTGGACGGACGCACCGTGTTCCGTCTGGGGCCCCAGGAGTTCGCGGCCCAGACCGCGGCGCTGGCCGACCTGGGGGTCAAGGCCCTTGGCGGCTGCTGCGGCACCTCCCCGGCCCACATCGCGGCCCTGGCCGCGGCGCTGCGGGATCGCGGCTGGTCCCGGCCCGAGCCCGCGGAAGGGCCGCACCTTGCGCTGACCTCCCGCTCGGAATCGGCGCTGGCCGCCTTCCACCGGCCCTGCCTGGTCATCGGCGAGCGGATCAACCCCACGGGCAAGAAGGTCCTCACCGCCGAACTCCAGGAAGGGCGCTTCAGCGAGGCCCATCGCCTGGCCCGGGAGCAGGCGGAGGCCGGGGCCGGGGTGCTGGACGTGAACGTGGGCGCGCCCCTGGTGGACGAGACGGTCCTCCTGCCCGCCCTGGTGGAGTCCCTGTCCGGCCGTATCCAGGCGCCGCTGTGCCTGGACTCCACCAAGGTGGAGGCCGTGGCCGCGGCCCTGGACGTCTACCCCGGATCGCCCCTGGTCAACTCCATCAGCGGCGAGCCCGGCCGGATGGAGGTCCTGGGCCCCCTGTGCAAGCGCTACGGCGCGCCCTTCATCCTGCTCCCCCTGGAGGGCAAAAAGCTTCCGGTGACCGCGGCCGAACGCCTGGCGGTCATCGAATCCCTGCTCCGCCAGGCCGAGGACCTGGGCATCCCCCGCCGGCTCATCCTGGTGGACGCCCTGGTGCTCACCGTGTCCTCCAAGCCCGAGTCGGCCAAGGCCTGCCTGGAGGTCATCACCCACTGCCGCGAGCAGTGGGGCCTGCCCACGGTCATGGGCCTGTCCAACGTCTCCTTCGGCCTGCCCGCCCGGGAGCTGGTCAACGCCACCTTCCTGGCCATGGCCATGGCCAGGGGCCTGGCCGCGGTCATCGCCAATCCCTCGACCCCGCGCATAGCCGAGGCCCTGGCCGCGGGCGAGGTGCTCCTGGCCCGGGATCCCTCGGCGGGCCGGTTCATCGCCGGGCACACCCACTGGAAGTCCGGGGAGGCGGCGGCTCCCGCGGCCCGCGGCGCCGCGGGCCCGGCCCGGGCCTCCACCCTGGCCGAGGCCGTGCTCCTGGGCCTGGGCGAGGACATCCTGCCCATGCTGGAGGCCGCCCTGGCCGAGGGCGCCGATCCCTTCGCCCTGGTGCGGGAGCAGCTCATCCCGGGCATCACCTCGGTGGGCGAGAAGTACGAGCGCAAGGAGTACTTCCTGCCCCAGCTGCTCCAGTCCGCGGAGACCATGCAGATCGCCTTCGCGCGCCTGAAGCCCCTGCTGGAGGCCGGCGCGGCGGAGGCCGGGCCGGTGGTGGTCCTGGCCACGGTGGAGGGCGACATCCACGACATCGGCAAGAACATCGTGGCCCTCATGCTGCGCAACCACGGGTTCACGGTGGTGGACCTGGGCAAGGACGTGCCCGCGGCCCGCATCGTGGCCGCGGCCGAGGAGCACGGGGCGGCGCTCATCGGCCTCTCGGCGCTCATGACCACCACCATGGTGCGCATGGCCGAGACCGTGGACCTGGTGCGGGAAAAGGGGCTTGCCGCCAAGGTGCTGGTGGGCGGCGCGGTGCTCTCCGAGGCCTATGCGGCGCGCATCGGCGCGGACGGCTACGCCCAGGACGCGGTGGCCGCGGTGCGCCTGGCCGGACGCCTGTGCGGGATGGCCCCTTGACGTCCGGCCCGGCCGGCCCCATCATCCTCCCCGAAGGAAGACTCGCCATGCAGCACATATCCGCGTTCCGCCGTCTGGCCGCCCTGGCCCTGCTCCTCTGCGTCCTGGCCTCTCCCGCCTCGTCCGGCGCGGGCCTGCCCGCCACGGTCCGGCCCCTGGACCTCATCGCCGCCATCGGCGCGGCCAAGGGCAAGGTGGTGGTGGTGAACTTCTGGGCCACCTGGTGCGCTCCGTGCCGGGTGGAGGTGCCCGAGCTCATGCGCCTGCGCTCCCACTACCCGCAGAGCGAGGTGGAGATCCTGGGGGTTTCGGTGGACGAGAGCCAGGCCAGCCTGGACTCCTTTCTCCGGAAGCTCCCCCTGAACTACCCCGTGGGCCGGGCCACCGAGGACGTGCCCCGCATGTTCCAGGTGGGCGCCATCCCCAAGCTCATGGTCTACGACCGGCAGGGCAGCCTCATCCACATCCGCGAAGGCATGACCTCCAGCGACGATCTGCGCAGGATGGTGGACGCCCTGCTGGCGAAATAGCCATGGCCGACCTCTACATCCGCAAGGCCCGCATCCAGGACGTGAAGGCCATCCACGGCCTGCTCCTGCACAGCGGCGGCATGGGCCTGCTCCTGCCCCGGTCCCTGCACGACCTGTACAACAAGCTTCGCGACTTCTACGTGCTGGCCGACCGCGACGCTGAAACCGTGCACGGCTGCTGCGCCCTGGCCATCACCTGGGAAGACATCGCCGAGGTGCGCTCCCTGGCCATTGCCGAGGAGATGCGCGGCAGGGGCTTCGGCAAGCGCCTGGTGGAGGCCTGCCTGTCCGAGGCCGTGACCCTGGGGCTGTTCCGCGTCTTCACCCTGACCTACCAGGTGGACTTCTTCGCCCGTCTGGGGTTCAGCGTGGTGGACAAGGAGGTCCTGCCCCAGAAGGTCTGGGCCGATTGCCTCAACTGCCCCAAGTTTCCCGGCTGCGACGAGACGGCCATGCTCATCGAGTTCTAACGGCAGGGGAACGGCCGCGCAGGGTTTCTTCCCTCTGCGCCGGGCCTGCTCCGTGTCCGGCCTCGGCCGGGGAGGCGCAGCTCCGTCGCGCCGGGACAGGGCCGGCCGCCTTCGACCCTGCCCCGGCGTTGCGGCCGCGGCCCCGATGGGATAAGGTCCCCGCCCATGCAAGACCCCCTGCTCACTGAAGTCATCTCCCCGGAGGCCGTCCAGGCGCGCATCGCCGAGTTGGCCAGGGACATCACCGCCCGTTTCGCCGGCCAGCCCCTGGTGGCGGTCTGCGTGCTCAAGGGCGCGTTCCTCTTCTTCGCCGACCTTGTCCGTCATCTGGACCTGGACCTCTCCGTGGAGTTCGTGCGCCTGTCCAGCTACGGCGACGGCACCAGTCGGGGCAAGCACCAGGTGTTCTCCAAGGACGTGGAGATATCCCTGGCCGGACGCAACGTGCTGGTGGTGGAGGACATCGTGGATACCGGCCACTCGGCCGACTTCCTGCTCCGCACCTTCCGCGAACGCAATCCCCGGGACCTGGCCCTGACCTCCCTGGTGGACAAGTTCGAGCGCCGCGAGGTGGATCTGGCGGTTGACTTTCCCGGCTTTCACCTGAAAAAAGGGTTCCTGGTCGGTTTCGGCATGGATTATGCCGAGCGCTATCGGGAGCTTAGAGGCATCTACGAGCTCACGCTCTAGCGCGATGGCGGCAGGGCCGGCACGCCGGCCGCACGGCAACACTCTCCCTGCGAGGGGCCATGATCGTCGAATGCCCGAACTGCAAGACTACCTACAACCTTGACGACTCCCTGATCCCCGAGGGGGGGCGCAAGGTGAAGTGCACGGTCTGCGAGCACCGCTTCACGGTGGAGCCGGCGTCCAAGGGCGCAGTCCACGACCAGGACATCGAAGACCTCTTCGGCGACTCCGGCGACTTTGGGGAAAGCGGCTCCGAATTCGCCGCGGCCCTGGACAACCTGAACGAGCCCGAGGAGGCCGCGGCCCCCAAGGCCCCTGCCGCCAAGGGCGGGTACGAGATTCCCGAGGACCTGGCCTCGGCCTCGGCCGAGGACCTGTCCGGCGAGGCGGCCCCGGCCAAGAAGGGCGACGGCGCGGGCATGAGCCTGGACGGCGGCTTCTCCCTGGAGGCCAAGCCCAAGAAGGAGAAGGCCGCGGGCGGCAGGAGGAAGGGGCTCGTCATCGGCATCGCCGCCGGGGCGCTCCTGCTCCTGGCCGGAGCGGCCGCGGGCCTGTACTTCTTCAAGCCCGGCCTCATCCCCGGCCTGGGCGCCAAGCCCGCGGCCGAGGAGGCCGGGGCCAAGCCCGTGGACCAGGCCCAGGTGGAGAACATCACCCTGGACAAGATCCGCCAGTACTACGTGGACAACGAGAAGGCCGGCCGCCTCTTCGTGGTCGAGGGCGTGGCCGTGAACGACTTCGACGCGCCCAAGGAGCTCATCGTGGTCGAGGTCGGGCTCTTCGACGCCTCGGGCCAGATGGTGGCCAGCAAGCGCCAGCTCGCGGGCAACGTGCTCTCGCTCTACAACCTCCAGATCCTGGAGTGGGACAAGATCGAGAGCGGGCTGGTCAACGAGTCGGGCGTCGCGGCCAACAACATGTTCGTGCAGCCCAAGGGCGAGGTGCCCTTCATGGTGGCCATGGCCAACACCCCGGAGGCGGTCAGCGAATTCGTGATCAAGGTGGTGGAGGTCAAGGACCCGCCGCCCCAGAAATAGGCCGTGGCCAAGCCCCGGCAGGTCTTCCGCTGCTCCTCCTGCGGAGCCGAGTCCCTCAAGTGGCAGGGGAAGTGCCCCCGTTGCGGGGACTGGAACACCCTGGTTGAGGAGTCCGCCCCGCCCCCGTCTTCCCCGTCCCGTCCCCGTCCGTCGGCGTCCGCGGCCTCGCCCGCGTCCCTGGCCTCGGCCCTGGCCGAGGAGAGCGTCTGTCTGTCCACGGGCATTCCGGCCCTGGACGCGGCCCTGGGCGGCGGCCTGGTCCCGGGCCAGGCCGTGCTCCTGGCCGGCGAGCCGGGCATCGGCAAGTCCACGCTCCTCCTGCAGTTGGCCGGCAATCTTGCCCGCCAGGGCAGGACCGCGGTCTACGTGTCCGCCGAGGAATCCCTGTCCCAGATCGGGGGGCGGGCCAAGCGCCTGGGCCTGCCGGCCGACGCCATGTCCGCCCTGGCCACCACCCGGGCCGAGGACGCCCTGGCCGCCCTGGCGCCGGCCGCGGGGGACCGGCCCGACCTGCTGGTGGCGGACTCGGTGCAGACCATGGCCACCGACGCGGCCGAGGGGCTGCCCGGCAGCGTGAGCCAGGTGCGGGCCGTGGCCTTCGCCCTGGTGGAGGAGGCCAAGAGGAGCGGGGCGGTGCTGGTGCTGGTGGGCCACGTGACCAAGGACGGCCAGATCGCCGGGCCCAAGCTGCTGGAGCACATGGTGGACACGGTGCTCTCCCTGGAGGGCGACCGCCGCCACCATTTCCGCATCTTCCGGGTGCTCAAGAACCGCTTCGGCCCGGGCCAGGAGGTGCTGGTCCTGCGCATGGAGGCCGCGGGCCTGTCCGTGGTGGACGACCCCTCGACGTTCTTCCTCCAGGACCGCGATCCCAGCCTGCCGGGCGCGGCCCTGGTGGTGGCGGTGGACGGCCAGCGCCCCTTCGCCGTGGAGGTGCAGGCCCTGGCCGCCCGCACCTTCCTGGCCATGCCCCGGCGCACCGCCCTGGGCCTGGACGCCAACCGGCTGCACCTGCTCCTGGCGGTGCTGGAGAAGCGGCTCAACCTGAACTTCGGCCAGGCGGACATCTACGCCAAGATCGGGGCCGGCCTGCGCCTGGACGATCCCGGCATGGACGCCGGCCTGGCCGCGGCCGTGCTGTCGTCCTTCTACGAACGTCCCCTGCCCGAGAGCGCGGCCATCTGGGGCGAGGTGGACCTGAACGGCCAGATCCGCCCCGTCTCCGGCCACGAGGCGCGGATGAAGCAGGCCCAGCGGCTCGGCCTCTCGCCAATCCTCCACCCGGCGGCCTCGCCAGGCGGCCCCGGCAGCCAGCCCGTGGCCACGGTGGCGGACCTGCAGAAGGCGCTGTTCGGGAAGAGGTAGCATCGCGATATCCCACGGCTGTCCCTTTTCCCGCCGGCCGTCTTGAAATCCCGCGGCAATCCTGTAAATTGACCGAATACCCCCTTTCCTGTCCTCAGCCTGACGAGGGTGGCCATGCCTTTGGAGCCGGCGACACTCATCGCGCAACTCGGCTGTCTCTTCGAGAACGAGTTCGTCGGGATCGTCGTGGTGCGAGACGGCGTGGTGGTGGCCAGCAACGCCTGTTTCGCCCGGATGCTCGGCCTGGCGGAGGGCGGAGAGGTGGCGGGGCGGAGGTTTTCCGATCTTTCGGCCCCGGGAGATTGCCAGGACGTCGCCGCAAGCCTCGTCGATCCGGAACAGGTCGTGGACGGCCCGCAGGGGGAGATCTTCCTGCTCAGGGAGGACACGACATACATGCCCTGCCGATGCAGCAGGGCGGCCCAGTGTCTGGCGAAGGGCCAGGAGCCGCCGGCGGTTGTCCTGTTCGTTCAGGACGTCTCAGAATACTACCGCCTGGCCGAGGACTACAACAAGAGCATGCTCGACCTGGAAGAGGCCAAGCTCGTCCAGGAGGAGAATGCGAACGTGCTGTCCGACATGCTGGTGCAGTTGGAGCAGGCGGAACGGGCCAAGCTGGAGAAAGAGAAGCTGCAGGGCGTCGTGGAGCTGGCCGTGGCCGCGGCCCATGAACTGAGCCAGCCCCTGCAGGCCATGCAGAACGACCTGTTCTATCTGCGCGGCGTCGTGCCCGAGGGAGGCGAAGAGGCCGCAGCCCTGGACGCCCTCGACGGCGCCATGGTCGCCCTGGAGAAGATCGTCGCCAAGTTCCGCACGGTCACCGCCTACAGGACCACGGAATACACCAAGGGCGTCACCATGTTCGATCTGGACGGGTCGTCCTCCGGGAAAAAGTGACGGACGGCGTCCTACGCCACGTCCCACGCCGGACCGGTCGGGGTGTCCTTCACTTCCACGCCCATGTTCAGCAGTTCGTCGCGCAGGGCGTCGGACCTGGCGAAGTCCTTGGCCTTGCGGGCCTCCTGGCGGGCGGCGAGCAGGGTCTCCACCTGGGCCGGGTCGATGCCCTTGCGCCTGGCGCGCACGGCCTTGAGGTCGGCGAGGAAGACGGCGGGGTCGGCCGAGAAGAGCCCTAGCACGTTGCCCCACACGTCCAGGTCCCTGAGGCAGCGGGCCCACAGGTCGCGGGCGCCTTCGGACTTGCGCAGGGCCTTGTCCTCGGCCACCCGGCCGGCCAGCCGCACCAGGGTGAACACGTGGCCCAGGGCCGCGGCGGAGTTCAGGTCGTCGTCCATGGCCTTGGCCCAGTCCGCCTCGGCGGCAGCCAGTTCGTCCAGCAGCTCCGCGGGCAGGGGGGTCTTGGACCACTTGGTCCCCCCAACGGCCGCGGCCATGTCCGCCTTGGCCTGGTAGATGCGGCGCAGGTTCTTCTCCGCCTCCTCCATGTTCTCCGGGGTGAAGTCCACCGGCGAGCGGTAGTGCTTGGTGAGCAGGAAGAAGCGCAGGGTCTCGGGCAGGTAGTCGGCCAGGATGTCCCGGATGGTGGAGAAGTTGCCCAGGCTCTTGGACATCTTCTCCGCGTTCACCTGCACGAACCCGTTGTGCACCCAGAAGCGGGCCAGGTCCTTGCCGCTGGCCGCCTCGCTCTGGGCGATCTCGTTCTCGTGGTGGGGGAAGACGAGGTCCTGGCCGCCGCCGTGGATGTCCAGGGGCAGGCCCAGGTGCTTGTCGCTCATGGCCGAGCACTCCAGGTGCCAGCCCGGCCGGCCCGGGCCCCAGGGGCTCTCCCAGAAGGGCTCGCCCGGCTTGGCCGCCTTCCACAGGGCGAAGTCCAGGGGGTCCTCCTTCTCCTCGCCCGGCGCCACCCGCGCCCCGGCCTGGAGGTCGTCCAGGCTGCGGCCCGAGAGCTTGCCGTAGCCGGCGAAGGACCGCACCCGGAAGTACACGTCGCCCGAGGGCGTGGGGTAGGCGTGGCCCTTGGCGATGAGCTCCCGGGTCACCGCGAACATCTCCTGGATGTGCTCGGTGGCCTTGGGCTCCAGGTCCGCACGCAGGATGTTCAGGCGATCCATGTCCTCGTAGAAGGCCTGGATGAACCGTTCGGCCAGGGCAGCCGGGTCCTCGCCGAGTTCGTTGGCGCGGTTGATGATCTTGTCGTCGATGTCCGTGAAGTTGCGCACGAAGGTGACCTTCATGCCCAGGTGGCGCAGGTGGCGCACCAGCACGTCGAAGACCACGGCCGAGCGGGCGTGGCCGATGTGGCAGTAGTCGTAGGCCGTGATGCCGCACACGTACATGCGCACGTGGTTGTCCTCGAGCGGGGCGAAGTCTTCCTTGCGGCGGGTGGCGGTGTTGTACAGCTGCATGCGTTCTCCACGAACTGGATTGGCCCGCGGGCCGGGCGCGGATTTGACCCGAAAACCGGCCGGGCGTCAACGTCGCGGCCGGGGGCTTGGCGTCGGCGGGGGCTCAGATGACCTTGCGCCTGGCCGCGGGCGCGGCGTCCGGGTCGTGCTCGCCAAGATCGTAGAGCCGCACGAACGCGCTGCGCGGGAACTCGCGCTTGAGCAGGGTCTTGAGCAGCTTGGGCAGCTTGTCCCGGGACACGGCCTCGAACCGCTGCCGCTCGTACCCGTCCTCCAGCACCAGCACCGTGCCGTCCGGGTTCTTGCGGAGCAGGACCGACCGGTTGCGCTTGTAGGTGCGCAGGTCCAGGGCGTGGCCGGGCGGCAGGCGCTCCAGGCGCGCGAGCGCGGCCTCCAGCACGGTGTCCTTGGGGAGCATGGGGGGCCGCCCGGTTCAGTGGATGAACCTGGCCCAGGGCGTCCCGAACAGCACCGTGTCCCGGGTCCAGAACTCGGCCAGGACCTCCCCTTCGAAGCGGGCCACGGCATAGGACGGGCCCGACAGGTCCAGGCCCGGCAGGTAGAGGTGCACGGCCACCCGGGGCTCGCTTGCGGCCAGCCCGGAGCGGACCTGGGCGGCCAGGACCTTGAGGTCGTCGGGGCCGGGCATGGCGCTGGCGGTGAGCAGCGCCGCGCATTCCAGCCAGGGGCCGGCGGCCCGCTGCACGACCTGCCTGGCCAACACCGTGTACGGCGCGGGCTGGACCGCGGCCGGGGCCGGTGCGGGCTTGGCCTCCGCCGGGGCCTCCGTCGGGGCTGGGGCCGGGGCCGGTCCCGGCGCGGCGGCAGTCTGTGCGCCGGCGGCCGGGACCAGGAGCGGGGCGTACACGTAGCCCAGGCGGTCGGATTCGTTCTCGGCCGGGCTGTCCGGGGGAAAGACCGCGAGCCAGTCGTCCGCGGCAAAGCCGGCCTTGACCGGCTGTCCCGCGTCCAGGCGGCCGACCACGGCCGATTCGGTGTTGCGCTCCTGGCGCAGCTTGGCCGCGGTCCTGGCCTGCATGAGCACGGCCCGGTCCTGGGCCGGGGCGTCCGGGGCGTACAGGAGGAGCATCGCCAGGGGGAGGAGCAGGAGCAGGGCCTTCGTACGCATGCTAGTTCCCCTGGTCCAGGGTGCGGATCACGTCGTCGGTCAGGTCGTAGTCCGGAGCGACGAAGGCCACCACGTTGGCGTCCTTGAGCACCAGGGTGAACCCACGTCGCTTGGCCAGGGCCTCCAGGACCCTGTCCACGTTGGCCACGACGACGGCCAGCAAGGCCTGGCTCTCCTGGTCCAGGTCCTGGCTGATCTCGCTGCGCAGCCGGTTGTGCCGGTCGCGCTGGGCCTCGATGGCCTTGGTGGAGGCGGGGGACATTGTCCCGTCGGCCGAGGGCTGGGGAAGCCCGGACTCCAGGGCCGCGAGCCGCTCCTGGCTGTGCTGCAGGACCTTTTCCTTTTCGCGTTTGGCCCGCGCCAGATCACGTTTGGCGAGCTTTCCCAGGCGGGATTCGTTCAGGACCCGCACGGGGTCGATGAATCCGACCTTGCCCTCGGCCCGGCCGGGAGCCGGGAAAAGGAGCAGGGCGGCGAGGGCGGCCAGGACGAGGAGCGCGCGGCCGGACGGAATCCGGCCCGGCGTGGCGGGGCATCGGCGGAAGATCATGAAGGCAGGACTTACAGGGGGTTGCCGATCCCGGTCAAGTGCCCGCTGCGGCCCGGGAAAGGGGGCGGCCGGCCGGGCCGGCCGCCGGGGCGGGCGTCGCATCCGCGAAATGCCGCGATACGCCACGCCGACTCAACACAGCCGCACTGCAGAATTCCTTGTCCGCAAAACGACGACGGTATTGTGTGGACGAGACGCTAGCACTCAGGCTTCTCCACCTTGAAGGAGACGCTGATGCGCGTCCGGAAGGCCTTGACCTTGCCGTCCTCGATCTTGAGGTCCAACTTGGTCACTTCCGCGACGCGCAGGTCGCGAAGGCTCGTGGACGCCGTGGCCACGGCCTGCTCCGCCGCATCCTCCCAGGACTTCGTGCTCGTGCCCACCAGCTCGATGATCTTGTACACGCTCATGGCTCCCTCCCAGGTTGGATTGAACGCTCAGGGGCTGCCGGAAGGCTGCCCCTTATTCCTCATCCCATGGAAGGGCGCGCGAGTAAAGGGGAGGGGTCAGGCCGGGAGCAAACCGCTCACGCAGGCCGCGGCCTTGACGCCTTCCTTGCGGCCGGTGAAGCCCAGGCCCTCCTCGGTGGTGAACTTCACGTTCACCCGGGCGGCGGGCAGGCGCAGGAGCCGGGCCAGGCTGTCCCGGATCTGGTCGCGGAAGGGCGCGAGCTTGGGGACCTGGGCGATGACCGTCACGTCGGCGTGGGTCAGGACGAGCCCGGCCTTGTCGGCCATCTGCATGACTTCGTTCAGGAAAATCGCGCTCTCCAGGCCGGCGTTGGCCGGGTCGGTGTCCGGGAAGTGCTGGCCGATGTCCCCGGCCCCCAGGCAGCCCAGCACCGCGTCGGTGAGGGCGTGCAGGAGCACGTCGCCGTCGGAATGGGCCACCACCTCCGGCCCGCCGGGGATCGGCACCCCGCCCAGCTTCATGGGCCGGCCTGCGCCGTACCTGTGCACGTCGTAGCCCCAGCCGGAGCAGGGAAGGGGGGCGGAGGCGGTCCCGGCCAGCAGGCGCAGGTCCTCGGGGGTGGTGATCTTCACGTTGTCCTCCTCGCCGGGCGCCACGGCCACGGGCCGGCCCAGGCGCTCCACCAGCGCGGCGTCGTCGGTCACGTCCCAGCCTTCGCGGGCCGCGGCGGCGTGGGCCTCCTTGAGCAGGGAAAGAGCGAACGCCTGGGGGGTCTGCACCGCCACCAGCCCGGCCCGGGGCGGGGTGTCGGCCACCCTGCCGTCCTCCACCCGCTTCACCGTGTCCTTGAGGGGGATGCCCGGAATGACGGCCTCTTCTCCGGCCGCCAGGGCGTCCAGCAGGCGGTTCGCCAGGGCGGCCGAAGCGAAGGGCCGGGCCGCGTCGTGGACCAGGATCGAGGCGCAGTCCCGGGGCAGGGCGGCCAGGGCCGCGGCCACCGAGTCCTGACGTCGCTCCCCGCCGGCCACCGCCACGCAGGGCAGGCCCAGCGGTTCGGCCGCGAGCAGGGTTTCCAGCTCCGCGCGGCGGGCGTCGAGTTCAGGCGAGGGAAAGGCCAGGACCAGGCCGGCCACGCGGGGGACCCGGGCCAGGGTGCGGGCCGAGCGCCAATACAGCGGCCGGCCCTCCAGGGGCAGGAACTGCTTGCGTTCGGCCAGGCTTGCGGCGGCCATGCGGCTGCCGCCGCCCGCGGCCAGGATCACTGCCCATGCGCTCACGGCCGGTCCTCCTACGGGAAAGGAAAGGCCCGGCAGGGACGCCGGGCATGGTCAACGCCCAAGAACGCGCACACTCTCTGCATTCCGGACCACGCCGGGACCGGACCCCACAGAAACTGCCCGCATTCACTGATCCCGCCCCCCGCGGGATGCGGGGGGCGGGGAGGGAAAAAAGGGAGTCGGACTGTAAGCCGGGTTCTGTCGAGGACTGTCATTCCTCTAGGATCCGGGTTGCCCCGGACCTCCAGCAGCCTACCCGAAGGCATCGGCCGGGCCAGCCTCGAGCGCCTTCCTATTTGGCCTTTCTCCGGACGGGGCTTGCCGAGCCGGCGGCGTCGCCGCCGCCGCTGGTGGGCTCTTACCCCACCGTTTCACCCTTACCGGCGCGCTTGCGCACGCCGGCGGTCTGCTCTCTGTGGCGCTATCCGGGGGTCGCCCCCCCTGGACGTTATCCAGCGTCCCGCCCTGCGGAGCCCGGACTTTCCTCCCCGGCGCACGCGCCGCGGCGACAGTCCGTCCGACTCCCAAGAGAAACATAGCCATCCCCGGCCGGGGAGTCAAAGGCCGGGGACGCTGCGAACGTCCTGCTAGACGTTCAGGCAGGCGGCGGCGTCCTGCTCGGTGAAGTGCTCGCACCAGTAGATGAGCCTCTGGCAGTTGGGGCAGGAGATGATCTGCGTGCCCTTCTGGAGGTCGTTGAAGATCTGGGGCGGGATGGAGATGTGGCAGCCGCCGCAGACTCCGCTGTCCACAGGCACGATGACCGGGTTCGAGATGCGCGAGCGGATGAACTCGTAGCGGCCGAGGATGGGCGGGGGCACCACGCCGCAGGCGGTCTTGCGCTTGCTGCCCAGGGCGGACAGGCGCTTCTGGGCGTCGGCCATGCGCTTGTCCAGGCTGGAGCGCTTCTCCTCCAGGTCTGTGAGCAGGGTCGAAGTCCTGGCGTCCATCTCCCGGCGGGTCTCGTCCTGGCGGGCCAACTCCTCGGCCAGGGCCACCTGCTCCTCTTCCCGGGTGCGGTTGATCTTCTCCAGGCTGTCCATCTCCCGGACCATGGCCTGGTGCTCCCGGGTGTTCTGGACCATCATGAGCTTGTTCTTGCTCTTCTTGATCTTCATCTCGTTGTCCTCGATCTCGGCGTCGAGGCGCTTCTGCTGGCTCTTCAGCAGCTCTATCTTCTCGTTGAGCTGGTTGGCCTGCTCGGCCAGGGCCGCGTTCTGCTCCTCCAGGACCGTGACCTCGCGGGGCGCCTCATCCAGGTCCTTCTCCAGGAGCAGGATTTCGTTGTCCACGCGTTGCAGGACCACCAACTGTTCGATTTGTTTGAGGTACAGGCTCAAGGGTATATCCTCCTTCTATCGGGCCGCGTGCGGCCTTTCATCGCTACCGTAGTTCTGCCGGGCGCAGGGCCGCGAGCGGGTCCCGGGCCGGGAAGAAGCGCACCTCGACTCCGGCCGGGGCAAGCTCCGCGTCAAGGGCCGCAGCCAGGAGCCGGGTCATCTCTTCTTCCAGGGAAAAATGGCCCACGTCCACCACGCACAGTCCGGTGGCGGGGTGGCGGGCGTCCAGGGCCTGATGGTACTTGAGGTCGCCGGTGACGAGCACCTGCGCTCCCGCGGCGCGGGCCGTGGAGACCAGGGAGCCGCCGGATCCGGGGCAGACGGCCGCCCGCTCCACCCGTCCGGGCGGCTCGCCGGCCAGGGTCCAGAAGTCCCGGGGCGCCAGGGCCGCCAGGGCGCGGACGAAGTCGTCCCAGGCCAGGGGAGCGGGCAGGCTCCCCACCTGGCCGATGCCCAGGCCCTCGCCCGTGGGCTCCAGCGCCGTGAGGCCGGAGAGTCCCAGGCCGCGGGCCAGCCAGCCGGCCGGGCCGGCGGGGTTGGCGTCCAGGGAGGTGTGCGCGGAATACAGCCAGGCCCCGGCGGCGAGCACGGCCCGGGCCGCGTCCAGGAACGGGCCGGGGGCGTCCAGGGGCTTGGGTTCGAGATACAGGGGATGGTGGGTGAGGAGGAAGTCCGCGCCCCAGTCCAGGGCCGCAGTCGTGAACCCGGGGGTGGGGTCCAGCCCCACGGCCAGGCGGCCTGCGGCGGGGGAGACCCCGGCCGCCTGGAGCCCGGAGCGGTCCCAGGGGGCCTGGGCCTCCGGCGGCGCGATGCGCTCGATATGCTCAATGATCCGGGTAACGTCCATGCGTATCCGTATCACGCGCCGGGCAAAAAGCAGGAAGGTGCTTTCCCTTGCGGGGAAAGCACCTTCCCGGGTGAAGAAACCGCCCCGCGGGGCAGGAATGCTTCAGGTCCTTTGAGAATGCCCAGCACCTGTTGTCCTCGTGGTGGGCCGACCAGGATTCGAACCTGGGACCGGCCGGTTATGAGCCGGCGGCTCTGCCAACTGAGCTATCGGCCCATTAATTGCTCAGTAGAGCAGAGTCCCATATCCCCCCTTTGGCCAGGTGTCAAGAGCAAAATCCATCAGGTTCAGGCCGGCTTCTTCGGGCACTTCTCCTTCACGTAGCTGATGATGGCGCGGCCGGCCAGGGCGCCCTCGCCCACGGCCACCGAGATCTGCTTGAAGCGGCCCACGCAGTCGCCGGCCGCGAAGATGCCCGGGATGTTGGTCTTCTGCTCCAGGTCCGCCTTGATGGCGTTGCCCTCCTGCTCCAGGCCCAGGGTCTTGGCGAAGTGCGTGGACGAGGCCTCGCCCACGGCCACGAACATGCCCCAGGCGTCGAAGCTCGACCCGTCGGCGAACACCACCCGCTCCAGGCCGTTGGCGCCTTCCAGCCGCTCGATCTTCTGCTCCAGGAGCGGGATGTTGGCCGCCTTGAGCTTTTCCATGAACTCCGGGGTGATGGTGGGCGCCTTGCCGTTGGTGAGGATGGCCACGGCGGGGGTGTAGGTGGTCAGCTCCAGGGCCGAGTTGGCCGCGTGCACGCTCTCGCCCAGGACCACCACCTGCTTGCCGCGGTAGAAGAACCCGTCGCAGGACACGCAGTAGGACACGCCCTTGCCTTCCATCTCGTCCAGGCCCGGGATGTTGGGCTTGGAGCGGGACACGCCGGTGGCGACCAGTACGGCGCAGGCCTTGAAGTGCTGGGTTTCGGTCTTGACCTCGAAGGAGGTCCCGTCGTCCCCGTAGTGGATGCCCAGGACCCGCTCGTTCACGAACTCGGCCCCGAACCGTGCCACGCCGCGGCGGCCCTGGTCCATGAGCTGGGTCCCGGTGATGGTTTCGGCGAAGCCGAAGTAGTTGTCGATCTCGTACTCGCCGTCGATCTTGGGCTTGAGGCCCACGATGACGGTCTCGATGCCGGCGCGGCAGGTGTACAGGGCGGCGGACAGGCCGGCGGGGCCCTGTCCCACGATGACCAGTTGCACGGTGCGCATGCGCTCCTCCGGTGCGGATGGGGTTGTCGGTCCGGGCCGTGGGAGGTCCGGCCCGGAGCCCTGTTCAGTGGCCCAATTCCGGGTTGGGGTCAAGGCCGGGGAATTGCGCATGAAAAAAGGCCCCGCAGTGCGGAGCCTTGGCGTTTCGGGCGGAGGGAGGGCTAGCCTTGGGCGGCCGGTTCTTCCGTCCCGCAGTCCGAGCTGCAGACCATGTTCCGGCCCGAGGCCTTGGCCAGGTAGAGGGCCTGGTCCGCCTGGCGCACCAGGTCCACCTTGCGGGACAGTGAGCCGGGCGCCAGGGAGGCCACCCCGATGGAGGTGGTGACCTGGAACGTGGCGCCGCCCGAGGTGAACCGCTTGCGGGCGATCTTCTCGCGCAGGCGGTCGGCCAGGTTCCAGGCCTGCTCCTCGTCGGTGTGGGGCAGGATCACGGCGAACTCCTCGCCGCCGTACCGGGCCGCGAAGTCGGTGGAGCGCAGGGTCTCGTTGAGCAGTCCGCCCACCTCCTTGAGCACCAGGTCCCCGGCCTGGTGGCCGTGGGTGTCGTTGATGCGCTTGAAGTGGTCGAGGTCCATGAGCAGGAGCGACAGGTTGTGCCCGTAGCGCTGGTGCCTGGCCAGCTCGTCCACCAGGCGCTCGTCGAAGGACTGGCGGTTGTGGATCCGGGTCAGGCCGTCGTGGTCCGCGCGGGTCTTGACCTCGCGGTAGAGCAGGGCGTTCTTGAGGGCCAGGGCCAGGTGGTTCACGGCCGAGTGCAGCACCTCGCGCTGGTCCTTGCCCAGCCGCGCCTCGCCCGCCAGGAGCAGGGCCAGGCAGCCGAAGGTCTGGCCACCGGCCTTGAGCGGCAGGAGCACCACCTTGCCCGGCCGGGGCGAGAGGTCGCCGGCCTCGGCTGATGCGCCGTCCATGAGGAAGGTGAGCTGGTAGCCGTGCATGGGGCTGCCCGAGAGCTTGCCCGCGCTCTTGAGCAGGAACTCCACCCACTGGTCCTGGGCCGAGGCCTGCTCCTGGAAGCACAGGAAGAGTTCGGCCTCGGCCGCGCCGCTGCCCGGGGTGTGCCAGAAGGCCCCCTGCACCGCGGCCACGGGCAGGACCATGTTCAGATCCTCCCGGGCCTGGGCCAGGATGGTGGCCGGGTTCAGGCTCTCCACCGCCCGGGACAGGATGCGGTTGAGGAAGAGCAGGGCGTCGGTCTTGAAGGCCAGGATCTCGCGCTCCAGGGCGATCTCCCGGGTCATGCGCAGGATGTCCTCGTAGATGGCCGCGGCCTCGGCGGCCCGCTCCAGCACCCCGCGCACCTTGTCCTCGGTGAGGGGGCCGGGGACCAGGGACAGGAAGTCCCGGTCCAGAAGGTCGGCGTAGTCCAGCACCGGGTGGTTGGGCTCGATGAGCAGGACCTTCTGCAGGGACTCCATGGACAGGATGGAGGCGTGCAGCTCCGAGGGCAGGGCGGTCCAGACCCGGCTGGGGATGAACACCAGGAAGGGACGTTCGCGCTCCACGTCATCGGCCGCGGGCAGGGCCTCGGCCGTCCAGTTGCGGAGGATGTAGCCCGAGCCCGCGCCAGAGGCGATGCGCTGGCCTTCGATATCGTTGAGTCCCAGGCCCCACAGCAGTTCAGGGGCGGAATGCTTGGGCATCGTTCAGACCTCCCTCGGTAAAAAAAGCCGTTCTGCGGGGGAGTCCAAGCAAGAACAGGGCCAAGGGAAAGGAGGAAAGGCTGGCGGCATGGTTCGCCGGGAGCGCCGGGCCCGGCAGGCTGGGGCTGTCAGGTTGTTGACGGTCCGGGGCTCAGGCGTTGCCGGTCCGCAGGCTCTCATAGATGGCGAGGAGTTCCGTGGCGTTGTCCGCCATGCTCTTGACCGGGGCGATGCCAGCGCGCAGGGAGGCGAGCAGTCCCGGGTCTCCGGCCAGGCGGGAGATGGCCCTGGCCAGGGCTGCGGCGTCCCCTGCCGGGAAGAGCAGGCCGTTGGCCTCGTGCCGCACCACTTCGGGCAGGGCTCCGGCCCGTGCGGCCAGCACCGGGACCCGGGCGTGCAGGGCCTCGCGGGCCACGAAGGAGAAGGTTTCCGTGCGCGAGGGCAGGACCACGGCCGCGGCCCGGGCCAGGATGTCCGGCAGGTCCTGGCGGTCGTAGGGTCCGCGCCAGCGCACGGAGTCCGGGGCCATGGCCCGCACCTGCTCCAGGTAGGCAGGATTGTTGGCCGAGCCGTGCACGGAAAGCTCCGCAACGCCCCGGGGCAGGGCGGCCATGGCGGCCACCGCGAGGTCCAGGCCCTTGAACCAGGTGATGCCCCCCAGAAAGGCGAGCTGCAGGGGGCTGCCCGCTGGCTCGGGTTCGCGCGCCGGGAACGGGGGCAGGCCAAGGGGCTGGCGCAGGGCGCGGGGCGAGGTGAAGCCCAGGTCCTGGTGCACCTTGCGGCTGAACAGCGAAGGGAAGACGACCCGTCGGAAGCGGAGCATGGCGTTGCGGGCCAGGTCCAGGCGCAGGGCCGCCTGGTCCGGGGTCAGGCCGGCGCAGGCCGCGCACGTCTCGGCCGCGGGAGGCATGGCGCACGGTTCGCCCCGGCCGGTGATGCGCAGGGACGTGGCGCAGGGCAGGGAGAAGTCGTGCAGGGTGGCCAGGGCCGGGACCCGGGCGTCATCCAGGCCGTCCAGCGCCGCGGTGGTGAACCAGGCCAGGTTATGCACGTGGGCCACGTCGGCCCCGAATCCGCGGGCCAGGCCGGCCACCACGTCCCGCACCCGGAGGTTGCGGGCCAGGCCGCGCTCGCCGGGAGCGAAGGGGACCCGGGCCACGGCCACTCCCCCATGTTCTTCAAGGCGTGGCGAACCGGGAGCCCCGGGAGCGGGCAGGGGATGGACCGCCAGCACCCGGCAGCCCCGCCCGGCCAGTTCCCGGGCCAGGCCCAGGACGTACTGCTCCGTGCCCGCATGGCCGTACGGCGGGAAGTTGTCCAGGAGCATGAGCGCGTTCACGGGGCGGGTTCTCCGGGGCGGCAAGGCCGGCATGGTTTTTTCATGTCTGCTGGGCAGGATTACAAAACCCGTGCCGAAGGACCCGGCCCGGGCCGCCCAGAACCCTTGCCCGCCGCTGCCTGCGCGGCCGGGCCGGGTCCGGCGGCTGCCGGTGAGGGGCGCTTGGCGCCGGGAAGTATTTGCCGGCTCGCGGCAGCATGGAGGAAGGCATGTCCCCTCGTCCCCTGGTTTCGGTGGTGGTGGCCAACTACAACTACGGCCGCCATTTCCAGCAGTTCTTCACCGCCCTGGCGGCCCAGACCCTTGATCTGTCCCGGGCGGAGGTCATCCTGGCCGACGACGGCAGCACCGACGGATCCCCGGCCCTGGCCCGCTCCTGGGGGGAGTGGCTCCCGGCGGGCCGCTTCGAGCTTCTGGAGCTTCGCCACCACGGCCTGCCCGGCCCGGTGCGCAACGCGGGCTTCGCCCAGGCCCGGGGCGAGTACCTGGTCTACCTGGACCCGGACGACGCGCCGGCTCCGCGCTTTCTCGAAGCCTGCCTGGAGGCCCTGGAGTCCAGCCCCCGGGCCGGCCTCGCCTATGCCGACTGCCTCTGCCGGGAAGGCGACGCCGAGCGCCTCGTCTGCGCCCCGGAATTCTCCCCGGACCTGCTGCGCACCCAGAACTTCCTGACCTCTTCGCCTCTCATGCGGCGCGCGGTCTGGGACCACAGCCGCGGCTTCGCGTCCAACACCGCCTACGAGGACTGGGACTTCTGGGTCCAGGCCGCGGCCAACGGGTTCGGCGGGGTGCGGGCGCCCGAGCCGCTCAACGTGTACTGCCTGCACGGGGGCAACTATTCCCGGCGCGCGGTGGAGCAGGACGGCCCGGCCAAGGCCCGGGTGGTGCTCAACAACCCGGGATTCTTCGATCCCGCGGTGCGGGCCTGGGCCCTGAGCCTGCTGCGCGGCGCGGCCTGGGCCGTTCCCTTCGGCCGCGGGCTCATCCCCCGGCCCCAGGACGTGGAGCGGCTGCGCGCCATCGCCGCCGGAGTCATGGCCGCCCGCGGGGCCTCCCGCCGGGCGGGCCGGGCCGGAGCGGAGGCCTGATGCCGGGACCCCGCATCTTCGGAACCCTGGACCCCTTCCTGGAGTCCGGGGAGGCCATGGGCCGGACCGCGGCCAACGCCGGGCTCCTGCGCGCCCTGCTGGCCCGCGACCCCTTTGCCGCCTACCACT
>JBFMHA010000002.1:37421-94864 GCA_040753075.1 Thermodesulfobacteriota bacterium
CCGGCGCCCCACGCCGCGCTCCTGGAGCGCGAGTTCCCGGCCCTGCACCGGGCGGGCAAGTTCCGGGTCTCGGAGCGCCTGGCCCTGCCCCGGGCCCTGTCCGAGGTCCCCTACCACTGCTTCCACCTCTCGGACTGCATCGGCCACCCGGCCCACCTGGCCCGGCTGCGCAACCTGCACGCCCGGGACATCTTCCCCATCACCGGGACCACCCATTCCCTGAGCTACGTCCGCTATCCCCGGGAGCTCCTGGCCCACCTCTGGCCGGGGTGCTCGGCCCGGGACTGCGTGGTGGCCACCTCGCGCAGCGCGCGGCAGGTGGTGGAGGGCTATTACGCGGCCCTGCGCCACGGCTTCGGCCTGGATCCGGACCGTTTCCCGGCCCCGCAGGTGGAGCGCATCCCCCTGGGCGTGGACCCCGCGGCCCTGACCCCGGCCGCGCCGCAGGAACGGGCCGCCCTGCGCCGGGACCTGGGCCTGGCCGGGGGCGAGGCCCTGGTTCTCGTCTTCGCCCGGCTGTCCCACGACTCCAAGATGGACCTCCTGCCCGTGCTGCGGGCCTTCCAGCGCCTCCTGGAATCCGGCGTGGACCCGACCTCGGTGCGCCTGGGCCTGGCCGGCTGGACCGTGGCCGGGGACGGCTACCTGGACACGGTGCAGGGCCTGGCCTCCCGGCTCGGGGTGCGCTGCCTGGCCGCGGCGCGGCCGGACGAGGCGGCCAAGGCCCGGCTGTTCCGGGCCGCGGACATCTTCCTCTCGCCCGTGGACAACGTGCAGGAAACCTTCGGACTGACCCTGCTGGAGGCGGCCTCGGCCGGCCTGCCCGCGGTGGCCGCGGACTTCGACGGCTACCGCGACCTGGTGGCCCACGGCGAGACCGGGCTCCTGGTTCCCACCCTGGGGCCGGCGGACACCGCGGAGCTGGACGCCCTGGCCCCGCTCTGCTTCGACAACCACACCCATCTGCTCCTGGCCCAGCAGACCGTGGTGGACGTGCCCGGCCTGGCCGCGGCCCTGGGACGGCTCCTGGCCGATCCCGCGGAGCGGGAGCGCCTGGGCCGGGCCGCCCGGCTCCGGGTGGAGCGGGAGTTTTCCTGGGAGTCCGTGGTGCAGCGCCACCTGGACCTGTGGGACCGGCTGCGCGAAGCGCCCGTGGACCGGGAGGCGCTGCGCGGGGCGGCGCATCCCTTGGGTCTGCCGTATTCCCGGGTCTTCGCCGGCCATCCCGGCGCGGCCCTGGGGCCGGGCCTGGCCCTGCGCCGCACCCGGGCCGGCGAGGCCGCGTACCGCGGGCAGGAGCATCCGGTGCTCTACGCGCCCCTGGAAGGGCGCATAGAGGCCGAGGAGCTGCGCCGGCTCCTGCTCCTGGCCCGGACCGAGATCCTGGCCGGGGACCTCCTGCGCAAGGCCCGGGAGAACCTGGGGCTGCCCCGGGAACGAGCCCAGGCCCTGGTCCTCTTCGCGCTCAAGCACGATTTCCTGGAGCAGGTCCATGGCTGAGGCCGCCATCCACCAGCACCGGGTGCTCCAGGAGCGGGGCGGGGCCGCGGCCGTGGCCCGGATCCTCGCCCGCGGCCTGGCCGACCTGCGGGTGCCCGTGGCGCAGAGCTTCGAGGTGCGGGAGCAGGCCGGCGGCGAGGGGCGGGAGCTGGCCCCGGGCGAGGTGGGGCGCGGGGTTCCGGCCGGGGCGCTGCTCCACGCGCACGGCTCCCTGGACTGGCCGTCCCTGCTGGTCGGCCTGGCCGGCCGACCAGGTCCTGTGCTGATCACACTGCACGACTGCGCGGCCTTCACCGGAGGCTGCCCCTTTCCCCTGGAGTGCAAGGACCTGTACGGCGGCTGCCCGGCCGGCTGTCCGCGCGGCTTTCCGGCGGCGGACCGGGCGTGGCGGGCCAAGCGGGAGCTCTTCCGGTCCCTGCGGCCCGCCCTGGCCGCGCCTTCGCGCTGGCTGGCCCGGGAGGCGGAGGCCGTGCTGGGCCTGCCCGTGGCGGTCGCGCCCAACGGCGTTCCCTGGCCCGACCGGCTTCCGGACAAGGCCGCGGCCAAGCGCGCCGCGGGCCTGGATCCTGCGGCCCTGGTGGCGCTCTTTGCGGCGCACGGCGGCCGGGAGGCGGCCTATAAGGCGGGCGACCGCTGGGTCTGGCTCTGGGAGCGGCTCCGCGCCGCGACGCCCGGCCTGGTCGGGATCATGGCCGGGGGCGGGGACATGGAGCGCCGGGGCGATCTCCTGGCCTTCCCGTATGTTCCGCCGGAGAGGCTGGCCGGCTTCATGGCCGCGGCCGACGTGTTCGTGTATCCCACCCTGGCGGACAACCATCCCCTGGTGGTGCTGGAGGCCATGGCCCAGGGCTGCGCCGTGGCCGCCTTCGCCGCGGGCGGGGTGCCGGAGCAGGTGGTCCACGAGTCCACCGGGCTCCTGGTGCGGCCCGGGGACTGGGACGGGCTGGCGGGGGCCGCGTCAGGCCTGCTGAACGCGGCCGGGGCCGCCCGCCGCCTGGGACGGGCCGCCCATGCCGCGGGCCGGGAGCGGTTCGCCGCGGAGCGGATGGTGGACGACTACCTGGGGCTCTACCGGGAGCTCTTGGCCGGGTCTTCCCCGCGCAGGGCGGCGTCTATGAAGGCGAGCGCGGCCTCGGCCGCGGGCTTGTGATAGAGCAGCCATACGTGGCTCACCGGCGCGGTTTCCAGCTCCGTCCAGCCGGCGCATTGGATGCGCGCGCCCTCGGGCGGGATCACCATGTTGTCCACCGGCGAGTAGATGCTCAGCGCCGGAACCGGGGGCGGGACCTGGGCGGCCTCGATGCGCTGGATGAGCGGGCCGCGGTATCGGAGGCCCCGGGCCAGGGCCGAGAAGCCCAGGCCGGCCAGCACGCTGCCCTGGTGCGGAGCGCCCAGGGTCACGGCCGCCGCGACCGTGTCCGCCGCGTCGGGGCGGCTGAGCAGGGCGCGGATGAGCAGGCCCCCCAGGCTGTGCCCCACCAGCACCACCTTGTGCCCGGGGTGGCGGTCCCGCACCGTCCGCACCCGGGCCGCCAACTCCTCCAGCAATCCGTCGAAGTCCGCGCCGAAGCTGGGGTAGGTCCAGGCGTGGAGGCTCGGGAGTCCGGCCCGCCGGAACCAGCGGGAAAAGAACACCCAGGCCGAGGCGGTGTGGAAGACCCCGTGCACGAAGAGCACCGGCGGCCCGGATTCGCCGGCCCGGGGCTCGGGCAGCCAGAACCGGCTGAAGAGGAAGGCCGGGTAGAGGAGGAAGCTGGCGAGCAGGGCCGCCAGGCTGGACGCGGCGCCGGCCAGGACCCAGCGCCAGACCCGGCCCCCGGAGCGGCGGCGGATGTGCTCCAGGTGCAGGCTCCCCGCGGCGGCCATCCAGAACCTGCCGGCGGTGAACACGCACACGAACAGGGCGACGGCCAGCAGGGCCTTGAGCAGGAAGCCGGTCACGGCTCGCCCCGGTCGGCGAGGCTGGTTTCGATCTGCTGCACGCGGTTCTCCCGGATGAAGCCGGCGTAGGCCGTTGGCTGCTGCGGGCTAGCCCCCCAGTCCCCGCGCCAGCAGGCTTTCGGCCTCGGCCTCGGGCAGGGGCTTGGCGAAATAGTAGCCCTGGGCGAAGGTGCAGCGCTGGCGGATGAGCTCCGCCAGCTGGTCCGCGGTCTCCACCCCCTCGGCCACCACCTCCTTGCCCATGTGCTGGGCCAGGACCAGCACCGCCTGCACGATGTTGGCGCCGGCCCGGTCCCGGTGCATGTCCGACACGAACGACTTGTCGATCTTGAGCACGTCCATGGGGAAGCGGTGCAGGTAGGCCAGGGAGGAATAGCCGGTGCCGAAGTCGTCCATGGACAGGGAGGCGCCCAGGTCCTTGAGCTGGCCGAGCACGGCCTGGGCCTGCTCGGGCTGGTCCATGACCACGCTTTCGGTGATCTCCAGCTTGAGGTGGCGGGGGGAGAGGCCGGTGTCGTCCAGGGTCTTGGCCACGGTCCGGGCCAGGGTGTCCCGGGCCAGTTGCTTGGCCGACACGTTGACGCTGGCCACCAGGTCGCCGTGCCGGGAGAATCGCTGCTGCCAGCGGCGGGTGGCGGCGCAGGCCTGGCGCAGCACCCATTCCCCCACCGGCAGGATGAGTCCGGTTTCCTCCAGGAGGGGCACGAAGAGCGCCGGCGGCACCAGGCCCATGCCGGGTCGCTCCCAGCGGACAAGGGCCTCGAAGGCCGCGATGCTCCCGGTCTCCAGGCGCACGATGGGCTGGTAGAAGACCCTGAACTCCTCCCGCTCCAAGGCCTTGCGCAGATCGGTCTCCACCGTGAGCCGCTCCACCGCCTCCTTCTGCATGGCCTCGTTGAACACCGCGAAGCGGATCGTGGGATCCTGCTTGGCCCGGTGCAGCGCCGAGTCCGCGTCGGCCAGCATGGTCTCGGGATGCTCGTACTCCCGTCCGGTCATGAGCACGATGCCGGCGGACAGGGTCACGTAGATGTCCTGGCCCTCCACGCACATGGGTTTCTCCAGGGCGTGGTTGATGCGGTTGACCACCCGCAGGGCGTCGGCGGTGTTGAACACGTCGGAGAGGAGCAGGGCGAATTCGTCGCCGGCCAGGCGGGCGCACGAGTCTTCGGTGCGCAGCGCGTCCACCAGCACCTTGGATATCTCGGAGAGCACGTGGTCCCCGGCCCGGGCGCCCAGGCTCTCGTTGATGATGCGGAGCCGGTCCACGTCCACGCAGAGCAGGGCGAAGGAGAAGGTCTCGCGGCGGCGGGCCCGGGCGATGGCCTGGTCCAGGTGCTTGAGGAACATGGCCCGGTTCACCAGGCCGGTGAGGGAGTCGTGGTAGCTCTCGTGCAGCAGTCGGCTCTCCACCTCCTTGCGGGCGGAGATGTCCGCCACGGTTCCGTGGAACAGCACGGGATGGCCGGCGATGTCGTGCGCCGTCTGCACCGACAGGGATATCCACAGGGGGGCGCCGTCGCGCCTGGCGGCCAGGAGCTCCATGCCGTGCACCGCCCCCCGGGCGGAGAGGCTCTGCGCCAGGTCGTCGAGGATCTTGGGCTCCACCGAGAGCAGGCTGGCCAGTTCTCCCGCGGACTCGCGCAGGCTGGCGAAGGAGGTGAAGCCGAACATCTTCGCCAGGGCCTTGTTGCCCAGGAGCAGGCGGCCGCCCGGGGCGCAGAGGAACAGGCCCTCGGCCGCGTTCTCGAACAGGCTGCGGTACTTCTCCGCCTCCTCCCAGGAAGCCATGGCCTGGCGCAGGTCGGACTCGATGGCCCGGTAGTCGTCGAGCTCCCGGCGCAGGCGGTCGTTTTCCGCAGCGAGTTCTTCCCGTGTGCGTTTGTCTTGCATGTTCGGGTTCCCGTACATTTCGTATAGCAAACCTGCGAGAATTTGAAGCCGTTCCCGCCTTCACCCCGGCCCGGTTCTTGGGTAAGGTTCCGGACAACCCGAGAATGGAGGTGCGAGTGGACGCCCTGACCTGTCTCATGACCCGGCGCAGCATCCGCAAGTATGCGCCGGGGGACGTTTCCGAGGACCTGCTGGAGAAGCTGTTGCGCGCGGCCATGTCCGCGCCCAGCGCGGGAAACGCCCAGCCCTGGCATTTCGTGGCCATCCGCGACCGGGCCGCCCTGGACGAGATCGACAACTTCCACCCCTACGCCAAGATGGTCCGGGAGGTCCCCCTGGCGGTCCTGGTCTGCGCCGAGCCGGCCCGGGAGAAGCATAAGGGCTTCTGGGTCCAGGACTGTTCGGCCGCCACCATGAACCTCCTGCTGGCGGCCCACGCCCTGGGCCTGGGCTCGGTCTGGGTCGGGATCTACCCGGAGCAGGACCGCATGGACGGCTTCCGGCGGCTGCTGGGACTGCCCGGCGACATCGTCCCCTTCGCCCTGGCGCCGGTGGGCCATCCCGCCCAGAAGGCCGGGGAGGCGGACCGCTTCGCTGCGGACCGGGTCCGCGTCGACCGGTGGTAGCCGCCGTGGGGGAAGTCACCTACGAGGAGTTCCGGCGGATCGAGATGCGGGTGGGGCGGGTGCTGCGGGCCGAGCCCTTTCCCGAGGCGCGCAACCCGGCCTACAAGCTCTGGATCGATTTCGGCGAACTGGGGGAGCGCCGGACCAGCGCCCAGCTTACGGCCCACTACCGGCCGGAGGACCTGGTGGGCCGGCAGGTGGCGGCGGTGGTCAACTTCCCGGCCAAGCGCATCGCCGGCTTTGCGTCAGAGGTGCTGGTCCTGGGCGGGGACGCGGCCGGGGGCGGGGTGGTGCTCCTGGCGCCTGACCGGGAGCTTCCCGAGGGGACCCGCATCTACTGACCCGCCGCGGAATCGGGTCGCGCATGAAAAAAGGCCGCCCCGTCGGGCGGCCCTTCGTGTCGGGAGGGGGCCGGGCCTAGGAGCCTGTTGAAGACGTCCGTTCCCGCAGGCCGTTCAAAAACCGCGAGGGCAAGGCGCGAGAAAACGTCAAGGCCGAAGCGTATTCGACATACGTGAGGGTTTGACGTTTTCGAAGCAACGCAGCCATCGCGGGATGTTCAACGGCCTGCTAGGCGTTCAGCCGGGCCAGGATCTGCTTGAGCTTGGCTTCGGCCTCGGCGATGGGGATCTGGCAGGTGCCCACGGCCTTGTGCCCGCCGCCGCCGTACTCCAGCATGAGCGAACCCACGTTGACCTGGCTTGAGCGGTTCACGATGCTCTTGCCCACGGTGAAGACCACGTTCTGCTTCTTGAGGCCCCACAGCACGTGCACGGACACGTTGCACTGGGGGAACATGGTGTAGACCATGAACCGGTTGCCCGCGTAGATCTCCTCCTGGTCGCGCAGGTCGATGATCGCCACCTTGCCGTGGGCCGTGGTGTTGTCCTTGAGCATCTGGCGGAACTTCTCGTTCTGCTCCAGGTAGCGGTCCACCCGCTCCTTCACGTCGGGCAGGGCGAGGATCTTGTCCACGGGCATGGCCCGGCAGTACTCGATGAGGTCCTCCATGAGCCGGTAGTTGCTGATGCGGTAGTCGCGGAAGCGGCCCAGGCCGGTGCGCGGATCCATGATGTAGCCGAGCAGGATCCAGCCGGTGGGGTTCTCGATCTCGTCCGGGGTGAGGTCGGCCGAGTCCACCTTGTCCACCGCGGTCATCATCTCGTCGAATTCCTTCGGGAACTTCTCGTGCCCTCCGAAGTACTCCCAGATCACCCGGGCGGCCGAGGGGGACTCCTTGAAGGAGCCTTTGAACTGGAAGTCCGGGCCCAGTCGGGACTCCTCCGAGAGGTGGTGGTCGAACCACATCCCCGCGCCCTTGACGTAGGGCACGTTGGCCAGGATGTCGTTTTCCGTGACCTCGATGGTGCCGTCCTGCAGATCCTTGGGATGGGCGAACTTCCATTCGTCGATGAGCCCGATCTCGTTGAGCAGGACCGCGCAGATCAAGCCGTCGAAGTCCGATCTGGTGAGCAGCCGCATGGACATACCTCCTTAGGAAAATGACCGCGCCCGCCGGGGGGCCGGGATGGCAGTTGCGATTACGGCGTTCATCTTATAGCCATATTCCCAGAATACCGTCAATTCATTTGCTCGCGCGGGTTGTCTGACCCGGGGGAAGGGGGAGGGGCATGGGAGCGTTGTGGGTAGTGGCGGCCGGCCTGGCCTCTCTCCTGGGCGGCATGTGGCTCTTCCAGGAAAAGTTGGTCTATTTTCCGTCCCCTTCCCTGGACGCCACCCCCGCGGACGTCGGCCTGCCCTTCCGCGACGTGCGGTTCGCCGCAGCCGACGGCGTGGCCCTGCACGGCTGGTACGTGCCGGCCGACGCTCCCCGGGGCACGGTCCTCTTCTTCCACGGCAACGCGGGCAACATCTCCCACCGCCTGGACACATTGCGTCTGGTCCGGGGCCTGGGTCTGAACATCTTCATCTTCGACTACCGCGGGTATGGGCGGAGCGAGGGTCGCACCACCGAGCAGGGCACCTACGCCGATGCCCGGGGAGCCTGGGACTGGCTCATGGCCCAGGCCGGAGAGGATCCGGCGCGGGTGGTATTGTGGGGCAGGTCCCTGGGGGGGGCGGTGGCGGCCCACCTGGCCGCCGGCCTGGACGAGCCGCCGGCCGCGCTCATCATGGAGTCCACCTTCACCTCGCTGCCGGACATGGGCGCCGTGGCCTACCCCTTTCTGCCGGTGCGGCTCATCGCCCGCA
Source organism: Thermodesulfobacteriota bacterium (assembly GCA_040753075.1). Taxonomy (GTDB): domain Bacteria; phylum Desulfobacterota; class Desulfovibrionia; order Desulfovibrionales; family Desulfovibrionaceae; genus UBA6814. The sequence goes on from JBFMHA010000002.1 coordinate 45,593, forward strand.
TGCGCTATCCCGTGGCCGAGGACCTGGCCCGGGTGCGCTGCCCGGTGCTGGTGGCGCACAGCCCGCAGGACGAGATCGTGCCCTTCCGCTTCGGGGAGCGGCTCTACGAAGTCGCGCCCGAGCCCAAGCGCTTCCTGCGCCTGCGCGGAGACCACAACGGGGGGTGGATGGCCACCGGGAAGGAGTACGCGCGGGCCGTGGACGCGTTCCTCCGGGACTGTCTGGGCCGCCGGCTGAGCCAGCCTAGCGGATGAGCGTGGTCAGGCTGGGCTCCTCGGGATTGGGGATGTCCAGCACCATGGGCGTGCGCGTCCCCGGGATCCAGGCCCGCCAGGCCGCGTCCAGGGCCTTGAGCCCGCCCCGCCAGTAGCGGTCGATCAGGACCGAACTCTTCTCGATGCGCCGGCCCTCCTGGTGGGCGCGGACGAGGTCGTTGATCAGTTGCCGTCCCTCGGCCGAGGAGAGCAGGAACCAGCCCAGGGACCACGACAGGGTGCGCATGGGCTCGCCGGCATCGTCCTTGCGTTGCCAGGTCTTGACGTCCAGGTCCAGGTAGGCCCCGAGGTCGGGCAGGCGGCCTTGGGAGAGCATGGCCTTGATTTCCTGGTCCCGCTGGGGCCAGGGCAGAAGCACAAAGCGGCCCTTGTGCAGGCGAGCCATCTGAATGGATTCGGCCAGTCCCTCGTCGATCCAGATGGGACTCTCCGCGGCCAGGTTGTTCAAAAAAAGATGGCAGGACTCGTGCAGGACCATCTGGGTCAGCAACTCCCGCTGGGGGCTGTCCACAGTCCATATCTCCATGGGCCTGTGCCGGTAGAAGGCCGGGGGCACGGTGCTGTAGTTCATGCCCCGCAGTCCTTTGGCGTCTCGTTCGTACTCGGCCCGCTCCTTGTAGAACTTCAGGGTCACGTGAACATCCTGGGTGACCCGCAGGCGAAGGGCGCTGACGAACGTCTTGTGGATGTTGCTGATGAGCGTGGTGACGTTCTGGATATAGGCTTGCTCCAGTGCGGCTCCGTGGTTCTCCACGCTGAACTTGACGTAGGCCTGGGCGCTGCCGGCCCAGGGCAGGGACAGGAGCAGGATGGGCAGGAGGAGCTTGGCGGCGGTGCGCATGGCGTCTCCGTACGCAATGTATGGGTTGCGGTATGCGCTTGCCTATGCCGGAGGGCCGGGCGGGAGTCAACCGTCCTTGGCTCCGGCGCGCCGTCCGGCCAGGGCCTGGGCGCGCAGTTCGCGCAGGCGGCGGCCGGACTCCGGCCCCTGGTCGCGGGCGTCGGCGGGAAGCCGTACCGAAAGCATGGCCGCCAGGTCCGCCGAGGCCGCGGGCCAGTGGTCCGAGCCGTGATCGGCCTGGGCCAGGAGGAAGAGTTCCCGGGTGACGGCCGCCGCCTGGGCCGCGGCCAGCAGATCCACCCGGGACCCGGGCCGCAATTCCGGGTAGCGCATGGCCCGCATGTGCAGCCGGGCGGCCTGGCGGCCGGCCTGCGCCAGCCGCTCGGGCAGGGCCAGCCGCCGGCCCAGGGCCTCGGCCGCGGCCTGCCCCCGTTCCTCGTGTCCGAGGTGCCGGGGCCATTCCTCCTGCGGAGTGAGGACCTTGCCCAGGTCGTGGGCCAAGGCCATCCAGCCCGCCAGTTCGTTGGCCGGGGCCAGCGCCGCCAGCCGGTCCATGACCTGGGCGGTGTGCTCCAGCACGCTCGATGAATGGTGGGGGGGCGGACCGGCCGGAATCGACGACGCGCCCACCAGCTCCGCAAACCAGGGCATGAGGCAGCCGGCCTCGTCCAGCATGCGCAGGAAGCGGCCCGGGGCCGGGGAGCGCAGGGCCTTGCGCGCCTCCATGCCCACCCGCTCCCCGGCCAGTCCGGCCAGCAGTCCGGCCCGGGCGGCCTCGCCCATGGCCCCGGCCAGGGAAGGGTGCGGGGAGAAGTCGGGAAAGCGGGCCAGGAAGCGGGACGCCCGGAACACCCGCAGGGGATCGTCGGCCAGGGCGGTCTTCGACGCGGGCCGGAGCACCCGGCCGGCCAGGTCGGCCAGGGAGTCCGGGTGGGGGGCGTGGAGCAGGGCGGGGTCGGCCCGGTCCGGGATGGCGGGGTAGCCCGGCAGGTCCAGGGCCAGGGCGTTGATGGTGAAGTCCCGGGCCAGAAGGTCCCCGGTCAGTCCTTCGCTCCGGGGGAAGGCGTACTCCTCGCCGGCCAGGATGTAGACCGGAAAGGCCTTGCCCACCAGTTTGGCCGTCGGGAACCGGGCAGTGAACTCCTCCGGCGCGGCGTCCAGCACCAGGAAGTCCCGTTCGGCCGCGGGGCTGCCCAGGAGCAGGTCGCGGACCGCGCCGCCCACCAGGAGGATGCGCATGGCCGAATCTAGCGCAACCGGCCCCGGCGCGCCAGGGGCTTGTCCGGGATTTCACGATGTGCCGCGGCGATTGCGCACGGTCCGGGAACTCTGTAGACCATGCCCATGTCGGAAATGGGGGGGGTGCTCATCCGCGAACAGGAGGCGGGGGAGGGACGTGCGCTCGATCCCGCGGCCCTGGCCGCGGCGCATCCCTCGTGGGCCCGGGACGTGGACGCCCTCGCTCCCTGGGACTTCGACCCCGGGGAGGGTGGGTGGCGCTCCGGCGCCGGAGCCGCGGGCAACGTGCTGGTGTCCGGACAGTGCGGTTCGGCCCTGGACCTGGCCTGGGAGCTCTGGGACGCGGGCCGCCTCCCGGAGTGGGGCGCGGTGCTGGCCGTGCGCCAGACCGCGGGCCGGGGCCAGTTGCGCCGGGCCTGGCGTTCGTTCCCGGGCAACCTCCACGCGGCCTGGGCCTGGCCCGCGCCGCCGCCGGGATTCGCGGACCTGACGCCCCTGGCCGCCGGGCTCCTGGTGGCCGAGGCCCTGGAGCAGTTGGGCGTGCGTCTGTCAATCAAGTGGCCCAACGACCTTCTGCTGGACGACCGCAAGGTGGGGGGCATCCTGGTGGAGGAGCGGCAGGGCCGCACCCTGGTGGGGCTGGGCTTGAATCTGACATCGGCCCCGCCCGCAGAATTCCTGCGCGAGGAGTGGTCCCAGCCGGCCGCGGATTTGTCCTGCTCGGGCCTGACCCTGGGGCCCCTTCGGCTCATGTTGGCTCTTGAGGATTTTGCGATTGACTGGTATGCGCTCAAAGTTTCTCGCGGCAATCCTGCCTTGTTTCCGTCCCTTTTCGCCGGGCGGTTGGCCTGGGTCGGCCGGGACGTGCTGGTGCACGGCTCGGGTCCGCCCTTCACCGCGACGCTCCAGGGGCTCCTGCCTGACGGCGGGTTGTCCCTCGTGCGCGACGGCCGGGAACTGGCCCTGCACGCCGGAAGCATCAGCGCCAGATCCGCGGACGGCCTTGCCGGGCCGCACGATCTCTAAAACAGAGACCCTTTGCGAGGTGCGCTCATGGCCAAGACAGGCTCCATCGACAAGCCCAGGTCCTTCTACGACGTGCTCGCCTTCATCGAGGGCAAGCCCATTCTGGTGGCCAACCGGGGCATTCCTGCCCGGCGCATCGTCCGCTCCATCCGGGAGATGAGCGGGGCGGTGCCCATCCTCACCGTGACCGACGTGGACAAATCCTCGCCGGCCATCGCGGGAGCCCAGGAGCTCCTGCTCCTGGGCGACAATCCCCGGGCCTACCTGGACATCGACCGCATCATCCGCCTGGCCAAGGCGCGCGGGGTCATCGCCATCCATCCCGGCTGGGGCTTCTCCGCCGAGGACGACACCTTCCCGGAGAAGTGCCGGGCCGCGGGCATAGAGTTCATCGGCCCCACCTCCGAGGCCATGCGGCTTCTGGGCAACAAGGTCGAGGTGCGCAAGCTGGCCATGCGCCTGGGCGTGCCGGTGGTTCCCGGGTCCGATGGCGCCGTGTCCATCCCCGAGGCCCGCGAGGCGGCGGCCAAGCTGGGCTTCCCCATCATGCTCAAGGCCGAGGGCGGCGGCGGCGGGCGGGGCATCTACGCGGTGTTCAAGCCCGAGCAGTTGGCCGACGCCTTCAACAAGGCCAGCGCCATGGCCGCGGCCTCCTTCGGCAACGCCAAGCTCTACGTGGAGAAGCTGCTCACCTCGGTGCGCCACATCGAGATCCAGGTGATTGCCGACAAGTGGGGCAACGTCTTCGCCTTTGACGAGCGCGACTGCACCGTGCAGCGCAACCACCAGAAGCTGGTGGAGATCACCCCTTCGCCCTGGCCGGGCATGACCCCCGAACTGCGCGAGCAGCTCAAGCAGTATGCGATCCAGCTGGTGAAGGCGGTGGGGTACTACTCCCTGTGCACCGTGGAGTTCCTGGTGGACGAGAAGGGCACGCCCTATCTCATCGAGGTCAACACCCGGCTGCAGGTGGAGCACGGCATCACCGAGTGCCGCTACGGCGTGGACCTGGTGGAGGAGCAGATCGCGGTGGCCTTCGGCGCCAAGCTGCGCTTCAGCGCCAAGACCACCAAGCCCCTGAACCACGCCATGCAGTGCCGCATCAACTGCGAGGACCCGCAGAGCAAGTTCTCCCCCAACGCCGGGCTCATCACCCGCTACGTCTCCCCGGGCGGCCCGGGAATCCGCCTGGACTCCTGCATCTCCGCGGGCTACGAGTTCCCCTCCCAGTACGATTCCGCGGCCTCGCTCCTGGTGGCCTACGGCACGTCCTGGAAGAAGGTCCTGCGCATCACCGAGCGCGCCCTCAAGGAGTATTTCATCAGCGGGGTGAAGACCACCATCCCGTTCCACCAGCAGATCGTGCGGCACCGCCGCTTCCGGGACGGGCTCTACGACACCAACTTCATCGCCAACGCCCCGGACCTCCTGGACTACGTGGACGAGGAGCCGGAGTCCCTGCGCCTGTCCCGGCTGGCGTCCGAGATCTCGGCCAAGGGATTCAATCCCCACGTCCAGCTCGGCGAGTACCGCGGCCGCTCCGACAAGCGCCTGGGCCGGTTCGTCCCGCACATGCCGCGCATCTACCCCAAGGCCTACCCCTCGCCCTACAAGCGCGGGGACCGCGACGCGATCCTGGACTACGTGCGCTCCACCCGGGAAAAGGGCCAGATCCATTTCATGGACACCACCGCCCGGGACATCACCCAGTCCAACTCGGGCAACCGTTTCCGGCTGGCCGAGGACCGTCTCATCGGCGAGTATCTGGACAACTGCAACTTCTTCTCCCTGGAGAACGGCGGCGGGGCCCACTACCACGTGGCCATGCTGGCCAACATGACCTACCCCTTCACCGAGGCCAAGGCCTGGAACGAGTTCGCGCCCAAGACCCTGAAGCAGATCCTCATCCGCTCCACCAACGTGCTCGGATACAAGCCCCAGCCCGGCAACCTCATGCGCCGGACCGGGGAGATGATCTGCGAGCACTACGACGTGATCCGCTGCTTCGACTTCCTGAACCACATCGAGAACATGCGGCCATTCGCCGAGGTCGCCCTCAACTCCGGGGGCAACATCTTCGAGCCCGCCATCTCCATGTCCTGGGCCGCGGGCTTCGACGTTCCCCACTACCTGGGGGTCACCGAGGAGATCCTGGACGTCTGCCGCAAGGCCGCGGGGGTGAGCAAGAAGAAGGTCCAGAAGATGATCACCCTGGGCCTCAAGGACATGGCCGGGGTCTGCCCGCCCCACTTCATGCGGGAGTTGATCACCGCCCTGCGCAAGAAGTACCCCGAGCTCATCCTGCACTACCACCGCCACTACACCGACGGCCTGTTCGTGCCCGCGGTGGGCGCGGCGGCGGCCGCCGGCGCGCACATCGTGGACACCGCCATCGGGGCCAGCGTGCGCTGGTACGGCCAGGGCGAGGTGCTCTCCACCGCGGCCTACATGGAGCAGGAGTTCGGCCTGACCAACGTCCTGAACAAGGACGTGATCCGCCACTGCAACTTCACGCTCAAGCAGATCATGCCCTACTACGACCGCTACACCGCGCCGTATTTCCGGGGCGTCGACTACGACGTGGTGGACCACGGCATGCCCGGCGGCGCCACGTCGTCCTCCCAGGAAGGGGCCATGAAGCAGGGATACATCCACCTGCTGCCCTTCATGCTCCAGTACCTGACCGGCACCCGCAAGATCGTGCGCTACCACGACGTGACCCCGGGCTCCCAGATCACCTGGAACACCGCCTTCCTGGCCGTGACCGGGGCCTTCAAGCGGGGCGGCGAGCGCGAGGTGCGCGAACTGCTGGACGTGCTCGACTACGTGACCCGTACCCCGGAGAAGGACCTGTCCGAGAGCATGCGCAAGGCCCGCCTGGACATCTACCGGGACTCCAACGACGCCTTCCGCAACCTGCTGCTGGGCAAGTTCGGCCGGCTGCCCCTGGGCTTCCCGCCGGACTGGGTCTACGAGAGCGCCTTCGGCCCCGACTACCGGAAAGCCCTGGCCGAGCGCACCGAAGCCTCGCCCCTGACCGCCCTGCAGGACATCGACATGGACGCCGAGCGCGAGTCCCTGCGCCTCCACCTGCGCCGCGAGCCCACCGAGGAGGAGTTCGTCAACTACCTGAACCACCCTGGCGATGCGCTCAAGACCATCGCCTTCCAGGCCAGGTACGGCGACCCCAACAACCTGCCTCTGGACGTCTGGTTCGAGGGCCTGGTGCCCGGGGTGGAGATGGGATTCACCGACTCCCACGGCAAGCCGCACCATATGACCATCGCCCACATCTCCCAGCCCGACTCCGCGGGCGTGAGCACCGTGACCTACACCCTGAATTCGGAGACCCTGCGCCATCAGGTCAAGGTGGCCGAGCCCAAGACCGGCAGGGCCGCGGGCGGGGAGATGGCCGATCCGTCCAACCACTACCACGTGGCCGCGCCGTCCAACGGCGACCTGTGGATCATGTACGTGGCCGTGGGGGATGTGGTGAAGGCCGGCGAGGAGCTTCTCAACATCTCCATCATGAAGCAGGAGAAGGCCGTGACCGCTCCGGTGGACGGGATCGTCCGCCGCGTGCTCAAGCACGCCGACTACCAGCAGGACAAGAAGATGGTTCCGGTCAAGGAGGGCGAACTCCTGGTGGAGCTGGGACCCATTCCCCGCACCTGCCGGGAGTGCGGCCATCCGGTGCTGGAGAGCTACGCCTTCTGTCCGGACTGCGGCCAGAAACTGTAAGGTGATGGCCTTGGGTTGCGGGCATTTGACGAAGGTCGCCCGCACGGGATAAACAGTGATGCTCGGGCCGGAGCCGTGTCTTCGCGACCCGGCCCGTTTTTCGAGATCGCCGTCGGCGGCCGCCGCATGCATCGGGGGAGAGCGGCCGCCTCAGGATAGAGCCCCGCCACGCCGTTCTGCAAGGAGGAACGAATGGCCAAGACCGAAAAGAAGAGCGCCGGCCCGAAGGCCGCCGCCAAAGCCGCCGAGAAGCCCGCGGACAAGCCCGCGGACAAGGCCCCGGCCGGCAAGCAGGCCCTCATGAAACAGCTGGTCCTGTGCGGCTCGGACATCGTCGCCATCGGCGAGGATGCCGAGCTGGTGGTGGGCGGCAAGAACTACAACACCGCCATCATCAGCCAGGTCCAGGGCATCCGCGCCCCCCAGTTCAGGGCCATCTCCTCCCACGCCTTCCATAAGCTCCTCGACGAGACCAAGGTCAACGCCGCCCTCATCCGGTCCACCGTGGACCGGGAATACAACACCATCGACTGGAACGACGCCGAGGTCAACAAGGACCCGGAATACCTCAAGAAGTTTGTCCGTCGCGTCGCCGACAAGGTCAAGGAGACCGCGGAGAAGGGCACCCTGGTCAAGCTGCGCACCTTCGTGAACAACGTGGTGGAGGGCTTCGCCACTTCGCCCGAGGGCATCGACCAGTTGCGCAAGCGCTCGGTCCTGGTGCAGTCGGCCATCCTCTCGGTGGAGTTGCCCAAGCTGGTGGAGGAAGCGGTTCGCGGAGCCTACGCCGAGATCTGCAAGGAGGCCGGGCTGGAGGACGTGCCGGTGGCGGTGCGCTCCTCGGCCGCGGGCGAGGACAGCCGCAAGAAGGCCTTCGCCGGCCTGCAGGACACCTACCTGAACATCGTGGGCGAAACCAAGGTGGTGGAGGCCTACCAGTGGGACTGCGCCTCGGCCTACAACCTGCGCTCCATGACCTACCGCCGGGAGGCCATCCTGGACGCCATCGCCCTGGCCGAGCGCACGGGCGACGACGGCATCGCGGTCAAGGCCAAGGAGGAGTGGGCCATCGAGAACACCTCCCTGTCGGTGTGCATCATGCGCATGATCAACCCGGTCATCTCCGGCACGGCCTTTTCCGCGGACACGGCCACCGGATGCCGGGGCACCGACCGCCAGGACCTGGTGTCAATGGACGCCTCCTACGGCCTGGGCGAGGCGGTGGTGGGCGGCATGGTCACCCCTGACAAGTTCTACGTGTTCCAGCGCGACGACGGCCCGGAGGTGGTCATCCGCTTCATGGGCTACAAGGACAAGAAGATCGTCTACGACCTGCGGGGCGGCACCAAGCTGGTCAAGGTGGACGACGTGGAGGCCTACCACTGGTCCCTGTCCCTGGCCCAGGCCGAGGAGGTCGCCAAGGGCGTGCGGGCCATCTCCAGGGCCTACGGCGGGATGATCATGGACACCGAGTTCTGCATCGACCAGTCCGACAGGCTCTGGTTCGTGCAGGCCCGGCCCGAGACCCGCTGGAACGAGGAGTTCGAGGACCATCCCAGCGTGATCTTCATGCGCCGCCTGGAGGTGGACCAGACCGCCCTGGCCGGGGCCGAGGTCATCATCGAGGGCAACGGGGCCTCCCGCGGCGCCGGACAGGGCACTGTGCGCTACCTGCGCAGCGCGCTGGAGCTGAACAAGGTCAACAAGGGCGACGTGCTGGCCGCCGAGCGCACCGACCCGGACATGGTGCCGGGCATGCGCATCGCCTCGGCCATCCTGGCCGACGTGGGCGGCGACACCTCGCACGCGGCCATCACCTCCCGCGAACTGGGCATTCCGGCCATCATCGGCATCCAGCGCCTGGAGGCTCTGCGCAACCTGGACGGCCAGGAAGTGACCGTGGACGGCTCGCGCGGCGAGGTCTACCGCGGCCTGCTGCCCCTCATCGAGGTGGGCGGCGAGATCGACACCGCCAAGCTGCCGGCCACCAACACCAAGGTCGGCCTCATCCTGGCCGACGTGGGCCAGGCCCTGTTCCTGTCCCGGCTGCGCAACGTTCCGGACTTCGAGATCGGCCTCTTGCGCGCCGAGTTCATGCTGGGCAACATCGCGGTGCACCCCATGGCCCTGGAGGCCTACGACAGCGGACACCTCGAGGTTCTGGTCCGGCGCAAGCTGCGTGAACTGGACGCCCGCCTGACCAAGGTGGTCAAGCGCCAGCTCGACGCCGGGGTGCGCACCCTGGACTTCAAGCTGCGCGAATACGTGGGCGTGTTCACCGGTCTGGCCAAGGAGATCAAGTCCCTGTCCGAGGGCGAGAACTCCCGCTCCACTGACGAGGTCCTGGCCGTGCACCGCAGGCTGCGGGAGCTGGACAAGCAGCTGGACAACCACCTGGACATGGCCACCCGCCGGCTGGACCTGCTCAAGACCTCCGAGGACCTGGAGGCCCACGCCGCGGTCATCCTGGGCTACACCGAGCTCCTGGAGCAGTTCGCGGGCAGCGACACCGCCAGCATCCAGCGCCGCCAGGAGATCGAGCAGCGCATCCGCGAGCACGTGAACCACGTCAAGGACGATCCCTTCATCCAGGAGACCCTGCGCAAGATCAAGGCCATGCGCACCGAGGTGGCGCAGCAGGTGGGCCTCATGCGCGATATCGAGGAGGTCCGCACCCTGCCCGAGCGCATCCGGGAGATCATCCGCTCCCGGGGCTACCGCACCGGCAAGGAGCACTACGTCCAGACCCTGTCCCAGAACCTGGCGCTGTTCGCCATGGCCTTCTACGGCAAGGATATCGTCTACCGGACCACGGACTTCAAGTCGAACGAGTACCGCAACCTCATCGGCGGCAGCCTGTTCGAAACCCACGAAGACAACCCCATGCTGGGCTACCGGGGCGTGTCCCGCAACATCCACGACTGGGAGATCGAGGCCTTCAAGATGGCCCGGGGCGTGTTCGGCGGCAAGAACCTCCAGATCATGCTGCCCTTCGTGCGCACCCTGGAGGAGGCCCGGAGCATGAAGCGCTACCTGGAGCAGGTGCACAAGCTGCGCTCCGGGGTGGACGGCCTCAAGATGATCCTCATGGCCGAGATTCCCTCCAACGCCATCCTGGCCAAGCAGTTCATCGAGGAGTTCGACGGCTTCTCCATCGGCTCCAACGACATGACCCAGATGGTGCTGGCCACCGACCGGGACAACTCCCGGCTGCAGCACATCTACGACGAGGAGGACCCGGCCGTGGTCTGGGCCATCCTCGTCACCATCTTCACCGGCCAGAAGTACGCCAAGAAGGTGGGATTCTGCGGCCAGGGCGTGTCCAACTCGGTGATCCTGCGCGGCCTGGTGGCCATCGCCGGCATCGTGTCCGCCTCGGTGGTCCCGGACACCTACCACCAGACCAAGCTGGACATGGCCGCGGTGGAGGGCCTGAACATCCCCCTTTCCAAGCTGGGGGGCTGGCTCAAGGACAAGCACCTGGAGCGCCTGGTGGAGTTGCTCAAGGAGAACAGCTACGACCACATCCTCAAGAAGTACAACAGCGCCAAGGATCTCATGGAGTGGTACGAGGGCGAGCTGGCCCGGTTCAGCGAGCAGCTCCGGGAGAACCTGGAGGCCGGCAAGGAGGAGTTCTACCGCCAGGAGATGGAGCGGTTCCGCGGCATCTTCCACAAGCCGGTGATCTACGCCTCCTGGGACTGGGAGGGCACGGTGTTCGACGCCCTGCGCCAGGCCGGATTCGCCAGCTACGAGGAGCAGGTCAAGGCCCTGGAGGTCCAGCGCAAGAAGAAATGGTAGCCTCTGAACGGGCTGTTATGAACGTCAAGAAGGGCGGCTCTCCGGGGCCGCCCTTCTTCTTGGTTCAACGCGCGGGCTTGGCCGTCGGGGGCAGGCGCAGGGCCAGGAGCGCGGCCAGGGCGGCGCCGGCCGCGGACAGGGTGTAGGCCGGCCGGAATCCGCCCAGGGCGTCGGCCAGGATTCCGGCCAGGGCCGGGCCGGCCACCTGGCCCGCGGCGAAGAAGAAGGTGATGAAGGCGAAGCCCGCGGCGGTGCGTTCCGGGCCCAGGCGGTCGGCGACCATGGCGGTCATGACCGTGGGCACGCTCCAGGCGGCCAGGCCGTAGAGGCCCACGGACAGGTACAGGGCCAGGGAGCCGTCGCCCAGGCCGGCCAGCAGGTAGGCCGCGGTCTGCATGGCGAAGGCCGCGGCCAGGCCCAGCCGCCGGCCCTTGCGGTCCGAGAGCTTGCCGATGAGCGCGCCGGAGAACAGGCTGAACAGGCCCACCCACGCCCAGAAGCGGCCGGCCACGTCCTGGCCGAATCCGTATTCGTCCACCAGGGTGGTGACGATGAAGGTGCCGTACACGATGTAGGTCAGGCCGAAGAGGGAGTAGACCGCGCCCAGGCGCAGCAGGAAGGCCCGCTCCCGGGACGGGATCGAGGCGGGCGGGGCGGGGGAGGGGGGAATGGCGGGGTCCTGGCCCACCATGGCCAGGCCCATGACCCCGGGCGACTCCCTGAGCACCAGCCAGGCCGCCAGGAGGGCCAGGGCCACCAGTCCGGCCAGGACCAGCCAGCCCCAGCGCCAGTCCCCCGCGGCCACCACCGCAGGCGCCAGGAAGCCTGCGGTGACGATGCCCAGGCCGTTGCCGGCGATGACCAGGCCGGCGGCCAGGCCGCGCACCGGCCTGGCGAACCAGGCCGCCACCAGGGCCATCATGGAGATGTTGGCGGCGCCCGAGCCCACCCCGGTCAGGGTGTAGGCGAGCAGGGCGGCGGAATAGGTCCCGGCCAGGCCGAGCAGGGCCATGGTGGCGGCGATGAGGCCCAGGCCCAGGAGGATGGAGCGCACGTTGCCCAGCCGTCGCGACAGGCGAGGGGCCACGGCCACCATGGCCAGGTAGCCCAGGAAGTAGCCCGTGCCCACATAGCCGCGCTGGGCGTAGCTCAGGTCCAGGCCCTGGGCCATGGAGGGCAGGAGGATGCCGAAGGCGAAGCGGGCCAGCCCCAGGCAGGCGAACATCACCAGGCATCCGGCCGCGGCCACGGCCCAGCCGTAGTGAAGGCGGCCGGAAGGGCCGCGCAGGCGGGAGGTCGCATCCATGGTGCGGGACACCCTGCCGTTTTCCGGGCCGGCCGTAAAGGCGTCCGCATAAGGATTCTTCGCGGGATCCCGGGGAGCGGCGCGAGGGCGGATCCCTTCCTGAACGTCCAGATGAACCAAAAAGGGCGGCCCCGGAGGGCCGCCCTTGCAATTCGGCGGGGCGGCGCGCCTACTTGGCGGGCGCGGCCTTGGCCAGTGTCAGCTTTTCGTCCAGGTTGTCCTTGATCCAGTGCGGGTCCCACCATTCGATGGGCTGCACGGGCAGGCCCGAAACCATGATTCCGAAGTGCAGATGGTCGCCGCCGGCCAGGCCGGTGGTGCCGGTGCGGCCCACCGGGTTGCCCCTGAAGACCATCTGGCCTTCCTCCACCAGGATGGAGGAGAGATGCGAGTACAGGCTCATGAGCCCCAATCCGTGGTCCAGCACCACGGTATTGCCGTAGATGCCCACGTAGCCGGCCTTGAGCACCTTGCCGTCGGCAGCGGCGGGGACCTCGTCGGCCATGGTGGAGGCCAGGTCCAGACCCAGGTGGACCGAGCGGCTCACGTCCCGGCCGTCGAACGTGTAGGTCCGGGCGTCCGCGAACCCGGCCCGGGGCGCGGTGTTGGGCATGCGCAGGAAGGTCCCGCTCCAGAGCGGGGTGGGGCTGGTCTTGGTGCGCAGGGCGTAGAACTCCTGCGCGTTGGCCTCGCGGATCTCGGTGTTGACCTTGACGAACCGCTCGAGCTGGTCCGCGGCGTGCGGCACCAGGGGCTCGAATTCGGGCATCTTGGTGTCCAGGAAGGACTGGGGCAGGGCGAGCACGTCGGACTTGAACTTCCAGCGCTCGATGGGATGGAAGATGAATCCGCTGGTCCGGGTGTTGCCGGCCAGGTCGGTGGCCCTGACCTGGGGTCTGAAGTCAGACGCCTCCATGTTGTAGGGGAAGGCGAAGAGGCAGAGATACGTCCCCGAGGGCTGCTTGAATCCGGGGAAGAAATGCGCGCCCACGGCCACGCCGCTCTCCCTGGCCTCCTCGTTCAGGGTGTAGGCCGCCAGGCCCGAGCCGCCGCGATTCACGTTGTGGGCGGTGGAGAGCACGGAAATGACCGGAGGGCGGGTGTCCAGGGTGAAGTTGAAGCTGGCGGTGAGCACGTTGCCTTGGCCGAAGCCCCGGATGGAGGCGTCGGACGCCGTGACCTGGATGGTCAGGGGGCCTTCGCTGAGGCCGTGCTGCTCCAGTGTGAAGGACGCCTCGGCGTGGTTCTGGGGCTGGGCGAAGGAGAATTGCGCCGCGGTGGCGGTCTTGCCCTGCTGGGTCACGGTGACGGTCAGGGCGCGAAGTCCCGAGCCCGGGTCGTCGACGGCGAGGGTGAAGGGTGCGGTGGGGCCTACCGGTCCGGATGCCGGGGTGAGCGTCACCACGGGAGCTTCGGTGTCCTTGAAGTACAGGGCCAGGCCCACTGCCAGGGCGATGCCCAGGCCGCCCAGGGCCAGGATGAGGAAAACCTTGCGTGAATTCACGAAACACTCCGTTTCCTGGTGTTGAATGACGCGTCCACGGGGCACTCTATACCCGCTCCGTCCGGCCCTGCCAAGGCCCGGCCAGGGCCCGGCTGGACGGGGCCGGAACCTCCGTCCTGGGCTGGCGAATTTTTTTCTCCGGATCACTGATGGCCGGAATTACGATAAATGTTACGGAGCGGCTTGAATCACTTGGAAATCATGGATCGTCTTGATGGCTACGTACGGGCGTGGTGCATACATTTTTTTATTTCGTAATACAATCTGCGTACTGTGCTCTTTGCAGATCAGGGGCAGGCCTCGATAACACGGCAAAAAAATGAATTTTTATTGACGAAATCCAGTAATTCTGTTTTTATTTCACTCGATTCAAAATGGGGTGTGGCACCGTCAGTTAGGCAAGTTCTTCAGGATACCCTAATGCAACATGTGGGGAAGTAACCGCCAACGTGTTTCAGAGCTGATGGAGGTGTCTTATGAGATGTCTTATTGGGAGCGGCCAAAACGACGTCGAGAAGACCTTGAAAGACAAGGGGTTCACCCGGCGTGACTTCATGAAGCTTTGCGCAGCGGTGTCGGCCGCCATGGCCGCCGATGCGAGCTTCACTCCAGCCGCGGTGGCTGCGGCGATGACCTCGCCCAAGCGCCCCCCGGTCGTTTGGCTGCAGTTCGCGGAATGCACCGGTTGCACGGAGTCCATTCTCCGCACCGTGGATCCGCCCATCGCCGATGTGCTTTTTGACGTGATTTCCCTGGACTACCACGAAACCATCATGCAGTGCGCCGGCGAGGCCATCGAGCATGCCTTGGAGGAGACCATCCACAAGTACGCCGGCAAGTTCGTGCTGGTGTGCGAGGGCGGCATTCCCACCAAGGACGGCGGCATCTATGGCAAGGTGGGCGGCAAGACCATGCTGTCCATCATCAAGGAAGTCTACCCCAAGGCTGCCGCCACCATCAACATCGGCACCTGCTCCTGCTTCGGCGGCGTGCAGAAGGCCAAGCCCAACCCGACCGGCGCCAAGAGCGTCGCCGAGGCCCTGGGCACCACCAAGAACATCATCAACATCGCCGGCTGCCCGCCCAACCCCATCAACTTCATCGGCGCCGTGGTGCACTACATCACCAAGGGCGTTCCGGAGTTGGACGACAACCTGCGGCCCAAGCTGTTCTTCGGCAAGACCGTCCATGACGATTGCCCGCGCCTTAAGAACTTCGAGGCTGGCGAATTCGCCAAGTCCTTCGACGACGTGACCGCCAAGAAGGGTTACTGCCTGTACGAACTCGGCTGCAAGGGCCCGGATACCTACAACAACTGCGCCACCGCCCTGTTCAACCAGGTCAGCTTCCCCATCCAGGCCGGCCACCCCTGCATCGGCTGCTCCGAGCCGGACTTCTGGGACAAGATGTCCCCCTTCTACGAGACGGCATAGGCTCGGCTGGCTCACGGCTGGATGCACGGAACGACGAACGACTAAGAGATATCCGAGGAGGCAATCATGGCTGGTTGTAAGCCCAAGACCATGCCGGTCACCCCGGTGGGCAACTACTCCGGGAAAGTGGTCATCGATCCTATCAACAGAATCGAAGGCCATCTTCGTATTGAGGTCGAGGTCGAAAACGGCCGGGTGAAGAACGCCTGGAGCAGCTCCCAGCTGTTCCGAGGCCTGGAGCTCATCCTGAAGGGCCGCGACCCCCGCGACGCCAAGCACTTCACCCAGCGCGCCTGCGGCGTGTGCACCCACGTGCACGCCCTGGCCTCCACCCGCATGGTGGAGAACGCGGTGGGCGTGGACAAGAAGATCCCCCCCCTGGGCAACGCCATGCGCAATCTGCTCATGGGCGCCCAGTTCCTGCACGACCACGTCGTGCATTTCTACCACCTGCACGCCCTTGACTGGGTGGACGTGGTCAACGCCCTGTCGGCCAATCCCAAGAAGGCCGCCGAGATCGCCAACACCGCCGGCCTGGGGCACCGCAAGCACACCGAGGCCGAGCTGAAGGCCGTCCAGGAGCGCCTGAAGAAATTCGTTGACGGCGGCCAGTTGGGCATCTTCACCAACGCCTACTTCCTGAATCCCCACGCGGCCTACAAGCTGCCTGCCGAGCTGAACCTCCTGGCCACCGCCCACTACCTGGAGGCCCTGAAGCTGCAGATCCTGCCGTCCCGGATGATGGCCATCATCGGCGGCAAGAACCCGCACACCCAGTCCCTCTACGAGGGCGGCATCACCAGCTACGACGCCATCACCAAGGAGAAGTTCAAGCTCTTCAAGGATCTGTACAAGCAGACCATGGACTTCGTGCTGAACACCTACGTTCCCGACGTCCTGGCCGTGGCTCCGTACTACCTTGACTGGGGCGGCATCGGCGGCACCACCAACTTCCTCACCTGCGGCGAGTTCCCGGAGAACGAGGCGGACCTCGAGTCCCGCTACCTGCCCCCGGGCGCGATCTACAAGCGCGACATCGCCAACTGGAAGAAGTTCGATCCCAACAAGATCGCCGAGCACGTGAAGTACAGCTGGTACGAGGACGGGGCTCCGCTCCATCCGTACAAGGGCGAGACCAAGCCCAAGTACACGGACATGGACCGCATGACCTCGAAGGACACCGGCAAGTACAGCTGGATGAAGGCCCCCCGCTACGACGGCGGCGCGTTCGAGGTCGGCCCCCTGGCCCAGACCCTGGTCGCCTTCGCCCGCGGCCACAAGGAGACCGTCGGCCTGGTGAGCATGGTGCTCAAGCACCTGGGCGTCGGCGCCGAGGCCCTGTTCTCCACCCTGGGCCGCACCGCGGCCCGCTGCATCCAGACCGTGGTCATCGGCAAGCAGATGCAGGTCTGGATGGACGACGTGGACAAGATGCTGGCCAAGGGCGACACCAACCTGCTGGCCAAGTGGGAAATGCCCGACAGCGCCCAGGGCGTCGGCTTCGTGGATGCCCCCCGCGGCATCCTCTCCCACTGGATCAACATCAAGGGCAAGAAGATCGAGAACATCCAGTTGGTCGTGCCCTCCACCTGGAACCTGGGCCCGCGCGACGACAAGGGCGTGCTCGGACCGGTGGAGGAGGCCCTGGTCGGCACCCCGGTGTTCGATCCCAAGCGCCCGGTGGAAGTGCTCCGCACCGTCCACTCCTACGACCCCTGCATCGCCTGCGGCGTGCACATCATCGATCCCAAGACCAACGAGGTCTACAAGTTCAAGGTGTGCTAGCCTAGGCTGGACAAGGGCTGACTGGTACGTATACAAGGACCTGGCCCGGAAACGGGCCGGGTCCTTGTTTTTTCTGCTTCTGGAGGCAGCATGGGTGAAAAGTCGAAGACCATCCTGGTGCTCGGCGTGGGCAACATTCTCATGCACGACGAGGGACTGGGAGTGCGTGTGGTGGAGCACCTTGCCGCGAACTACGAGTTCTCGGAGAATGTGGAGCTCATGGACGGCGGCGCCGGCGGCCTGCGCCTGACCGAGGAGCTGACCCAGCACGACTGCGTGGTGATCGTGGATGCGGTGCAGAACGGCGGCGCTCCGGGCGACCTCTATCGCCTGGAGGGCGACGACCTCAAACTGTCCCTGACCTTCAAGCAGTCCATGCACGAAACCGACCTATTGGAGACCCTGGCCTGCTGCGAGATCATCGGCCACCGTCCCAACTGCGTGGTCCTGGGCATGGAGCCTTTGAACATCGAGGGCTGGAGCCTGGAGTTAACCCCGCCCTGCGCCGCGGCCCTGCCCGGCCTCATCGACCGGGTGCTGGACGAGATTCGCGCCCTGGGCGGAGAGGTGCGCCCCAAGCAGACTCCGACCCCGAGCCAAGCCCCTACGAGGAGCGCCTCATGTGCCTAGCCATTCCCTGCAAGATCAGCGAGATCGACGAGAACGACATCGCCACGGTCCAGGTGGGCGATAGCGAGACCTTCATCCAGTGCTCGCTCATGCTCCTGCCCGAGGCGCCCGCCCTGGGAGACTACGTCCTCGTGCACGCCGGCTTCGCCATCAACACCGTGGAGCCGGAGGAAGCGGCCAAGACCATCGCCCTCATCAAGGAGATGGCCCAGCTCGCCGGCGAGCAGCCCCTGCTGAACACCGCCTTCGATATGTACTAGCCTCAGTCGGAGCGGTGCGGTCAACGCAGGATGGCCGAGAAGTAAGGCCATGGAAGATGATTTGACTCAGGCCGGAGCGGTGCGGTCAACGCAGGATGGCCTGAAGTAGGGCCATGGAAGATGATTTGACTCAGGCCGGAGCGGTGCGGTCAACGCAGGATGGCCGAGAAGTAAGGCCATGGAAGATGACTTGACTCAGGCCGGAGCGGTGCGGTCAACGCAGGATGGCCGAGAAGTAAGGCCATGGAAGATGATTTGACTCAGGCCGGAGCGGTGCGGTCAACGCAGGATGGCCGAGAAGTAAGGCCATGGAAGATGATTTGACTCAGGCCGGAGCGGCGCGGTCAACGCAGGATGGCCGAGAAGCTCGGCCATCCTGCATAAGTGCGACTAAGCCCTGAAGGGCTAAGTCGCACTAAAGTCCGTCCAGGGCGTCCATGAGCCGGATGGTCAGCTTGAGGAAATCGGCCTCGGTGATGATGCCCACCAGGATGCCGTCCTCGATGACCGGCAGGCAGCCGTACTTGTGCGCCAGGAGCATCTCCGCCGCATCGCGCAGGGGCAGGTCCGGGGACACGTCGGTCACGTCGGTGCGCATGATTTCGGCAATGGGGATTCCCGAATCGATCTCGTCCTGGGTTTCCCGGTCGATGTCCGCGAAGCGGGAGATGGTGGCGCCCAGGATGTCGCGGTGCGTCACCAGCCCCTGGAACTCCATGCGGTCGTTGACGATGGGGATGTGCCGGATGCGGGCCAGGGACATCATGGACCGAGCGGTCTTGAGGGTGTCCGACTCGCGCAGGGTGAAGACCTCCCGGGTCATGATGTCGTGCACGCAGAGCTTGGACATGGGCTCCCCCTTTTTTTCTTGCGATATCAGACTCGCAGAACCGGCGCGGTGCTGTCAAGGGCCGGCGCGCGACGTTGACGAGACGCGGCAAATCTGTTTGCATGTCGGGCTGAGCGCGGCTAGGCAGGAGGCGGGGCGGTTATGGATATGCGGCGCAGCCGCGAGCGGATGGTGCGGGAGCAGATCGAGGCCCGGGGGGTCCGGGATCCCGCGGTGCTCGCAGCCATGAGCAAGGTGCCCCGTCACCTCTTCGTGCAGGAGGCGCTCCACGCCCAGGCCTACGCCGACAACCCGGTGCCCATCGGCCACGGCCAGACCATCTCCCAGCCCTACATCGTGGCCCTCATGAGCGATATGCTGCAGGTGGCGCCCGGCATGCGGGTGCTGGAGATCGGCACCGGCTCGGGCTACCAGGCCGCGGTGTTGGCCGAACTAGGGGCCGAGGTCTACACCGTGGAGCGGATTCGGGAGCTGCACCAGGAGGCGCGCAAGCGCCTGACCCGGATGCGGTACCTGAACATCCGCCTCAAACTGGACGACGGCACCTTGGGCTGGCCCGAGCACGCGCCCTATGACCGGATCATGGTCACCGCGGGCGGTCCCTACGTGCCTCCGCCGCTGCTGGACCAGTTGGCCGACCCGGGCCTGCTCATCATGCCCGTGGGCCGCAGCCGCCGCGATCAGGACCTGGTCCTGGTCCGCAAGGAGGGCGGGTCCCTCAGCGAGGAGCGCCGCGGCGGGGTGGTCTTCGTGGACCTGGTGGGCGCGCACGGCTGGTAGCGGTCCGCCCTGGTCAAATCCGGAAAAGGCGCTATACTTTGCCAAAGCCGCGGCCTGGGCCGCACAGCCAAGAACAACCTGCGAGAAACGGACATGTCCTCTACCAAATCTTCCTGCTCCGCCTGCCCCTCGGCCGGCGGGACCCACGGCCGTGACAGCGCGGGCAAGAGCCTGCAGGACGAACTCATCACCTCGACCCTCTCCCGCATCCGCTACAAGCTCTTCATCATGAGCGGCAAGGGCGGGGTGGGCAAGAGTTCGGTGGCGGTGAACATCGCCGCCGGCCTGGCCAAGCTCGGCCAGCGCGTGGGCATCGTGGACGTGGATCTGCACGGCCCCAGCGTGCCGCGGCTTTTGGGCCTGGGCGGCCGGCACATGGAGGCCGACCGGGGCCGGCTCATCAAGCCCATCTCGTACAGCGAGAACCTGAAGGCCGTGTCCATGGACGCCCTGCTCAAGGACCCGGACCAGGCCGTGCTCTGGCGCGGGCCCATGAAGACCACCGCCATCCGCCAGTTCATCGCCGACATCTCCTGGGGCGACCTGGACTTTCTGGTCATCGATTCGCCTCCGGGCACCGGCGACGAGCACATGACCGTGCTCAAGACCATCCCCGAGGCCCTCTGCGTGGTGGTCACCACCCCCCAGGAGCTGTCCCTGGCCGACGTGCGCAAGGCCATCAACTTCCTCCAGTACGCCAAGGCCAACGTCCTGGGCGTGGTGGAGAACATGAGCGGCCTCATCTGCCCGCACTGCGCCAAGGAGATCTCCCTGTTCAAGAAGGGCGGAGGCGAGGAGTTGGCCCGCAAGTACGGCCTGGCCTTCCTGGGGGCCATCCCCCTGGATCCGGCCACGGTGGTGGCCAGCGACCTGGGCACCCCGGTGGTTCTCCTGGAAGAGGATTCGCCGGCCAAGCTGGCCATGGAGAACCTGGCCCGGTCGGTGCGCGAGGCCGCGGAAAAGAGCCTGGAGTCGGTGTCCACCCTGCACGCCTGAGGTCGGAGCCATGCGTCCAAGGTCCCTGTCCCTGTGCCTGGCCGTGCCGGCCCTTCTGGCGGCCCTGGCCTGGATCGAGACGGCCGGGGCCTGGAGCATGTACTACTACCAGGACGAGCAGGGGGTCTACCATTTCACCAACAAGCCGCGCGGCGGCCGGAAGTGGAGCCTCTTCGCCGTGTACCGGGACTTTCCGGACGTGGGCAAGGAGAAGATTCTCGAGGCGGTGCGCGCCTCCAGCAAACGAAACGGCATGGACCACCGCCTGGTCCAGGCGGTGATCCAGGTGGAGTCCAATTTCCAGTCCGACGCCGTGTCTCCGGCCGGGGCGCAGGGCATCATGCAGATCATGCCGCAGACCCAGAAGGACCTGGGCTTGACCTCGCCCTTCGACTACCGACTGAACATCGAGGCCGGAGTGCGTTACCTGCGGATGCAGTATGACCGGTTCCGCCGCCTGGACCTGGCCCTGGCCGCCTACAACGCGGGTCCCGAGGCGGTGGAGAAGCACGGCGGCATCCCCCCCTATGCCGAGACCCGGGACTATGTGCGCAAGGTCCTCACCCTCTACCGCAAGCTAGGCGGCTGAGTTTCCCCATGTTCAACCTGGCCAACAAGCTGACGCTTCTGCGCATCCTGGCGATTCCGGTCATCGTGCTCCTGCTGTATTTCGAGAGCAGGCTGGCCTGCTTCGTGGCCGCCGCGGTGTTCGTGGTCGCCTCCCTTACCGACATGATCGACGGCATCGTGGCCCGGCGGCAGAACATGGTCACCAACTTCGGCAAGTTCCTGGACCCGCTGGCGGACAAGCTGCTCATCGGCTCGGTGCTCATCATGCTGGCCGACCTGCAGTGGGTCCCGGCCTGGGTCGTGGTGGTCATCGTGTGCCGGGAGCTCACCGTCACCGGGTTGCGGGCCGCGGCCATGGAGCAGGGCCTGGTCCTGGCCGCGGACCGGTACGGCAAGCTCAAGACCATCCTCCAGACCATCGCCCTCATCCCCCTCATCCTCCACTATCCGCTCTTCGGGGTGGACCTCGCGGGACCGGGCGTGGTCCTGCTGTACCTGGCGCTGTTTATGACCGTGTTTTCCGGGGCGAATTATCTGTACAATTTCTACAGGAATTGGTTATATGAGGGGAATGCGAGGAAGTAAGGAAGGCCGCCGCGCCGTGGATTGAACATCTGCAAACACCGGGAGTTTTGGCATGGCCCAGATAGACGCCTTCTTCAAGATGATGCACGAGATGGGGGCCTCGGACCTTCACCTCTCCTCCGGTTCCCAGCCCATCATCCGTCTGCACGGCGACCTGGAGCGGGTCAAGTACAAGGTTTTCGAGCACGACGAACTCAAGAAGCTGCTCTACGAGATCACCCCCGAGAACAAGATCAAGGAGTTCGAGGAGACCGGGGACGTGGACTTCGCCTACGAGGTCCCGGGCATGGCCCGCTACCGCGTGAACTTCTTCAACCAGAACCGCGGCTGCGCCGCGGTGTTCCGCGAGATTCCCTCCAAGATCCTCACCTGCGAGCAGCTGAGCCTGCCGCCCCTGCTCCAGAACCTGGCGCTCCTGCCCAAGGGCCTGGTGCTGGTGACCGGCCCCACCGGCTCGGGCAAGTCCACCACCCTGGCCGCCATCGTGGATTACGCCAACCGGAACCGGAAGAGGCACATCCTCACCATCGAGGACCCCATCGAATTCGTGCACACCCCGCAGCAGTGCCTCATCAACCAGCGCGAGCTCGGACGCGACACCAAGAGCTTCGCCGCGGCCCTGCGCGGGGCGCTGCGCGAAGACCCGGACATCATCCTGGTGGGCGAAATGCGCGATCTGGAGACCATCCAGCTGGCCATCGAGGCGGCCGAGACCGGCCACCTGGTGTTCTCCACCCTGCACACCATCTCCGCGGCCAAGACCGTGGACCGCATCATCGAGGTCTTCCCCGGCGACCTGCAGGAGCAGGTGCGGGCCGGCCTGTCCGAGGCCCTGCGCGCGGTGGTGGCCCAGAACCTGTTCAAGCGCATCGACCAGAAGGGCCGGATTGCGGCCCTGGAGATCCTGGTGGGCGTGCCCGCGGTGCGCAACCTCATCCGCGAGAACAAGACGTTCCAGATCAACTCCATCATGGAGACCGGCAAGAAGTTCGGGATGCAGACCCTGGACGACGAGATCCTGAAGCTCCTGAACGCCAAGAAGATCGATCCCAACGACGCCTACGAGAAGGCCGTGGACAAGGCCAAGTTCAAGCAGTTCCTGACCCAGCCGCCCAAGGACTTCACCGAGGGAGCCTGACATGCTGCGCGCCCAGTTCGACCACGTCATCGGCCAGGTGCTGGACTTCGCTCCGGGCACCTCGGACATCTTCTTCGTGGCCAAGAAGCCGCTCCAGGCCGAGGTCCACGGCGTGCTCAAGGACGTGTCGCTCCGGCCCGAACTGGGCCGGCTCACGCCCTTCCAGACTGAGGCCTCGGCCATGTGCATCATGGGATCCAACCTTCGCCTGTACCGGGACCTGGTGCAGCGCGGCTCCTGCGACACCTCCTACGAGCTCTTCGGGCGGGCCCGCTTCCGGGTGAACATCTTCAACCAGCGGGGCACTGTCTCCATCGTCATGCGCCAGCTGTCCATGGACGTGCCCAACCCCAAGAAGCTCGGCCTGCCCGGTATCTTCGAGGAGATGGCGCGGGAGAAGTTCGGGCTCGTCCTGGTCACCGGCGCCACCGGTTCGGGCAAATCCACCACCCTGGCCGCGCTCATCGACGCCATCAACACCCAGTCCCCGGTGCACATCCTGACTTTGGAGGATCCGGTTGAGTTCGTGCACCCGCACAAGATGGGCACGGTCAACCAGCGTGAGATGGGGGTGGATTTCGATTCCTTCGCCTCCGGCCTGCGCGCGGCCCTGCGTCAGGCGCCCAAGGTCATCCTGGTGGGCGAGATCCGCGACCACGAAACCATCGAGATCGCCATGCAGGCCGCGGAAACCGGCCACCTGGTGCTGGGCACCCTGCACACCTCGGACACCGGCCAGACCATCAACCGCATCGTCGGCATGTTCGAGCCCTCGGAAGAGCGGCTGGTGCGGCAGCGCCTGGGCGAGAGCCTGAAGTTCGTCGTGTCCCAGAGGCTTCTGCCCAAGGTCGGCGGCGGCCGGGTGGCGGCCATGGAGATCCTGCGCAACAACATGCGCATCAAGGACATCATCCTGAACGGGGAGCAGGGGGAGAAGAACTTCTACAACGTGGTGGAGCAGGGCGACGCCTTCGGCATGCGCACCTTCGACCAGAACATCGCCCGGCTCTTCAAGGACGGGATCATATCCGAGGACACCGCCAACATTTACGGCTCGGACAAGTCCCGGCTCATGCAGATGATCGACCGCATCAAGAGCGAGCGCGGGGAGAAGGTCACGGACATCGGCGGGCTGGAGATCGACAGCGACTACGGCCAGTAGGCCGCGCACCCACATCCTGGAGGAGTTCCCATGCGTTTTCTCTGCGCCTGCGGCGAGAAAGAGATCAACATCCCGGACGAGAAGGTCCCCCAGGTCCCCAAGTTTGCGCTCAAGTGCCCTTTTTGCCAGAAGAAGCTGGTAGTGGAGCGGGTGGGAGACAGCCTCAGGTCCTCCTTTGCCGAGCAGCCGGCGCCGCCTCCGCCCCCGCAGGCGCAGGAGCCCAAGCTCCCGGCCGTGGAGCCGGACGTGTTTCCCCCGGGCTCCACCTCCGCCTTCATGGAGTTGGACGACGCGGCCTGGCGCTCCGCAGCCGAGGACATCTTCAAGTCCAAGGGCATATTCTATTCCGAGGCGGACGAGACCCTGGTGGGCGTGGCCAAGCTGCGCCTGAACAGCTATCAGGTGATCCTCATCGAGGACAACGAGGACTGCGCGCCCCTGCTCAAGGAGATCAATTCCTGGCCCGGTCTCAAGCGCAAGGGGGTCAACGTGGTCATGGTCGGCGGCGCGGCCCCGAGCATGCAGCCCAGCATCGCCTTCGAGAAGAGCGTCAACTACTACCTGAACCATGCGGACGCGGGCCGGGCCAAGGAGCTCCTGGAGGAGTGCCTGGCCGGGTACGACCTCTACTACCGGCCGTTTGCAATGGCCGAAGAAAAGGTGTAGAAGTTTTCTAAAAATGGAGAACACCGCGAGCCCCCTGCACTCCAGGCTGGCCAATTGCCTGGAGACCATCCTGGAGCTGGAGCCGGATCTGGAGCAGCTCGAGCTCGGTCACGTGCTTTTGGCCGAGTTCGGGCAACTCAAGTCGTTCCTGGAGCGGCTGGACACGGTGCGTGTGGACGAGGACGACGTGACCCGCATCGAGGCGGCCACGTCGCATTTCCTGGAGGAACTCAAGGTTCCGCTGGGCGTCATCCGGGAGGGCGAGGTGAAACGGCGGCCCCTGCACTGACCATGCTGTGGAAGAAACTTCTCCTGACCTTCCTGCTGGCATTGAACCTCCTGCTGGCCTCCCATCTTTTTTTCGGCGAGCAGGGGGTTTTCGCCTATTTTGAGCTGAAGCGGCGCACCGCGGCCCTGCAGGAGGACCTGGCGGCGGCCGAGCGACGGAGCCAGGCCCTTTCCAGCGAGATCCGCCACCTCAAAGGGGACAGGTCCCAGGTGGCGGACATGATCCGCACCCGGATGAATTATTTGAAAGACGGCGAGGTGTTGTATATATTCCCAGACCAACCCGCGCCGGGGGCCGCAGCCGATGGAAAATAAAATCAAGTGGTTCAAGGAATTCCTGGAGATCGAGCCGAACTCCAAGATTTTCTTCCCCCTGGCCCGGCTGCTGCACGAGGATGGCCGGACCGAGGAGGCCGTCGAAACCCTGAAGAGGGGAGTGGAGAAGCACCCGGACCACCTGGAGGCCCGCTTCTTCCTGGTCGAGCTGCTCGCGGAGCGCGGCCAGGACGACGGCGCATCCCGGGAGGCGGACGGCCTGGCCTCCACCCTGTCCCAGTACCCGGCCTTCTGGCAGGTCTGGGCCGAGCGCAGCGCGCCCAAGTCCCGGGACAGCGCCCTGGCCCTGTCTTTCCTGGCCTCCACCTTCCGCGGCCGGAGCATCACCTGGTCCCAGGTCATTGAGGAGGGCCTCAAGGCCCTGTTCGCCAACGAGGGGATATCCAGCCCCGCGTTCCAGGCCGAGGCCGAGGTGGTGGGCGAGGTCCATTTCGAGGCTGCGCCGGACATCGAATACGTGGAGGAGGAGGTTCCGGCGGCCCCGGGCCTGGACATGGCCGCGGAAGCCGCCGCGACCTACGCAGCGAGCAGCCCGGAGGAGGCCATCGCCCAGGTGCTGGCCGAGGAGGCCGGCCCCGAGAGCGAGGAATTCGCCCTGGAGCCCGAGCCCGGTCCGGACGAGGAGGCTGGCGACGAGTCCGAGGGCAACATCCGTACCCGGACCATGGCCGATCTGCTGGCCGACCAGGGAGATTACAAGGGCGCCTTGGCCATCTACCGGGAACTGGCGGCCGCGGCCCAGGGGGACGAGGCCGACGAATTGGAGGGGTTGGCCGCCACGATGCAGTCCAAGCTGCGCCGCGGCGCCGGCGCGCCGGCGCCGGCCCGCGAGAAGCGGCCCGAACCGGCCCCCTTGCCCGGCAAGGAAAAGCTGCTCTCCACCCTGGAGGCCCTGGCCGAGCGCCTGGAAGCTCGGGCCCAGGCTTGAGCGCGCAGGCCGCTGCCGCCGCGCCGGAGCTTTTTCCCTTGATGTCTTTGCCGTCTTCTGTCACATGCCCCTGTGTCGCCCGCGACACGAACCGGGCAACCGCCATCAACCTGAAGGGAGCATCCGTGCGGCGTTTCACGCTTCTTGCCTGCCTGGCCCTGGCGCTTCTCGCCCTCACCGGCTGCGAGACCATGCGCCGGACCTGGAAGGACACCCAGGAACTCTACCGCACCTACGTCAACGTGGACCCCCAGGTGGACCTGAAGGCCGAGGACCACGACCACTGGGAGGCCGTGCTGGCCCCGCTTCTCACCCCGGTGGACATGCAGCTCGGCGAGTTGGTCCGGGTGGTCGACGCCCGGGACAGCTTTCCGGACGACGCCTGGACCGACGGCCTGCTCAAGCGCTTCCCCTGGCTCAGCGGCCTGGCCGCCACGGACATGTCCGGCGCGGTGCTCCTGGCCCGGCCGGAAGTGACCCTGAAGCCGCTGAACATGGCCCCCTTGGTCGAGGCCGGCGACGCCTGGCGCGACCGCCGCCTGCGGGGCTTCATCGAAGACACCCCCCTGGGCCCGGAAATCTACGTGGCCACCCCCTTCTTCAAGGACAACACCCTGCAGGGCGTCATCGCCGCGCATTTCGACCTGCGCAGCCTGGTCCAGCTCAGTCCCGATCCCCAGAAGCTCTTGGTGGTCTCATCCGAGGCCGTGCTCTGGTCCGGCGGCTTCGGCGACCTGGCCGCAGCGGTGCAGGCCGAGCCCTGGGCGGAGCGCCTCAAAAACGAGGTTCAGGGCGAGATCGAGGTCCAGGGCCGGCAACTGGTCTGGATCACCCGCTACCTGGGCGACCGGCAGGTCGTCTACCTCGCCGAACTCCCGCCGGAAGAATAGACTGCCCAGCCATCCACCCGGAGCGAGCTTGCCTTTACTTCCGCGGCGCAGTGGAAGTATAGTCTTCGGGCCTTATTGATTTTCCGGCCCCACGCCATAAAGGAGGTCCAGCCATGGCCGTGCCTCGCCAGGTTACCGTCACCGAGCACCTGCTCTTCCACCAGACCAAGTCCTCGGTGGCCCGGGGCATGTTCACCAGCCTCATCACCGAACTCATCTTCTCGGCCAAGATCATCTCCCGGGAGGTGACCAAGGCCGGCCTGCTGGACGTGCTGGGCTTCACCGGCGAAACCAATGTCCAGGGCGAGCGGGTGCGCAAGCTGGACGAATTCGCGAACTCCATCCTCATCCATCGTCTGCGCCGGGCCGGAGTGCTCTGCGCCATGGCCTCGGAGGAGAACGCGGATCTCATCGAGATCCCCGAGCGCTTTCCCCAGGGCGACTATTTCCTGATTTTCGACCCGTTGGACGGCTCCACCAACATCGACGTGAACGTGAGCATCGGCACCATCTTCTCCATCTATCGCCGGCCCAAGGAGAGTTGGGGCAAGCCCTCGCCCACGGTGGAGGAAGTCCTGCAGCGCTGCGACAAGCAGGTCGCCGCGGGCTACTTCATCTACGGCTCGTCCACCATGATGGTCTTCACCACCGGCGACGGGGTGCACGGCTTCACCCTGGACCCCAGCGTGGGCGAGTTCCTCCTCTCCCACCCGGACATGAAGATCCCCAAGGCGGGCAAGATCTATTCGGTCAACGAGTCCAACTGGAACTACTGGGACAAGGGGACCAAGGACGTCATCTCCTACTTCAAGAGCGAGCAGACTCCCCGGGGCAAGCCCCACACCCTGCGCTACATAGGCTCCCTGGTGGCGGACTTCCACCGCAACCTGCTGGACGGCGGCATCTTCATGTACCCCATGGACTACAAGAATCCGGACAAGCCCAGGGGCAAGCTCCGCCTCCTGTGCGAATGCGCGCCCATGGCCTTCATCGTGGAGCAGGCCGGAGGCCTGGCCACCGACGGGGTGAGGAGCATCCTGGAGTACACCCCGGAAGAACTGCACCAGCGGGTCCCCCTGTTCATCGGATCCCACGACGACGTGGCCAAGG
This sequence comes from Thermodesulfobacteriota bacterium, assembly GCA_040753075.1. Lineage (GTDB taxonomy): Bacteria > Desulfobacterota > Desulfovibrionia > Desulfovibrionales > Desulfovibrionaceae > UBA6814. The sequence goes on from JBFMHA010000002.1 coordinate 73,733, forward strand.
CCCGGGAGATCCTGCTGCAGAGCAAGCCGTGACCCTGGTCCTGGGCATCGAAACCTCCTGCGACGAAACCGCCCTGGCCCTGCTGGAAGGCCGGACGGTCCGGGCCGAGGCCATGGCCTCCCAGGTTGCGGCCCACGCCCTGTTCGGCGGGGTGGTTCCGGAGTTGGCCTCGCGCGAGCACCTGCGCTGCCTGGGGCCGCTCCTGGACCGGGTCCTTGCCGAGGCCGGAGTCCGGGCCGGGGACCTGGACGCCGTGGCCGTGGCCCGCGGCCCCGGGCTCTTGGGCAGCCTGCTGGTGGGCGTGTCCCTGGCCAAGGGCCTGGCCCTGGCCACCGGCGCGGCCCTGGTGGGAGTCAACCACCTGGAGGCCCATCTCCTGGCCCCGGCCCTGGACCAGGACATTCCGTTCCCATGCCTGGGCCTGCTGGTTTCCGGAGGGCACACCCAACTCTACCTCATGCGCTCGGCCACGGACTTCGAGGTCCTGGGCCGCACGCTGGACGACGCTGCGGGCGAGGCCTTCGACAAGGCGGCCAAGAGCCTGAATCTGCCGTACCCCGGCGGCAAGGTCATGGACGACCTGGCCCGGCTGGCCGAGCCCGTCCCGGATCTCTTCCCCCGGGCCTACGTGGCCAACGACAATCTGGATTTCAGCTTCAGCGGCCTGAAGACCGCCATGGCCCAGTACGTGGCCGCCCATCCCGACCTGCGCCTGCCCGCCCTGGCCGATCCCGCGGCCCTGGAGCCGGAGCGCCTGCCCGCGGATTTGGCCCGGGTCTGCGCCTCCTACAACCTGGCCGTGGCCGACACCCTGCGCATCAAGGTCGAGCGGGCCCTGGACCGGGTCGCGGTGCGCGGCCTGGTGGCCGCGGGCGGGGTGGCGGCCAACGCCATGCTCCGCCGGGTCCTGGCCGGCGTGGCCGAACGCCGCGGCCTGCCGCTCATCTTGCCTCCGCCCCGGCTGTGCACCGACAACGGGGTGATGGTGGCCCTGGCCGGCCGGTTCCTGTTCGAGGCCGGCCTGGTCCATGGTCCGGACCTGGAGGCCATCCCCCGCGGCCGGGCCGTGCCCCGGGACTTCCGCACCGTGGCTCCGGCGGGCCGGAGTGAGGCCAGAGCCGCAAGTTCCGGCTTGACTTCGGGGCGCTCGCTCACTACTTTGCCGTAATGATGTTCAGATAATTTGCACCCCTGTCCGGGGCGGAAGAGGGCGGCTCAGTTGTCCGTCCCGGGCGCGGCGGTGCTCACGGAGAACCCAAAGGAGAAGACCATGGCGCTGCAAGTGACCGATGCCTCGTTCGAACAGGAAGTCCTCAAGTGCGACCTGCCGGTGCTCATCGATTTCTGGGCGCCCTGGTGCGGTCCCTGTCGGGCCATGGGTCCGGTGGTCGAGGAGCTTGCCAACGAGTTCACCGGCCGGGTCAAGGTGGCCAAGATGAACGTGGACGAGAACCAGGCCACCCCCAGCAAGTATGGCATCCGGGCCATCCCCACCCTGATTCTCTTCAAGGGAGGCGAGGTCCTGGAGCAGATCACCGGGGCGGTTTCCAAGAGCAGCATCAAGGAGATGATCACCTCCAAGCTGGCCTAGCCAGTCCGGTGAGAAGCGTTCCGGGGCGGCCCTGCATGTGCGGCGGCCGCCCCTTTTCGTCGCCCCGGCCGCCCTTTCTTTTTTGCACCGGGGAGGGTATAGGGCTGCAACCGGGCCGCGGTGGCCCGCCTTTTCCCGAGAACCCCGGCGCCTTCCGCCGGAACGACCCGCGCGGCGCATGCCGCGCCAAGTGACGCCATGCACACGTCCGTCCGTACCGCCTTGCTGGCCCTGCTGCTCCTTATGGTGAGCGGCTGCGGCGTCATCGACTATTTTCTCCTGCCCCCGCCCGAAGACACCGCCCAGGAGCTCTTCGAGGCCGGCCAGGACGCCATGAAGGAGAAGGAGTACTCCCGGGCGGCCGAGTATTTCGCCAGGCTCAAGGATCGCTATCCCTTCAGCCCCTATACGCCGCAGGCGGAGATCGCCCTTGGAGACGCCTACTTCCTGGACGAGGACTATTCCCATGCGGCTGACGCCTACCGCGAGTTCGAGACCCTGCACCCCCGGCACGAGCAGATTCCCTACATCCTCTTCCAGATCGGCAAGTCCCTCTACAGGCAGTTCCGCTCCATCGACATGCCCCAGGCCCACGTGGCTGAGGCCGTGGAGCACTTCACCCGGCTGGCCGAGGCCTATCCGGACAGCAAGTACACGCCCGAGGCCCGGGAATACGTGGTCAAGTGCCGGCGCTACATGGCCGAGCACGAGGTCTTCGTGGCCGACTTCTATTGGCGCTCAGCGCATTACAGTTCGGCCTGGCGGCGTTACCGGTACGTGAGCGAAACCTTCACGGATCTGCCCGACGTGGCCCAGTATGCGGCCAGGCGGGCCGAATTGGCCTACCTGCGGGCCCAGGAGGACGCCTCCCAGGCCGAACGGGAGCGCGTCCAGGGCAGTTGGAAGCAGTGGTTCGACTGGTTGTAGCGCATTGAAACCGGCGGGCCGGCTTGGCCCGCCGATACTGGAAGCACCCCGACCGGCCAGGCCCCCATGTTCACCATTCCCCTGCCGGACAGACTTGCCGAGGCGTTCCTGGACGACCGCCTCTTCGCCCGCGCCTACGCCCGCACCGATCCTGCGGTTCGGGCCTGGGTCAAGACCCTGGCCGCCGGCCTGCACCCGCTCATGGATCCGCACGGGCTGGCGGCCCGCAGCGGCACTTCGTCCTGGGACAACGGCTTTTCCCTCGATACCCGGGCTGTTCCTGTGGGCGCGGTGGTCCTGTTCCTGGACCAGACCCTCGACTCCCCGGCCCAGGCCGCTGCCGCGGCCCTGCCCGCGGTGCTGGGGGGAGCGGAGGCCACCCTCGCCGTTCGCCTGGGCCCCGGCTCAGGCCGCGCCGATGGGGTGCTTGCCGCCCTGGAGCTCTGCGGTCTGGAGCACGTGTGCCGCCTGGATCGGGCGGGCGCCCTGGAGCTCCTGACGCTTCTGGCCGGCCTTCCCGGCGGCGCGGCCGCCCTGTTTCTGGGCGCGGGGCGCACCCTGCGCGACCTGGCCGGCAAGGCCGCCGGCCTGCCCGGCCTGAGCCTGTGGCTGCGCGAGCCCGTCTCCCGGATCGGAGTCTATGATCCGGACCGGACCCTGGACGTGGCCGCCCTGCGCCTCATGCACCCCACGGCGGACCTGGAGGTCTGGCCGCGCCGGGGCAAGGCCGCCGGCCTGCCCGCCGGAGCCCGCCCGCGCAACGGAGGCTTTCCGGCCTTCCTGGACCAGGGATATCCTGCGGTCTGCGCGCCCCGGGACCTGATCGCCCCGGCCCTGGCCCGGGGAGCCCTGGTCCTGGGCCCCGGGGCCGAGGGGTGTTTCGCCTGGCCCGGATTGACGCCAAGCCTTTTCCTGCGTCGCGGCCTCGCCCTGCGTCGGGATTCCTGAGCCTTCCTTCCCCCAAGGACCCCTCATGGCCAAGAAAGCAGCCATTCCGAAGAATTATATCGATTCCCTGCGCAACATCGGGATCATCGCCCACATCGACGCGGGCAAGACCACCCTCACCGAGCGCATCCTTTTCTATTCCGGCCGCATCCACCGCATGGGCGAGGTGCATGAGGGCACCGCCACCATGGACTTCATGCCCGAGGAGCAGGAGCGGGGCATCACCATCACCTCGGCCTGCACCACCTGCCGCTGGAAGGACAAGACCGTGAACCTCATAGACACCCCGGGCCACGTGGACTTCACCATCGAGGTGGAGCGCTCCCTGCGGGTGCTGGATGGCGCGGTGGGCGTGTTCTGCGCCGTGGGCGGGGTGGAGCCCCAGTCCGAGACCGTGTGGCGGCAGTCCGAGCGCTACAAGGTGCCCAAGCTGGCCTTTGTGAACAAGATGGACCGGCTGGGCGCGAACTTCGCCCAGGTGGTGGAGGAGATGAAGGCCAAGCTGGGGGCCGCGCCCTTGCCCCTGGTCATCCCGGTGGGCGAGGGCCAGGAGTTCGCCGGCTGCATCGACCTGGTGACCATGGAGCGCCTGAATTTCGACCCCGAGTCCCAGGGCGGCAACGTGGTCCGCTCCCCGCTCTCGGAGAGCGAAGCGGAACTGGCCGCGCCCTGGCGGGAGCGCCTCCTGGAAACCCTGGCCGAGCAGGACGAGTCCATCCTGGAGCGTTACCTGGGGGGCGAGGACCTGCCCGTGGCGGATGTCAAGGCCGCGATCCGGGCCGCCACGGTGGGGCTCCAGCTGGTGCCGCTGTTCTCCGGCTCGGCCTTGCGCAACGCCGGCGTGCAGCCGCTCCTGGACGGGATCTGCGACTATCTGCCCGGGCCGCGGGAGGTTGCCTGCCAGACCGCCCAGGACCCGGCCACGGGCAAGGGCCTGCGCCTGGAGCCGGCCCCGGACGCCCCCCTGTGCGCCCTGGCTTTCAAGGTGAGCATGGAGACCGGCCGCAAGCTCGTGTTTCTGCGAGTGTATGCCGGCGTGCTGGAGGAGGGCGCCGAGGTGGCCAACGTCACCCAGGGCCAGACCGAGCGGGTGGCCCGCCTCTTCCGCATGCACGCCGGCCGCAAGGAGAAGGAGGAGCGCGCCCCGGCCGGAGACATCGTGGCCGTGGCCGGCCTGCGCTTCGCCCGCACCGGCGACACCCTGTGCGATCCGGCCCGGCCCCTGGTGCTGGAGAACATCTCCGCCTACCGGCCGGTCATCTCCCTGGCCCTGGAGCCGCGCAGCGCGGCGGAGACCGACAAGCTCATCGAGGTCCTGGACAAGTTCCTCATGGAAGACCCCACCCTTGCCGTGGAGAGGGACAAGGACACGGACCAGATCATCCTTTCGGGCATGGGCGAACTGCATCTGGACGTGGTGCTGGAGCGCATGCGCCGGGAGTACGGGGTGGACCCCCGGGCGGGAAAGCCGCAGGTGGTGTACATGGAGACCGTGTCCCGCGTCGGCACGGCCGAGGGCGAGTTCGACCGGGAACTGGGCGAGGTTCGCCATTTCGGCCAGGTCACGGTGGCGGTTTCGCCTCTGCCCCGGGACGCGGGCCGGGAGGTGGTCCTGGAGATGGATCGCGAAGGCTGGCCCCAGGCCTGGCTGGACTCGGTGGCCCAGGGCCTGGAGGACGGCCTGCAGAGCGGGGTGGTCAAGGGCTACCCGGTGCAGGACGTGCGGGTGGCGGTCACCTCCATGCGCCGCGGGCCGGACGCCAGCCCGGTCGGCTACCACATGGCCGCGGCCGCGGCGCTCAAGGCCGCTCTGGCCGCGGCCGGGCCGCAACTCCTGGAGCCGCTCATGTGGGTGGAGATCACCGCGCCCGGCGACTTCATCGGCGACGTCATCGGGCTTCTGGGCTCCAAGGGGGCCAAGGTGGAGAACATGTTCGACCACACCGGCCAGAAGGTGGTCCAGGCCCTGGCCCCCCTGCGCCAACTCTTCGGTTTCTCCACCGACCTGCGCTCGGCCACCCAGGGCCGGGCCGGGCTGTCCATGAAGTTCGCCCGCTTCGACCTGTTGGGGTAGGTCCGTGTCCGGGGCGGCGGTCACGATGCGCGGCGCGGGCCGTTCCTGGTCCAAGCGGCTCAGGCGCTGGGTCCGCTATCAGTACCTGCGCATCCTGCGCCAGAAGGCCTCGCCCCACAACATCGCCCTGGGCGTGGCCTGGGGCATCTTCGTGGGCTTCCTGCCCATCATCCCGTTCCAGACCGTGGTGGTGCTCACCCTGGCCTTCATCTTCGGAGGCAACAAGGTGGCCGCGGCCATCTGCACCACCATCTCCAACCCCTTCAACGTCATCCCGTTCTACTACATGCTCTACCTGGTGGGCCGCGTCTTCCTTCCCCTGGAGGTCCCGGCCTTCGATCCCCACCACCTGGAGATGAAGGAGCTCATCGCCACGGGCTGGGACTTCTTCGCCATCATGTTCGTGGGCGGGGTGGTGTTGGGCGTTCCCTCCTTCTTCATCTCCTATTTCGCCACCCGCAAGGGCATCATGGCCTACCGGGAGCGCAAGACTCTGCGCCTGCTGCGGCGCCGCAACAGCAGGTAGGGAGTGACGGTGCGCACCTGGGCCGAGGCCGGCGCGGACAGCGCGGTGTGGCGGGGCATCTCCGCCGCGCCGCAGCGGGTGCTGGTCCTCGATTTCGACGGCACCCTCTCTCCCTTCGTTCCCGATCCTGTCCAGGCCCGGCTCTATCCCGGGGTGCGGGAGCGGCTGGAGGCCCTGCTGGATGCGGACTGCTGCCGGGTGGTCTTCGTCACCGGCCGGGAATGCGAGGTGCTGCTCGGCCTGCTGGGCCTGTCCCGGCAGCCCGAGGTCTGGGGCAGCCACGGCGGAGAACGCCTCTTCCCGGACGGCCGGCGGGAGAGCCTGTCCCCGAGGCCGGAACAGGCCGCGGGGCTGGACGCAGCCGAACGCCTGGTGCGGGACCTGGGCCTGGAGGCATGTCTGGAGCGCAAGCCAGGCTGCCTGGCCTTCCACCTGCGCGGCCTGGAGCCGACCCGGGCGCAGGCGGCCAGGCGGCAGGTGGATGCGGCCTGGTCCGGGGAGGCCGGCCGGTCTGGCCTGGAGCTGCACGGCTTCGACGGCGGCCTGGAGCTGCGCCTGCCCGGGGCGGACAAGGGCCGGGCCGTGCGCGCCATTCTGGACGAGTGCGAGCCCGGTGCCGCGGTCTTCTATCTGGGCGACGACCTCACCGACGAGGACGCCTTCGCCGCCCTGGGAGAGGTGGGCGTCGGGGTGCTGGTGCGGGCCGAGCCCCGGCCCAGCCGGGCGGCGTGGCGCATCGCGCCTCCCGCGGAACTGCTGGCCTTTCTCGACGCCTTTCTCCGCGCATGCGTCCAGGCCGGCCCTTCCGCTCCGGCTTCCTTGCCATAGGCCCCGGCCTCGGGTAGATGCTGGAGCTGAATCGCTCAACGTTTGCGCCCTGTTCGCGCGGACAAGCCGCAGGAGTCACATGCCGTATCAGGATACCAGGCTGGTGGTGGTCTCCAACCGCCTGCCCGTGGCCGTGGAGGGCGCGGGGCCGCAGGCGCGCATCACCGCAGGCAAGGGCGGGCTGGTCACGGCCCTGGCGCCGGTGTTGCGGGACCGGGGCGGGGTGTGGATCGGCTGGTCCGGAGCTCCGGGCCAGACCGGCCTGGAGGGGCCGTTGCGCGCCTTTTCCGAGGAGGCCGGCTATTCCCTGCACACCGTGGAGCTCACGGAAGGGGAGGTGCAGGGGTTCTACCTGGGCTTCTCCAACGAGGTGGTCTGGCCCCTGTTTCACGACTTCCAATCCCGGTGCAACTTCGTGCCCGGGTACTGGCGCAGTTATCTGGAGGTGAACCGCAAGTTCGCCGCGGCCATCACCCGGCACAGCCGGCGGGACGATTACGTGTGGGTGCACGACTACCATCTCATGCACGTGGCCCGGATGTTGCGCGAGCAGGGGGAGGAGCGGCGGCTGGGCTTCTTCCTGCACATTCCCTTCCCGCCCCCGGACATCTTCTTCAAGCTGCCCTGGCGCTCGGAAGTCATCCGAGCCCTGGCGGAGTTCGACATGGTGGGGTTCCAGACCATACGCGACCGCCGCAATTTTCTGCATTGCCTGGCCATGCTCTGCCCGGAGTCGCGAACTCTGGGCCGCGGGCCGGTGATGACTGCGGCGGTGGGGGAGCGCAAGGTGAGAGTCGGGTATTTCCCCATCAGCATCGACTTCCGGGATTTCTCCAGCCGCGCCCGGACCCCTAGGGCGGCCGAGGCCGCGGCTGCGCTCCAGGGCGATCTGCGCCACCGGACCATCGTGCTCGGCGCGGACCGACTGGACTATTCCAAGGGCATTCCGCAGCGCTTCGAGGCCATGCGGTCCCTGCTGAGCCGCTACCCCGAATTGCGCAACCGCATCTCCCTGCTTCAGATCGTGGTCCCGAGCCGCGAGGACCTGCCCGAATACCAGGCCATGAAGGAGGAGATCGACCGGCTGGCCGGAGACATCAACAGCCAGTTCGGCGAGCCGGGCTACATGCCCATCCAGTACCTCTACCGCAACCTTGACCGGGACGAGCTGGTGGCGGCCTATCGGGCGGCGGGCATCGGCCTGGTTACTCCGCTGCGCGACGGCATGAACCTGGTGGCCAAGGAATACTGCGCCTGCAACATCGACGAGCAGGGGGTGCTCATCCTTTCGGAGTTCGCCGGGGCCGCGGCCCAACTCCAGGGCGGGGCGCTCCTGGTCAATCCCTACGACGTGGAGGGCGTGGCCGACGCCATGCGTCAGGCCATCCTCATGGCGCCCGCAGAGCGCCGGGCGCGCATGCACCGGATGCGGGCCGGGGTGCGCCGATACGACATCTTCTGGTGGGTGGACTCGTTTATTCAGGCGGCGTTCGGCCGGCACCTGGAGGAGTTCCCCCAGGCGGAGATGGCCTACCACGCCGAGCGCTGAGGTCCCGACACATGCGCCGTCCTTCCCGCACGCCGCGCGCCGCGGCCTTGCCTCGCGCCAAGAAAAGCCTGGGCCAGCACTTCCTGCACGACGCCGGAGTCTGCCGCCGCATCGTGGCCGCCCTGGACATCGGAGCCCAGGACCGGGTGCTGGAGATCGGCCCGGGGCCTGGAGCCCTGTCCCGCTGGATCGCCGAGGCCGCGCCCGCAGCCTATGCGGTGGTGGAGAAGGACACCGCCCTGGCCCGGGAGTTCGGCCGCATCTATCCCCGGGCCGCGGCCGCCGCGGCCGACGCCCTGGACTGCCGCTGGGAGCGCCTGGTCCCGGAGGGAGGCTGGAAGCTGGCCGGCAACCTGCCCTACAACGTGGCCTCGCCCCTGATCTGGGAGATCGTGTCCCGCTGCCGGGGCTTGGAGCGCCTGGTGTGCATGGTGCAGAAGGAGGTGGGCCGCCGCCTGGCCGCTGCGCCCGGGAGCGGGGAGTACGGGGCGCTCTCGGTGTGGGTGCAGAGTTTCGTGGCCGTGCGCCGGCTTTTCGACGTGGGGCCGGGGGCCTTCGTGCCCAGGCCCAAGGTGGATTCCGCGGTGCTCGTCCTCACCCCGCGCTCCGCTGGCCCCCTGCGCCTGCCGGCGGGCGGGGCCTCCTTCCGCCCCGCCGCCTTGTCCGGGCTCCTGCGGATGTGCTTCCAGCAGCGGCGCAAGCAGTTGGGCACCATTCTCAAGGGAAGGTGGGGCACGGAGGTGGAGGCCTGGTTTGCAGCCCGGGGCCTCGCTGTGTCCGCCCGGCCCGAGGAGCTTTCTCCCCTGGATTTTCAGGAGTTATCTAACATTCTTGAATAATGGTATTTTATTGTTTCGCGCCAGAGTCAGGGCTTTGGGCCCGCGACCGGGTCGAAGACGAAAAAACCGCTCGTGGTGCGGGTTTACGCCGGTTTTTTTTGGGGAAAACCTCTGGACATGCCCGAGGGTTTGCTTTAATGCGTGCTGTTGAGAGCGCGCCGGAAAAGGCCTGAACCGTTCCGGTCCGCCCGGCCCCCCGGCCGCTTTTCAGTGAAATCCCTTGTGGTCGCGCGGAGACGTCTGGTGCGCCGACTCTTCCCGAGAGAGACGGATCGGGCTGCAGAGGCGCGTCAGAACAGGTAAATTCTCTTAAGGAGGAACGGACTGATGACTAAGGCTGATCTGGTTGTCAAGATCGCGGAAAAGGCCAACATCACCAAAGCCAATGCCGAGCGCGCCCTGAACGCCTTTCTCGACACTGTCGAGGCGACCCTGGTCAGCGACGGCAAGCTGACCCTCACCGGCTTTGGCACCTTCATGGTCGAGGAGCGCAAGGCCCGCACCGGCCGCAATCCCCGCACCGGCGCCAAGATCAAGATCCCCGCGACCAAGGTGGTCAAGTTCCGCCCCGGCAAGCTGCTCAAGGACGCCGTGAAGTAACGCTTTTCATCTGTCTGGAGAAGAATCATGATCCATGGCGAAACGCTGCACAGCACCCTGCCCTGGGACATCCCCTGGTGGATGCCCGACCATGTGGTGTTCTTCTCGGTCCTGTACCTGGTCCTGTTCATCATCGGTAATGCGGTGGGCTTCGCTGCGGTGAAGGCCTTCCTGGACACCGTTGTCCACAAGGGTCACGAGGCCCATTAGGCCTCAGGCTGTTTTTCAGTTCATCTGGGTTCGGCCCGTCCTGCGGGGTGGGCCGAACCTTTTGGTGTTTTCTGGAAATAGCCATTTCTCTTGACCTCGTCCTTTCCTTCGTGTACTTTTTTCAGTTCGCGACGTGGTGAGCGCAGGCTTTGCCTGCGGCCACGACCCAAGGGGGTGATGTTCGTGCCCGGAGTCCTGCTCGACGACAGCGAAAACTTCGACATCGCACTGCGCCGTTTCAAGAAACAGGTGGAGAAGGCCGGTATTCTCTCCGAACTCAAGAAGCGCCAGCACTACGAGAAGCCCAGCGTCCAGCGCAAGAAGAAGCGCGCCGCCGCCCGCAAGCGGCTGCTCAAGAAGATGCGCAAGATGAACATGGGCTAGCGTCCCCCCCTTTGGAGGCCCCTTGCGGCCTTCCTGTTCGACGATTCGCGAGCGGGGCCGGGCATCCGGCCCCGCCGCCTGATTTTTTTCAGAACGTGTCCCTCACCCTTTGGCCCCGCCCGGCCGCCGCCTTCCGGAGGTGCTCGCCATGAGCCTCGCCGACCGCATCGAAAAGGATTTCATCATCGCCTACAAGGCCAAGGACGAGCTCAGCGTCTCGGTCCTGCGCATGCTCAAGACCGCGGTCAAGAACCGCCAGGTGGAGCTCATGCGCCCGCCCACCGACGAGGAGGTGCTGGCGGTGGTGGCCAAGCAGGTCAAGCAGCGCCAGGAGTCGGTGGAGCAGTTCACCGCTGCCGGCCGTTCCGACTTGGCGGCCAAGGAGGCGGCGGAAAAGGCCGTGCTCGAGTCCTACCTCCCGGCCCGGCTTTCGGACGAGGAGCTGACCGCCCTGGTGGAGGAGGCCGTGGCCGCCTCCGGCGCCGCGGGCATGAAGGACATGGGCAAGGTCATGCAGTTGGTCATGGTCAAGGCCGCCGGCCGCGCCGACGGCAAGCTTCTCAGCCAGTTGGTGAAGAGCAGGCTCTCGGCCTAGGCCATGTCGCGCAAGTCCTCCCAGCTTTTGGAATTCCCCAAGGTCCTGGCGGATCTGGCCGGGTACGCCCGGTCCGAGGCCGGGGCTGCGGCCTGTCTGGCCCTGGCTCCCCTGGAAGGCCCGGACCAGCCCGGCCGGGAATTGGCCCTCACCCGGCAGTGGATGGCCTTTCTGGCCGAGCAGCGTCTGGAGTTGGAGAGCTTTCCCGACCTGGACGGCCTCTTCGCCTATCTGGCCCGGCCCGCCCAGCTCCTGGACCTGGACGCCCTGTTCGCCCTGGCCCAGGTCCTGCGGCAGGCCAAAGTCCTGCGCGAGGCCCTGGCCGCGGCCGAGCCCGGCCGGTTTCCGGATCTGCCCGGGCTGGCCGAGTTCGCCTGGCCCCAGGCCTCGTTCTCCGGCCTGCGCCGCTGCCTGGGGAGCGACGGCCGCCTCAAGGACGAGAGTTCCCCGGAACTCTACTCGGTGCGCTCGGAGATCCGGGCGATCCACCAGCGCTGCACCAAGCGGGTGCGCGATTTCCTCACCGCCGAGGACGTGGGCCAGTTCCTCCAGGACGACTTCATGACCGTGTCCTCGGACCGCTACGTCCTGCCCATCAGGACCAATTTCAAGGGCCGGGTGCAGGGCATCATCCACGACTACTCCCAGACCGGGGAGACCTGCTACGTGGAGCCCATGTTCCTGGTGGAGCTGAACAACCAGCTCCAGGATCTCAAGCAGGAGGAGCGCGAGGCCGAGAAGGCGGTGCTGCGCCTGCTCACCTCCCTGGCGCGCCAGGAGGAGGGGGCCCTGCGCGCGGCCTACGCCTTCCTGCTGCGCACCGACGTGCTGGGGGCCAAGGCCGCCTTTGCCGCGGCCCGCGACGCACGGCCCATCGAGATGGCCCCGGGCCTGCCCCTGCGGCTGGCCGACGCCCGCCATCCGCTCCTGTCCCTGGAGGTCAAGAAGGCCGTGCCCGTGGACATCGAGCTCAGGGAGGAGCAGCGGGCGCTCGTCATCAGCGGCGGCAACGCCGGGGGCAAGACCGTGGCCCTCAAGACCCTGGGCCTCACCGCGCTCATGACCCTGTCCGGCCTGCCCGCGCCCTGCGCCGAGGGCAGCACTCTTCCCGGCTGGCGCGAAGTGGTGGTGGTCCTGGGGGACGAGCAGAGCATCGAGGACTCCCTGTCCACCTTCACCGCCCAGATTCGCGCCCTGTCCAACGCCTGGGAGCGCATTGACGATCGCGCCCTGGTGATTATGGATGAATTCGGCGCAGGCACCGATCCCAGCCAGGGCGCGGCCCTGGCCCAGGCGGTGGTGGACCGGCTGCTGGCCCGGGGGGCCTGGGTGGCCGCGGCCACGCATTTCCCGGCGCTCAAGGCCTACGCCCTGTCCCGGGAGGGGGTGCGCGCCGCCAGCGTGCTCTTCGACCCGGCCAGCAAGCGGCCGCTCTACCGCCTGGCCTACGACCAGGTGGGCGCGAGCCAGGCCCTGGACGTGGCCCGGGAGCATGGCCTGCCCGAGGAGGTTCTGTCCGTTGCCGAGCGCTACATGCTCCTGGACGGCGCCGACACCTCCGGGATCCTGGAGCGGCTGAACACCTTGGCCGTGGCCCGGGAAAAGGAGCTTGCCGGGCTCAGGGCCGAGCAGGGCAAGCTGCGCGAGAAGCGGGAGCGGCTGGCCGAGAGGTTCGAGAAGGAGAAGCGGGCGGTGCTGGACGAACTGCGGGCCGCGTCCCAGTCCGTGCTGCGCCAGTGGCAGGAGGGCCGCCTGGGCCGCAAGGAGGCCCTGCGCAAGCTGGCCGAGTCCCGGCAGCGGGCCGCGGACTCCGCGCCAGAACCGGCCGAGGCCGAGGCCGCGCCGATCCTGGACTGGGTCGCCCTGGCCCCGGGTTCGCGTCTGGTTCATACCGGCCTGAACAAGGCCGGGGTGGTGGTGGAGAAGGACGAGAAGGCGCGTCGGGTCAAGCTGGACCTGGGCGGGCTCACGGTCTGGGCCGAGGCGGACAAGCTGGCCCCGGCCGGGAAACCGGCGGCCCGGCCCGTGGCCCCTGCCGTATCCGTTCGCGCCGAGCGGCCCGCGGCCCTGCGCCTTGACCTGCGGGGCGAAAGGGCCGAGGCGGCGGAGGCGGCGCTGCTGCGGTTCCTGGACCGGGCGGTGCTCGCCGGCCAGGAGAATCTGGAGATCGTGCACGGCAAGGGCTCCGGCGTGCTGCGCAAGGAGGTTCACCGCATCCTGCGCGAGTTTCCCGCGGTGAAGTGTTTCTCCCTGGCTCCCGAGGATCTGGGCGGCGACGGCATGACCCAGGTGGAGATGAAGTAGGATGGGCAAGGGGTTCGATTCCGGCGGGGTGGCTGCGGTCAAGGCCCGCCTGGACCTGGTGGAGATGGTCCGCCAGTACGTGGACCTGCGCCCGGCGGGCGGCCGCTGGACCGGGCCCTGCCCCTTCCACCAGGAGACGAAACCCTCCTTTTCGGTGCGGCCGGCCGAAGGCCTGTATTACTGCTTCGGCTGCCAGGCCGCGGGCGACGCCATCGATTTCTACTGCCGGGTCAACGGGCTGGAGTTCCGGGAGGGCCTGGAGCAGCTGGCCGAGAAGGTCGGGGTGCAGCTCTCCGAGACCCGGCGCGACCCCCGTGAGGCGCAGCGCCGGGACGACCGCAAGGAGAGCCTGGCCCTGCACGGCCTGGCCCAGGATTATTACGTGCGGTGTCTGGCCTCGGCCCGGGGCGCGTCGGCGCGGGACTACATCGCCAGGCGCGGCCTGTCCCCGGAGATGGCCGAGCGCTTCGGCCTGGGGGCCAGTCCCGACGGCTGGCACGACCTGGAGAATTTCCTGCGCTCCAAGGGGCGCGAGCCCGAGGCCGGGGTCAAGGCCGGCCTGCTGGTCAGGAACGAGAAGGGCAACGTGTACGACCGCTTCCGCGGCCGGCTCATGTTCCCCATCCACAGCCTGGCCGGCCAGGTCATCGCCTTCGGCGCGCGGGCGCTCAAGGCCGAGGACGACCCCAAGTACCTGAACTCCAGCGAGTCGGACATCTACACCAAGGGAGAGAACCTCTACGGCCTTTTCCAGGCCAGACGAGCCATGGCCCACCACAAGGTCGGGCTGCTCACCGAGGGGTACCTGGACGTGATGTCCCTGCACCAGTTCGGGTTCAACAACGCCTGCGGGGTGTTGGGAACGGCGTTGACCCCGGGCCAGGTGCGCCGGCTGGCCGGGTTCTGCAGCCGGGTGGACCTGGTGTTCGACGGCGACGCCGCGGGCCGCAAGGCCGCCCTGCGCAGCGCGGAGATGGTCCTGTCCGCGGGCTTGGCCTGCCGGGTGGTGTCCTTGCCCGAAGGCGAGGACGTGGACAGCCTGCTCCAGAAGCAGGGGGCGGACGCCTTCCGGGTCTGCCTGGACGCGGCCCGGGAGGGCCTGGACTACTGCCTGGACGCGGTGCGCCGGACCTTCGCGCCCAAGGACATGGTGGAGTGGGCCGCGCGGTTCCTCAAGGGCTTCTCCAAGCCCGAGGTGCAGGCCGCCTACATCCCCCGCCTGGCCGGGGGCCTGGGCATGTCCGAGGTGGAGTTCCGCCGCAACCTGAAGCTGGGCCAGGAGGCGCCGGCCGAGGCCCCGGCCGGGCCGGCCGCCATGGGCGTGGACACCGCCGAGAGCCGGCGGCGGGCCTTCGACCGTTGGGTGCTGCGTTTTGTCGTCAGGCATCCTGAGCATTTGCCCCACCTTGCCGATAAGGGAGTGCGGGAGGTCCTGTCCACGGATCGGGCACTGGCCCTGTGGGACCGGCTGGCGGGCCATCCCGAGGCCGAGCTTTTGACCGTTCTGGACGAGCAGCAGAAGCGGTTCTACATCCAGAGCCGCATGGAAGAGCAGGATGAGGCGGCGGACGTGAGCCGCCAGCTGGACGAGATCATTGACGACGTGGACATCATGCGGCAACGGATGAGGCGGGAGGCGGGACTCTCGGCCCTGCGTTCGGCCGCTGGCGTGGAAGGCATCGAGGCCCTGAAGAAGATGCAAGCGGAGATACTTGGGAGGGCAGATGAGTAACATCAAGGAAATCCAGCAGATCAAGTCCCTGATCGCCCAGGGCAAGAAAAAGGGCTTTCTGACCTTCGACGAGGTCAACAAGGCCCTGCCGGCGGAGATCAACAAGCCCGAGCAGATCGAGGAGATCATCGGGGTCTTCGATCAGCTCAACATCGCCATCGTGGACACGGAGAAGGACGCCAAGTCCCTGGACCTCATGTCCTCCGAGGGCGACGAGGAGGCCGGCGAGGCCCCGGTGGCCGACCTGGAGCTCATAGAGACCGAGGATTCGGCGGACTACGCCTCGCGCAGCACCGACCCGGTGCGCATGTACCTGCGGGAGATGGGCGCGGTGCCGCTCCTGGACCGGGAGGGCGAGGTCTACATCGCCAAGAAGATCGAGAACGGCGAGATGGAGGTGCTCTTCGCCCTGGTGGAGGTGCCGGTGGCCATCGAGGAGCTCGTCCTGGTGGGCGAGGACCTCAAGCAGGGCCGCATCAAGCTCAAGGACGTGGTGAAGACAATCGAGGAGGACGACCCCAGCGAGGACGAGATGAACCAGCGCCAGCGGGTCATCTTCCTGCTCGACGAGATCAAGTCCATCTACCGCAAGAAGAAGAAGATCTACGGCAAGCTGGACTCCTGCGCCACCCTGGAGCGCCGGGTGGCCGGGGTGCAGAACGAGGTGCTGGGCTTCAAGGAGGAGGTGGTCCGCCGGCTGCGGGACATCAAGCTGGAGAAGACCCTCATCGACCAGATCATCGAGACCGTGGAGGACTACGTGCGGCAGATGCACAACTGCCAGCGCGACCTCTCGGCCTACATCCTGGCCACCGGCCTGCCCCAGGCCGAGATCCGGAGCCTCTTCGGCCTTCTCGACAAGCGCGAGATCAACCCGGTGCTGGCCGCGGACAAGCTTTCCATGACCGTGGAGGAGCTTTTCTCCTTCAAGGAGATGCTGGCGGGCAAGATGGAGATCCTGGTGCGGCTCCAGGAGAAATGCTGCCACGAGGTGGACGACCTGGAGGAGGTGCTCTGGCGCATCAAGCGCGGGTCCGACGCCGCCTCCCGGGCCAAGCAGGAGCTCATCCGGGCCAACCTGCGCCTGGTGGTGTCCATCGCCAAGAAGTACACCAACCGCGGCCTGCAGTTCCTGGACCTCATCCAGGAGGGCAACATCGGCCTCATGAAGGCCGTGGACAAGTTCGAGTACCAGCGCGGCTACAAGTTCTCCACCTACGCCACCTGGTGGATCCGTCAGGCCATCACCCGCGCCATCGCGGACCAGGCCCGGACCATCCGCATCCCGGTGCACATGATCGAGACCATCAACAAGCTCATCCGCACCTCCCGCTACCTGGTGCAGGAGCTGGGCCGCGACCCAACCCCGGAGGAGATCGCCGAGCGCATGGACTACCCCCTGGAGAAGGTCAAGAAGGTGCTCAAGATCGCCAAGGAGCCCATCTCCCTGGAGACGCCCATCGGCGACGAGGAGGACTCCAGCCTGGGCGATTTCATCGAGGACAAGAAGGCCACCGCCCCGGCCGAGGAGGTGGTCAACACCAAGCTCGGCGAGCAGATCGCCCGGGTGCTCTCGGACCTCACCCCGCGCGAGGAGCAGGTGCTGCGCAAGCGCTTCGGCATCGGCGAAAAGAGCGACCACACCCTGGAAGAGGTGGGCAAGCTCTTCAACGTCACCCGCGAGCGCATCCGGCAGATCGAGGCCAAGGCCCTGCGCAAGCTGCGCCACCCGGTGCGCTCCCAGATGCTCCGCTCCTACTACGAGAGCTAGCCCGCACCCAAGTCACGTCAATCCGAGCGGCCCGGCGGCGGGTGTTCCGTCGTCCGGGCCGCTTTCATTCAAGGGAGAACGAAGAATGGAAGCTGAAGACAAGGCCCTGGCCGAGATGGACCGCGCGGAACTCCTGGAGGCCCTCTACGGTGGGCTGTACACCGTGCTGGTCGAGGACGAGGAGTACGAGGACCTGGGCCAGGTGGTGTTCGCC
This sequence comes from Thermodesulfobacteriota bacterium, assembly GCA_040753075.1. Taxonomy (GTDB): domain Bacteria; phylum Desulfobacterota; class Desulfovibrionia; order Desulfovibrionales; family Desulfovibrionaceae; genus UBA6814. Next base: position 90,825 of record JBFMHA010000002.1, read on the forward strand.
ATCGGGCTCAAGCACTACATCGAGCAGAAGCTGGAGAAGCTTTCCGACGAGGAGATCCGCGGCCTGTTCGACAACGCCGAGGCCCTCATGCAGGGCATCCTCGAATTCGCGTCCGAGAAGGGCGTTCTGGAGTTCGAGGAGGAGTCCGAGGAGGGCGGCGAGGGATGCGGCGGCGGGTGCAGCTGCAGCCACTAGCCGGTTGACCTTTTTGCGGGACCGGGCGAGGAAGGCCCGGGAGGAGCCTGTGGGAGACCATCCGAAACCTTCACGCCACGCATGAAGAAATTCGCCGTCATCCTGGCCGGGCTCGTGCTCCTGGCCATCCTCGTCCTGGTCCTGCTCTTCTTTTCCAGGCCCGCTCCTGCCATTCCCGGGGCATCCAACGCCTCTTCGGGCAACGCCACCGCCTCCAACGCCACCGCCTCCAACGCCACCGCACCGCCGACCGGCAACGCCACCGCCGTGGGCGCCGCCTCCAACGCCACCAACGGCTCGGCAGCCTCCAACGCCACGGCGGGCAACGCCACGGCCTCAGGCCCGCCCCCCGCGCCCCACGACCTGGTGGCCGGGGCCTACCTGTCTCCGGGCGTGGCCAACGCCACCGCCAGGGACCTGCGGGAGCGGGGACTGGCCCCGGCGGTCTACCGGCGGCCGGACGACGCGGGCGCGGTCTGGTGGGAGGTGCACCTGGGCCGGTTCCCGGACGCCGCCGCAGCCCGGGCCGAGGCCGACCGCCTGGGCGCGGAGCAGGGGGTCTGGGCCCGGCCCCGGCCGGTGGATCCTCAGGCCAAGCCGGTGGCTGCGGTCAGGGGACCGGCCACGGTGTACCTGGTGAGCGCCGGGCAGTACCTGACCCGGCATGCGGCCGAGGAGCGGGGCCGCGAACTGGCTGGACTCGGCTTCGAGCCGTGCGTGTTCCGGACGCCCGGGGAGGGGGACCTGGTCTGGTACGCGGTGGTCGTGGGCCAGGCCAAGAGCGGGGAGGAGGCCGAGGCCCTGTCCGCGGGCCTGGCGGCCAAGACCGGGCTGCCCAGCCGGGTCAGCGCCGAGGACGCCGCCTCCCTGGCCGGCCGCCGGCTGTGCGAGTAGCTTCCGGACTCCCCTGGCCTACTTGGTCTTTTCCAGTCCCTGGATCATGTTCTTGAGCGGCGTCCCGTCCGGGGACAGGGCGTTGGGATCGATGGCCAGCACTTCCTTCCAGGAGGCGAGAGCCCCGGCCTTGTCGTTCAGGTCGTGGAAGAGCACCACGCCCTTGTTGAAGCGGGCGTTGCGGTGGGCGGGGTCCAGGTCCCGGGCCTTGTCGAAGGCCGCCACGGCCTCCTGGAAGCGGCCCAGCTCCCGCAGCATGACGCCCATGTCGGTCAAAGCGTCGGCATTGCCCGGAGCCAGGTCCAGGGCGTGCTGGTAGGCGTGCACGGCAGGTTCGGGCATGTCCGCGTCGAAATAGGCGTTGGCCAGGTCGATCCAGGCCGGGGCGCTGTCCGGGTTGGATTCGGCCCGGGACTTGAGCCCGGGGATGCGGGCCGCGGCCTGGTCTGCGGCAGTGACCTGGGGCTGGGCCGCGGCGGGCCGGGAGGCCTGCCGGGCCTGGGGCGGGGTCTGGAGCACCGAGAGCTGCAGGCCCATGACGATGCCTATGGCCAGGGCCGCGGCCGTGGAGACGGCCAGGACTGTGCCGGAAAATCCTTTGGGTTGTTCGGGGGCGCGACGGGCCATGAAAACTCCTCCTGCGATGGGGTTCGGGGACCTTGCCACAAACTCCCGCTCCTGGCTACGCCCTTCAGGCGGCCTCGGCCCTGGTCCGGGGCGGTTTCGGGCCTTGTCCTGGCCCATGCTCCTTCTCGCCGCCTGTGTCATTCTTTTTTGCTCTGATTCTGGCGCGATGGCCGGCGGTCCTGCGGGCAGGGCCGAACGCGTGGTGGACGGCGACACCCTGTGGCTGGAGGACGGGCGCAAGGTCCGTCTGGCCGGCCTGGACGCGCCGGAGATGGGGCGCCCGGAGGAGGGCCGAGCCGAGCAGTTTTTCGCGGCCAACGCCACGGCGTTGCTGGAGTCCCTGGTCATGGGCCGCGACCTGCAGGTGGAGTCCCTGGGCCGGGACGACTATGGCCGGATCCTGGGCCTGGTCTCTGCGGACGGTGTCCTGGTCAACGAGGCCATGCTGGAGCGGGGCGCGGCGTTCTACCTGTATTTCCCCGGCCGTCCCTCCGGACTGGACGGGCGGCTCCTGGCCGCCCAGGCGCGGGCCATGGACGCGGGCGCGGGATTCTGGCCCCGGATCGCCTCCCTGCCCGAGGCCAACCGGCCCTGGGTGGTCAACAAAAAGAGCGGCCGGGCCTTCCCCGCCGCCTCCAAGGAGGCGCGGAGCGTTTCCTCAGGCCACCGCGCCGCATTCCCCACGTTGACAGACGCCATGCGCAAAGGCTACGCCCCGGCGAGACATTTGACGCCCTGGCCTCCGGCCGGGGACTGACCGCAATCCTTCAGCCACGACGAGCTCTAGGGGGTGCCATGTCCGACACCAAGATATTCCTGCCCGAAAGCGAGATGCCCACGGCCTGGTACAACGTGCTGCCCGACCTGCCGACCCCGCTGCCTCCGCCGCTGGATCCGCGCACCCACCAGCCCGTGTCCCCGGACATGCTGTCGGCCATCTTCCCGCCCGCGCTCATCGAGCAGGAGATGTCCTCCGAGCGGTGGATCCCCATCCCGGAAGAGGTGCAGAAGATCTACAAGCTCTGGCGGCCCTCGCCCCTGGTCCGCGCCCGGCGGCTGGAGGAGGCCATCGGCACCAAGGCCCGCATCTACTACAAGAACGAGTCCGTGTCCCCGGCCGGCTCGCACAAGCCCAACACCTCGGTGCCCCAGGCCTACTACAACAAGGTGGCCGGCACCAAGCGGCTGGCCACCGAGACCGGGGCCGGGCAGTGGGGCACGGCCCTGTCCTTCGCCTGCCAGATGTTCGGCATGGCCTGCACCGTGTACATGGTGCGGGTGAGCTACGACGCCAAGCCCTACCGCGGCATCCTCATCCGCTCCTACGGGGCCGAGGTGTTCCCCTCTCCCTCGGACAAGACCCAGTCCGGTCGCGCGGCCCTGGCCGAGAATCCGAACAATCCCGGCTCGCTGGGCCTGGCCATCTCCGAGGCCGTGGAGGACGCCGCCACCCACGGCGACACCAACTACGCCCTGGGCAGCGTGCTCAACCACGTGATCCTGCACCAGACCGTCGTCGGCCTGGAGACCAAGAAGCAGCTGGCGTTGGCGGGAGAGACTCCTGACGTGCTCATCGGCTGCGTGGGCGGCGGGAGCAACTTCGGCGGCCTGGTGGCCCCGTTCGTGCCGGACAAGCTGGCCGGGTCCAAGGTGCGCCTTCTGGCCGCCGAGCCCCAGGCCTGTCCGACTCTCACCCGGGGCGAGTACCGCTACGACTTCGGCGACGTGGCCGGCCTGACCCCGCTGCTCAAGATGCACACCCTGGGGCACGGGTTCTACCCCCCGCCCATCCACGCCGGCGGCCTGCGCTACCACGGCGACGCCCCCATCGTCTGCTCCCTGGTCAAGGACGGCCTGGCCGAGGCCAAGGCATACTACCAGAAGGACGTGTTCGAGGCCGGCCGCATCTTCCTGCAGAGCGAGGGCTTCCTGCCCGCGCCCGAAACCACCCACGCCATCGCCGCGGCCATCGACGAGGCCAGGGACGCGCCCGAGGGCAAGGTCATCGTGTTCCTGTACTCGGGCCATGGGATGCTCGACCTGGCGGCCTACGACGCCTATCTGCGCGGGGACCTGGTGAACTACGCCTATCCCGACGCCGAGATCCGCAAGGCCCTGGAGTCCTGTCCCAAGGTGGACGGGTTCTAGGGCGGCGACCCCCGGGAGGCGTCAGGCGTCTTGGGAAGAAGCTTCGCAATGACGAGGCATTGAGCAGGCCGCCCCTGCCCATGCACATCGCAGATGCAAGAACGGTCGGCGCGGCGGGGCCGGCCGGCCGGGCCCCGGGCGGCCGGCCGCCGGGTCGCCCCCCCCAGAATACCCCA
>JBFMHA010000002.1:94874-126987 GCA_040753075.1 Thermodesulfobacteriota bacterium
GGCCGGGGAGGTCCTGCCCCGGGCCGTCGGCCGGCGTTGACTCCGCCCATTGAATGCCGTAACTTTTCGTCTCTTTTTGGGGTTGAACGCCCCTGTGACACCTTACAGAATCTGCAAGGGAGCACCATGGACTACCTGAAGACCTTGCCGGGCGACGATGTCCGGCAGATCATGTGGCGCTTTGCCGACCGCTTCGATCTCCAGATGGCCATACAGACGGCCCGCTCCATCGCCCGCGGGGTGGTGGCCCGGATGGTGGCCGACGGGGTGCGCAACACCCACGACTGGAACGATCGCAAGGCCGAACTGCTCAAGGCCTTTGACGAGTCCGGCCTGACCTCCATCTACATGGACCCCCGCCACGGCGGCTTCATCGAGGGCCCCAAGAACCTGGCCCTGTCCCTGGTGGCCTTCGAACTGTCCTGGGTGGACGGCGGCGCGGCCACCTCCTCCCTGGCCAACTGCCTCGGCCTGGCGCCCATTCACGAGAAGGGCACGCCGGAGCAGCGCGACGCGTACATGGGCGCGTGTTCGCCCAGCTCCTGTCCCGACGGGGCCACGAAGCACGCGGCCTTCGCCCTTACCGAGCCCCTGCCCTACGTGGGCGTGGATACCGGCGTCCTGGCCGGCAAGCTGCGCGTGGCCGAGTGGGAGGAGGGCAAGGAGCCCGTGCTCCAGGTGGAGAAGCGCGGCCGCTTCATCACCGGCATGGATTTCGCCAACATCGTCACCGCGGCCGTGGACACCGACGACCCGCGCATCAAGACCTCCTGCATGGTCATCCTGGAGGACGGCGACCCCGGCGTGTTCGACCGCGGCGCGCCGACCAAGAAGCTGGTCCACCAGCTCTCCTCCACCCGCGACCCGGTGTTCAGCCTGAAGATTCCCGCCTCCCGCATCATCGGCGGCTATACCGTGCAGGACGGGGTCATCGTGCCCAACTACAGCCACGCCGAGATCATCGGCGCGGTGTTCCACCGCACCCGCATCCCGGTGGGGCTCATGTCCTCGGCCAAGCTGCTTTCGGCCGTGGAGCCCATCATCCGCTACCACCGCCAGCGCTTCCGGGGCGGCAAGGCCGAGCCCGGCACTCCGCGCTACGAGCAGGGCATCCAGATGAACGAGGACGCCATGCTCCGCCTGGCCGAGGTGTGGGCCACGGGCGAGGCGGCGTCCTCCCTGGGCTTCGCCGCGGCCCGGCTGGCCGACCGCTTCGACCCCGTCGAGCGGGAGAAGGACCGCCTGTTCGCGGAGCAGGGCGTCACCGGACCGCGCAAGCAGATGGCCGAGCTCAAGAAGGTGGCGGACCGCACCGTGGAGTACCTGGACCTGGCCGCCGAGCCGGACAAGAACCCGGCCAGGCTGGCGGAGCTGGAGACCGACACCCTGGTCCAGTACTCCTGGATGGACGCCCTGGCCAACGTGCTCATCCCGGCCTGCAAGCTGTGGAACACCGGCTACGGCGCCACCGCCATGCGCGAGGCCGTGAGCCTGGTGGGCGGCTACGGCATCACCGAGGACTGCCCGGGCTTCCTGTGCCAGAAGTGGGCCGACGCCCAGCTGGAGGCCACCTACGAGGGGCCGGAGGTGGTGCAGCGCCGCCATCTCGGGGCCACCATGACCAACCCCCTGTTCCTGCACCAGATCGGCCTGTGGGCCGTGGACCTGGACAAGCAGGCCGCGGCCGACTCCGCCAGCGGGGTGTGCAGCCTGGCCCAGGCCATCCGGCTGTGGACCTGGACCCTGGAGCACCTGCAGAAGGCCACGGACCCCGAGGGCCGCAAGCTTTACCACCCCAAGCGCCAGGGCGTGACCTTCCCCCTGGCCGACGCCCTGTGCTGGATCCTCTCGGCCTACCTGTTCGAGCAGGACGTGCGCGAACTCAAGGCCAGGGGCCCGGAGAACCCGGTGGTGGCCGAGGGCCTGCCCGGTCTGGCCGCGTTCTACACCGACCTGGCCCACATGCAGTGCGCCCGGGCCGCGGCGGAGATGGCCAAGGTGTGCGCCGAACTGGTGTTCGGCTACGTCGCCCATGCGGATTGCGTGGGCGGGGCCTGCGGCATCGGCGCGGCCCATGCCGCGCCCGCGGCCCTGGCGGAGTTCGCCGCCCTGCGCTCCTCCCTGGACGCCTGCCTGGCCGGCGCGCGCCTGGCCAAGGACCGCGCGGCCGAGCATCTGGCCCACGTGATGATTCCCGAGGCCCTGGACTACCCGATGTAACTCCAAGGGCTTTCGCGCCCTAGGAAAAATACCTTCCGGTCCCCGGGACGCCCCGCCGGCGTCCCGGGGGACGGCCCCAGGGAGCTTCGCCGCATGAGCACGGAGAACGCCGTGAATCCCGACGACCTGCGCCAGAGCATGGACGCGGACATCGTGTGCGTGGGCTTCGGCCCGGCCGTGGCCGGGTTCCTCACCACCCTGACCCGCGGCCTGCTCAAGGAGGACGGAACGCCCGTCGCCGAGAGCGCGGCCATGCCCGGCATGCCGCCCCAGGTCATCTGCTACGAGCGGGCCGACGACGCAGGCTTCGGCGTGTCCGGCGTCGTCACCCGGGCGCGGGGCATCAAGGCCTCGCTCCCGGACCTGGACCCGGCCTCCATTCCCCTGGCCGCCAAGGTTTCCTCGGAGAAGACCGTCTACCTCCTGGACCCGGTGGGCGCGAGCCGCCGGCCCCTGGCCCTGCGTCTGGCGGATATGGCCCTCAAGCCGTTCGCCAGGCAGTCCGCGTTCGAACTGCCCTTCACCCCGGGCTTCATGAACAAGCACGACGGCTGGGTGCTCTCCATGGGCCAGTTCATGAGCCACATGGCCGGCGAGGTCATGGGCTCCGGCCTGGCCCAGGTCTGGCCCTCCACCCCGGTGGCCAGGGCCCTGGTGGAGCAGGGCCGGGTCACGGGCGTGCGCCTGGCCGACCAGGGCGTGGACAGGAAGGGCGACCCCGAGGCCGCGTTCATGCCCGGCATGGACGTGAAGGCCGCGCTCACCGTGGTGGGCGACGGACCCGTGGGCCCGGTGGGCCAGGGCCTGGACAAGGCCTTCGGTCTGCCCGCCGGCCGCCACCAGCGGGAATGGGCCGTGGGCATGAAGATGGTGGTGGACCTGCCGGCCTCCTGCGATCTGGCTCCGGGCGCCGTGATCCACACCCTGGGCTATCCCGAGCCCGAGATTTTCGGCTTCCTCTACGTCTACCCGGACCGGGTGGCCTCCCTGGGCATCTTCGTGCCCTCCTGGTTCGACGCCCCGGCCCGCACCGCCTACCTCTACCTCCAGCACTGGATGCGCCATCCCTACCTCTGGCGCTGGCTGGACGGCGGCTCCATGCGCTCCTGGGGGGCCAAGTCCCTGCAGGAGTCCGGCCGCCAGGGCGAGCCCGTGCTCTGCGGCGACGGCTTCGCCCGCATCGGCGAGGGCTCGGGCTCCACCAACGTGCTCACCGGTTCGGGCGTGGACGAGGCCTGGACCACCGGGACCCAACTCGGCGAAGCCGTGCTCCAGCTCCTGCGCGAGGGCCGGCCCTTCACCAAGGCCAACCTGGAGTCCACCTACCTGCGCCGCCGCCGCGAGTCCTGGGTGGAGGCCGAGGCCCGCATTGCCGAGAAGTCCCGCGACGGCTTCACCCGCGGCGTGGTTCCGGGCCTCGTGGGCATGGCCCTGTCCGGCTTCACCCGCGGCCTGGTGAACTGGCCCGCGGCCTCCCGGCGTCCCTGGGAGCGCATCCCGTCCATAGAGGACTACTACGCGGGCCGCATCACCCGGCAGGAGATCTCCCGCATCCGCGAGGAGTGCCAGGCCAAGGGCCGGCCCCTGCACCCGGAGCTCATGCAGCGGGTGGGCTGGCCGGATATCCCCTACGACGGCAAGCTCCTCATGTCCCACCAGGACGCCCTGCTCATGGGCGGCAAGGTCCAGGCCAACCCCGGCTACGCTGACCACGTGCTGTTCAAGAATCCCGCGGCCTGCGAGGCCTGCAGGGAGAAGGTCTGCATCGAGATGTGTTCGGGCCAGGCCATCGCCATGAACCCCGAGGGCGGCGCGCCCCTGTTCGACCGCGAGAAGTGCGTGCACTGCGGGGCCTGCCTCTGGAACTGCTCCAAGCCCGACGCCGCTGACCCGGAAAAGACCAACGTGGATTTCAGGGCAGGTTCCGGCGGGCTCCATTCCGCCGAGAACTAGCCGAACTGTCGAAGGAGGCTGACGCATGAGTGGATTTCACATCGTGGTCTGCGGGAGCATCGTGCCCGACCCGTTGCAGACCCTTGAGCCGTTGCAGGGTCCCCAGGGCTGGGGCCTGAAGAACGAGATGATGCTGCCCGCGGTGCTGGACCCCTGGGCCGGGCACGCGCTCTACGAGGCCGCCAACCTGGCCAAGGGCGCGCCGGGCTCCAAGGTCTGGCTGGTGTCCATGGGGCCCAAGGCCAAGCTGCAGCAGGTGATGATGACCATCGGCCAGAAGGCCGCCTTCGAGCTGGTGGTGCTGGACGGCCCGGCCGGCGGCTTCACCGACGCCTCCGAGGCCGCCGCCGAGCTGGCCGCGGCCATCGAGGCCATTCCCGGCCTGGACAAGTCGAAGCTCCTGCTCTTCGGCGGCTGGATGTCCGCCTCCCGCGGCGCGGGCGCGACCATGCAGATGATCGGCGAGCGCCTGGGCGTGACCGAGCAGTTCCAGGGCGTGGACGAGTTGAAGGTCAACGCCGACGGCTCCCTGGAGATCAAGGAGCGGGTGGAGGCCGGCGCCTACCAGGCGTCCGTGGTCTCGGGTCCGCCCGCGGTGCTGGGCTGGGCCACGGGCAACCTGCCCGAGCCGCCCAACAACCCCCAGGTGGGGATGCAGAACATGCGGCTCATCATGCCCGCCCTGCAGAAGGCCAAGCCGGCCAAGGTCGGGGCCGAGGGCGTGAGCTTCAAGGGCGTGGAGCTGCCCAAGCAGCGCCGCGAAACCAAGGTCGTCAAGGATGTGCCGGTGGACGAGATCGCCAAGGACATCCTGGCCTGGATCAGGTCCTAGGAGGGAGCCATGGAGAAGATACTATTCCTTGCCCACGTGGAGGTCGACGGCTCCCTGGCCAAGTCCCACCTGGAGGCCCTGTCCGGGGCCAAGGTCCTGGCCGACGGCCTGGCCGCCGAGCTGTGCGTGGGCCTGGTGGGCGCGGACTGCGCCGCCGCGGCCAACCAGATCGCGGGCTGCGGCGCGGCCAGGTTCTACGCCGTCTCCGGTCCGGAGTTCGCATCCTCCCGCTACGCCACGGACTGCGCGGCCCTGACCGCCCTGGCCAAGGCCGCGGGAGCGACCGTCGTGGTCGCCGCGGCCACCTCCCGCCTCTCCAGGGCGCTGCCCGGGGTGGCGCACCGGCTGGGCGGCAAGGTGGACACCCAGGCCACCGGCCTGGCCGCCGAGGGCGGCGCCGTGGCCATCTCCCGCTGGTACTACCGGCAGCGCATGGTGGCGTCCATGACCCGCACCCAGCGGCCCTGGGTGCTGAGCGTGGCCCCCTGCTGCTTCCTGCCCTGGGAGGGCGCGGCCGGCGCCGCATCCGTGGAGGCCGTCGCCGCCGACGCCGCCAGCCGCACCACGGTCAAGGGCCTGGAGCAGCCTTCCGCCGACCAGCAGACCATCCGGCCCGAGGCCGAACTGCTCTTCGTGGCCGGTGCGGGCTGGATGAAGAAGCAGGCCGACGGCGCGACCCACGTGAAGGAGGCCGAGGGGCTCATCAAGACCCTCCTGGACGGAACCAAGGCCAGCCTGGGCTCCTCCAAGTCCCTGGTGGACGTGACCGGCGAGGGCGGGGAGGTCATCAGCTTCCTGTCCCACCTGCACCAGGTGGGCCAGACCGGGTCCACGCCGCGGCACAAGAAGGGCCTGGCCACCTGCTGCCACGGCGAGGAGCCGCACGTGGTGGGCTGGCGCTTCATCAACGAGCGCCGCGCCGTGAACCTGGACGCCGCCTGCGGCTGGGCCCAGGGCAAGGCCGACGTGCTCTACGTGGCCGACGCCTTCGCCGTGGTGAAGAAGCTGAACGAGCTGCTCGGCAAGTAGCCGGGATCCGACCGCCGAACAAAGGCCCCGGGCGAGCCCTGGGGCCTTTTTTGTGAACAATTGGGCGCGCCTTCACATTCGGCGGCCTTTGTTCTACGAATCATGGACAATCCGTCTTTCCCAGCGAGGTTTCCCATGTCCCGCGCCTGCATTCCCCGCGAACACGACGCCTGCGCCATCATCGCCTACGTGGACAAACGGGGGATCCCCAGCCACGCCAACATCTTCCGGACCATCGACGCGCTCAAGCACATGGCCCACCGCTCCGGCGACATATGGGACGAGGGCGACGGCTGCGGGATCATGGCCGACATCCCCCGCGAGGTCTGGGGCTCCCGCCTGGAGGCGGCGGGGCTTTCCCGCCACCTGGCCGACAGCCGGCGTTTCTTCGTGGGGCATTTCCTCATCCCGAACGGGCTGCGGCCCCGGGCCGGGGCGGTCATGGACGCGGCGCGCGCGGTGCTCGCCGGGCGCGGCGCGGACCTGCTCCTGGAGCTGTCCGGCCAGACCTGCGACGAGGAGCTCGGGCCCCGGGCCCGGGCCGAGGCCCCCCTGTTCTGGCAGGTGGCGGGCATGCTCCCGGCGTCCGGCCACCAGGACGCGGGCCGCATCCTGTTCGCCGCCAACCTGGAGATGGAGGCTGCGGAGCCCGGCCTGCACGTGGCCTCCCTGTCCACGGACATGGCGGTGTTCAAGGTCCGCGGCACCCCGGACCTGCTGCCCCGGGTGTATCCCGAGCTCACCGACGCCCGCACCCGTTCGGCCGTGACCCTGGGCCACAGCCGGTACTCCACCAACACCCTGCCCACGGTGGAGCGCGCCCAGCCCTTCTCCCTGCTCGGGCACAACGGCGAGATCAACACCATCGAGCGGCTGCGCTCCACGGCCCGCACCCTGGGCATCGCCGCCGCGCCCGGCGGCTCGGACTCCCAGGACCTGGACCGCATCCTGGCCGGCCTCATCCACCAGCACGGGTTCGACCCCCTGGAGGCCCTGTGCATGGTCTTCCCCGCGGTGCACACCGAGGTCGAGGCGTACGGCCCGGAACTGCGCGAGGTCTACGCCTTCTACCGCTGGCTCTTCCCGCCTTCGGCCCAGGGGCCGGCCGCGGTGGTGCTGCGCTCGGGCGACGTGGTAATGGGCAGCGTGGACGCCCTGGGCCTGCGGCCCCTGTGGTTCGCCGAGAGCGTCGAGGACTACGTGCTGTCCTCGGAAAAGGGGGTGGTGGACCTCAAGCATACCGTGGACGACCCCAGGCCCCTGGCTCCGGGCGAGAAGCTGGCCATCCTTGCCGGGCACGGCCGGCGGGCCGAGGTCCTGGACATGGGCGGCGTGCAGGAGCGCCTGGTGCGCCTGCTGCGCGGCCGCAACGGGGCGCGGGCGCTGCTGTCCTCGCTCTACGCGGAGATGCCCGCGCCCCTGGACCAGGCCGGCCGGTCCGGGCCCCAGGCCATGCTCCTGGCCGATTTCCTGGGCGATCCCGCAGCCTGCCGCGCCTTCGACGGCCTGGCCTCGGAAACCATGCTCGGGGCCTTCGGCTGGCAGCGCTACGATCTGGACACCCGCAAGACCGTGGCCGAAACCGGCAAGGCGGTGATCGGCTCCATGGGACACCAGGGTCCCCTGGCCTGCCTGCAGGATGAATCCCTGCCCAACATCTCGGAGTTCTTCAAGGAGATGGTGGCGGTGGTGACCAATCCGGCCATCGACCGGGAACGCGAGGCCGACCATTTCTCCACCCGCGTCATCCTGGGCGCGCGGCCCGGCTCCGACGGCGCCCACTCCCCGCCGCCCCTGGCCCTGGAGCTGGCCACCCCGCTCCTGCTCGGCGGCTGCCTGGACCGGGAGGCCATGGAGAACAGCGCCCTGCACGGCCTGGCCCGGGAGTTCGGGGCCTGCACCCTGGACGACGTGGTCGCCTTCTTCAGCGCCGGCCGTCGGGACCTGACCCGGGTGGCGGTGCTGGACGCCACCTTCGACCCCGACTCCGGGCTCAGGGCCCGCCTGGACGCCCTGTGCGCCGAGGCCGAGGCCGCGGTGCGGGACGGGGCCGTGCTCCTCATCCTGGACGACTCCCGCTCCTTCCGCCAGGGCCGCGTCTACCTGGATCCGGGCCTGGCCGTGGCCGCCGCGGCCCGCCGCCTGATCGAGACCGGCCTGCGCCGGCGGGCCGGCCTGGTGGTGCGCTCCGGGGCCATCCGCAACCTGCACGACGTCATGTTCCTGCTGGGGCTGGGCGCGGACGCCCTCAACCCCTATCTCGTCTGGCGCGCGGCGCGCAGTTTCGCCAGCGACTCCCTGCCCGCGGAAACGGCGGTGCGCAACACCGTTCAGGTGCTCCAGGAGGGCATGGAGAAGGTCATGTCCACCATGGGCATCCACGAGCTGTGCGGCTACGGCCGCATCTTCGCCTCGGTGGGCCTGGCGCCGGAGCTGGCCGAGGTCTTCGGGTGCGCCAACTTCGTGGCGTCCGACCGGGCAGGACTGTCCTTCGCCCGGCTGGAGGAGACGGCCCGTCGCCGCCTGGAGCGGGCCGCCTCGGAAGAGATCCTGCCCCTGTGGAAGGAGGAGCATCGCAACGTGCGGGTCTCCAAGGTCCTGCGGGCCGCGGCCACGGGCGAGATCGGCCACCGGGAGATGGCCAGGCGCATGGCCGCCCTGGATGCGGAGCGGCCCGTGGCCCTGCGCCACCTGCTCGGCTTCCGCAAGGCCCCGGAGGGGCGACGGCAGGACCGCAAGACCGTGGACATCACCGCGGGCGGACACGCCATGCCCCTGGTCATCGCGGCCATGAGCTTCGGCTCCCAGGGCGAGAGTTCGTTCCGCGCCTATGCCGAGGCCGCCCGGCGCTCCAACATCGTGTGCATGAACGGCGAGGGCGGCGAGATTCCGGACATGCTCGGCAAGTACCGCAAAAACCGCGGCCAGCAGATCGCCTCGGGCCGGTTCGGGGTGTCCATGGACTTCCTGAACTCTGCGGATTTCCTGGAGATAAAGGTCGGACAGGGGGCCAAGCCCGGAGAGGGCGGCCACCTGCCCGGGGCCAAGGTCACGGCCATGGTGGCCCAGGCGCGGCACTGCAAGCCGGGCATCGCCTTGATCTCGCCCTCCAACCACCACGACATCTACTCCATCGAGGACCTGCACCAGATCATCACCGAACTCAAGACCGCCAACCCGCAGGCCAAGGTTTCGGTGAAGATCCCCGTGACCGCGGGGGTGGGCACCATCGCCGTGGGCGTGGCCAAGGCCGGGGCGGACATCGTGAATCTCTCCGGGTTCGACGGCGGCACCGGCGCGGCCCGGGAGCACTCCAAGAAGTACGTGGGCCTGCCCGCGGAGATCGGGGTGGCCGAGGCCCACCGCGCCCTGGAGGAGTCCTGCCTGCGCTGGCAGGTGGAGTTGTGGTGCGACGGCGGGATGCGCACCGCCGCGGACGTGGTCAAGATGGTGCTGCTCGGCGCGAACCGGGTGGGCATGGGCACCCTGGCCCTCATGGGCGTGGGCTGCATCGCCTGCCGCCGCTGTCACCTGGACCGCTGCCCCCGAGGCATCTCCACCCAGCTGCGCACCGCGGCCGAGGCCGAGGCGCGCGGGGTCAAGGGGTTCGTCCCCCTGGACCGGGAGCGGGAGGTGGAGAACCTCACCCGGCTGCTGGGCTACGTGGGCGAGGAGATCCGGACCATCGTGGCCGAACTGGGCCAGGCGCGGCTGGCGGACCTGGTGGGCCGCACGGACCTCCTGGAGCAGACGGCCCTGGCCGAGCGGGTGGACCTTGCCGGGCTGCTGGTCCGGGAGACGCCCCGGGACGCGGCCTGCGAGGTGGTGTTCACCCGGCAGATAGCGCGCAAGCCTTTGAACTACCTCACCAAGCTCGTGTCGGATCTGGCCATGGAGCGGTTCCGTTCCGGCAGTTCCATGGTGCGGTACGGCGACGAGGAGGTGGGGAGCACGGACCGGGCCCTGGGCACCTACCTGGCCGGGGCCGCGGCCCGGGAGTTCGGGCCGGACGCGGCGCACCGGGCGGTGATCCGCCTGGCGGCCAGCGTGCCCGGCAACGGGCTGTTCGCCTTCGGGTCCCGGGTGCTGGACATGGTGGTGGACGGCGGGGCCCAGGACGGCACGGCCAAGGGGGCCGGCGGCGGGACTCTGGCGGTGCTCAAGGGCGTGAACCTGGACGGCCTGCGGGTGGACGGCTCCACAGGCAAGAGCTTCGCCTACGGGGCCATCGGCGGGAGCTTCGTGGTGCAGCACCGCGCCGACTCCCGGGCCTGCATCCGCATGTCCGGGTCCGACGTGGTGTTCGGAGGCCGCATCACCGCGCCGATGCGCGACGAGGCGGGCAACCTGGCCTGCCGGGCGCACCTCAAGGGCTTCGCCTTCGAGTACATGACCGGCGGTCGGGCAGTGGTGCTGGGCGATCCCGGCCCCTGGATCTGCGCCGGCATGACCGGCGGGGTGGTGTACCAGTGCCTGTACCCCGAGTTCGGCTTCACCCGGGAGTCCGTGCAGCGCCGCCTGGCCCGCTTCGCGGCCGTGGACCTCCGGCCCCTGTCCGGGCAGGGCAAGGCCGACCTGGACGAACTCCTCGGCGCCTACGTCGCCGCCCTGCGCGCCAGCAACCAGCCCGACGAGGCCGCCGCGGTCCAGACCCTCCTGGACCACGCCCCCGACCGCTTCCTCATGATCGTCCCCCGGGCGTTGCCCCCGCACCAGGAGTAGGGCAGGGGGCTGCCCAGGACGAGGAAGGCGTGATGAACCGGCGAAGATTCCTGGGCCTCATGGCCCTGGCTCCCGCGGCCCTGGCCGTGGATTCGGTGGGGTTTGCGCCGCGGGAGTTGGCCGTGGCGGAGGGGGAGGTGGCCGTGCCCGGCCTGCCGGCGGAGTTCGCCGGCCTGCGGGTGGGCGTGCTCTCGGATTTCCACGCCGGCCGCGTATCCCTGGACCTGGCCCGGGAGGCGGTGCGGCTTCTGGACGGGCTGGCCCCGGACCTGGTCTGCCTGCCCGGGGACCTGGTGGACGGCGATCCCGCGGTGTGCGGTCCCCTGGCCGCGGTCCTGGGGACCCTGCGGCCCCGGCTCGGGACCTTCGCCTGTCCGGGCAACCACGACCACCGGAGCCGGGCCGTGCCGCGGCTCAAGGCCGAACTGGCCGCGCACGGCGTCGCCCTGCTGGTGAACGCCTCCCAGCCCCTTGCCGGGAATCTCTGGGTGGCCGGCCTGGACGACCCCTGGCTCAGCCGTCCCGACCTGGACGCGGCCCTGGCCGGGGTTCCGTCCGACGCCTGCTCCCTGCTCCTGTGCCATGCGCCGGACTATGCGGACCGCATCGCGGCCCGGCCCTTCCGGATTCCCCTCCAGCTCTCCGGCCATTCCCACGGCGGCCAGGTGGCGCTGCCCGGGGTCGGCCCGGTCAAGCTTCCGCCCCTGGGCCGCAAGTACCACACCGGCCTGTACCGGGTGGAGAACACCGACCGGCAGGTCTACACCACCCGCGGGGTGGGGCACACCTTGCCCATCCGTCTGAACTGCCCCCCGGAAGTTACCCTGCTCACCCTGCGGCCGGCCTGATTCCGTCCCGGGCCTCCGGCCTCCCCATCACCTCGGCGCACAGGTCCATGAACCGGGTGAGCAGGGGGGAGCGCCAGCGGTCGGCGTGCCAGATCATGAGGGCCGCGGCCTCGGCAACGGTTTCCGAGGGCGCGGCCCCGGGCTCGAACCCGGCCCAGGGCAGGGCGCGCAGGCGGCCCGAGGCCAGGTCCGCGGCGATGGACACCCGCGGGCAGAGGGTCAGGCCCACGCCCCGGCGCAGGCAGTTGCGCAGGCTCTGCATGGACGAGAACTCCAGGACCTTGGGCCGGACGCGCAGGGCTTCGAGCGACCGCTCGAAGGACTTGAAGTAGCTTCAGTCCGTGCGCGGCCGCAGCACCGTGCGGCCGTCCAGGTCCGCCGGGGCCACGGCCGGCCTGCTGGCCAGTTCGTGCCCGGGCGCGGCGGCCAGCGTCAGGGGCTCGGTGCGCAGGGGCCGTACGTTCACCCCGTCCAGGGCCGCGTCCTCGGTGAGCAGGAAGGCCAGGTCGATGCGGCCCGAGCCCAGCTCCTGGCGCAGCCGCGCGTCGTCGCAGTTGATGAACTCCAGGCGCACCCCGGGCAGGTCGGCGTGGAGCCGCTCCACCACCTCGGGCATGTACGCCTCGGCCAGGGTGGCCGGAACCCGGGCGCACAGGCTGCCCCGGGCCTCGTCCGCCCGGCCCACCTCGGCGCGCAGCTCCTCGGCCATGGCCGCCATGCGGCGGGCGTACTCCGCCATCCGGCGTCCGGCCTCGGTGAGGAGCACCTGCCGGCCCAGGCGGTCAAAGAGCCGGACCTCGAGTTCGGCCTCCAGGTCGCGGATCTGGGCCGACACCGAGGACTGGGCCAGGTGCAGGTCCTCGGCGGCCCGGGTGAAGCTCAGGCGCCGGGCCACGGCCAGGAAGGTGCGCAGGTGGCGGATCTCCATGGGCTCCTCCATCGGCTGCCGCGATGGCAGCCAGAGGCATTAATCGTTTGCAGCGATGATGTCCCCATATTAATCGAAATTAATCATCGATTCAACCCATGGAGGCGCCCATGCTGAGCGATTCCCAGAAGCAGGCCTTTGCGGCGTTCCATGCCGCTGTGGAGGGCGACGGCGCCCTGGACGCCCGGGAGCGGCATATGGTCCGGCTGGCCGCGGCCGTGGCCCTGGGCTGCTACCCGTGAATGGAGTCCCTCCTTGGCGTGGCCAGGGAAAAGGGGCTGGACGAGGACACGGTGGGCGCGGTGCTGCTCAACGTGATGATGGTGGCGGCGGGCGCGACCAAGAACAAGGCGCAGGAGGTCTACGACACCCGGGTCAATCCGGCCTAGCCGGCCGCAGGCAAAGAGAAAGGCCGCCCGGGGGGGCGGCCTTTTTCGTTCTTCCGGCCGGGCGTCTAGCCCAGCGGGTCGTTCTTGACCATGTTCCAGATGCCGCAGGGGCAGGCGTTGGCGCAGAAGCCGCAGCCGATGCACTTGTCCGGGTCGGAGACCATCTCGAACCCGGCCTTGGCGTCGTCCAGCGACTTGCGCCGGATGGCGCCCTGGGGGCAGATGGACACGCACAGGCCGCAGTCGCGGCATTCGCCGCAGGAGGA
Organism: Thermodesulfobacteriota bacterium; assembly: GCA_040753075.1. Taxonomy (GTDB): domain Bacteria; phylum Desulfobacterota; class Desulfovibrionia; order Desulfovibrionales; family Desulfovibrionaceae; genus UBA6814. The sequence continues at coordinate 108,062 of JBFMHA010000002.1, forward strand.
GCACTCCCCGGCGCAGGCCTGCAGGTCCTTCCACTGGGTCACCCGGGGGTCGAAGTACTCCAGGCGCATCCGGGAGTAGTCGATCATCTCCGAGGCCTGGATCTCCGGAGCGGCGTACTCGATGAGCACCCGGGAATGCTCGATCATCTCCCGGGTGTCGGACATGGGCCGCTTCTCGTCCAGGATGGCGGCGATGGCCCGGGCGGCCTTGCGGCCCGCACCGATGGCTTCGGTGAGCAGGCCCATCTTCACGATGTCGCCGATGGCGAACACCTGGGGGTCGGTGGTCTGGAAGATGTCGTTGACCGTGATGAAGCCGCGCTCGGAGGCGACGGTCGGGGGCAGGAACTCCAGGTCCGGCGCGTCGCCGATGGAGATGACCACGGTGTCCGCGGGGATGAGTTCGCCGGTGGTGAGCAGCACGCCCTGGTCCGTGACCTCCTTGGTGAAGCAGGGGTAGCGGAAGGTCGCGCCCACGGCCTCGGCCTCCTCGCGCTCCTTGCCGAAGGATGCGGGCTTCTGCACGTCGATGAGGGTGATCTCCTCGGCCCCCAGGCGGGAGGCCTCGGTGGCCACGTCGCAGCCCACGTTGCCCGCGCCGATGATGACCATGCGCTTGCCCGGCTTGGCCGCTCCGGCCTTGGCCGCGCGCAGGAAGTCGTTGGCCGGGACCAGCCGCTCCTTGCCCGGCACGGGCAGGATGCGGGGCTTCTGCGCGCCGGTGGCGATGACCACGACGTCGTAGTCGCGCTTGAGCTCCTCGAAGCCCTGCTTGGTGAGCTGGGTCTCAAGCTGCACGTGGGGGATGACCTTGCGCACCCTGGTGAGTTCGGTCTCCAGGATGTCCTGGGGCAGCCGGGAGGAGGGGATCACCGAGGTGATCTTGCCGCCCAGCTCCTTCTCCATGTCGTAGATGCGCGCCTCGTGGCCCATGAGCCGCAGCTGCCAGGCCACGGAGATGCCCGCGGGGCCGCCGCCGATGACCGCCGCCGTGCGGCCCGAGGCCGCGGGCAGGTCGGGCGGAGAGGCCGAGAGGCTGGCCTTGCCCAGGGCGGCCATGTCCGCGGGCAGCATGTGCTGGGTGCCGCGGGTGCAGCCCTCGCGGCAGAGGTTGGGGCAGAGGTAGCCGCACACCGAGGCCGGGAACGGCGTGAAGGCCATGGCCAACTCCACGGCCTCGGCCATCTTGCCCTGGCGGATGAGCTTCCAGCGCTCCCGCACCGGAATGCCCGTGGGGCACTTGGCCTGGCAGGGGGCCATGTACTTGCGGTTCTCCCACACCGGCACGACGTGGCGCAGGACGCCGGAGTTGATGAGCGGGATGGGCGTGCGGTCCAGGTCCGTGAGGTCGCCGATGAGTCCGCCCCGGCCCAGGTCCGCGTCCCACACGTCGCGGCGGAATTCGGCCATGGAGCGACGCTTCTTGGTCAGGCGCTCCAGGGGCGACTTGGCCGCCAGGAGTTGCCATTCCTCGCGCTTGCCGAGCGTCTTGTACAGGCCGGACTTGCCGATGTCCTTCAAGAAGAGCTTGAGGTTCTCGGTGAGCCAGGCCCAGTCCTCGTCCCCGATCTCGACCAGCTTGGCGTCGGCCCGGGAGAAGCCCAGGTGCGGGCCGCGGAAGAAGATGCGGCCGCCCACCATGCCCACGCAGGGCCGGTAGCCGAGCACGTTGTCCCGGTCGCCCATCTCGTGGCCGCAGACCACGGCGACGCCGCCGGCCATGAACTCGGCGAAGTAGTCGCCCACGTAGTCCAGCACCCACAGTTCGGGGTCGGTGAGCCGGGGGTTGCGCTTGGTCATGGTCATGGCCCGGGCGCCGGCGCAGCCGGCAACCTTGACCTTGCCCTGGGCCATGGCGTTGCAGCAGCCGTCGCCCGCATCGCCGTGGACGATGATCTCCGCGCCGGCGTTGAGCCAGCCGATGTCGTTGGACGCCGGCCCGGCGGCCTCGATGCGGGTGCCCGGGAAGCCCATGGAGCCCAGGCGTTGGCCCGGGGCGCCGGTGACCTTGACCGTGACGGGTTCGTTCATGGACACCGGCAGCCGGCCGCCGATGCCGTGCTGGCCGAAGGCGTCGATGTGCAGCTCCCGGGCTCCGTCCTTCACCGCCTGCTGGATGCGCTCCTCCAGGATGCGGCTCTCGATGCGGATGCCGTCTTCCTTGCCCGACAGGGCGACGCGTTTGGTCTTCTTGAGCATGCGTGTACTCCCTGTCTACACGACGTAGCGGATGGCCAGGCGGTCCGCCGCGTTCTTGTCGGCGATGCCCAGGGCGTCGGACATGCCGATGGGCAGGGCGGTGGAGCGGCCCAGGGGGGCGACGATCTTGCGCAGCTCCATGTCGAAGGACAGGAACAGGTCCGCCACCCGCTCGGCCACCTTCTCCGGGTCCAGGCGGCGGTAGAGCCGCGGGTCCTGGGAGGTGATGCCCTTGGGGCATACCCCGATGTTGCACACGTTGCAGCGGTCGGCCTCGGATCCCAGGCACCCGGCCGCGGCCTGCATGGCGTACTTGCCGATCTGCACCGCGCTGGCCCCGAGCATGATGAGGGCTGCGGCGTTGGCCGCCAGGTTGCCGTTCTTGCCGATGCCGCCGCCGGCGATGATGGGGATCTCGTTCTGCTTCCCGAGCTTGGTCAGGGTCAGGTAGCAGTCGCGGATGTTGGAGGCGATGGGGTGGCCCATGTGGTTCATGGACACGTTGTAGGCCGCGCCCGTGCCCCCGTCCTCGCCGTCGATGGCCAGGCCCGCGGCGTAGGGATTGCGGGTGAGGTTGTTGAGCACGGCCAGCGAGGTGGTGGTGCCGGATATCTTGGGGTAGACAGGCACCCGGAATCCCCAGGCCATGCTCATGGACTGGATCATCTTGGCCACCGCCTCCTCGATGGAGTACTTGGTCTGGTGGGTGGGCGGGGAGGGCAGGCTGACCCCGGGCGGCACGCCGCGGATGGCGGCGATGAGCTTGTTCACCTTGTGCCACATGAGCAGGCCGCCGTCGCCGGGCTTGGCCCCCTGACCGTACTTGATCTCGACGGCGCAGGGATCCTCCTTCATCTCCGGGATGGCGTGGATGATCTCGTCCCAGCCGAAGTAGCCCGAGGCGATCTGCAGGATCACGTACTTGAGGAAGCGCGAGCGCAGCAGGCGCGGCGGGCAGCCGCCCTCGCCGGTGCACATGCGCACCGGCATGCCCATCTCCTCGTTGAGATACGTCACGCCCATGATGAGCCCTTCCCACATGTTGGGGGACAGGGCGCCGAAGCTCATGGAGCCGATCATGAGCGGGTAGATCTCCCGCACCGGCGGCATCCAGCCCGATTCGGCGAAGGTCTTGAGCCCTTCCTGGGGCGGCAGCACGCGGCCGAGCAGGGTCCGCAGGTCGAACTCGTGGCGGCCGGCGTCCAGGGCCGGGTCGGTGAGCATGGAGATGCGGATGAACTTGATGGCGTCCAGCACGCTGGCGGCGTCGTTGCGCCGGCCGCCCCGGGTGCGCGCCCCGCCGCCGCGGTTCACGTGGAAGCGCAGCTTGTCGATCTCCTCGTTCTTGGCCGGGATGATGGCGTCATTGGGGCAGACCATGTTGCACATGGCGCAGCCGATGCACGAGAACGCCGGATCGGTCTTCTGCCGTATGCCGTAATAGATGGAGAAGTCCGTCTCGGACGATCCGGACAGGCCCAGGCTGGTGCGGATGTTCCGCTTGCGGAACACGCCCAGCTCGATGGACCGCACCGGGCAGACCGTGGTGCAGGACCCGCAGAGGGTGCACTTCTGCTGGTCCCAGAGAACCTGCCAGGGCAGGTCCTTGATGCTCAGTGTTGAAGGGCCAATGGGTGCGTCTGTCGGCATATGCGGATCTCCGTGCGCTTGGGGGTCACGATGGCGGTGTCCTGGTACATGGGCTGGAAGTCCAGGGCCGGGTCCCGGTCCGGGATCGCGGCGTCGATGCCGCAGACCTCGGAGGAGAAGGCGTAGAACCCAGGCCTTCCGCCCACGACGCCGGGCCGAAGCTTCTTGCGGTCCTGGACCATGAACAGCGTCTTGTCCGGCAGGCAGCCGATGACGCAGTTGGGGCCGTCGATGATGAACTTGCGGCAGACCCGGGAGAGGTTGCGCAGGAACGCGCTGTCCGGGTGCGCGTCCATCTCCTCGGCCTTGAGCGGGGTGATGACGTGCTTGTAGTGCTCCACCGAGAGCTGGAGGTGGTAGAGGGTGTAGTGCAGGATGTGGGTGAACACCTCGGAGTCCGAGTTGTAGCCCTCGTACCCGGTGACGCCCAGGCCCTGCAGGTACTCCCGGATGGGCACGAAGGCGGTGTTCTCGCCGTTGGTCATGCTGGCCACGCCCTGGATGAAGAAGGGATGGCAGGCATAGAGGTTGATGGCGTAGTTGGTGTTCTGCCGGCCCTGGGCGAGCATGACCCGGGCGGCCAGGTCCTGGCGGTCCAGGCCCAGGTACATGCCCACGTGCAGCGGGTCGCCGATCTCCTTGATCATGATCGCGTCGGGCCAGAAGCTGAAGACCGTGGCGGACTCGTCGGCCTCGCCCAGGCGTCTGAGGTCCAGGCGGACCCTGACGTAGCCCAGCCCTCGCTCCAGTTCGGAGAGCGCGTTCCAGGCCTGGGGCGGCTCATAGGCGCGCAGCACGTAGCGGTCGCGTTTGGGCACCCCGCGCGGCGCCTTGCCCTCGGGCGCGATGTCCATGGCGTGCCGCAGGGTGAAGCCCGCGGCGTCCATGTAGGCGTCCAGGCGCTCCACGCCGGCGTCGGTGAAGATTCCGGAGAGGATGGGCAGCTTTTTGTGTTTCTTCCAGGGTCCGTCCAGGTCGGTGAGGAACAGCCCGACTCCCGAGCCGTCGTGGCCCTCGCGCATGGCGTCCAGGGCCAGGATGCCCTGCATGGGGGGGACCGGGTCGTCACAGGTCAAGGCGAACAAGCGGCACATGGGTGCGTCTCCCTGTTGGTGAACTGAGGAATCTTTATTTTTACAAAAATATCATTGATAAGCTATTTCGAAATGTTAGCCAAAGGCCGTCCGGCAACGTCGAAGGGCATTCGCTGGGGCGCAGGCAGGGACCGGACCTAGAAAACCCTGTCCGTACAAGGAGCGAGCGCGTTCTTGACAATTTCGTCGTGGCGTGCGCCACGAGGCGTGACCGGCGGTGGCAAGAACGACAATATGTATCAAAAATGTACACAAGTCTAGTGAAAACGCCCAGGCTGCACTTCCCATTTTGCCCAAAACCCCGGACATTTTCCCAGGGAGGCGGGTGGCCGGATAGACGACCCTGCAGGAGCCATGCCGCCGCGCACCGCGCAACGCCGCGGCCGAGTTGACGAAGCCTGGAAATGGTTTTATCCGGATGCGCGGTGCGCAGACGAATGCCGCACGACTCGATTGGAGTCGGCGCGGACCTGCCCCAGCACAATCCCATTGGAGGCCACATGTTCTTCGACAGCGTAGCATATGCCATCGGCGCCGCGCCCCAGGGCGGGGAGGCGGGGAATCCCCTGGTGGGGCTCATGCCCCTCATCCTGATGTTCGTCATCTTCTACTTCCTGCTCATCCGGCCCCAGCAGAAGAAGGCCAAGCAGCACCGAGAGATGCTTTCGGGCATCAAGAAGGGCGACAGAGTCCTCACCTCGGGCGGCATCTACGGCCGGGTTCTGGATGTGGACGGCGACGTGCTTTCGATCGACGTCGGCGGGGACGTGAAGATCGAGGTCAACCGGAACTTCGTGTCCAGCCTGGCTGATCGCGCCCCCAAGGATTCGGGCAAGAAATAGCCGCTCGCCGGGGCTTCCTCCCCGGGTCGCGGGCATGGATGGCCGCGGCGGGAACCCCGGTTCCCGGCCGCGGTCTTGCCTCGGCCCGTGATTCGGCGTAGGGAGTGATGCCTTTGACCACCCCGCCGGGCCTTGGCCCGGCCTTCCCGAGGAGAACAGCATGACGAGCCTGCGCTTCCGTCTGCTCACGGCCGCGGCGGTGGCCGCCATCGGCCTGATCTACATCCTGCCCTCGCTCTTCGGCGAGGGCTCGGCGGCGGCCAAGTTCTCGCCCGCGAGCCCCATCAACCTGGGCCTCGACCTCAAGGGCGGGGTCCATCTCACCGTGGGCGTGGACATCGAGACCGCGATGGCCAACAGCCTGGCCCAGAACGGCCAGGACATCCGCTCCATGGCCCGCGAGGACGGGCTCGTGGTGCTGCGGCCCTCGGTGGACAAGGGCGTCCTGAACCTGCTCCTGGCCGACTCCGCGCAACAGGAGAAGCTCGACGCGCTGCTCGCCAAGAGCTTCGGCAACCTGAAGGTTTTGAGCCGCACGGCCCAGGGCGACGGCAAGGTGGCGTATGCCCTGGCCATGACCCAGGCCGCCCGGCGCAGCTTCGAGGCCGAGTCCCTGGAGCAGGCGGTGAAGATCATCCGCAACCGCGCCGACGAGTTCGGCGTGGCCGAGCCGGACATCCGCAAGCAGGAGGGCAACCGCATCCAGGTGCAGCTGCCCGGCCTGGACGACCCGGAGCGGGCCAAGCGCAACATCAGCCGCACCGCCCACCTGGAATTCAAGATCGTGGACGACGCCGCGGACCTGGCCAAGGCCGCCCAGGGCATCCTGCCCCCGGGCCGGGAGCTCATCATGCTCCAGAGCCACCGCAACGTGGACGGCGTTCCGCTGGAGCAGCCCCTGGTGGTGTTCAAGGACGCGGCCCTCACCGGCGAGCGAATCACCAACGCCTACGTGGGCTTCGACTCCACGGGCCCCTACGTGGGCCTGCACTTCGACGCCCAGGGCGCCCGCATCTTCACCCGGGTCACCGGCGAGAACGTAGGCAAGCGCCTGGCCATCATCCTGGACGGCAAGGCCTCCTCGGCCCCGGTGATCCAGGACCGCATCGCCGGCGGCCGGGCCACCATCACCGGCCGCTTCACCGACCAGGAGGCCCACGACCTGGCCGGCGTGCTGCGCTCCGGCGCGCTGCCCGCGCCCATCAACATCCTCGAGGAGCGGACCGTGGGTCCCAGCCTGGGCCAGGAGTCCATCGACAAGGGCCTGTTCGCGGGCCTCATCGGCGCGGCGCTGGTCGTGGTCTTCATGGTGGCCTATTACGGCATGTCCGGAGTCATCGCCGATCTGGCCCTGACCCTCAACATCATGCTCATCATGGCCGGCCTGGCCGCCTTCGGGGCCACCCTGACCATGCCCGGCATCGCGGGCATCGTCCTGACCATCGGCATGGCCGTGGACGCCAACGTCATCATCTTCGAGCGCATCCGGGAGGAACTGCGCCGCGGCCTCACGGTCAAGGCGGCCATCGAGGAGGGCTTCTCCCGGGCCACGGTGACCATCCTCGACGCCAACATCACCACGGTCATCGCCGCGGCCATCCTCTACCAGTTCGGCACCGGCCCGGTGCGCGGCTTCGCCGTGACGCTCATCCTGGGCATCATCTCCTCCATGTTCACGGCCATCTTCGTGTCGCGCATCATCTTCGACCTGTGGACCGCCCGCAAGGACGCCGGCGCGGCCTTGAGCATATAGGGGGACACGGACATGGGACTGCACATCATCCGACCCGACACCAACTTCAACTTCATCGGCATCCGCAAGCTGATGCTGGCCATCTCCGGGACGATCATCGCCCTGGGCGTCCTGTCCCTTGTCTGGCAGGGGGGGCCGCGCTACGGCATCGACTTCGCCGGCGGCGTCACCGTGCAGGTGAAGATGTCCAAGGCGGTGGAGCTGGCCCAGTTCCAGGACGCCCTGGCCGACACCGGCCTGCCCGGCGTGCTGGCGCAGCGCTTCGGCCAGGAGGACGACAACGAGTACCTGGTCCGCATCTCCACCATGGACGTGACCGCGGATCAGGCCAGCGACAAGATCTCCGAGGCGCTCAAGGCCCAGCTCGCGGACAATCCCTTCGAGATCCAGCGCCAGGAGATGGTGGGCCCCAAGGTGGGCGCTGACCTGCGCTCCAAGGCCATGGAGGCCATGTTCTACGCGGTGCTGCTCATCGCCATCTACATCTCCGGCCGCTTCGAGCAGCGCTGGATGGTGGCCGGCGTCATGGCCGCCGGCCTGGCCGCGGGCGTGTACCTGCTCGGGCTCACCGGCATGTCCATGGCCTGGATGACCATCGGCGCGCTCCTCATCACCACGGTCCTGTGCTGGAGGCTCCGGCTCAATTACGCCCTGGGCGCGGTGGTGGCGCTCATCCACGACGTGTTCATCACCGTGGGTGTGTTCTCCTTCCTGGGCAAGGAGTTCGACCTCACCACCGTGGCCGCGCTGCTCACCATCATCGGCTATTCCCTGAACGACACCATCATCGTGTACGACCGCATCCGCGAAAACCTGCGGGCCAAGGCCGCCCCGGACCTGGCCGGCATCATCAACCTCTCGGTGAACCAGACCCTGTCCCGCACCCTGCTCACCGCCGGCACCACCCTGCTGGCCGTGGCCGCCTTGCTGTTCTTCGGCGGCGGGGTGATTCACGACTTCGCCCTGGCCCTGTTCGTGGGCATCTTGGTGGGCACCTATTCCTCCATCTACGTGGCCAGCCCGGTGCTGCTCGGCTTCGAGAGCTGGATCAAGACCGACGAGGCGCCGACCGCGGCCTAGCCGGTTCAGGCTTCCCGAAAACAAAAGGCCGGCCCCCGCGGGGAGCCGGCCTTTTTTCGTGCGCTTCTTCCGGCTAGTCGACCCGGTAGTGGCAGCCCATGCTCACCCGGTTGCGGTGGGAGGCCAGGGTCACGATGTAGGCGGCCTGGCAGCCGTGGAAAAGCTGGACAAGCTCCTTGGTGACCCGGGTGCGCTTGTAGAAGTCGTGCAGGCGCTTGTTGAGCGCGCGCATGTCCTCGAAGGCCCGGCGCAGGCGGGATTCGGTGCGGGTGATGCCCACGTAGTTCCACATGGTGGAGCGGATGGTGGCCCAGTCCTGGGCGATGAGGGCCGGATCCTCGTTCTCCTCGTCCGCCAGGTGCACCCAGTCCGGGATGGAGTCCATGAGCCGGCGGGGCAGGGCGGTGCGCCGGCCCACCCGGGAGGCCAGGTCCCGGCCCGCGGAGATGCCCCACAGGAGGCCCTCCAGCAGGGAGGTGCTGGCCAGGCGGTTGGCCCCGTGCACCCCGGTGCAGGAGCACTCGCCCGCGGCGTAGAGCCGGGACAGGGTGGTGCGGCCGGCCAGGTCCACCAGCACCCCGCCGATGAAGTAGTGCGCCGCCGGCACCACCGGGATGGGCTGGCGGGTCATGTCGACCCCGATCTCCAGGCACTTGGCGTGGATGGTGGGGAAGCGCGCGGGCAGGTCCTCCTTGACATAGCCCGCAGCGTCCAGGAACACGCAGGGCTCGCCGCTCTGGAGCATCTCCTCCTGGATGGCCCGGGTCACGATGTCGCGGGGGGCCAGGTCGGCCATGGGGTGGTAGCGCCGCATGAAGGCCCGGCCCGTGGAGTCCACCAGCCTGGCCCCGGCGCCGCGCACCGCCTCGGAGATGAGGAACCGCCGCGGAGCGCGGTGGAACAGGGCTGTGGGGTGGAACTGCACGTACTCGCCGCACACGGTCTTGGCCCCGGCCCGGCTGGTCATGGCCAGGCCCGAGCCGATGGAGGAGGCGGAGTTGGTGGTGTGCAGGAACACCTGGCCGATGCCCCCGGCGGCCAGCAGGGTGTAGTCGGCCAGCACGGTCTCCACCTGGCCCAGTTCCTGGTTGAGCACGTAGGCGCCCACGCAGCGGTTCTCGAGCTGGTACTTGAAGTCCAGGGTGCGGGAGTGGTGGTGGGTGGTGAGCAGGTCGATGGCCACCCGGCCGGTGAGCACCGTGATGTTGGGCTCGGCCGCCACCGCGGCCATGAGCCGGTCCATGATGGTGCGGCCGCTGAAGTCCGCGTCGTGCAGGATGCGCGCCCGGGAGTGGCCGCCCTCCTTGATGAGGTCGAAGCCGCCTCCGGCGGTCCGGAAAAAGGGCGTGCCCAGGCGGTCCAGCAGCATCTCCTGCACCGCCTGCGGGCCCTTGCGGGCCAGGAAGCGCACCGCGCGCAGGTAATTCTGCCTCCATCCCGCGGAGATGATGTCCGTCTCCAGGGCCTTGGGGTCACCCTCGTCGGACTGGAACACGATCCCGCCCTGGGCCAGGGCGGTATTGCCCAGGTCCATGGCCTCGTCCGCGGTGATGAGCGTCACCGGCACGCCGGCCTGGGCCAGGGTCAGGGCCGTGGTGCAGCCCGCAATGCCGGTGCCGATGACCAGCACGGTGGTATGGTAGCGGTAGGAGTGCATCAGGCGCAGGCCTCGAGCATGCGCGCCAGGGCCGTCTTGGCCTGGTCCGCGGTTTCGCACGATACACGCTCCGGCGTGGCCGTGTCCAGGGAGGTCAGGATGGCGGCCAGGCTTTCCTCGGTGGTCTTGGCCATGTTGACGCAGCGGGACGCGGTGAGCGGCCGGATGTGCTTTTCTCCCCGGTACTGGGCGGCCAGGCGCTCCACCAGGTTGATCTCGGTGCCCACGTAGACGGTCGCGCCGGCAGGGGTTTCGGCGCAGTAGGCGATGATGCCCGAGGTGGAGCCCGCGGCGTCGGCCGCTCGCACCGTGGCCGGCGGGCACTCGGGGTGGACGATGACCCGGGCCTCCGGGTCGCGGCGGCGCGCCTCGGCCACGTGTTCGGGCCCCATGATCTCGTGTACGCAGCAGGCGCCGGGCCAGATGAGCAGGTCGGCCCGGGCCGCGGCGGCCAGGTCGATGTGCTCGCCCCGGCCCCGGATGTTCAGGCGGAGGCGGCGGGCGTCGGGGATGTCCAGGCGGTCGGCGGTGTTCACGGCCAGGTTGCGGTCGGGCAGGAAGAGCACCCCGTCGCCCTGGCGCAGGGCCCAGGCCAGCATGGTCTTGGCGTTGGCCGAGGTGCACACCGCGCCCCCGGCGCGGCCGCACAGGGCCTTCACCGCGGCCGAGGTGTTCACGTAGGCCAGGGGGATGACCCGCCGGCCGCCGGAGCGCAGGCGCTCGTACACCGCCTCGGCCAGGGCGGCCGGGGCCATGTTGGACATGGAGCAGCCCGCCTCGGGCGCGGGCATGAACACCCGGCGCTCGGGACCGGCCAGGATGGCCGCGGTCTCGGCCATGAAGGACACCCCGCAGAACACGATGGTCCGGGCGGTGGTCCCGGGAATGCGGCGGGCCAGCTCCAGGGAGTCGCCGCGGTGGTCGGAGTGGCGGATGACCTCTTCGCGCTGGTAGTGGTGGGCCTGGATGAGCAGGTCCTCGCCCAGGCGCTCCTTGACGCGGCGGATGGTTTCGGCGGCGGCGTTCATCGGGTCGGGCGGGGTTTGGCCATGCGCAGGCTGAAGTCTGCGGCCGGGGCGGAGTGGGTCAGCCGGCCCACGGAGATGTAGTCCGGACCGAGCAGGGCGATCTGCCGGATGTTCTCCAGGCTCACCCCGCCGCTCGCCTCGCTGGCGACGCCTTCCGGGATCAGGGCCAGGGCCCGGCGAAGGCCTTCGGCGTCCATGTTGTCGAGCAGGATGCGGTCCGCGCCCGCGGCCACGGCTTCGCGCACCTCGGCGTCGGTGCGGCACTCCGCCACCACCGGCGGGCAGGGGGCGTAGGCGCGGCGCAGGGCGGCCACGGCCGGGGCGATGCCCCCGGCATGGTCGATGTGATTGTCCTTGAGCATGAGCATCTCTTCCAGGTCCATGCGGTGGTTCTCCCCGCCGCCGCACAGCACCGCGTACTTCTCGGCGTGGCGCAGGCCGGGGGTGGTCTTGCGGGTGTCCAGGAGCCGGGTGCGGGCGCCCTCCAGTTCGCGCACGTAGCGGGCGGTCAGGGTGGCGATGCCCGAGAGCCGGCACACCAGGTTCAGGAACACCCGCTCGGCCTTGAGCAGGGCCAGGGTGGGGCAGTCCAGGGTTGCGACCACCGCGCCCGGGGCCAACTCCTCCCCTTCCCGGGCCAGGAGCCGCACGCCCCGGCCCGCTCCGGGCTGGACCATGTCCAGCACCAGGGGAACCAGGGGCAGCCCGGCGGCCACGGCCCGCTCCTTGGCCACCAGTTCGGCCGAGCAGCGATCCTCGGGGCCGAACACCGCCCGGGAGGTGAGGTCCTCCCCGTCCTCGGCCAGGGCCAGCTCCAGGCCGCGCAGCAGGAACCGGCGGGATTGTCCCGAAAAGAATGAGTCGAACGTGCGGCTGGGCCTGGTCATGATTCTCCACCCGGTCAAAAGGGAAGGCCCTTATACGCAAGGCGTCCCGGCGCGTAAAGCATTGTGCCGGTTTTCACGGGCTTTGACCTGGGCCTGGATTTGGGCTAACCCCCGAAGCGCCATGAGCGAACCCCGGGACCATCCCGGACCGGATCCCGAAGCCCGCCCCGAGCCCGCGCCTGCGGCCGTCGAGGCGGCGGAGGCCCCGGACCTGGAGAACATCCATCCCGCCGACGGCGCGGACCACCTGGAAAACCTCCCCCTGGAGGAGCAGGTGCAGCTCGTCCACACCCTGTCGCCCGAGGATGCGGCCGAGATCGTGGCCGAGATGGAGCGCCACGACCGGGCCGCGCTCATGCGCGAACTGCCCCCGGACTACGCCGCGGACATCCTGGAGGAGATGAGCCCGGACGACGCGGCCGACGTGCTGGTGGACCTGGACCAGGACCACCAGCAGAAGCTCCTGCGCCGGGTGGAGCACGAGGATGCGGCCGAGATCCGCAACCTCATGACCTTCGACCCGGACACCGCGGGCGGCGTCATGAACACCGAGGTCATGGTCCTGGAGCAGGGCCTGACCGCGGACCAGGCCATCACCCTCATCAGAAAGGCCGTTGAGGACACGGAGATCCCGTACTACGCCTACATCGTGGACGCGGACGAGAAGCTCATCGGCGTGCTCTCCCTGCGCGACCTGCTGCGCGCCCGCCCCGGGGTTTTCCTGCGCTCCCTGCTCAGGGACCAGACCCTCATCTCCGCGCCGCACGACCTGGACAAGGAGGAGGTGGCCCGGATGATCGGCCGCTACAACCTCCTGGCCCTGCCCATCGTGGACCACGACGGCAAGCTCCTGGGCGTGGTGACCCACGACGACGTGTACGACATCATCCACGAGGAGGCGTCCGAGGACATGCTGTCCATGGTGGGCGCGGGCGCGGACGAGACCGTGGACACCCCCTGGCGCAAGTCCGTGGCCATGCGGCTGCCCTGGCTGCTGGTCAACGTGATGAACTCGGCGTTCTCGGCCTGGGTGGTGTGGCACTTCGAGGCCACCATCTCCCAGATGGCCATCCTGGCGGTGCTCATGCCCATCGTGGCCAACCAGGCGGGCAACACCGGGCAGCAGTCCCTGGCGGTGATGATCCGCCAGCTGGCCCTGGAGAGCTTCGACCGCAAGAAGGCCTGGGGCGCGGTGTTCCGGGAGACCAAGATCGCCCTGGTCAACGGGCTCATCCTGGCGGCGCTGGTGTTCGCCGGGGTGGCGCTGCTCACGGGCAAGCACGCCCTGGCGGCCATCATGTCCGCAGCCCTGGGCATGGACATGCTCCTGGGCGCGGTGGCCGGGGCCTCGGCCCCCCTGCTCCTCAAGGAGCTGGGCCGCGACCCGGCCCAGGCCTCCAGCATCTTCCTCACCGCCCTCACCGACTCGGCCGGGTTCTTCTTCTTCCTGGGGCTGGCCGGGTACTTCCTGCTCTAGGGCCGCAACCCGCTTCGCCACCGCCTCGGACCGGGCGGAATCATCAAAAAACACGCTGCGCAGGGGCCGGACAGTTCCCGCCCTAGGCCGGCTCCTTGCCGATTCCCTCGCATTCCAGGGCCAGTTCCTCTTCTCCCTGGTCGCGCAGCCGGGCTGCGGCGGCGCGGGCCGCGGCGGCGAGGCGCTGGCGGTCGGCCAGCAGGCCGGCGATGTGCTCCAGGCGGGCGGCCGCGTCCCGGGCCAGGTCCAGGTGGCCGGCCTTGCCCGCGGCGCGGCGCAGGGCCTTGTATGTCTCCACCTGCGGGAAGAAGCAGGCCTCCAGGAAGCGCAGCTCCGTGGCCTCGGCCCACAGGCCGCGGCTTTCCAGATGCCGGCCCAGGGCCGCGTAGCCCCCGCGCCACAGGGGTTCGGCCAGCAGGGCTTCCAGCCAGCGGGCCGGTTCGGGAGTCCCGGCCAGGATGCGATCCAGCTCCGATTCCCGGGCTGCGGGCAGGGCCAGATGGGCCGAGAGCCAGGGGGTCAGGCGCAGTTCGTACCCGTCCTCCCGGGCCAGGGCGTGCAGGTCCGGGACGAATCCGTCCGGGCAGCGCCGCCGCAGCAGGGCGGCGTTGGCGTCGTCATGGCTGAACCGGCCCGGGGTGGCGCTGGCGAAGTGCAGCACCGTGCTTTCCGGAATGCAGGACACGGTGAGCCCCGTCCGCCGCACCTGGCGGCAGAGGTCCATGTCTTCGCTGCCGTTCACGTAGTCCGGGTGGAATCCGCCGCAGGACGCGAACACCGCGGAGCGGAGCATGAGCGCGGCGCCGGTCGCGGCCTGGAGCTTCCGCCGGCGGGCCAGGGCCGGATGGGAGGCGGGGAACTGCTCGTAGACGTGCTCCACGGCCAGGGTGGGGGCGAAGGCGATGCCCGCGTGCTGCACCCGGCGGGAGCCGGGATAGAGGAGCAGGGGGCCGGCCGCGCCCAGGCCCGGGTCCTCCAGGAACGCGGCCAGGAGCGGCCCGTTCCAGCCCGGGGTGAGCAGGGTGTCGTTGTTCAGGAAGAGCACGAACTCGGCCTCGCAGGCTGCCGCGCCCTGGTTGCAGGCCGGTCCGAAGTTCCGGTTCTCCTCGTTGCGCACGAAGCCGAACCGGTCGCCGAACAGGCTGCGGCCCAGGTCCGGGGCCTCGGCCGGGGTGGGGTCGTCGGAGCCGTTGTCCACCAGCGTCACCCGGAAGGACGTCCCCGGCGTGTTCTCGGCCAGGCTCCGCAGGCACCGGGCGGTCATGTCCCAGAGGTTGAGGGCCGGGATCACGATGTTGAGCAGGATCCTCACGGGGTCTCCAGCTCCTCGGCCTTGGCCAGGAGGTCGTCCCAGGCCAGGTCCAGGTCCCTGGCCGCGGCCCGGGCCGCGTTCTGCCGGGGGTGCAGGTGGCTGAGCTTGAACAGGTTGCCGCGGGCGTTGCCCTGCCGGGCCGGGGACTGGCGCAGGCCCTGGGCCGAAGCCTGGTGATGGCGCACGGCCAGGGTTCCCAGGTACAGGCAGGGGATGCCGGCCAGGAAGGCGCGCAGGTCGCGCTCGAAATCGTCGAGCTGGCTGGGGCTGAACCGGATGTCGAAGGCGCCGGCGGCGTCCAGGGCCGAGCGCCGCAGCAGGTGGAGGCAGCCCGTGACCGACAGGCAGGGGCGGACGTAGTCGTAGAGCCCGGCGTCGGGCAGGCCCGAGAGCCCGTCCAGGAATTCGATGTGCGGCCCTTCGGCCGGGGGGGGCATGAGATGCACGTCCACGGACTGGAGCGCCGACGGCCGCGCCGCGTCCACGATCCGGGAGCCCACGGCCCCGGTCGCAGGATGCGCGGCCCCGGCCGCCAGCATCCGGCCCAGCCAGTCCCGGGGGGGCAGGGCGTCGTCGTCCACGAAGGCCACCCAGTCCGCGTCCCGGGCTGCGGGAAGGGCCAGCAGCCAGTTGCGGGCCGCGGGCGCGCCCACGTTCACCGGCAGGCGCACCACCTCGGCCCGGTCCCGGCCCAGGCGGCCGGCGGCGGCGGCCAGAAGGGCCGCGGTGTCGTCGCCGGAGCCGTTGTCCAGGAGCAGCACCCGGGCCGGTCCCAGGTCCGAGGCCTCCAGGGCCTCCAGCGTGGGGCCCAGGCGGGCGGCGTTGTTCCAGGAATAGAGGCCCACCGCCGCCCGGGCGTCGGTCGGGACCGGGGGCGCGGGCAGGGGCCGGGCCAGGGCGTGGCGGACGAGCAGCAGGTTGGGATGCCAGGGCAGGCGGGAGTGGGCCGCGGCCAGTCCGGACCGGGCCGATTCGAGGTCGCCCGCCAGCTGGGCGCAGCGGGCCGCGCGTTGCTCGCGCCAGGGACCCCACAGGGCCGGGTCCAAGGCCAGGAGCGCGGCGCGGGCCGCTTCCGGGCCTTCCCGGTACATGGCGATCTCGGCCGCCAGCCGGGACGCCAGGGGAGCCAGGGGGCCGGACAGGTCCGCGGCGGCCAGGAGGTCGGCCAGATGGTCCCAGGCCCCCAGGCCGGCCAGGCAGTCCCAGGCCCGGCCCAGCCAGGCCAGGCCGGAGCCGGGATCGGCCAGGCGGGGGCGCAGGAACCCGGCCGCGGCCGCGGGGTCCTCGGCGTCGCGCAGATACTCCCACTCCGGCCAGGCCGGATCGTCCGTCCCGGGGGGCAGGGCGGCCAGGGCGCGCAGCGCAGGCAGCAGGCCGGCGGGAACCACGGGCGCCTTGCCGTGCAGGGCCAGGAGCGGCCCGGCCAGGGAGGGCTCCAGGGGCCGGGTCAGGAATCCCCAGAGGAGCAGGTCCAGGCCGGCCCGGAGCATCTCCCGGTCCGGGCCCGCGGCGGCCAGGGCCTCGCCCGCCAGGCGCAGCTGGTTCCAGTGGCCCTCGGCGCACAGGGCCCACGTGGGGACGCTGGAGCGCAGACGGCGGAGCAGGGGGGCGGCGCCGGGCACGGAATCTACCTCCCCGGTCCGGCGGAGAACGAAGACAGACCGGGAGCGCCGAGCGCGGAGGGGGCCGGGAGCGCCGCGTTCATGCCCGTCAGCCGCGTAGGAGCAGGACCGGGCTATTCCAGGCCGAGCTGGGCCAGGAGGTCGTCCACGTCGTTCTGGGAGGTCCCGGCCTGGGGGCCCTTGAGCGCGGACACCCGCTGCTTGGCTTCGGCCTCCATCTCGGACATGTCCCGTTCGGGCCGCTCGTCCCGGGCCTTCTCCAGGAGGCCGGTGGACATGTACACCTCGAACACGATGCGCTCGATGTGCTGCAGGGCCTGGATGACCCGCTTGATGCGCTGCCCGGTGAGGTCCTGGAAGCTCAGGGCGGTCATGATCTGGACCATCTGTTCGTTGGCCGAGGCGTTCATGGCCGCCAGCTCCTCCACGGCCTTCTTGCTGGCCCCGCCGCTTCGGAAGGAGTCCACCAGGCTGGTGGTCTTGGCCAGGTTGTCCTGGAAGTCCTCCACGATGTCCATGATCTGGACCGTGGCCGACTCGGTGGACTTGAGGATGGCGTCGAGCTGGTCCGAGGCCTCGCTGAAGAGCTTGTCCGCGTCCTTGGGGGAGATCTGGGCCTGCCCGGTGTCGCGCTTGACCGCGACGATCTCCTTGTAGATCTCCTGAAGGCCGCGCCGCATGTCCGCGTTGACCTTGCGGAAGAACTCGCCCTCGCGCAGGGCCCGGGGCAGGGTGCGGCTCAGCTCCTCCTGCACCGTTCGGGTGATGGCCTCGCCCACGCTGCCCACCACGTGTTCGGTGAGGCGGGCGATGATGTCGGCCATTTCCTTGTCGCCTTCGTGGTCAACCATGGTCTGCTCCCAGGCTGAGGTTGGCGGACGGCGGCGAATTCGCCGCCCCTATTCGCCCCATTTGTCCCGGCGGATGCGGGCCCGTTCCTCCTTGAACACGAACTGCACGATGCGCTCCAGGTCCTCCTCGCGGATGCGGGTGAACTCCAGGAGCCGCACGGGTTCGCCCTGGCGTTGCGCCTCTCCGGCCACCACGCCCACGGCCGAGGCCATCTGCAGGGGGAAATCCGACAGGACCACCACCACCTCCAGGTGCTGGCCCGGGACCAGGCCGCCGGCCTTGGCCAGGGCCAGGCCCTTGGCCCCGATCTCCAGGACCTCGGCCTGGGTGTACTCGGAGTCAAGCTGGGCCCGGCTCAGGTAGCCCACCAGCATGTCCAGCTTGTCGGACATGGACTGGAGAAAGGCGGCCAGGGCCGGGTGCAGGTTGGTCTCGGCGAGGTCCGGGGCCGGACCGGCGGCGTCGGGCGCGCCGTAGGAGCGGGGCAGGGCGTCCGGAGCGTTGACCGGCCGGAGGTGAGCCCTGAGCCTGGTTTCCGCGGTGGGGGAGGACGCCTGCTCCATGCCGGGCCTACCAGTCGTTGTTCAGGTGAACCTTCATGGCGGCCACCGGGCAGACCCGGGTGCACATGCCGCAGGCCGTGCACCGGTCGGATTCGAAGACCACCCGGCGGGAGGCCTGCTCCACGGCCAGGGCGCCGGTGGGGCACAGGGCGGTGCACAGCCCGCACTCGATGCAGGATTCGTCGTCGCGGGAGATCTTCTGGGCCACCGAGGAGGTATGCACCCCCTGCTCCTTGAGGTAGGCGATGCCCTTGCGGTAGTTCTCCTCGCTGCCCACGATCTCGATGATCATGGCCCCTTCCTGGCGCGGGGTGATGTGGGCCTTCAGGATGTTGAAGGTCAGGTCGAAGAGCCGTGTGAGATTGCACACCACCGGCCGGTTGGAGGACTCCGGCGGGAAGGTGAGATGGACGATCTTGCGGTAGGCCTTGATGACGTCTTTCATGGCGTTACTGGCCGAGCACGGCCTTGGCCCGCTTGGCTTCCACCGAGTCGGGGTATTTCTTGATGAGATCCTGGAGCAGGACCTTGCCGGCCTTGTCCCGGCCCAGCTTGATGAAGCTCATGCCCTGCTTGAGCACCGAGGAGCGGTACTTGTCGCTCTTGGCGTGCTTGTCGATGACGTCCTGGTACTTGAGGATGGCCCGGGCGTAGTCGCCCAGCTGGTAGTAGCTCTCGCCCTGCCAGAACAGCGCGTTGGCCGCCAGCTTGTGGTCCGGGTTCTTGCCGGCGAACTCTTCCCACATGGTCTGGGCGTCGGCGTACTTGCGGGCCTCGAAGGCCTCGCGGGCCTTGTTGTAGAGCGTCTCGGCCGGATCGCCCGGGGCCGGGGCCGCGGTGGACACGCTGGGCGCGCTGGCCGGCGCCGCGGGCGGCTCGGGGGCCGGGGCTGCGGCAGGCGCGGCCTCTG
>JBFMHA010000003.1:0-117309 GCA_040753075.1 Thermodesulfobacteriota bacterium
CCTCTTCATGCTGCTTGCGGCAATCCCTCACGCCTCGACTCCCCTGCTGCTCGTCGTACTGGTCACCCTCAACCAACACCAACAACCTGCCCCGGTAGCCGTCGCCCTCATCGGGATGGGGTGAAAAGCGAGTTTCGCAACGGGCTGTTAATGTAGGCGAATGCGGTCCCTCGGACCACGCCGTGGTAGAAGGCCGATGCGGCCTCTTCGCCCCGGTCGTCATAGAGCCGCGCGATGCTCGATAGGATTAAACGCAAAGTCATCATGTACTCGGCAAAGAAAGTGTCGTCCCGGCGGCAGCTATAGGTCGCTGGATTCCCCAGGTCCGCCCGCGCGAATGCGTCGTAAGCGTCCCGGTCGGGCATACCCATCTGGAACCAGTGCAGTATGTCCGAAGCCAAGCGGATGTGACCCGCCAAAGAATCATCGGCGAGGGCCTCGGCTCGGCGTTTACGCAGGATGTCGGGGCTCATGTCGTCTCGTTCCTTGCAATCGAGAATATCAATGTCAGGGAATATCCGAGGCAGGTCCTCCGCCCTGGATACCCCGTAATCACGAGTGAATGTGTAGACAAAACGTATGCGGTCAACGCCATGGTCCAGCGCGGCCTGTTGGTACTGGATCAGTTCTTCCTTGCTGTCGTTGTAATTCTGCAGAACCTTCTGCCAAATGATGAGTGGAGTATGGCTGCCAAGCCGTTTCTTGCATGCTGTGATTTCTTTCGTCAGGTTGACAATCTTTTCCACGCTGCCACCAATGCGGTATCTAGCGTATATCTCTTGATCAAGACTGTCCAATGCTATCTTGATTTTGTCAAGACCAGAAGTTACAATGTCGTCACAATATGCTATGTTGCCGTTAGTATTGACGAGAAAGTTGGTATCGAAGAGCGATTTTGCTTTCCTGACCATCCGCCATATTTCTGAATGTAGTCCAGGCTCTCCTCTTCCGCTGAAATACATCCAGCGGATATTCATTCCATGTCTTTTTATGTCTTCAAGAATCTTATTGTACAGTGTCTCTGAAAGAATATTGGGGCCGCTTCTAGAATACGTTCTATTCTTTTTTGGTATTCCGTGGACGCAGTACGGGCAGCTTAGATTGCAGATGGCAGCCGGCTCGATATGCATCCACTCGATCTCACTAGGGACCAGGTCCTCGTCGAAACATGCCGCCGGAGACAAGTAATTGCATTTCAGGCACTGGTTCGGAAATGGAAGGCGTTCTTTCTTGAGATGTTCCCTGATGCGCTGAAAGCTCCCCTTCAGGTACACGTCCGAAACGAAATCCCAGCCCTGGGACTCTGGTGGCAACTGCGCTAGAAGCACCTGCTCGCCTGTGGAGCAGTAACAGTTGATGTCACCATTGGCGCGCAGGTAGACGCCTCTGCCCATGCGACAGTTCATTCTTCCTCCAGGGGGCAGCGCACATTCGGGCTGCATCATTTTTCTAGACATGCAAACAATGTTCCCGTCATCGCGCGGCTCCTCTCGTTTTTGCGAGTACTTCATCCAATCGGGCCATCTGCTTGTCAAGATCGTACATCCAGCGTTCGTCGCCGTGTTTCGCCGCGGCCAGGATGTAGTCGATTCGCTGCAGAGCGTGCAGGGCCGCCCAGACGCATTCCTGGCGTTCGTCGATACCCTTTCCGCTTGCTGCTTCATAGGATCGGTAGAACGAACGTCGGGAGTTCGTCTCGGGGAAGAAAAGCCTGCCTGCGAACACCGTCTCGGCTGCCGGAGGGAGTATTGTGGTCGAATCGAAATCGATGAAAAGGAGGCGATGTCCGTCGAAGAGGACGTTGTTGGGGTGCATATCCCCATGGATGGGTGAGGCAGGATCAGTGGCGAGTCTGTCTGTGGCCTCCCGCATCAGAGACGCGGCTTGTTCCTTGCCGAGGTGCGCGGCCCGTTCAGCCAGCACCCTCGGATTGGCTTCAAAATGATTGGCTAGTCCCAGTTCGGAGCACTCCGTGGCCAGAAGCGTGTGGAGATCGGCAAGGCGTTTAGCCAGCAACTCGGGTGGAGGTAGGGCGCTCGTCCCTTCGAAGTGGGTATGCAGGGAATAGATGATGCCGTTGCGCTCGCCCAGCAACTGGCCGTCGCGGTCATGCAGTATCTCGGGGCTGAAGCCTGCTCTGATGACCGTTTCATAGAGTTGGTTCAGCGCTTCGCGCTGTGCGAGGATTCTTTCGTCGTGCAACTTGAGCAACAGGGGACCTTCCGGCCCCTGGACCGCGTGGACGGTGCGTGAAACCTGTTCCCACAGGCGGTAGCGCGAACCGTAGCATTCGCGCAGGATAGCTGCGGCACCTTTGATCATCGTCCCCCTCCCAGAATGCAGGGAGCTAGCAGTTCCGCCATCGCAAAATCTTCAGCCTCGTCGATGTCCAGAGCCCAAGGCCAGGGCAGGTGGTGGCCGATGGTCCGCTCCGTGTAGACGTGGCCGTGGCGGGCAAAGGCCTCCAGGCGGACGGCCAGCGCTGCGCCGTTGGGATGGATCTTCGGGGTGTGTTGCCCCTTGCGCACCAGGCCCTGCCACGTGGGCGTCAACCATCCGTCGCGTTCGTCCAGAGTAAATCCCGGCGGGAAGGGGAAGCGTGAGGTGGTGATCATGGCGTCGGCGTTGGCCTGCCCCATGTGCTCCATGGCCTCCCGGACGTGCCGGCCGGTGCGGAACGGGTGGCATGGGGTCAGCAGGCAGAAGGCGTCGGCGGTTCTGAACACGCTGGGCAGGTCAGCCATGAGGTGCTGGCATACCCGCCAGCCCACCACGTCGTCGCCGGCCAGTTCGGGCGGACGGGGCACTGCCAGGACCTGGGGCCAGGCCGTCAGGCCCCGCAGGATTTCCTCGTCGTCCGTGGAGAACACCACGTGGCTGAAGCAGCCCGCCTCCAGGGCCGCATCCACGGCCCAGGCGTAGAGCGGTCGGCCCAACAAGAGGTGGGTGTTCTTGCCCGGCAGGCGTTTGGACCCGGCCCGGGCCAGGATGATGCAGACCGTCGCGTCCTGGCTCATGCGATGTCGCCCCAGGTGATGAACTCTTGTTCGCCCATGTCCCGGGAGAAACGGAGGCCGGCCACTAGGTCCCAGTGCTCCACGCCGATGCCCCTGCGCGGCCGGCCGAAGATGACGCTGGAGAAGTCCAGGACCTCGCCGGCCTGCACGGCGCGGGCCGTGCAGCAGGCCATGCGGTTCTGGTTGCGGTAGTTTTCCTGCTCTGGGGTCAGGACCCGCTCGTTGCGGCCCAGGCTCAGGGCAGTCTCGCGCACAATGCGTAGCACCTCGGGCAGGTCCGCGGCGGTGATGGACCAGTTGCGTTCGGGCTCCTCGACGAACCGATCGAGGGAAATGGGTTTTTCCAGACAGTCCGCGCCGAGGGCCGTGGCGGCGTAGAGCATTTCGTAACCTTCGTAGTGGTCCGCCAAACCGGTGGGTGTGTCCAGCATGGTCCGCAGGGCCTGCATGATCCGCAGGTCGTGGCACTCGGCTGGGGCTGGATGGCCCGCCGGATTGTGGTTGACCACGACTCCCGCGCATCCTGCATGGCGTAGCGTGCGCACCGCCATGTCCACCTCGTGGCGCAGGGCCGAGCCTGTGTCGAGGAACACTGGCAGGGCCGACGCGGCGGCGTGCCGTAGCAACGGATAGTGCACGATGTCCGGCGAGGCGATCTTGATGGCTGCCGCGCCGATGGAGGCCAGGAAGTCCACGGCCGCGAAGTCGTGCGCCGTGGACATGAAGGGGACCCCGCGCTCCTCGCACAGGCGCTTCACGCGGTGGTGCTCCTCCAGGGTCAAGGAGAACCGGTCCATGTGCTCTCCCAGGGGCTCGGTGATGCGCTTGCCCCGGATGACGTAGCTGCACGTGGCCGCGGTGTCGAAGACCATGTTGGCGCGGTTGAAGGTCTCGGTCTTGACGCAGTCGGCCCCGGCTTCGATGGCGGCGGCGGCCAGGTCCAGTGCCACGGCCACGTCGCCGCCGTGGCAGATGCCTAGTTCTGCCACGAAGAAGGGCGACCCTCCGCCGCCGACCGGGCGGTCCATGAGCCGTATGGTGTTCATGCGTCCACCTCCGTGGTGCGCCACAGGGACGCGCCCGTGGCCAAGGTGATCTCCTGGCGCACGAAGTCGAGATTCTGGTCCTCTCGGGGTACGATGCCCTCCACCACGATGGGGACGCGGCCGATGGCCTGCACGGTCCGCGGGTTCGGGGCCAGGTCGAGCACGGAGAACATGGCGTGGAAGGGGCCGTAGCCCGGATAGCCGCGGGCCACGTATGGGTCCGAGTCCAGGAGCTTGGTGGAGTAGCTGAAGTGGACCTCGCCCAGCCGCGCCATGAGCAGCGGGTCGTCCAGGAAGGCGGCCAGGGAGAGGTGGGCGAAGTCCTTGACATGGGCGATGTCCAGGCAGAAGCCCAACTCGCCGTATTCCGCCAGCAGCTCGCGCAGGGTCTCCGGTTCCGATCCCCAGGGGGAGTCGAAACCATTGTTCTCGACCAGGATGCGCACCCCGGGCAGGCCCTTCAGCAGCGTCTGCGCCGTCTGAGCCCGGTGTTTCTGGAAATGGTGCGCATGCACGATGAGGGTGGCGCTTCCCAGTAGGTCTAGCAGCCGCGCCAGCCGGGCGACCTGGGCCGGGGCCTCGGGCGTGGCCAGGAAGTCCGGGCGCGAGTCGCCGATGTGCACGGTCCGGTGCGCCAGGCCCGTGTAGCGGGCGAGGAACAGGGGGTCGGCCGCCGTCTCCGGAGCCTCGGGCAGGCGTTTCGGCATGATGAAGATCTCGAAGCCGTCTAGCGGGAAGTCGCGGCGTACGAAGGCGTCTAGCTTCCGCGCCGCGTCCTGTAGTACGCCGTGCAGGGCGCGCCGGGTCGCTTGCTCGTACCAGAACCAGAGGGTGTTTTGCGCGGGAAAGGCGATCATGACGGTCTCCCGAACTGCGCGGAGAAGAGCGCAGCGAATGTCTTGTCGTTCCAGCACGTCAGCCCTCCGGCGATCAGGCCGCGCTGCGCAAATGCCTCCACTTGCTGTTCCTCATGCGGGGCGCTGGCCAGGGCCAGCGTCGGGGTCCCCAGGGCGTGCAGTTCGTACAGGGTTCGGCCGCCGGCGCATACGGCTAGGTCGCAGCCCGCGAACAGGGGGGCGACGTCCCGGGGAGCCCGCAGGATCTCGCCGGGCGCTGGCAGGGCGGCCAGGGCGGCTTCCACCTCGTCAGTCGGGCCGAATCCCGGGCCCAGCACCACCTGCAGGCGGCAGGCAGGAAAGGGGGCCAGGCCGTCCAGGGCATGCAGGGTGCGGAGGGTGAGCCCCGCGGGGTCCGAGCCGCCGAAGGAGAACAGGACCAGGGCCGGGCCGCCGTCGCCGGAACCCCTGTGGCGCAGGCCCGCGAAGCCCGGGCCGAGGATGAAGTGTTCCGGCCCGAGCAAGGTATGTCGCGCCCGCGGGTACATGGCGGGGTTGGCCAGGAGTGAGGAGTTGAGCACCGCGTCGCAGGGGAAGAGGTCGCGGCCGGTGTCGTCGAGCAAGGCCAGGAACGCGCCGGCCCTCCGCGCGGCGTCCAGTATCTCGGGCTCGGGGTCGTAGGGCAGGTCCATCACCAGGATGTCTGCCGCGGCCAGCAGCGCCGGCCACTCTTCCGGCAGGGCCACCCGCTCCCCAAGGGCCCGCGCACGGGCCAGCCCGTCGGCCAGGGGCCGCATGAGCAAGGCAATGTCGCTGCCGTGCTCGGCGCGCAACTGCTCGGCCAGCACGTGGCAGCGCTCCAGGTGGCCGAAGGACAGGCCGGGCAACCGGCCCGCGTCTACCCGGAAGAGGACCCGGCCGGTGCGCGGCGCGTCAGCGAACAGGGGCGCGGTCATGGGTCTTCACCAGCTCCAAGGGGGTCAGGGGCGGTTCGCCGGCGCAGACCTCTTCCACGAAGCGGCGAATGCGCTGGTAGTCCTCGGGCGTGTCCACGGTCAGGGAGATGTCGGGGCGGCGGGCGGCGGGCGCCAGTCCGGGGCTGGCCGTGCGGAAGTCCTCCGGGTGGAGCAGCACGTGCAGGTTGATGTGCTCGCGCTCCGCCGGGTCGCCGGCGTCGCGGGCCACGCGGCGCAGGGCCGCGGCGGAGAAGGCGTCCACGGCTAGGCCCTTGGGCGCGTCCGCGGGGATGCCGGCGTAGTCCGCGCCCTCGCGGACCAGGCGCGCGGCCTCGTCCACCAGTCCGGGGCAGGTCAGTGGGTTGTCCCCGGTAACCCGCACCACGATCCGGGCGGGAAAGGCGTCCAGACAGCGGAGATAGCGGGCCAGCACGTCGTTCTCCTCGCCCCGCACCACGGCGACGCCTTGGGAGGTGGCCAGGTCGGCCAGGGCCGCGTCCTCGGGCCGGTCGGTGGTGGCAAGGCAAAGCCGGCCCGCCACGCCGTGCAGCCGCTCCAGCAGAAAGGCCAGCATGGGTCGTCCGGCCAGGGGCAGCCGTGCCTTGCCCGGCAGCCGGGTGGAGGCGGAGCGGGCCTGGATCACCACCAAGGTCTCCATGGTGCGCCTCAGTCCCCAAGATCCGTCGGGTCCAGGGCGGCCTGGGCGGCCACGGGCCGGGCCAGGGTGCGGCCCAGCAGGGTGTCCAGGTCCCGGGGGGTGAGGGGGGACTCGGGCCGGCAGAAGAGCAGATCGCCGGCGGCCAGCGCCTGGCCCGCGGCCAGGTCCCGGGCCGCGTAGACCCCGCGCCGGTAGACCGGGGCGAACCGCCGGTCTGGCCGGTCCTCGAACACGTCGGCCCTGCCCTGCATGGCCGCGAAGAGCGCCATGTCCTCGCGTAGCCCGCGCAGCATGGCGGGATCCGCGGAGTGGCCGTGGTCGCCGCCGGGCGTGGTGGTGTCCAGGGTGAAGTGGGTCTCGATGATGTCCGCGCCCGCGCAGAAGGCGGCCAGGCAGGCCTTGGCGCCGGGGAAATGGTCTGACCAGCCCGTGGGCAGGCCGAAGCGGCGCTTGAGCTCGCCCATGGCCGCCAGGTTGAGGTCCGCGGCCTGGGCCGGGTAGAGCGACAGGCAGTGCAGCAGGCCGATGTCCTTGGCCCCGGCGCGGCCCAGCCGCTCCACGGCCGCGTCGATCTCGGGCAGGGTGGACATGCCGGTGGAGAGGATCACGGGCTTGCCCGTTGCCGCTACCGCGTCCAGCAGGTAGGGGGTGGCCAGGTCCATGGAGGCGACCTTGTAGGCCGGCACCCCGGCCTCTTCCAGGATGTCCACCGCCGCGGTGCTGAAGGGCGTGGAGAAGAAGGCGATGCCGCAGGCGCGCGCCTCGGCGGCCAGGAACAGGGCGTCCTCCCGGCCCATCTCCCCGGAGCGGATGAGCTCGAAGTGGGGGGCGTCGGGCAGGGCCAGGTCCGCGGCCCGGAAGGTCTGGAACTTGACCGCGACGGCCCCGGCCCGTGCGGCGGCGTGGATCATGGCCGCGGCGGTTTCGCGCTTGCCCTCGTGGTTGAAGCCCACCTCGGCGATCAGGAGGGGCAGGCCGGTCCGTTCACGTGTGCGCAGGTCCATCAGGGGCTCCCTTTCTCACAGGTCGAAGACGTAGACGGTGTACTTGTCCGGCCCCTCGAAGCCCTCCCAGCGGTCCAGCGCGCCCTTGACCCGGGCCTCGTGCTCCCGGAAGGCCGGGCCGAAGTCGTGGTGGGTGAGCACCTTGGCCGCCTTGACGCCCAACTGGGCGTAGAGGTCGTCGTAGTCGTGGGACACGATGTTGGTCTTGAAGGCCCGCTTCCTGGCCAGCTTCGGGGTGGCGTACCGCTCGGACCACTCCACGTGAATGATGCGGCGGCGGCAGACCCGGGCCATCTCGGCGAGGGCCTCCATGATCCGGTCGGGGTGGATGTTCATGAACACCCCGAGAGTGAAGCCCACGTCAAAGGCGTCGTCGCAAAAAGGCATGCTGCAGGCGTCGCCTTGGGTTGCGCCCACCTCGGTTTCGGGGCGATAGTGGCCCAGGTTGCGCAACTGGCCGAGGCTGAAGTCCAGCCCTCCCACCCGCATGTGGGGGAACTCTTCCTTGATGCGCTTCACGTTCCAGCCGAACCCGCATCCGGCCTCGAAGGCCGATTCGAAGGGTTTTTCAGCGAGTTCTTGCAGAATCATGTCCTGGAAAAAGACCTCGCGTTCGAGGTAGCCCGAGGCCAGAATCTCGTCGGCGTAGCCCAGGCCCCGCCATGCCCAGTAGTCGCGCTGGTCGCGCAGCTTGGGCAGGGCGATGCCGAAGGTCTTGTACAGGAACTCCTTAAGCTTGTACTCGACCTTGAACAACTCGATGCCGCAGAATGTCTTCCAGTGCTTGGGGGGCGCTGACAACTCAACCCTCCTCGTTGCTCTCGTAGGTGTAGTCCTGGCGGTACTCGCCATCCAGGGCCACGGTCACCTTCTTCTTCTTGGCCCCGTGGTGGCACACCGAGCACACCCGGCTTTCCAGACGGCGGCCCTCCAGGTGCAGGCGGCGCTGCCGGCCCTGCAACTCGTCCCAGGCCTGCTTGACCCCGATCTCCCGGGCGTTGCCCAGGATATCCTGCATCGTGAAGTCGGACGGGCACTTCAGGTAGTTGCCCGTGCTGGTGATGCACAGCCGCTGCCACAGGCGCGGACACACGAATCCCGGGTCCGGGACCGAGGTGTTGTGGTCGAAGTGCATGTCCGGGTTGTAGGCCACCCGGTCCACGATGCCCTTCATGAGCCGGATGTAGGCCTGGGGGTCGTGCTTGATGGACGACCAGATGGCCTGCACGTTGAGCAGGGTGTTGGCCCCCAGTTCGTCGCGCACCCGGCGCAGGGTCTTGAGCTTCTCCAGGGACTCCTCGTACTTGAGGGGGATGCGCACGGCCTCGTAGTGTTCGCCCAGGCCGTCGAAGCTCATGGTCACCCAGTCCACGCCCGCGCCGATGATGCCCCGGGCCAGCTTCTCGGTGATGGCCCCGCCGTTGGTGTTGATCCAGACCTCCCTGATGCCCGCGGCCTTGGCCAGGCGGACCATCTCCACGATGTCCGGATGCAGGAGCGGCTCGCCGCGCATGCTAAACTTCAGGGTGAACAGCCCGTGCCGGCCGCATTCCTCCACGATGGAGCGGTACAGGTCCAGGGGCATGAACCCGTTCTCCCCGATGTCCATGTACTGCCGGAAGCAGTGGGTGCACTTGAGCTGGCACACGCTGCTGACCTCGATGTCGATGTTCAGCGGGAAGGCGGCCACCTTGCGCTTCTTGGGATAGGTGTTCCAGGCGTAGCGGTTGGCCGCGTAGGCCAGGAGCTTGCCCCGGCCGCGCCGCCATTCGTTGCGCAGGTACTCGCCGCGGGTCTCGCAGCTGAACTGGACGTTGGTCTCGGACTTTCTCATGAGTGCACCTTTTCCATGCGCGGGGCATGTGTAGCCCGGGACTCGTCCTGCGGGACCGGGACGAAGCCGGGATCGAGGAGCTTGGCTACGGTCCCGCGCACCAGGGGGGCGGCGGCGTCTCCCAGCCTGTCCAGGAGCACGGGCAGGGTCTCGTCGCCCAGGAGCGGGACGGTCACCTGGTGGATGATGGGGCCGGTGTCCAGGCCCTCGTCGATGAAGTGGCTGGTGAGCCCGGTCATGGGCTCGCGGTTGCGCAGCACCCAGTGGTGCGGGGCGGGGCCGCGGTAGGCGGGCAGGAGCGACCCGTGCACGTTGACCGTGCCTTGCCGTGGCGCGGCAAAGGCCTCGCGCGGCAGGCGCCGCATGTAGGCGTGCAGCCAGAGCAGGTCAGCGTCCAGTTCGCGGGCCAGCGCGCCCAGAGCGACGGGGTCCAGGGCGGCCTCGTCCCATATCCGCAGTCCGGCCTCGGCAGCACACTGCCGCACCACATCCGCCCAGGGATCTCCGCCGCCGGCGGCCGCTCGCGTGACCACGCCGAGCACCCGGATCGCAGGGGACTCCAGCAGGGCGGCCAGCAGCCGCCCTCCCAGGCCCCAGTTGGCCGCGAACAGCACGGCGAGCGTGGTCATCACCACCTCCGCCCCACGATCTGGTCTATGGTGGTGTTCGGGTCGCCGGTGGAGCCGTGGCGGCACTCGCGGCAGCAGGGGATGTCCAGCCGCAGGCCCTGGTGGTGCATGCGGCGCACCTCGTCCTGACGCGGGGAGAGCCACATCTCCTTGATGGAGGTGGTGCGGCCGTCGCCCAGGGCGATGTCGGTGGCGTTCCAGCCCGTGCAACACTGGCCCGTGCCGTCCCAGCTGACCACGATGCGCTCCCAGGGGTACTGGCAGACGAAGCCCTGCTTGAGGGTCATCTCGCCCTTGAAGTTGATGTAGGGGTTCTTGACCATGTAGTCCGCCACCTCGGCCATGGTCCGCTGGTAGTCCCCGGGATCGTGGCTGATGGCGGGCCATATGGTGCAGGTGCGGATCTGGGGCAGGAATGCGCCCGCCTTGGCGCGCATGGCGCGGAGCAGGCGCAGTCGGTCCATGCTCTCCTCGAACTTGGCCGGGGCGCGTACCTTCTCGTAGACCTCGCGGATGCCGTCGAAGGAGACGGCCACGTAACTGACGCGGTTCTCAACCAGGCAGGCCGCGATGCGTTGGTCGATGAAGAAGGCGTTGGTCAGAAAGGAGACGTTGGGGATGCGCGCCGCGGCGTAGGCGATCATCTCCGTGATGCGGGGGTGGGTCAGGGTTTCGCCCCGCCAGGAGAGCCGCATCGAGTAGAGGTCTTCTGCCGCGCACTCGTCCACCAGCTTGGTGAAAAGGTCGAAATCCATCTGTCCGGTGGTCTGCATCATGTCGCGGTAGCACATGGGGCAGTTCATGTTGCAGGTGCTGGCGGACTCCAGGTCCACGTGCAGTGGGAAGGGCGTGACGAAGCGGTAGGTCGGGGCCAAGTGCCAGGCCAGCCGGTTGAAGAAGTAGTCCGTGAAGCGGCCCTGGTTCAGGGTGAACAGCCAAGCCCGCTCCGGGGTGTCGAAGGGATGTTGGTGGAAGTTGACTTGCAGGCCCTCGCCCTGGGGCTCGGGCTTCTTTATCGCGAGTTCGTCGTGGATGGCCTGCTGGCAGTTGACAGTGCCGCGCGGCAGGACTTCACGGAAGGCGTCTACGAGCGCCTGGTAGGGTGCTGCGAATCCCGCGTGCAGGTCGCCGTCCAGGGCGTGCAGTCCTGGTACGTCCGAGAGGCGGGCGAAGAAGGAGGTGTACTCAGGGTGTGTCCGGACGACCTCGGTGGGTGGTGTTTCCCAGGCTACCCTGATTTCCTCGTGGGCGGAATCGTAGGCGCAGTGCAACATCTTTCCTCAACCTCGCAACCAGAAATGTACGATTTCGCGTCGTATTGCAGGCGTGAAGCCCGCCTTTTCGTAAAGGGCACAGGCCGCTTCATTGGCGGCGAAGGCCTCGACGCTCAAGGTCCTGTCGCCACCGTGGCGGGCGATGACTGCCTGCATGAGCCGTGCGCCCACGCCTCGTCCTCTGGCCCAGCCAAGTACGCCTACGATGTGCAACCTCGCCGTGTCGTCCGCGAGATGGACTGTGGCCAGCCCCGCAGGGCGGCCGTCGAGTTCAGCCACGGCGATCTCCTGGGCAAGGCCCCGGCAGTGCTCCTCGATGGAGGTCTGCCACACGCGGCGGGCGCGTTCTTCGCCGATTCCCGGGTCCAGGTAGAAACGGCTGTGCCGCATCTCTCCTGCCAGGGGCAGGAAAGGTTCAGGGTCGGTTCCGCCTTCGGTGGCCAGGGCGAAGGCCACGCCGTTCACGACGGCGTCATGGCTGCCCTGCGCGCGCCGGAAGGTCAGTTCCTGGCCCAGGGTCACACACCGGTGTCCCGGCATGGCTGCTGCGATGAGGTCCGGGTCGAAGTCGCGTGGCAGGATTTTGGCGAACGTCAATCCTGGACGCAGGCCCTCGGTCTCGGTGCGCTCGAATACTTCGGCAGTGGCCGCGGCAAACGATTCCGCCCCCTGGACGCGCTTCTCGTCTGTTTCCAGTCTGGCGCACGACACGCCGAGCAACTGCGAATCCCAGTCCAGGGGGATCAATCGCGCCATGGCCTTCTCCGGAAGGGTAGCATCACACGCCATGAGGCGGTGTTTGCAAATATAAGGCCTGGAATCATCATCACCATGGCGCATTATGACGGTATTCATTCAGTTGGTAAATGAAATTGTGCGGATCCCAGTGGCTCATGGATCCGGCAGCACGGGCCTCAGCCTTCCTGGTGACGGGTCGTGCCCGACGCGTTCCAGTCCACTCCCGTCAAGGTGAAGAACCCTTCCCGCAGCGCCTCTATTGCCTTCTGGGACGGCTTCTCAGGATTTTCGCGCACTATGTTCTCCGCAAAGGCTCGATCATCTCCACCACGCGCGGCTAGGTGCCATGCATACGTCCACATCCTGTGGTGAGCCTCCGGCATCCCCTGTGGCTTATCCTGCGAGTACCGGGCGTACAGGGGGCTCCCCGGGAAGAATACCAGTTGGAAGACGCTCATGGGAATGTTGCTGGGCAGCTTGGTCACAAAGTTGAACGTCTCCAGGCTGGTGGCAGGGGTGTCGAAGGGGTTGAAGCCGATGAGGTCGTACTTGACGTGCACGCCGCCCTCTTCGAGGGTTTGCGCGGTTTCGATGAGGCTCTGCCCGGACACGTTCCGATTGAATATTTCCTTCCTGATGTACTCGGAGCCGGATTGCAGCCCCAGCACGGTCTCGGTCATGCCCGCGTCCATGAGCATGTGCAGGGATTCGGCATCGTGGGCGCCGGGGAAGATGTTGCAGAAGAACGGGATGCCGACCTCCTTCTTGTACAGTGAGAGGAGTTGCCGCAGAAAGGGCTTGCTGATTGGAAATATAGAGTCCATGAACCTGATTTTCTTTAAGTTTCTGTGTGACGCGGCGTCGGCGATCTCCTGGATGACACGTTCCGGGGAGCGGGTGCGCACCTTGGGGAACTTGCCGTCCAGGTACTTGTGGTAGATGGCCGACCACTGGCCGGACATGCAGTAGCTGCACGAACTAAAGCACCCCCGGGTGATGAAGACGTCCAGCCAGTCGTCGAAGACGATGCCCTCAGTGGTGACCGTGTCGTTGTCGATGAGATAGTGGCCCTGGCCGGACCAGTCCGGGACGGGAAGCTCGTCCAGGTCGCACAGGGGATTCGAGACCGCGTTGGTGACCAGCGTTCCGGCCTTGTCCAGGTAGAATGCGTTGTTTAGGCGGCGGATGTCTGCCTGTCCCTGGCCGGCGTTGATGCACTGCGCAATGTCCAATATCAGCTGTTCACCCTCGCCGAAGCAGACAATGTCGTAATACTTGGCGAATTCCTCCGGCTGCAAGGTCGGGCCGTATCCCCCGGCCAAGGTGAGGGTGCGGGGCAGGGTGGAAAGGACGCGCTCGGCTAGGCTCTTGGCCAGGGGGAGGCCGAACGAGCGGGTGCTGATGCCGACAGCGTCAGGGGCGAGTTCGAGCAGCAAGTCCTTGAGATGACGGAACTCCTCATCGGATGGCGGATTCACGTCATAGACGCTGGCGTAGATCGAGCCGGGCTTGTAGATTTTCTGCACCGCGTTGGCGTCCTCCGGAACCTGGCGGGAGGAATATTCCTTGAAGAATATAAGATCAACCGTATGCCCGTGTTCCTTGAGAAACGAGGACAGGTAACGGATGCCCATGCACATCGTGTCGTAGAATGTGACGAGGCTGATATGAGCCATGGACTAGTCCTCCTTGCGGCAGGAGATGAACCAGAAAGAAGAGATTTCTTCTGGTTTCATGCAATATTCGTAGTAACCGACAGATATTTTTGGGAAGCGGAAAAAAACGTTTCTGACGTGCGGTTCGTCCTTGAGCAGCAGGAACGATACGCCTTGGCGAAGGGGGTAGGAGGCATTGAAAGCCCGTATGTTCTCTCCCAGGTCGTCGGAGACGTTGTGGAAGAAATGCCGCTGGGTGGGCATAGAGCAGAGGAAGTGTCCGCCGGGAACGAGCAGGCCGTGGGCGTAGTCGATGAAGTTTGCCAGGCTTTCCCAGCTCCCGAGATAGTGAGCGGATTCGAGGGCATAGACCAGGTGGAAGCGGTTTCTGCCCAGATCTGGCCAGTGCCCTGCGGCCACTTGCAAGTCCGCCTTGTATCCCGCTTCGCGAAGGATGGAATCCGCGTATTCGACGGCCTCGATGGAGACGTCCAGGCCATGGCACTGCGCTCCTTCGGAGGCTAGAAAGAGGAGCTCTGCTCCGGTGAAGAAGCCGAAATCAAGGACGTTCTTGCCCGCGATGGGACCAACCTCCTTGCGCATGAACCGGACGAAATGTTCGTTGGGAAACTGCTTGCGAGTGCCGGCGTCTCGACAGGCGGCCACCTGCTTGGTCCAGAATCGGTTGTTTTCGCGACTCGGATTCATATTTCTAGCCTCGGGATTGCGCAGGAGATTCCAGAGTGACATCCACCTGCGGCGGTTCGGTGTTCTGTGCGGCAAAGGAGGAAAGGGCGTCGCGTGCCATCATCAGGAAGTCGAGAGTTGAGAGGCACGGCACAAATGCCCCGTGCAACTGGGGATACGGGGCCGGCCTGAATTCTTGCCACTCCACACGAATGCCGCAGGCCGTGAACAGGGCTTCGTCCAGATAGTCGCGGGAGCCCATGCCCGTGAGGTAGGCGTCCGCGCCGTGCAGCGCGCACAGCCGAACCAGCCGCGCCGTGCCAGTCTCCGCGAGGCCGTGCTGCGAGGCCATGGTCAGGGGTGTGGTGATGCCCAGCAGGCGGGCGAAGAGGCGCAAGATGTCCAGGTTCAGGTCCATAAGCCGGGCGTGGTCGCGGCCGTAGACCTCCTCGAGCAGGGGGAATATTTCGGCGAAGCGGGGCGAGCGGGCGTAGGCCGCGGCGATGGCGGCAAGGTGCTTTCGCCGCCAGGGGCCGTTCTCCACCTCCACGTCACGGATATCTTGGTTGAATCGGCCGCTTTTACGCACGGGCACGGTGAGCCAAGCCGGGCCCGCCGCGGTCATGATGCGGTCCCGGTGGTGCCAGCCCCGACGCAGGAACTGCACGTCGTCCAGCACCACGTAGAGGTCGCTGTCCCGCCACCGGGCGAAGAAGCCCAGCCAGGGCATGAAGTCGGGCTGGTGGACGGTCACGCGCACCGCGTTTTCCTCAGCTCCGGCCGTTCTGGGCCAGGACCTGCTCGCGCATTTGGGCGAACCAGGCGAGATAGTCATCCACCTCGTGCCCGGCGTCGAAGCGTCGCGCAGCGTCGGCGGCCGTGGAGCGGGAGTGCTCTGCGAGAAGCTGGGGATCGTCGGCCAGGGACCCGGGCAGGCTGTCGAGGTAGCACTTGAGAAGGTCGCTGGGGCGCAGGTCGTGCATTTACACTCCGCAGAGGCTTTCCTGGTTGTCCGCCACCAAGGTCTGGGCCCTTTGGAAATCGTCCGGCCGTCCGATGTCAAGCCACAGGCCGGAATGTTCGTAGACGTTCACTGGCAGGCCCTTGTCCAGCATGGTCAACATGAGGTCGTCGAACCCGAAGGGCACCCCGTGCGGGATGAGGTCCAGGACCTCGGGCTCCATGCAGTAGATGCCCATGCTGACGGTGAAGTCCATTTGCGGCTTCTCCCGGAAGGCCACCATCCGGCCCTGCTTGCATTCAAGCACGCCCAGGTCGATCTTGATCGGCTTGGCGGTCACGGCCACCGTGACCAGGGCGTCTCCCTGGCGGTGGTGGCGCACCAACTCGCGCAGGCTCAGATCCGTGACCAGGTCGCCGTTGAGCACCAGGAAGGTGCAGTCCAGGCGCTCCTTGCCGATGGGCAGGAGCGGGCCGATGGTGCCCAGGGGTTGGGATTCCTCGCTGTACTGGATGGCGATGTCCCATTGGGAGCCGTTGCCGCACACGCTCTTGATGAGGCTGCCCAGGTGCCCGAGGGTGATGACGGTGTTCCTGACCCCGTTGCGGCGCAGCCATTTCAGGGTCAACTCCAGGACCGGGGTGCCCGCCACGGGCAGGAGGGGCTTGGGCAGAACCAGGGTGTAGGGCCGCAGCCGCGTGCCCATGCCTCCGGCCTGGATGACTGCGGTCACGTCCATGCCGTTGCCGGTGTGTTGCAGGGCGATGCCGGTGCGCGGTTCGCTCATGACTCGCCTCCTTGTCCGACGACCCCGGCCGGCGGCCGGGTGTGGAAAAACCTGCAATCAGGATGCCACGCGCGTGCGCCGGGCGTATGCGTCCTCGACCTTCCTTGCAGGGCCGTGCGGGTTCGGGTCATGGAGTCCGCCTGCCCCGGTTGGAGGGTTGGCGGTCCTGTTCCCGCATCTCGGCGAACCAGGCCAGGTAGTCGCCCACCTCGCGGCCGATGTCGAAGCGCTGCGCAGCGTCGGAGGCCGCGTTGCCGGAGAGCTGTGCGAGAAGCTGCGGATCGCCGGCCAGGGCCGAGAGGGTGCGGGCCATGGCCGCGGCGTCACCGCCGGGCGTCAGCGCGCCGGTGGCCTCGCTTCGGCCCCAGGTGGCCTTGGGGTCCGCGCCGGGCAGCCCGGCCAGGCCCTTGACCTGCTCCGGAATGCCGCCCACCGCGGTGCCCACCACCGGGGTGCCGCAGGCCAGGGCCTCCAGCACCACCTGGGGGAAGGTGTCGGCCTTGGCCGCGTGCAGGTAGATGTCCGCGGCCTGGAAGAACGCCGCCACCCGTGCGGTGTCGCGCTCGAAGGGCACGAAGCGGACCACCACCCGTTCCATGCGCTCCTCGGGCGCGGTCTCGCCCAGGGCCACGAAGAGCACCTCGCGCCCCTGGGTGGCGAACTGGCCCACGGCCTCGCGCAGGGTCTTGAAGTCCTTCCACAGGTTGTTGCGGATGTTGTCCGCGCTGAACAGGAAGATGAGCCCGTCCTCGGGCAGGCCCAGCAGACGGCGCGCCTCGCGCCGGTCCCGGGGCCGGAACAGGGGCTGATTCAGGCCGTATGGGATCACCCGGCCTTCCACCATGCCCTCGGCCAGGGCCGAGCGCTCCACCTTGTCCATGAGCCAGCGGCAGGGCGTGGCGATGCGCAGGCGGCTCTTGCGGTAGATGTCGCGCTTGCGGGCCAGGTTGGCAGCGGTGCCGTCGGCCTTGAGCCCGGGGTAGATATGGATGTTCGGGCACTGGCCGCAGCCCGTGAGCCAGCGCTCGCAGGCAAAGGAGTGGGCGCAGTTGCCGGCCAGCAACCAGGCGTCGTGCAGGGTCAGGACCACGGGCATCCGGGCCGAGAGCCCGGGCAACCAGGCGAGGTCGAAGTAGCCGCCGTGCAGGTTGTGGAAGTGGGCCACGTCCGCCGGGCCGGGCAGCAGGTCCAGCATGCGCCGGCTGGCCGGGAAGCAAAAGTCCTCCAGCCCGTCGGCCACGTCCCGGCGGCGCGCCGCGCGTTCCTCCTCGGTGCACAGGTCGTCCTGGGCGAAGGGGGTTTCGATGGCCGGGCCGTCCGGGTGGAGCTGGAACACGTGCGGATCGTACGAGAGCTTGCGGCCCGCGGCGATGTAGGCGTCGTGCCCCCGCTCCCGGTAGCCCGAGAAGAGTTGCCAGCAGTCGCGCGCCGCGCCGCCGTGGCAGTCGTAGGTGCAGGCCTTGATGATGCGCAGCCGGTCGTTGCTCACGGCATCCACTCCTTGAGCCGGGCGGCGAAAGTGGCGGCGTCCCAGTCGCGCACCAGATGGCGGGGCAGGCGCAGGGGGTCGATCCCCGCCCCGGCCAGGCCCTTGATGGTGGTGACCGCGGTGGCGAACCCGGCCTGCCGCACCAGGTCCACGGTCTGGTCCGTGAACTGCCCGGCCGAGCCGTAGGGGTAGGAAAAATGCGTTGCCGGTCGGCCGGCCATGGCCGCCAGGCGGGCCGCGCCGTCGGCTATCTCGCGTTCCTGCTCGGCCTCGGGCAGGGCGGAGAGCACGGGGTGGCGCAGGGTGTGCGCGCCCACGGCCAGGCCGGGCCGGGCGTCGAGTTGCGCCACCTCGGCCGGGGCCAGAGGCCGGGTTTCGGGGTCCGGGTCGCCCGGGCCCGCCAGATTGCGGAGGGCCGCCAGAGCCTGCTCCCGCCCCTGCGGGTCCAGGGCCAGGAGTTGCGGGTAGAGGGTGCGGTAGGCGTGGTGCCCCGGGCCGGGATTGCCCTGGGACAGCACGCTCCAGCCCTCGGCTGTGCCTGCGTAGGGTGAGCCCACGCCCGGCCGGGGCAGGGCGGCTCGGATGGGTGCGCCGTTCCCCGGCAGTTCCAGCACCGGGGGCAGGTCCGCGCCCGTTGGCCCCAGGAGCAGGCTGTCCAGTTCGTCCCACCAGAAGGCCCGGCCCGTGGTTGCGTTGTCCGCCACCACGTAGACCGTGGCCGGGATGCCGTATTGCTCAAGTATCGGTGCGGCCAGGTGCAGGTTGTCCGCGTACCCGTCGTCGAAAGTCACCGCCACCCGTCCGCCCCGGCCGGGCGTGGCCGCTATCTCGTCCAAGCTGGCGGGCCGGTAGCACCCGGCCAGGTGCTCCATCTGCGCGGCGAAGCGCTCCGGCGACACCGCCAGAAGCTGGGGGTCGCGTCGGGGCGCTGCCACCCGGTGGTAACAGAGGATCAGGTCGCCGTTCATCTGCCGCCTTTGCCGTTGCGGGCCATGAATAAGTCTAGAGTCTGGCCCAGGCCGGTCTCCAGGTCCGTGGTGGGGCGCTCGCCGATGAGCCGGTGCAGCTTGGTGGAGTCGCCCACCCGGCGGTTGACCTCCAGGTCGTAGCGGCCCTTGGGCATGTTGATGAGCTT
Source organism: Thermodesulfobacteriota bacterium (assembly GCA_040753075.1). GTDB lineage: Bacteria > Desulfobacterota > Desulfovibrionia > Desulfovibrionales > Desulfovibrionaceae > UBA6814. The sequence goes on from JBFMHA010000003.1 coordinate 18,707, forward strand.
GATCTCCGAGGCCGAGCCGGTCAGGGCCTTGATGCGCTGGGCCAGGGCGTGGATGGTCAACTCGTGCCCGTGGGACACGTTGACCACCTCGCAGGAGCGGCAGTTCTCGGCCAGGCGCACGGTGGCCTCCACCACGTCGTCCAGGTAGGTGAAGTCGCGGGTCTGCTCGCCCGTGCCGTAGACCGTGATGGGCGCGTCGGCCAGGGCCTGCTGGATGAAGCGGGGGATGACCATGCGGTCGTCCTGCTTGGGGCCGTAGACGTTGAAGTAGCGGATGGAGACTGAGGGCAGGCGCTTCTCCTGCCACAGGGACTTGAGGTATATCTCGTTGTAGCGCTTGGCGATGGAGTAGCTGGAGTTCGGCATCACGTCGAACTCCTCGTCCACGGCCTGCTCTATGGCCGCCTTGCCGTAGACCCCGCTGGTGGAGGCGTAGACCAGGTTGCGCACCGCGTGCCGCATGCAGGCGTTGGCCACGTTGGCCAGGCCCACGGTCTCGGTGTGCATGGTCTCCACCGGGTTGTCGGCCACGATGTCCACGCCCAGCACCGCGGCCAGGTGGAACACGTAGTCGCAGCCGCGCACCAGCCGGTCCACGGTGGCCTCGTCGCGCACATCGCCCTCCACGAACTCGGTGCGGCGCAGGCTCTCCGGGTCCAGCTTGTTGCCGCGCTTGAGGATGTCCAGGACCGCGACCTCGTAGTCGCGCTCCAGGAGCGCGTCCACCAGCCGGTTGCCGATGAACCCCGCGCCGCCGGTGACGAGTGCCTTCTTGCTCATGCTCGCTCCTTCGTGGCCCGGACGGTGACGACCACCGGGTAGTCCGGGTCGTGGTGGGCCAGTTCGTCTTCGGTCAATTCGCAGGCCGCCAGGCCGTGCAGGTAGGCGACCACCGCCAGCACGTTGCCGTGGGTGGCCACCTCCACCCGCTCCGTGCCGAACGCCGTGCCGAACAAGTGGCGGGCCGCCAGGTCCGTGAACCGCCAGTAGTCGCCCCAGCGGTCCATGTCGTAGCGACTGATCTGGGCAAGGCCAGGAAGGCTCGCCAGCAGTGTCCCACCTGGTTTGAGGATGCGGTGGACTGTGCGGACAGCCTGCTGTAGGTTTGGGACCACGCAGAAGACCTGGGTGAGGATGAGGCAGTCCAGGGCTTCATCTTCCAAGGGAAAATCAGGGTCGTCCAGGCGGCCATACAGGGTGGCCCCCTCCTCGCCGGGGAAGACGTGCAGCACCTCGCTGCGCTCCACCCGGTCCCCACCGAAACGGCGGGTGTAGGCGGGGTCGCCCACCTCCAGCACCCTGCCGCGCACATCCTCGCGGCGGGCCTCCAGGAAGTTCTCGATGTAGTAGCGGTCGATGCACAGGCCGCGCTCGAAACCGAAGAGCCTGCTCACCGGCGTCACCCGCCGGAGGCCGCCGAAGTCCACCTTGCCCACCGCCGGGGTTGCGCCGCGTTCGTCGTTCATGGACGGCCGTCTCCTTCCGGACCGATGGCACCCAGCCGCTCCGCGTAGATCAGGTTGAAGAACCGCCGGTCGCCCAGCCGGAAGGGCGGGTGACAGGCGGGGTTGGTCTCGGGGTCCATGGCCCCCAGGCAGTAGCGGAACCCGGCTCGGTCCAGCACTTCCAGGATGCGGTGCAGGGTCTGGGGCAGATCGGGGAAGCCGTGGTACTCGATGAACACGCGCCGCACCATGGGCAGGCTGGCTGCGGCTTCCTCCATCACCGCGCACTCCGCACCCTCCACGTTCAGCTTGAGCGCCGCGGCCGGAGAATCCAGCCAGCGGCTGAGCCGGGAGATGGCGATACGTCCGGTCCTGGAGCCGTAGCACAGGGAGGAGTCGTCGCTCTCGCCCGTAGCGAAGTCGGCGTAGCCGTCCTGAGCGGCCAGGCCGCTCTCCACAACCTCCACCCGGTCGGCCAGGCCGTTGGCGGCCAAGTTAAGGCGCAGGTAGTGCAGGGACAGGGGGTTGGGCTCAAAGGCGGTTATCCGCGCCAGGGGAGCACGTCGGGCGGTGTGCAGGCTGAAGAGTCCAATGTGCGCGCCCCCGTCCAGAATGCGTGCTCCGGGGCCGGGGTCGGGAAAGTCGTACAGCCCGGACAGGAAGATGTCCCTCGCGGAGTAGTAGAAGGAGAGCAGGTCGTGGCAGTGGATGACCAGGCCCTGGCAGGAGATGCGCCAGAATCCGAACCGTACGGCATAGGCCGGCTCCCGCAGGTTGCCCAGGTCGTGGTCCGCGGCCAGGTCGCGCCAGAGTGCGTCCGGCCCGGGCAGGTCCGCTGCGCAGGGGGGAATGGGCGTCTGGTTCATGCCGGGGCCTCCGCGGCGGCCCGTCCCAGCAAGGCCAGGGCCTCGCCCGTTACGGCCGCGTCAGGCTCGCCGGGCATCCCGATCTCCAGGCTGGCCTCGCGGCAGGCGCGGCACAGGGGTATATTCCGGTCGCCTCGGGCGAATCTCCGGCGGAGTTCCCGCACGGCGGGTCCGTTCCATATCTCGGCCAGGCTCTGTAGCTTCAGGTCGCCAAGTACCATGTCCCCGTTGATGTCGCGGCAGCAGGGCACCACCAGGCCGTCGGCCAACACGCACACCGAGTGCCAGGGGTAGCGGCAGGTGTGGGAGTTCAGGGCGGCCACGCGGGCCTGTTCCTCCCGGGTGGCGGGGTCGTCGCCCAGGTCCTCCAGGGCCTTGAGCAGGGTGGGCTGTCGGCCGGCAAAGGTGGACAGGTTGGCCCGGTAGTGGCGCACTCCTGGCCAAGCCGAAAAGGTTTCCTCGAACGCGGCCCATTGGTGGCGGTTGTAGGGATGACGGACCATCACCACCAGGATATCCGGTTCAGCGGTCCCGGCTTCGGCCTTGGCCTCTTGCAGATGGCGCAGCCGCTCCAGGCCACCAGCGAAGCTGGCGCGGGGACCGCGCATGGCTTGGAAGGTCGTGTCGTCCATGCCGTCGAAAATCAGCCACAGCTCGTCCAGGCCGTTGCTGACCGCGGCGCGGGCCGCCTCGGCCGAGAGCTCCGAGGCGGTGGAGGAACTCACCACCCGCACCCCGCGCTCCTTGAGCAGGCGGATGCCCTCGCCGTAGTGTGGGCTCAGGGCGGGTTCGCCGTAGTGCATGAGATTCACCAGCCGCATGGAGAAGTCGCTGGTCGCGTAGAGGTTCTGGGCGTAGGGCGCCATCTGCGACGCCACCCGCTCCAGCATGGCCGGGTCCATGTGCTGCGGCTTACGGCGCAGTTCGGTGGGGCGGGGGCAGTGGGTGCAGCGCATGGCGCAGATGCTGGTGGGCTCGATCTCGAAGATGCCGGGGTAGCCCGCGCTGACCTCGCTCCGCTCCAGGTAGGCGGCGTCGCGCAGCCAGGTGTTCAGGCGCAGGGCTTGGTCCGGATGCAGACTGGCGACCATCTCCATGGCCTGTCGGGCCTGGGCGGCGTGCACAGGGTAGGGCATGTCCGTCCGCTCCTAGCAGAGGTACCGCACGACCTGGAGGGCCTCGGCGTATTGGCAGCCGATGCGCAGCCCGTCATTGCGGTTCTGGTGGGTGAAGAAGTCGATCCAGGCGAACTGGACCCGCTCGAGTTCCGAGCGGTGGCATCTGATAACGTTCAGCTTGGTCTCGATGTGGGCGGAAATGTCCGAGTAGAAGTTGCCCTGGAAGTCCTTACCGGACTCGTAATAGTTGCTGCGGTACATGAGGAAGCGCGGCACGTGCCGGCCGGCCATGAGGGCGGCCTTGCCCGCATGTTGGTGGTCCCGGTGCAGGTCGCCGGTCCAGTGGCTGTATACCGTGTCGATGTTCAGATTCACGATGAGGCCGTGGATGGTGCGCGTCAAGTTTTCGTCAAAGGGTACCTCGAAGGTTTTGTAGTCCAGGCAGACGAGGTCGGCCCCGATCATGGCCGCGGCCTCCTCGCCCTCCCGACGCGCCACCGCGGCGTTGCGTATCTCCTGACCCTTGGGGTTGCGGTAGGCGGAGTCGGTGACCACCAGCATGGTCACCTTGTCGCCCTGGCTGGCATGCTTGATCAGGGTCCCACTGCAGCCCAAGTCTAGGTCGTCATAGTGGGCGCCGATGCCCAGCACATTGCGTCGGTTCATGCGTATTCTCCCTGCGTGGACGGCGTAGGTCGGATGGTGGCGGGCCGGACGGGCCGGCTCGGGTGAGTGTTCTTCAGCACAGCGGGCTCCCCGTGTAGGAGGCCAGGACGTGGACGGGATGGAACAGGCTGGGGTCCAGGGGCAGCACCGCCACGTCGTCGCGGCTGTCCGTCCCGGCCGGTGCGCATTCGGCCGGGCACAGCATCATGGAGCCGTGCGCGCGAAACAGAGTGGGCAGATCCTGGCTGCGGCAGACAGCGCTTCTCGGGGGGAAACAGGTCAGGACCTTGGGGAGCAGGAATGACTCCGGGCGGAACTGTCCGGGGGGGACGGTGCAGACCACCCTGTCCCGCTCCCCGGCCTCCGGCAGGCAGAGCAGCCACGACGGGTGCAGGTTGTGGTGGTAGTGGCTGGCGGCCACCGTGGTCCGGTCGGGATGGTCGCTGCAGCGGTCAAGAAAGAAGCGCAGGAGCCCGGTGGAGACCGGTCCCAGGCAGGGTGACAGGACCAGCAGGTCGGCGTTCGGGCTGGCGCTCTGGCGGGCATGGTGCAACGCGCCGGACCACTCCCGCCACTCCGCTGGGGCGGCCTTGCCGGGGAACGCGGCGCTGTCCGGGAACAGTCGCGCCAGTCCCGGGTCGTTGCAGGCCACCATAGGGGGGTGTCCGCCGGAGAGTTCTCGGAGCAGACCGTCCACGCCCTGCAGGGCTTCGTCCAACAGGCCCCTGAAGGCCCGGGAGCCGGAACAGCCTGCTCTGCCGGTCATGAGGTTCACGACGATGCTCAGCATGGGGCGACCCCTTGCATGGCCTGGTCCATGGCCGCCACCCGGCGGACTAGTTCGAGGTCTTCCGGGGTGTCCACGTCGATGCACTCGAAGGGATTGAGCAACAGGAAGAACTGCACGCCCATGTCGGTGTTAACATATGACCGCCCCTGCATTGCGCCGGTCTGCTTGATCAGGGTGCCGCTTGGCGGTGCGTTGCGCAGGAAGTTGCGCACCGGGATCAGGCCTTCGCCGGTCTCGGTGTACAGTTCGTCCCAGGCTGGGGTGGTGGGCAGGGCGGTGGCGGCCAGAGAATACGTATCAAGAGCTGCGATCATGGCGGCGACGGTCTCTGGATTGCGGAAGGGAGAGGTCGGGTACATGGTCAGGAGCTTGTTCACATGGATGCCGGCTTCAAGAAGGCTGCGCAGGCAGAACTCCGTGGCGTCGCCCAAGGAGGCGTCATCCCCGGAAATCGCGCAGGGGCGCAGGAACGGGGTCTGGGCGCCGTGTTCGCGGGCCAGCTCCGCATAGACCGGGGAGTCGGTGTTGACTACCACCATGTCCACCCCAGGTGTCTGCTTGGCCATGCGGATGGTGAGGGCCATGAGGGGGACGCCACATACGTCGGCGATGTTCTTGTCCGGAATGCGCTTTGAGCCGGAGCGGGCGGGAATGACCACCACGGTCTTGGCCTTTTCCGGGGCTACGGCGCACATGAGCAGGTTGGCCACGTCGGGTCGCAGGGCCTTGGCGCGGAGCATGCCGCGAATCGTCTCGGCGCTGCAGGTGAAGGAGGGGGCTCCGACTACCTTGCCGGAACAGCCCGGGGAAGTATCGTAGCCGCACATGGCGAGCGTTGGGGAGCAGTCGCGCAGGCATTCGGCCTCGACCAGAGCGCCAAGATGCTGGGGGCCGTTCCCGGGTCGGTAGGTCCTGGCCGGAAGAGTGGGGTTGTCCAGGATGGCGTCCAGTTCCAGGTCCGAGGGAAGGGACCCGCCTGTCAGGGCGGCGAACTTTTGAGCCTGGGCTGGGAAGTCGCGGGCCAGTTCCTCCAGGCGAAGGATTGTGAGACGTTCCGGCCCTAGGAGCAACAGGTGGCTCAGGACTTGCTCGTTCCAGTACATGCGGATCAGTGCCCCCCGATCCCGGACCAGGGCCCGTATCTCCTCCGGCCTGGGAGGCCGACTTTTGGTCAGGGCCAAATTGATCCCAACCGAGTGCCAGAGGAATTCCCGGATGTCTTGCACCACGTAGATGACCTTATCGAATTTATTCAGGATAGTCGCTGACTGGGGATGTACCAAGTCCACGCCCACGGTGAGCGTACCGGCAGGAGCCAAGTCCTCGTCGGGGGCCAGAGGGGTGGGGGGAAGAAACGGGATGCCCCTCGTGGCGCTGTAGTTGGAGATGTGCAACTGTCGCACGCCCCTCAGTTCGGGCAACCCGCGAAGTCCGTCACAGTCAGGGGGCGACGCAACCGGCGGCCAAGCCGTGGCATAGCCCGGGTGCAGAATGTTGAGCAGCCGGATCACGGGAGGGAACAGGTACAGCGACAGCCCGCCGAGGAAGACCGCAGGCGGGGGGGCGTCCGCAGCGCGCCCCGAACCGAACCGTTCATTCACTCCATGATTGGTCGTCATGTGCATTAGTTCCTGAGGTGGCGGTTTCCTGGCCGACATGGTTAGGTGTCAGCAGTCTGCGCCGCTGTGGCGGCATGTGGTGTCTTTGCAGGAACCATGCCTTCTCGGCATGGCAGCGATCTGGGCGTACAGGTCAGCATCCTGTTCAAGGTAGTGGGCCAGGTACTCCGTGGCGTCGCTGATGGCGGCCATCTCGCCGGAGATGTTCTTGGGGCGGAGGAAGGGAGTCTCGGCACCGTACTCCCGGGCGATAGCCGCGTACTCCGGGTCGTCGGTGTTCACGATGACCCGATGCACACCCGGGACTCGGCGGGCCAGGAGGATGGTCCAGGCCATGAGGGGCTTGCCCCCCAGGTCCGCGATGTTCTTGCCGGGCAGGCGGGTGGAACCGGACCGGGCCGGGATGTGGACCACCACGTGGTCCGTGCGGCTCCGGCCGGAAAGGAAATGCAGGGAGTTGCGCTGGTCCCAGGACAGGGCGGTCTCCATGCCCGGGCTGTCCGTCCCGTCGCCGCAATAACGCACCAGCGTGTCCCGTACGTCCCGGGGGAGGATGAGCTCGCCCAGACCCGGTTTGGCGAATTCTGGGGGGAGGCCGGTACGGTCCAGTAGTCTGGCGACGGAACTCGGGGCCGGGGCGGGGCGACCCAGGAAGGTAGCCAGGCCGGAAAGTACGCGGGCTCGGTCCGCGGCCAGGGCGTCGAAGTCCAGGAAGTGCACCGGGAGCCGTTGCGCCAGGCAGCGAAATCCCAGGGTCTGGAAGTTCCAGAATTGGGCGGCCTTGACAGCGTTGGCTCGGAGGAAGTGGTCCCGCTCGCCGCGCTGAGCGTCCTTCCCCAGCAGATGGAAGCGGGCCAGGGTGTCGGCGGCGTAGAGGTCGCACACCCCGCGGTGTAGGTAGATGACGCGGTCGAAGCGTTCAAGAACGGCCGGGGTGAAACTCTGCACCGCATCGTAGAACAGCAGCAGGGGATGCTCGGCCAGGGTCCGCTCCAGGTCCTCGACGGGCTGCTCCGGCCCGCCGAAGGGCTGGATAAGTCGGCAGCCCTGGCCGCTGGTGGCCAGCAGGCGCAGAGCGGGTATCTCCGGGAAAGCGTTGGCCAGGCCCTGGGGCTCGGGGAGGTCGGCCGAGAGGCGGGGGGCCAGCTCCGGGCAGATCTCGGCCACTGCCCGTGCGGCCAGGGGGATATGGTACATGGAGAAGCCGCACACGCAGACCCGTATGGCCCGGTCCAAGGAGCCATGTCCCCGTCCCTCGCTACTTCCGGTTCCGGGCGTAGGGGAGGGGGCCTTGCCGTGGGTCGGGGTCACTCCGCCCTGTCGGAAGCTTGACGGCACGCCGCGGGGAGGAGCGGTCCGGGATGATTCATTCAGTCCATGAACGTTGTGCATGCGTGCTGTGCCTGTCGGGCTGCTGTCCGCTCGCCCTGTGTCAGGAAATGGGCGCGCCGGTGCCGCGCCCAGGGGAGTTGCAAGGGATGTGCCCGGTCGCCCGGGAAGGGAGGCTGCCGTACAGCCCGAGCAGCCCGTCCAGCTTGCGGTCCAGGCCGTGCGCCGTGCGGTAGGCCCGCACGTTGCCGCGCAGGGCGTCGTAGTCCGCCGCGTCCAGCAGTTCGCCCAGCCGGGGGATGTCCTCCTGCCCCGTCACCAGCCCCAGGCCGTGCTCCTGCACCAGTTCGGCCACGGCCTTGATGCGGCGGCTCACCACCACCGGCAGCCCGGCCTCCAGGTAGCTGAAGAACTTGGTGGGCAGCATGTGGTCGAAGTGCGGGGCCAGCACTGTGAATCCAGGAGGGAAGCGGTGCAACATGCAGCCCCAGCCCAGGCGGCCGATGGCCCGCGGCAACTCCGCCGGCCCCACGCCCTCGTGCAGGGTGAAGAGCGGCTCGGCCTGGGCCAGGTACTCGTAGTCCCAGAACGCGCCCCGCAGGCCCTTGCGCTGGTACGGGTTCAGGAAGAGGTGGAACCCCACGCCCTGGGCCGCGACCTCCCGGATGAGCCCGAGGAGTTGCACGTCGCCGAAGGGCGGCACGGGATAATGGGAGGGATTCAGGGTGCCGCAGAAGACCAGACTGCGCCGCGCCTCGGAGTCCGGCGGCAGGTCCGCGCACAGCTCGTCCAGGGGATGGCTGTGCAGGTGGATCAGGGGCGGTGCGGCCGGGTAGCCTTGCAGGAGGATGTCCGCGGAGCCTTCCCGGTAGTTGAGACACACGCCCGCGGACTTGGCAAGGGCGATGCCGATGGCGCGTTTTTCCGCGGCGGCCGCGCCCGGGCCGAAGAGCCGGTCGTACTCGGCGTCCGTGAAGCAGTAGTGGGGCAGGTCGTTGAACTCGGTGACCACCGGCGGGCCGCTCACCGCGGCCGCGGCCGCGGCGAAGCAGTGCAGCCCCAGCCAGCCCTGGAAGTGGACCAGCCGGGCGCGGCTGCGGGCCAGGAGCAGGTAGAACATTTCCAGGTTGGCCCCGGCGTCCAGCACCGCGTCGAAGAATCCGCCCTTGTGCGCCTGGTTGGAGGGGTTCAGGCAGAGGAAGGCGGTGGAGAACCCCCGGCGCTGCAGGCAGCGGCTCAACTTGCCCAGGTTGAAGTAGGCGTAGATGCCGGCGAACAGGATGGTGCGTTCCGGGTCCAGGCCGGCCAGGGCGCGTTCCCGCTCGGCCAGTTCCGCGGCCAGGGCCGCCTGGTATCGGTCCCGCCAGGCCGCGGGCACGGCCAGGGGGATGTCCGCCCCGCGCAGGGGGGCCACGTCCCGGCGCAGTCCGGGGCCGGCCGGAGCCTCGTCCGCGTAATCCAGCGCCAGCAGGGCCGGGGCCGACGCGGCCTCGGCCAGGGGCAGGACGGGCACGGCCGGGCAGCCCGGGATCAGCAGGGGGCCGGCCAGGTTGGCCTCGTACAGGGTCACGGCGGAAAATCCGTCCAAGATCCCGATGGCCAGCAGGGTGGCAGCCAGGTCCCGGTCGCCGGCGATGCCCAGTTCCGAGGCCCCAGCCGCGGCCAGCTCCCGCACGGCGTCAGTGGCCGCGCGCAGGCGCAGGCCCCGGGCCAGGGCGTCTCGCTCGCGCAGGGACGCCACCTCCCCGGCCTTGGCCGAAAAGGCTGGCCAGAGTTCCGGTTCCGCGCTGCGGATGGCCTCGAACACGTCCACGCCTGCCGTCCTCCGACTAGATGAAGTTCACGTGCATGGGCTCGTCGCCAGATGGCGAGAGCACAGCGCCGCTCTGCTTGATATCCCACAGGCATTCGTTGACCTTGTGCTGCAGGCAGAGGGTGCCGCACATGGTGCGCGCGTCGAAGCGCTCCGAGGCGATGAGGTCCATGACCTCCCAGTAGCGTTCGCCGTGGAACAGGTCGCGCAGCCGGGTGTCCACGATGTTGCCGATGTGGTACTTCTTGTAGCGCTCGTTGAAGAGCATGCCGCAGGGGGCCACCAGGCCCGAGCCGGACATCTGGAGCATGAAGGGCGGGCCGTAGCACCGGCTGTAGCAGCGGGCGCCCTTGGCCATGATCTTGGACCACTTGGCCCGCACCAGGTAGTCCGGGGTGGACTCGGCCTCGGCCTGGCGCAGGAGCCCGAGCAGGGCCTCGTACCCGTCGTAGTCCACGCCCAGCCGGCCCTCCTCGTCGTCCGAGCAGTGCTTGAGCACCAGGTAGTCCACGCCCAGGTCCCGGCCCAGGCGGGCCAGGGGCAGCACCTGGTCCGCGAACTGGGGCATGAGCACCATCTGCAGGCCCAGGGTCACGTCCAGGCCCTTGTCGCGCTTGATGCGCACCGCCTCGCGGACGGTGGCGCAGACCTCGTGGAAGCACTTCTCCGCCACCCCGTGGATATCGGCGTAGCGCGCGGGCTCGCCCGCGGAGATGTTGAAGCGCAGGTAGGTGAGGGCGGGCAGGATCTCGGGCAGGCGTTCCCGCCTGAGCATGTAGCCGTTGGTGCCCAGGGCCATGTCCAGGCCCACGGCCTTGCCGTGGGTGATGGCCTCGTACACGTGGGGGGAGCAGGTGGACTCGCCGTCGCTCACCAGGCTCACGGCCTTGACCCCGATCTCGGCCGCGTCGTCCAGGAAATCGCGCACCACCTGGGCGGTGATCTCCTTCTCCTCGTTCTCCTGCAACTGCCCGTAGCAGTACACGCAGCGGTAGGTGCAGCGCCGGGTCAGGGCGCAGTCGATGGTGACGGGGGCCACGCGCTCGCCGCGCAGCCAGCGCTCCACGCGGTCCCGGTGCCAGGCCAGCTTGTGGCCGTCGAGGATGATATCGGACATGGTTTGCTCTCCTCACAGCCCCGGGTGCCGGCCCAGGTCCCCGCCCTGGTACAGGGCGCGCAATGCCGGGATGGCCCGGTTCAGCTCGAAGCGTTCCCGGAAGCGGCGCACGTTTTCGCGCAGGGCCGGGTGGTCGGCCTGGTTCAGCCGCCCGGGCAGATCGTCCAGCCGCTTGAGGGAGTAGACCAGGCCCAGCCCGTGCTCCCGCACCAGGCGGGCGATGTAGTGGAACTCCTCGTAGACCAGCAGGGGCAGGCCGGCCTCCAGGTAGCTGAAAATCTTGGTGGACATGTTGATGTGGAAGGCCTCGGGCCGGTACGAGGACAGGGCCACATTGTCGTAGAGCAGGCCCCAGTGGAAGTCCGCGATGCCTGCGGGCAGTTCGAAGAAGGGCAGCCCCGGCCGGAAGGCGAAGTGGGGCAGTCTCTCCTGCATCGAAAGATAGCGCTCCTGCTCCTCCCAGAACATGTTGCGGGCGTTCTGGTTGGCCAGGATAGTCAGTTCCAGGCCTCCGCCGGCCGTGCCCTCGATGACCGGATCGAAGACCTGGTTCTCGTGGCCGAGCTTCATGGCGATGTGGAAGGGCATGACCCCGCCGGCGTAGACCAGCCGGTGCGGCGGAGCATCCGGCGGCGGGGCCTCGGCGAAGATGTCACGGCAGGGCAGGGCGTGGGCCTGCACCCCCGGCGTGTCCAGGTTCCAGGTCGTGCGGATGGCCTCCCATCCCGCGTCCGGCATCTTGTGGACCACGGCGTCGGCCCGGGCCAGTATCTCCCGCTCCAGGCGGCAGTCGGGGGTGTCCTGGTCCCGGGACATGTAGTGCCAGGAGTCGTACACGTCCAGGATCAGGCGCCCCCCGCCCAGGGCCTCCACGGCCAGGGCGCCCAGAACCGAGGGCTGGATGTGCACGGACAGGGCCTGGGGCGCGGCGGCAGGGAGCAGGTCCAGGAGTTCGCGGTAGTGCCCGATCTCGTAGACCTGGTCGAACCATCGCTCGCACTGGGCGTCCTCCCGGGCGCAGCAGGCCAGGAAGGTGGTGTGGAACTCCCCGGTGCGGCGCAGGGCGATGCTCTTCTTTATGGTGTTCGGGTAGGGGTAGTAGGCCAGGAATACGACGTGCCGCTTCCCGTCCACCTCGGCCCGGTCCAGGTTGTCCGGCCGCTCCCGGAAGGTCAGGGTTTCCCGGCCGCGGGGCATGGGCGCGTCCAGGATGGCGCGCACCCGCTGCCGCAGGTCGGCGGGCAGCCAGGCGAACTCCCCGGGCGAGGCGGGCAGGCGGCGGGGCGAACTCATGCGTTCCACAGCTCCCGCAGGGCGGCGGCCAGGTTGGCGGAGCTGATGCCGTAGAGGTCCTTGAGCTGGTTCTGGGACCCGTAGTTGTGCGGGAACACGTCGGGGATGCCCAGCCGCTTGAACCGCTTGGCCGCTGGGAAGCAGGCTTCGGCCAGGGCCTCGGCCACCGCGCTGCCCAGGCCGCCGATGACGCTGTGCTCCTCGATGCTCACCACCACCGGCACTGGGGCCGCGGCATCCAGGAAGGCTTCCAGGTCGAACGGCTTCACCGTGGGCAGATGCAGGACCGCCACCTGCCGGCCCTCCCGGGCCAGCAGGTCCGCGGCCTCCCTGGCCTGGCCCAGGCAGGTGCCGGTGCACGCCACCAGGGCGTCGCGGCCCGGGCGTTCCAGCCAGGCCCGCCCGATCTGCGGGGCGTGGCCCTCGGGAGTGACCACCGGGTCGTAGCCCTTGGCCAGCCGGATGTAGAGGGGGCCGGGCCAGTCCACGGTCTGGGGCATGAGCGCGGCCAGTTCCCGGGCGTCGGCCGGGACCAGGACGGCCATGCCGGGCAGGGCGCGCATGAGGGCGATGTCCTCCAGGGCCTGGTGAGTGGGCCCCAGCGGGGCGTAGACCAGACCGCCGCCGTTAGCCACCAGGCGGACTTTGGCCTTCTGCAGGCACAGGTCCAGCGCCACCTGGTCCAGGCAGCGCCGGGTCAGGAAGGTGGCGATGGTGTTCACGTAAGGGATCTTGCCTTCCAGGGCCAGGCCTGCGGCCATGCCCACCACGTGCTGCTCGCTGATGCCCTCCATGAAGAAGCGGTCGGGCATCTCCTCGCGGAATTTTCCCAGGGTCCCCGCGCCCAGGTCCGAGCCCACGAAGAAGATGCGGGGGTCGGTGCGGGCCAGGTCGTGGATGCAGTCGAGACAGGTCTTGCGCATGGTCGGTCCTCAGGCCAGTTCCGCCAGCAGGCGTTCGACGTCCTGTTCCAGGACCTTGCTCTTGTGGTGCCAGGAGAGGTCGCGCTCCATGAAGGAGACCCCCTTGCCTTTGACCGTGTGGCAGATGACCGCGGTGGGCCGGCCCGGCTCCTGGGGCAGACGGGTGAACGCCTCGGTCAGGGCGGCCACGTCGTGTCCGTCGACCTCGGCCACGGCGAAGCCGAAGGCCCGCCACTTGTCGGCAAAGGGCTCCAGGTCCAGGACTTCAGTAGTGCTCGCGTAGGACTGCTGCTTGTTGTAGTCCACCACCGCAGCCAGGTTGTCCAGGCGGTGTTTGGCCGCGGAGAGCGCGGCCTCCCAGATCGAGCCCTCGTTGCATTCGCCGTCGCCCAGCACCACGAACACCCGGCTGTCCCGGCGGTCGTGGCGGGCGGCCAGGGCCATGCCCACGCCCAGGGACAGGCCGTGCCCCAGGCTGCCGGTGGTGGCCTCCACCCCGGGCACGCTGGCCCGCTCGGGGTGGCCGCCCAGGCGGGAGTCGAAGCCGCAGAACCCGCAGAGCCGCTCGGCCGGGAAGAAACCCTTGTCCGCCAACACGGCGTAGAGGGCCAGGCAGCCGTGCCCCTTGCTCAGGATGCAGCGGTCGCGTTCCGGCTTCCAGGGCGCGGCAGGATCCACGCGCAGTACGTGGTCGTAGAGGGCGCGGAGGATATCCACCACCGAGAAGGCCGAGGCAGGGTGCCCCCGGCCGGCCTTGCCCAGGGTTTCGACGATGAGCCGGCGGAGGTGTCGGGAACGTTCGTCCATGGGGGTATCCTTTCAGGCGGCCAGGACCGGCCGCCAGGGTCCGCCGCTACGGCGCAGGGCGGCGAGCATGGCCCGGGCCCGTCCCAGCGCCCCGTCTCGGGCGTCGGCGCTGTCCGCTCCCGCGAAATCGCGCCGCGCGGCGTCGCCGGCCAGGAATTCGTTGCACAGGATCAGGCACCACTTGAGTCCGTGCAGGAAGAATGCCGCCTCCAGCCGGTGTCGGAACCCGGGGTCGGCGGAGAGGCCGCGGGCCAGGCAGTCGGTGAACTGCCGGGCCGAGTCCCGGTCCAGGTCCATGCCGGGGTGGAGAAGCACGTCCGCAGCCAGCTTGGCCGGGTCGTCCCAGCCGAAGAACTCGAAATCCACGAAAACCAGGCCGCCGGGAACGCGCAGGGCGTTGTGCAGCCCGAAGTCCGAAGGGCTCAGGGTGCGCAACTCCGGGGCCAGAACGGCGTCAGGGTCCAGGCCGGCGTCTTGCAGGCGCTTGCGGCCCGCGTCCTCGGCCGGGGCCAGCTCCGCCTCCAGTTCCCGGGCCAGCTTGCGGAAGCCGGGGTGCTCCACGCCCGCGAAGCGGGCCATCCGGCGCCGCACGGCAGCCGCAGCCTGGGCCAGGCTGAGGCAGGCGTCCGAGGCCGGGGGCAAGCCCGCGTCCCGGCCGGCCGAAACCAGTCCGTGCAGGCGCAGGAGGAAGCCGGCCATGCTCTGTGCGTCTCCAGGCCGCGGGGTGCGGCCCGCGGCCTCCCCCTCGATCCAGGAGTAGACGCCTAGGCCCGCGTCATCCCGGGCCAGGGGCGCAGGCACGCAGTCCAGGCCGTGCGACCGGAGGAAGGCCAGGGCCGAGAACTCCACGCCTAGCCGGTCGCGGCCGTCGTCGGGATGGATGAAATACTCCTTGACCGCCACCCGGCGGCCGTCGGCCAGATCCATCCGGCTCACCCGGCTGTTGCGGCCTCCGGAGAGCCGCTCCCGTGCGGCCACCCTGCTTCCGAGCAGGCGCTCCAGGCGGAGGTCCAGGTCCGTTGGCCCGGCGCTGGCGGTCAGCCGGGCCACCTCGGACCAACTGGAGCAGACCGCGCCCCGGAAATCCGCCCGCGGGTTCCCGTCCGGCGCGAACAGCACCCGGGCGGTGTCGGCCGGGAAGTCGGGATGGGCGAAGACCTCGGGCAAGTCATCCACGAACAGGACGCAGCCCAAGTCCCGGATGCGGGCCACCTTGGCCGTGCGGGTCTCCTCCAGGAACACGTCGGAGTCGCGCAAGGGAGAGCCAGGCGCCAGAAAGCCCCGTTTGCGGAGCCAGGCCCGGGCCGCCGCATGCAGGTCGGTCCCGTCTCCCTGAGCCGCGTGGCGGGTCTTGTGGCTGACGATGACCAGCCGGTGTCCGGCGGCAGCCGCCATTTTCATGAATTCGGCAGCACCGGGAAAGGGGCGGGCCTGGTCCAGGCCCGGACCGTATACGACCGCCTGGACCCGCTGCCAGGCCAGTTCACCGTCGGGCAGGCTGCGGAGGAAGTCGCGCACGCCGGTCTTGTCCCGCGGCCCGTCCGCCGGCAGGAGCCCCAGTTCCCGCGCCGTTCGATAGAACAGGTCGGCGTAGTCGACCAGGGTGTTGTCCAGGTCCAGACCGATGCAGGCTCTGGGTGCGGGGGAGGTCATGGGCGGCTCTAGATGAAGTCGTCGTGCGCGCCGGGATGGCGCAGCCGCCAGAGGTAGGAGTTCACCTTGTCCATGCGGCAGTTGCTGCGGCATTCGGCGATGTCCAGGCCGCGCATCATGTCCAGGGAGCGCCGCCGGCCCGGGCCCTCCCAGACTTCGGCGAAGCCGTGGGACATGATGTTGCCCAGGCTGAACCGGGCGTCTCCCAGGAAGGCGCTGCAACTCACCAGGTCGCCGGCCGAGGACACGTAGGCCCAGAAGAACGGGGTGGAGAAGCAGGTGGCGTAGGCCTTGTCGCGGTGGTAGCTCAGCATGGTCCGGGCCCGGAAGACCACTGCGAAGCGCTCGGTCTCCATCCCCTTGAGGCGTTCGGCCAGATCCAGGTAGGAGGTGTAGTCGATGTCCGCGTAGCGCCTGGTCTCGCTCTTCTTGTGCTGGGAATAGGGCTTGACCACCAGGTAGTCGGCCCCGATCTCGTCCCGGCAGATGCGGGCCAGAGTCTCCACCTCGGCGGCGTTTTCGGGCAGGAGGAGAAGTTGCACCCCGATGCGCGCGCCCCAGCCGTGGTCGTCGCGGGCGGCCACCGCCCGGCGCAGGTTGGCCACGACCTTGGGGAAGTCTCCCTCGGAACAGCCGTGGATGGCGGCGTGGGTGGCGGGGGCGCCGGCGTTGCAGCTCGCCTTGATCCAGCTCACCTTGGCCAGGCTCTCCTCCACGAAGCGCTCGCCGAGCAGCACCCCGTTGGTGGTGAAGGCGGTGCGGATGCCGGCCCGGTGGGCCGCCTCCACCATGTGGTCGATGCCGGTGTGCAGCAGGGGCTCGCCCTCGCCGGCGAACATCACGCTGCGTACGCCCTTTTCGCCCATCTCGGCCAGCCGGTCGGCCATCACCGAGGGATCCAGCCGGCGCGGCTGGTAGCCCATGTAGTCCAGGGCGCAGAAGGTGCAGCGGTGGTTGCAGGCCCCGATGGGCGAAACCTCCACATAGACCGGGTAGACTTTCTTCTGCTTCTCCCAGTCATCGCCAGCGGCCAGCCAGGCGGCCACCCGCTCCGGGTGGAACATGAGCTTGTGTCCGTCGATGGCGAATTCGTCCATGGCCCCTGTCCGTTGCGCTACTTGAGCAGAGAGATGAAGTGCTTGACCATGGCGGTCTTGTCCAGGGCCGAGCGGTTGGACATGGTGCCCACGGCCTGGGCCCCGGCCACGTTGGCCAGCACGCCCACCACCTCCATGGGCGCGCCCAGCCTGGCCAGCAGGGAGGATATCGAGAGCACCGCGTCGCCCGCGCCCACCCGATCCACGATGTGCCCGGTGAAGGCGGGGACCTCGAAGAAGCCCTCTTCCCTGCCCCAGGCCAGGCAGCCCTGCTTGCCCCGGGTGATGAGCATCCGGGGGCAGCCGAGACGGGAGGCCACCTCCTCTACGATGCTGCAGAGGCTGCGCACCCGGCTGTGCGCGGCCATGCGGAGCTCCTTTTCCGAAACGCTCACGAAATCCGCCCGGGGATACTTGTACACGGTATTGAACCCCAGGTTCCCGGCGTTGACCTGGGTGTTGAGGGCCAGGAAGGGGGCCTGCTCGGTCAGCCAGGCGATGGTCGCCTCGTCGAACATGCCGTGCCCGTAATCGGCCACGATCACCAGGTCCACCCCGGGCAGGAGGGGCGAGAGGGTCTCGCGGAGCCGCGCCCCGTTTTCCGCGCTCTCCTCGCAGCCGTTCATCACGTAGACCTCGAAGAGCTTTTGCAGCGGGTAGGTCTCCACGAAACGGCGCTTGACGATGGTGGGCGAGCCCGGGAGGTAGAGGAAATGCGGCCGGACCTCCGGCCGCAGCCTGTCCCGGATGAACTCCTCGTGACTGTCCTGCTCCCCGAGGAAGGTTGCCATGTCCACCTGCGGGGTGAACCCGGCCAGGTGGCTGGCGATGGCCAGGATGCCCCCGGCGGCGCGCTCCGCCTCCACGAAGCGGGCGGCCAGGATGGGCTCCTTGCCGGATTTGCCCAGGGTCTCGCAGTAGTGGTGCTCATCGATGATGGATTCGCCCAGGCAGAGGACCCGCAGGCTGGCTGCCCGCTCCACCATATCCAGGACCCGGTCCTGGGGGTGGCGGGCGGCGAAGCCGCGCAGGTACTGGGCCACCTCGGGCGGGAAGGGCGAATAGTAGGTGTTGATGAGGTTCGAGGAGCTGAACACGATGCCGTCGGTGAAGTGGATGCGGCCGCCGGCCTGCTCCACGGCCCGGGCCTCGTCCAGTATCTTGCCGGTGGGGTCGTTGGCAGCATCCCGGTATTCGCCGCCCTTGACGTAGACGTTCGGGCGGATCAGGGCGATGGTCTCGACCGCGGTGGGCCACTGGTTCACGGCCACGTAGTCCACGCAATCCAGGGCGGCCAGGGCCTCGGCGCGCAGGGCCTGGGTGAAGGCCGGCCGGTGGGGGCCCTTGTTCACGTAACGGTCCTCGGTCAGGGTCACCACCAGGACGTCGCCCAGGGAGCGGGCCTCCTCCAGATAGCGGATATGGCCGATGTGCAGCAGGTCGAAGACGCCGTGGCAGTGCACCACCGTGCGGCCGGGACGGATCCGGTCCAGTTCCGCGGCCAGCGCCTCCAGGGCGAATATCTTGTCGGATGTCCGCTGCATGGCGTGTCCCTCAGCGTTCGCCCAGGTACTTGAACCAGTCCCGGGTCGCCTGCCCGATGCTCTGGGGATCCCAGACCGGGGCGTCGTTCCAGTCGTGGATGTGGTCGAGCATGGCCGCCACCCCCTGTTCGAAGCTCACCCGGGGCTTCCAGCCCAGGTCGCGGCCGATGGCGGTTATGTCCGCCCAGGTCACGTCCGGCTCTCCCGGCCGCTTGGGGATGTGCACCACCTCGCCGCCCAGGAGCTCCACCAGGCGGTTGACGCTCTGGGGATTGCCGCCGCCCACGTTGTAGGATCGGCCGGACAGGGGGGACTCGGCGGCCCGGGCGAAGGCGTCCACCACGTCGGAGACGAAGACGAAATCCCGGCGCTGGGAGCCGTCGCCCACCACGGTGTAGGGCCGCCCCGCCAGCTTCTGGGCCAGGAACACCCCGAACACCGCGCCGTAGGCGCCGGTGGTCCGGGAGCGCGGGCCGTACACGTTGAAGAGGCGCAGGCAGAGGGACGGCAGACCGTAGGTCTGGCTCCAGTGCAGCACGTATTCCTCCCCCAGCCTCTTGGACAGGGCGTAGGGGTACATGGGCCGGATGGGGGCGTCCTCCGGGGTGGGGTTCTGTTCCGCGATGCCGTAGCAGGAGGCCGAGGCGGCGTAAATGAAGCGCTTGGCCCCTGCCGCTCGCGCGGCCTCCAGCACGTTCACCGTGCCGTCCACGTTGGCCCGGTGGTAGCGCAGGGGGTCCTGGATGGAGGGCACGATGTCCGCCAGCCCGGCCAGGTGGAAGACCCAGTCCGCCCCGGCGAAGGCCTGCGCCAGGTCCGCGGGGTCCGTGACCGAGACCTTGGCGAACCGCGCGCCGCGGGCCGTGGCCTGCGCCAGGTTGGATTCGCGTCCCGTGGACAGGTCGTCCACGGCCACCACCTCGTGGCCCATGTCCAGCAGGCGGTCGGCCAGGTGGCTGCCGATGAAGCCCGCGGCTCCGGTGACGATCGAACGCATGGTCATATGTTCCTCGTTCCGGTTCAGGCTCGCCGGATCATAGCCCGGCGCGCCTTGAGCACCAGGGCCTTGGATTCGGCCAGGAGCTTTTCCCGGTTGTCGGCGCTGTGTACGTCCACGGCGCGCCCCTCGTGGCTGCGCACCGAGTAGAGCACGGTGGGCAGGTGCAGGAAGCGCGCTCCGCCCAAGGCGAAGCGCTGGTACTGTTCGTGGTCGTTGGCCAGGAAACCGTCTGCCATGGGTCCGAATCGCTCCAACAGTGAACGCCGATAGAGTTTGGACACCCCGCACAGATACCACTCCCCGAAGCTGGCCGCGAAATCGTAGTCGGGCAGGGAGAAGCGGCGCAGGATGCGTCCGGCGTCATCGATGACGAACATGTCCGAGTAGACGAAGTCGGCCAGGTCGGCCGCGAGGGGTGCGGCCAGTTCGGCGATCATGCGGGGGTGGCAGAGGTCGTCCGACGCCACGTAGGTCACGTATTCGCCAGTGGCTGCGGCGAAGCCCCGGTTGTAGGCCCAGGTGGAGCCGCGGCGATCCTCGTTGCGCAGGAGGACGAGTTCTCTGCCCTCCTGTGGCCAGCGGGGATGCACGGTGCGTTCGACTGCGTCCGTGTTCTCGTCGTAACGGGAGGCGTAGGAGGCGGTTTCGCTGAGCACGGCCCGGACGTAGTCCTGGAGGAACTCGTGGGTCCCGTCCGATGAGTCCTCGTACACCACCACGATCTCGATGTCCGGGTACTCTTGGAACCAGATGGAGTCCAGGCAGGCCCCGAGGTACTGCACCTGGTTGTAGGAGGGGACGATCATGGACACCTTGGGTCGCTGCATGGGCGTCGCGTCTCCTTGGCGTGATGGCGGTTCGCACGCGAGGGGGCCCAGCCGGCCGCGCAGGGCGCGGGGCCGGGCTCCGGGCTCAGGTGGCGCTGCCCACGTTCTCGACGGTGCGGTCGATCCAGTAGTGGAGGATGAGCGCGTGGGCGCTCTCGGCCAAGCCATAGCCCGTCGCCGGGACGTAGAAGTTCAGGTCCCCGGCGCTCCGCAACTGGTTGTCCGGCCCCATGGCCGAGAGGGTGACCACCGACCCGCCCTGGACCTTGGCCTCGGTGCAGGCCTTGAGCACGTTGGGCGAGTTTCCCGAACTGGAGACGGCCACCAGCATGTCGCCCGGCCGCATCTTGCGGCGCAGGGGCTCGGCAAAGACCTCCGAGAAGCAGATGTCGTTGGCTACCGCGGTGAGCAGGGCCGGGTCGGTGAACACGTCGGTGCGCACCAGGGCGTTCTTCTCCAGATCCGCGGCCGCGTGGCTGGCCATGGTGGCGCTGGCCCCGTTGCCGCAGAAGAAGATGGTTCCCCGGGTGGTCAGCACGGCTTCCGTGAGCCGGCAGAGTTCCTCGAATGCTTCGTCGGGAGACAGGCAGATTCTGCCCCGTCCCGTGGCCTCCATGGCCCGGATGCTGGCGTTCAGCCGGTCGGCATAGTGGGCGAAGCTGGACAGGCTCGTCTTCCGGAGACGGGCATCGTCGGCCGCAGCGCCGGCCATGCGTGGGGAAATACGTTCATTCGCCATGTGATGCTCCGATTCTTGGGTCTATAGCCATGCCGGTGGTCAAAAGGCAAGCCACGTCAGGAAGATGACAGCAATAGCCGTGCCATTCCTTGCGCCATGGGGTATTCTCTGTTTCTTGAGGGAGCGAATGCACCTGACCCGAGGCATGGCGGTCCTGGGACATGGGGCGGTGAGGAGCGAGAAAAACGTTCATTAGCTGAATGATCGGAAGGGAGGGCGGTATTCTTTAGGCTCCAACGCCGGGCGAGTCCGCATTGGGGCCGGCGGATAGCTGCCGCATCCAGGATCTTGGCGCGGCCTAGTGCGCCACGCGGGTCGATGGGGAGGGATGGGGGCGTTTGGCGTCCCGCCCACCGTTGGTCATTCCAGCGTCCTGTAAAAACCGTCCAGCCGCTGCGCCACCTTTTCGTCGCTCCAGCGCTCCAGCATGAAGCGCCGGCCGGCCTCGCCTGTGGCGCGGCGCAGGGCCGGGTCGCGGGCCAGGTCGCCGAGGGTCCGTTCCAGTTCGTCTCCGTCGCGGGCCACTAGCCAGGGAAGATCGTCGACGCCGGCGAATTCCCGGATGTGTCCGGCGCACCAGTCGTCCAGGCCGGCGATGGTGGCCAGGCCCAGGGACAGGGCCTCCAGGCTGCTCATGCCGTAGTAGCCCTGCATGTGGTCGAAGCAGGCGTGCGCCGCCTTCTTGCGGCGCAGGCACTCGGCGTGCGGCGCGTCGTCGATGAGGTCGAGGCGCATGGCCTCGCCCATCCGCTGCGCCAGGGCCAGAAGCTCGTCGGTGTTCTTGAGGTCGCGGCGGGTGGGGGAGTGGGCCAGGCGCAGGGGGCCGGCCCAGTCCGCGTCCGTGCGCGCAGGCGGGGTGTAGCGCGGTTCGTTCACCATCACCAGGTTGGGCTGCCAGCGCGCGGCCGGGAGCTTCTTGAGCAGGTCCGGGGTGGACACCAGCAGATTCTTCCGGCCCAGCCTGCGGTATTTGTCCTGGTACTTTTCCGGGTTGCCCCGGAAGTCCGGGTGTCCGTGGTGGTGGTGGACCAGGGCCTTGCCCGCCAGGTAGTCCGCGGGCCGGAAGGGGCCGAGTTGGAGGTGTTCGTCCGCGGTCATGTGGAAGTGGAGCACGTCGCTGCGGCGCAGCAGGTCCTCCAACTCCTCCAGCCCCGAGGCGTCCAGGTCCGGCACGTGGAGGTCCTTCTCCCAGGCGTGCGAGTACCGGGTCTCCAGGGTGGCCACCCGGCAGGAGTGCCCCGTGTGCGACTCCAGGGCGCGCTTGAAGAGCATTGCCGTGCCCGCGGGGTCGTTGATGCCGATCATGAGGATGCGCATGGAGTGTCTCTGAAGTCTCTGCAGCCGGTCAGGCGGCCTGGGCCGCGTATACCCGGCCGCGGCGCAGAAAGCCAGTGACCAGGAGCGCCGCCTGGGCCGCCAGTCGGCCCGCCCGGGTGGGGGCGAGGACCATCTGGGCCGAGATGCGGGCGTGGGCCGTGTCCAGCCCCGGTCCCTCTCCCAGGAGCACGGCCGCGTGCAGGTCCGGGGTGAAGGGGCGGACCGGCCCCTGGTCCGGCTCCAGGGCGGCGGAGATTTCCAGGAGCACGTCCTGGGCCAGCTCCTCCAGCATGCCCGGCGCGGCCAGCGGCGCTGTCGCGGCTTCCCGCGCTGCGGCCTGGCCGGCCCGCGCGCCGAAGACCTGGGTGGCCAGCACCATGGCGCCGCCCAGGCGGTTGGCGCCGTGCATGCCCGAGGCGCACTCTCCCGCGGCGTAGAGTCCGGCCAGTGTGGTGCGGCCCGCGGTGTCCACCAGGGCTCCGCCGTTGCCGGCGTGGGCCATGGCCGCCACCCGGCAGGTCCCGTCCTGCGGGGTTTGGACGGTGGCGGTTCCGTCGGGTCCGGTGCGCGCCAGGATGAAGCGGTCCACGGCCGAGTCCGGCAGCCCGTGGGCCATGGGGCAGTGGGTGGCGCGCTCTGCGGAGAGGCGGCGCAGTCCGGCGGGCAGCTCCTCCCGGGCTCCGTCCGGCGAAAGCGCGGCCGCGCCGTCCCGGGCCAGGTCCCAGATCGGCCAGAAGGCCCGGTCCGGATGGCGCGACCAGAGGAACTGGAAATAGCCTTCGTTGACCAGGCGCGCCCCGGCGCGGGCCAGGAGGGCGTGGGCCGTGCCCGGATTGCCCGCTCCCGTGACCTGGCGGGCGAAGAGCGGGGCCGGTCCGCCCAGGGCGGCCACCACCGTGCGGGCCCGCACCGCGACCAGTCCGTCCGGGAAGCGGAGCATGGCTCCGGCGGCCCGGGTCGGGCCGGATGCGTTGTCCACCAGGATGTCCAGCGCCTCGGCTCCGTTCCAGAACTCCACGCCCAGGGTCTCGCACCGGGAGCGGAACCGGGCGTGGGCTCCGGCCAGGTCGGTGAACACCAGGGCCAGTCGGGTGTGATGAGAGAAGCAGGAGGGGTAGCGGCCCAGGCTCCCGTCCGCGTCGGTGCGGAAGGCCAGTCCCAGGTCCCGCAGTTCAGCGAAGCGGGCCGCGGCGTCCTGGGCCAGGGCCGCGACCAGGCGCGGGTCTGCGAAGCCCGGGGCGGCCAGGCGCATGACCTCGGCCTGGAACTCCTCGCGCTCCTGGTCGGTTTCCGGCACGTGGATGCCGAGCATGGCGTTGGGGTTGGCGAAGGAGGAGCCCGCAGGCCCGCTGCCCAGGCAGGCCACCGCCACCCGGGCCCGGGAATCGGCCTGCCGGGCGGCCCAGGCCGCGCGCAGGCCGGCCAGTCCGGCTCCCAGCACCAGTACGTCCACGTCGCGTCGGGAAAAGTCGTCCACCGCCCACCTCGGCCTTGCGCCCGGAGGGCGCGAAGGGAATTTGGCCGAAGGTGAGCAAGAACGGGGCCAGGCAAGAAAGATAAATAATTAAGGCGTGTTGTTGGTGCGCAGAAGGCGCGTGGTCAAGGATTTGGCGGGAAGGCCGGGCAGGAGGCGGTTGCAAAGCTGCGTCTCTGTCCGCCAGGGAAGGCGCGGGGCCTGAGGGCGCCATCGAACGCATCGCAGAGATTCACGCGCGGCGACGCTCCGTCAAAAAAAACCGGGGTGATCTAACAGAAGCCTGCCAACGCCACGCCCGCTATGAAGGGGTGGCCATCTTCTTCTGGGCGAAGGTGAGCATCTTCTGGGCGTGGTCGAAGTCGGGCTTGAGCCGCAGGGCCAGCTCCGCCACCTTGGCGGCCTTGCGCCACTGCTTCCAGTCTATGTACATGCGGCCCATGTTGAAGAAGAGGTTGGGGTCGTCCTTGGCGTATTCCAGGGCCTTGCGGTAGTACTGCTCCGCGTCCTCGAACTTGTTCATCTTGCGCAGGGCCATGGCGATGCGGTTCATGAGGTGCACCGATTCGGGGAAGTCGGCCAGGGCCTGGGACAGGTATTCCAGGGCGGTCTCGTAACGCTCCGCGCCCAGGAAGAGGTCGGCGACCTCGGACTTGAGGTCCGTGTCCCCGCTGAACTGCAGCAGGGCCTTGTCGAAGACCAGCTTGGCGTCCTTGATCTTGCCCGAGCCGAGGAGCTCCCGGCCGCGGGACAGGGCGTCGGCCTTGGCCTTCTCGTTGGCCGCGAGGATGGCCTGGGCCTCCTCCACCGCCGAGCCCTGGAGGTCCTGGAGTACCGTCTTCAGGGTGTTCAGGAGCTCCTTCTCGTCGCCCTTCCGGTACTCCAGGAGGATTGGGCAGAGCTTGCGGAACTCGGCGTCCTTGTTGAGCACGAACAGGGTCTGCTCGAGGTTGCGGGAGAACTCGTCCTGCTCGTGCTTGATGAGCGGCGTGCGCAGGATGATGGCCAGGGCGTCGTGCAGGGAGATGACGGCCTGGTGCAGCTTGCCCTTCTTGAGCTGACCGGTGATGCCGGCGATCTTGGACCGGGCCTTGATGAGTTCCGCGGACATCCTTCCTCCCTTTCTCCCGCTGTGGAAGGCGCCTGACAGTATCAAGAATTCCTAGAAAGTGTCTAGGCGGCTTCCTTGCCCTCCAGGACCCGGCGGAACCGCTTGAAAATATAGCGGCTATCGTGCGGGCCAGGACAGGCCTCGGGATGGTGCTGCACGCAGATGATGGGCTTGGTCCGGTGGGCGAAGCCCTCCAGGGTGCCGTCGTTCAGGTTCACGTGGGTCTGCACCAGGTCGTCTCGGCCCGAGATGTCCACGCAGAACCCGTGGTTCTGGGAGGATATCTCGATCTTGCCGGTGGTGAGATCCTTGACCGGATGGTTGCAGCCGTGGTGGCCGAACTTGAGCTTGAAGGTGGGACAGCCCAGGGCCAGGCCCAGGAGCTGGTGGCCCAGGCAGATGCCGCACATGGGGTAGTGCTCGGTCAGGAGCGCCACGTTGCGCACCACCTCGGTGAGGGCCGCGGGGTCGCCCGGGCCGTTGCCCAGGAACACCGCGTCCGGGGCCACGGCCCGGACCTGCTCGTAGGTGAAGTCCTGGGGCACGGCCAGCACGTCCAGGCCCTCGGCCTCCAGCAGGCGCAGGATGTTCCACTTCATGCCGAAGTCGTAGGCCACCACCCGCGGCCCGGGGCCGGGCCAGGCGTAGGAGCCGTCGGGGCCGAGCTCCACCGGCTGGGGCCGGTCCCCCCGCCATACGTAGGGCGTCTTGGCCGTGACCAGGTGGGCCAGGCCCCGGCCCTCCATGGAGGGCAGGTTGCGGGCCTTCTCCGCCAGGTCCTTCGCGTCCGCCTCGGTGGAGATGACGCCGCGCATGGCGCCGTGGAGGCGCAGGTGCCGGGTGAGCGCCCGGGTGTCCACGCCCTCCAGGCCCATGACCTGGTGGCGCCTGAGGTAGTCGGGCAGGGATTCCTTGGCCCGCCAGTTGGAAGGGGTCTTGCAGCACTCCTTGACGATGAAGGCCTCGACCCAGACCCGGCTGGACTCCACGTCCTCCAGGTTGACCCCGTAGTTGCCGACGAGGGGGTAGGTCATGCACACCATCTGGCCGGCGTAGGAGGGGTCGGTGAGAACCTCCTGGTAGCCGGTCATGCCGGTGTTGAAGATGGCCTCGCCCCCGGCCGTTCCCGGGCCGGTGAAGGAGGTTCCGTGGAATATGGTGCCGTCTTCCAGGGCCAGTATGGCTTTCATCGGGGCGTCTCCGTCATGCGGGCGATGATGGTTTCCAGGTCCTCGGGCCGGTCCACCCCCAGGGTCTCGTGCTCCGTGGGGACCACGTAGATGGGGATGTCGTTCTCCAGCAGCCGCAGCTGCTCCAGCTTTTCCCGGCGCTCCAGTTCGCTCTGGCCCAGGGCCGCGAAGCGGCGCAGGGCCGGCAGGCGGAAGGCGTAGAGGCCCACGTGCCCCCAGCAGTCGCCGCCTGTTTCGTCCCGGTCGTGGGGTATCACGCTTCGGGAAAAGTATAAGGCGTTTCCCGATCTGGTAAAGACCACCTTCACCCTGTCGGGCCGGGCCGCCTCGGCCGCGGGAATCTTGGCCGCCAGGGTGGTCGCCTGCACCGCCGGGTCGGCAAAGGGCTCCAGGAGCTGGGTGAGCATCTGCGGATCGAGCAGGGGCTCGTCGCCCTGGATGTTCACCACCACCGCCTCCTCGGGCAGGGAGAGCCGCTGCGCGGCCTCCAGCACCCGGTCCGTGCCGCTGGCGTGGTCGGCCCGGGTCATGACCACCGGCACCCCGTAGCGCAGGGCCGCGTCGTGGATCCGGCGGTCGTCGGTGGCCAGCACCACCTTGCCCAGCAGGGGACATCCCATGGCCCGCTGGTGCACGTGCCAGAACATGGGCCGGCCCAGGATGTCCGCCAGCGGCTTGCCCGGGAACCGGGAGGAGGCGAAGCGCGCAGGAATGATGCCGAAGCAGGGCGGAAGTCCGGGCATTACAGGTATCGCCTCACCAGTTCTGCGGCCTGGGCCGCGCCGCCGCGGTGCGGGTCCACCCAGGCCGCGAAGCGTTTGCGCACCGCGTCCCGCGGCTTGGGCTTGGCCAGGAGCCGCAGCATGGCCTGGGCCAGGCCGTCCGCGTCGGCCACCTCCACCACCAGCCCCTGCTCCACCACCTCGCGCCCCACCCAGGCGAAGTTCTTCCAGTGCGGGCCGATGATCGGGGTCAGGCCGCAGGAGATGGCCTCCAGGAAGTTCTGGCCGCCCAGGGGCGCCAGGCTGCCGCCCACGAAGGCCGCCCGGGCGTGGGCGTAGGCCGAGGCCAGTTCGCCGAAGGTGTCCCAGAGGATGGTCGCATCCGGGGCCGGAGGTCCGGAGAGTTGGGAGCGCAGCACGGGATCGAGGCCCGCCGCATACAAGGCTTTGCGCCAAAAGTCCAGCCGTTCCATGTGGCGGGGGACCACGGCCAGGGGGGTCTTGGGGCGGGCCTCCCTGATCTGGCGCAGGGCCGCCAGCACCGCGTCCTCCTCTTCCCGGCGCACGGACCCGAACAGGGCCAGGGCTGGCCGGTCGCCCAGCAGGGGGGCCAGGGGCAGGGCCTCGTCGTCTCCGCCGGCGGCCGCCGCCGGCAGGCGGTCGAACTTGATGTTCTCCATGCGGCCCACCCGCTCCCGGCCGAAGAGCAGGGCGTAGCGACGCCTGGCGTCCTCGGAAATGGCGAGGATCCGCTCCGGCCCGATGCGGGACAGGACGCCCCGGGCCAGGAGGTAGCCGGCCAGGCTGCGGGTGGTGAGCCGGCCGTTGACCACCACCGCGGGAATCCCGAACTCCCGGCAGGCGGCCAGCATGCCCGGCCACAGCTCGGTCTCCAGGAGCACCACCACCTTGGGGCTCACCGCATCCAGCACCCGGCGCATGAGGGAAGGCATGTCGAAGGGCAGGTAGGCCAGGCTCACCGTCGCCTCGGGATCCTGCTCCAGGGCTGCGGCGCGGGCCTTTTCCAGGGCCTCCATGCCCTGCCGGGTGCAGGTGGTGGCGAACACGGTGAGGGGGGCGCCCGCCTCCCGGCCGGACCGGGCCAGGGCGGGCAGGAGCTCCTGGGCCAGGTTGGCCTCGCCGGCCGAGGCCGCCTGCAGCCACACGTCGTGGAACCCCACGGGCGGGTCCAGGAACAGCCGCTCCCGGAATCCCTGGCGCAGTCTCCGGTTCATGTACAGGAACGGCGCGGCGGCGTACCACAGGCCCTCGTAGGCCAAGGCCAGGGCGTCGAACAGCCGGCCGTTCACCTAGGCGCTCCGCTTGCCGCCCCGCTCCCGCATGCCCAGCTCCATGAGCCGGGCGAGCAGGGCCGGGAAGTCCAGGCCGGCGGCCGCGGCGGACTGGGGGAGCAGGCTGGTGGGGGTCATGCCGGGCAGGGTGTTGACCTCCAGGAGGAAGGGCGCGCCGTCGCGCACCATGAAGTCCGCCCGGCTGTATCCGGACAGGCCCAGGCCGCGGTGGGCGGCCAGGGTGATGTCCTGGATCCGGCGGGCCAGGGCTGCGTCCACGGGCGCGGGGCAGATCTCCTCGGCCTGCTTGGGCTCGTACTTGCTGCGGTAGTCGAAGTAGCCGGTCCCGGTCAGGGGGCGGATGAGGATGAGAGGAAGAGCCTCGTCCCCCAGCACCGGGCAGGTGATCTCCTGGCCCGGCACGCATTCCTCCAGGAGCACGCCCTCGCCCATGGAGAAGATGCCGTCCATGGCCGGAGCCAGGTCGCGGGGATCGGACACCCGGTGCATGCCCAGGCTGGAGCCGCCCACGTTGGGCTTGACGAAGACCGGCAGGGAGATGCCCGGCTTCCAGCCGGGGGCGGGCCGGGTGGGCAGGTACTCCCAGGCCGGGGTGGGCAGGCCCTGGTGGCGGAAGATCTCCTTGGCCGCGGCCTTGTCCAGGGCCAGGAAGGACCCGGCCGGTCCCGAGCCCTGGTAGGGGCAGCCCACCGCGTCCAGCATGGCCTGGATGAGGCCGTCCTCGCCGGGCCGGCCGTGCAGGTTCAGGAAGGCGAAGTCGTGCTCGCGGGCCTCGGGGATGATGCGCGAGAGGCCCCGCTCCGGGTCCAGCAGCGTGACGGCGTGGCCCAGGCTCTTCAGGGCCGTCTCGATGCCCCGCGCCCCGGACAGGGAGACGTCGCGCTCAGGCGACCAGCCGCCGGCTATCAAAAGTATGCGCATGGAGTTTCACTCCCAGGATTTCGGAGAGGCAGTGTTCAATGGCCTGTGTCTGCTCCAGGGACATGCGGACCCGGTCCCGGCGTTCGGGCGTGGAGCCGTAGCGCTCGAACAGGTCCGTGAAGCGCGCGCCCAGGGATACGTACTCGCTGTGCCGCACCCGCTTGTCCGCGTAGAGCACGGCCAGGGGCAGGAAATGGCGCAGCGGGTCCACGTCCCAGGGCCACCAGACGTGGAAGAGCACGCCATGGGCCAGGGCCGGGCTGCCGGTCAGGGCCAGGGTCCAGGCCGCTCCGAGCTGGGCGTGGCTGCCGCCGTGCCGGATGCAGTAGTCCTTGGCCAGGTCGTGCAGCAGGGCCGAGGCCCGCACCGCGGCCACCAGCTCCGGTCCGGGGACCTCGGGAAACAGCCCCGCGGCCGAGGCCCGCTCGGCCAGGAAGGCGGCCGCGTCGGCCACCCGGGCGCTGTGCCGGCGGATGTGGTCCGGCACGGCGCAGCGGTCCCATAGCCTTTCGCAGGCCGCGTCGTCGGGGACCGGGCCGGAGGGCAGGGGGGAACGGTCCGGGGCGGGCAGCCGGGGCCGGGGATCGCGGCCCGGGGCCTCGGCCTCGCGCTCCTCTCCGGGCCGGCGCAGGAGTTCCTCGCGTGCGATGGCGGACATGGTTTTCCAGGGTCCTCGTGTGGTCCTGGGGTGTAGCAACTGCGGCGGGAAAAGGAAAGGCCGGCTTGTGCCCCGGGGCCATCGGTGCTAGGAGTCTCTCCGGCCTCCGGCCGACAACCCCTGCGACCCCAAGGAGTTCCCGTGAGCCAGTCCGCGAGCATCCTGGATTCCTTCAAGGACCCGGCCCTGTGCCGGGCCGTCCTGGAACAGATCAAGGCCGAACTGGACCGGCCGCTGCGCTTCATGGAGGTCTGCGGCACCCATACCGTGGCCATCTTCCGCAGCGGCATCCATTCGCTCCTGCCCGACGAGGTGGTGCACATCTCCGGGCCGGGCTGCCCGGTGTGCGTGACCCACGACGCGGAGGTGGCCCTGTTCCTGGAGTTGGCCGCCAGGCCCGAGGTCGTGGTCGCCACCTTCGGCGACCTCATGCGGGTGCCCGGCCCGGGCGGGGGCAGCCTCAAGTCGGCCCAGGCCGAGGGCGGCCGGGTGCAGGTGGTCTATTCGCCCATGGACGCGCTCAAGTACGCCAGGGAGCACCCCGGCGACACGGTGGTGTTCCTGGGCGTGGGCTTCGAGACCACCGCGCCCACGGTGGCGGCCACGGTGAAGATGGCCAAGGCCGCCGGGGTGGACAACTTCAAGGTGCTCTCCTTCCACAAGCTGGTGCCCCCGGCCCTGCGCGCCCTGCTCGCGGATCCGGAAACCGCCCTGGACGCGCTCATCCTGCCCGGCCACGTGTCGGCCATCATCGGGGTGGACGCCTACCGCTTCGTGGCCGAGGAGTTCGGGACCCCGGCCGCCATCACCGGGTTCGAGCCCCTGGACATCCTCCAGTCCCTCCTGGAGGTGGCCAAGCAGAAGAAGGAGGGCCGCGCCGAGGTGGCCAACCTCTACACCCGGGTGGTGCCCTCGGCCGGCAACCCCAAGGCCCGGGCCATCATGGACGAGGTGTTTGCGCCCTCGGACGCCCTGTGGCGCGGGATCGGGACCATCCCCGGCTCGGGCCTGGCCTTCAGCGAGGCCTATGCCGGGTTCGACGCCATGGCCGCCCTGGGCCTCGCGCTCAAGGACGTGAAGCCCCTGCCCGGCTGCCGCTGCGGCGAGGTGCTCAAGGGCAAGATGAAGCCCAACGGCTGCCCCCTGTTCGCCAAGGCCT
Organism: Thermodesulfobacteriota bacterium; assembly: GCA_040753075.1. Taxonomy (GTDB): domain Bacteria; phylum Desulfobacterota; class Desulfovibrionia; order Desulfovibrionales; family Desulfovibrionaceae; genus UBA6814. The sequence goes on from JBFMHA010000003.1 coordinate 49,218, forward strand.
GCACCCCGGCCTCGCCCGTGGGGCCCTGCATGGTGTCCAGCGAGGGAAGCTGCGCAGCCTACTTCAAATTCCAACTGGAGCTGTAATGAGCGGCAAGAAGCTTCTCCTGGACGCGGGCAGCGGCGGCCTCGCCTCGCACCGGCTGGTGCGCGACCTGTTCCTGCGCCACCTTTCCAGCGAACCCCTGGCCCGGCTGGACGACGCGGCCTACCTGGCCGTGGACGGCCCCCTGGCCATGTCCACCGACACCTTCACCGTGGACCCGGTGGTGTTCCCGGGCGGGAACATCGGGTCGCTGGCCGTGCACGGCACGGTGAACGACGTGGCCATGCTCGGGGCCAAGCCCCTGTACCTGACCGCGGCGTTCGTGCTGGAGGAGGGCCTGGACCTGGACCTGCTGGAGCTCATCGTGTCCAGCATGGGCAGGGCCGCGGCCGAGGCCGGCGTGCAGGTGGTGGCCGGCGACACCAAGGTGGTGCCCAAGGGCGCGGCGGACAAGGTGTTCATCACCACCACCGGGGTCGGCAAGGTGCTCAAGAATCCCCACCCCAGCGGGCACAACGCCAGGCCGGGCGACGCGGTGCTCGTCTCCGGAACCATGGGCGACCACGGGCTCACCATCCTGGCCCAGCGCGAGGGCCTGACCTTCGACACCCCGGTGGCCAGCGACAGCGCGAGCCTGAACCATCTGGTGGAGAAGCTGCTGACCCAGGTGGGCGACATCCACGTGCTGCGCGACCCCACCCGCGGCGGCCTGGCCACGACCCTCAACGAGATCGCCGAGCAGTCCCAGGTGGGCATCGTGCTCAAGGAGGACCGCATCCCGGTCACGCCCGCCGTGGCCTCGGGCTGCTCCTTCCTGGGCCTCGACCCCCTCTACCTGGCCAACGAGGGCAAGCTCATCTGCGTCCTGCCCCAGGACAAGGCCAAGCTCGCCATCGAGGTCATGAAGTCCGACCCCCTCGGCCATGGCGCGGTCCAGATCGGCCACGTGACCGAGGAGAACCCCGCCAAGGTGATCCTCACCACCGGCCTGGGCGGGAAAAGGCTGCTGGGCATGCTGGAAGGGGAGCAGTTGCCGCGGATTTGCTGAGTCCCGCCGAATCCAAAAAGAAAACGCCGCCCAGGCCATGCCCGGGCGGCGTTTTCTATGGCTGTTGGGTCAGGCCGAGTGCCAGGCCCACGCCGTCCTGATAGTCTCCCGCAGGTCCGCGAACTCCGGCCGCCACCCCAACTCCCTCTTGGCCTTCCCGCTCGCCGCCACCAGGACTGGCGGGTCGCCGGGCCTTCTCGGGCCGATCTCGTACGGCGCCTTCAGTCCCGTGACCTCCTCGATGGCCGCGATGACCTGGAGCACCGAGAAGCCGTTTTCGCTGCCCAGGTTGAAGACGTGCGCGCCGGGGTGGTTCGCCAGGTAGTCCAGGCCGAGCAGGTGGGCGCGGGAGAGGTCGTTGACGTGGACGTAGTCGCGCACGCAGGCGCCGTCCGGGGTGTCGTAGTCGTCGCCGTAGACCGTGACCGTGGCGTTGCCGGCCTTGAGGGCCTTGAGCACCACCGGGATGAGGTGGGTCTCGGGATCGTGGGCCTCGCCGATGCCGCCTCCGGGGTCCGCGCCTGCGGCGTTGAAGTAGCGGAAGGCGATGGAGCGCATCTGGCCCGAGGCGGCCAGGTCGGCCAGGGCCTGCTCCACGGCCAGCTTGCTCTTGCCGTAGGGCGTGATGGGCCGGCAGGGATGGGCCTCGTCCATGGGCGCAAAGTTGGGTGGCGTGTACTCGGGCGCGCCGAACACCGCGGCCGTGGACGAGAAGATGAACTTCTCCACCCCGTGCTCCAGCATGGCGTTGAGCAGGTTCAGCGTGCCGCCCACGTTGTTGCGCCAGTAGAGCAGGGGCTTCTGCACGCTCTCGGGCACGATGGACAGGGCCGAGAAGTGCATGACCGCGTCGAAGGAGTGCTCCGCGAACAGGCGGTTCACCGAGCTGCGCTCCAGCAGGTCGCCCCGCACCAGGAGCCCGTCCGGCACGGCCCAGGCGTGGCCCGTGGACAGGTTGTCGAACACCGTGACCTCGCGCCCCTCGGCCAGGAGCATCCGCACCATGTGCGCGCCGATGTAGCCGGCGCCGCCCACCACCAGCACCCGCATCACGCCTTCCCCCCTCCGCCCCGGTACGCCGCGGCGATGGGCATGCGCCAGCCCGTGCCGAAGGCCCGGTCGGTGATCTTGAGCCCCGGCGGGGCCTGCCGCCGCTTGAACTCCGCGGTCTTGACCAGGCCCGCCACCCGCCGCACCACGTCCGGGTCGAAGCCCGCGGCCGTGGCGGCCTCCACCCCCTCCATGCGCAGCAGACGCTCCAGGATGGGGTCCAGCACCTCGTAGGGCGGCAGGCTGTCCTGGTCGGTCTGGCCCGGCCGCAGCTCCGCGGAGGGGGCCTTGGCCAGCACCTCCTCCGGGACCGCCTCCCCGCCCCGGGCGTTGAGCCAGCGGCAGATGCGGTAGACCAGGGTCTTGGGCACGTCGGCGATGACCGCCAGGCCGCCGGACATGTCGCCGTAGATGGTGCAGTAGCCCACGGCCAGCTCGCTCTTGTTGCCGGTGGTGAGCAGCATGGCCCCGCGCTTGTTGGACAGGGCCATGAGCAGGTTCCCCCGGATGCGCGACTGGATGTTCTCCTCGGTCACGTCGGGTTCGAGGCCGGCGAAGGCCTCGGCCAGGGCCGAGTCGAAACCGGCCATGAGCGGCGCGATGGGGATGGTCAGGGTGGGCATGCCCAGGTTGGCGGCCAGGGCCAGGGCGTGGTCCACGCTGCCTTGGGAGGAGTGGGGCGAGGGCATGAGCACCCCGAGCACGTTGTCCGGGCCCAGGGCCTCGGCCGCCACCGCGGCCACCAGGGAGGAGTCCACGCCTCCGGACAGGCCGAGCAGCGCCCGGGAGAATCCGCACTTGCGCACGTAGTCCCGGGTCCCCAGCACCAGGGCGCGCCAGGCCTCGGCCTCGGGGGTGAAGTCGTCGTCCTCGATCCTGCCCGGGCCGGCCTCCGTGTCCGCCACCAGGACGTCCCCGGCAAAGGCCCGGGCCCGGGCCAGGAGCGTCCCGTCCGGCCCGAGGACCATGCTGCGGCCGGCGAACACCAGGTCGTCGTTGCCGCCCACCTGGTTGCAGTAGGCCACGGGCAGCTTCAGGTGGGCCGCGATGTGGGAGAGCATCTGCTGCCGCACCGCCTGCTTGCCGATGGTGAAGGGCGAGGAGGAGAGGTTCGCCAACAGGTCCGCGCCGTGCGCCGCGATGCGGGCCAGGGGGTCGGCATGGTAGCGGGGCCGGTCCCAGAACGTGGAGTCGTTCCAGATGTCCTCGCACACGGTGACGGCCACGGTCCGGCCCGCGCATTCGAAAAAACCCGGTCCGTCCCCGGGCTCGAAATAGCGGTCCTCGTCGAACACGTCGTAGGTGGGGAGCAGGGTCTTCCGGACGCGGCCCGCCACCTCGCCCCCGCGCAGCAGGGCCGCGCAGTTGTAGAGCGGCCGGCCGACGCCGGAGGAGTTGGGCTCGGCCAGTCCGGCCAGCAGCGGGGGAAGGTCCCGGGCTGCGGCCGCGAGGCCGGCCAGGGTCTCCCAGGCCGCGGCCACGAAATCCCGGTCGAGCAGGATGTCCCGGGGCGGATAGCCCATGAGGGCCAGCTCCGGGGTGATGCACAGGTCCGCGCCCTGGGTCGCGGCGCGGCGGGCGGCGTCAAGGATGAGGCGGGCGTTGCCGGCCAGGTCTCCCACCGTCGGGTTGACCTGGAGCAGACCTGCCTTCATGCCGCGGTTCCCTGGGAAAGCGGAGCGGAGCGCATGCCGGGCATGGCGCGGGGCGGCATGCTACGCCTTGCCTGTCCGCTGCTGGATGAGCTCCTTGGCCCGGATGGCGAGGGTGGAGACCTCGGGCTTGGATATCTGCTCGTCCGCGCCCACGGCCTGGCCCTTGTGCCGCAGCTTGTCGGTGATGAGCGAGGAGAAGAGCATCACCGGCAGGACCCGGAGGACGGGGTCCTCCTTGACCCGCTTGGTCAGGTTGTGCCCGTCCATGGCCGGCATCTCGATGTCCGAGACCAGCACCTGCACGAAATCGGTGATGGGCCGCTTCTCGGCTTCGGCCTTGGCCTTGAAGGCGGCCAGCCGCTCCCAGGCCTCGCGGCCGTTGTGCACCGCCTCCACCAGGAATCCGGCCTTCTGCAGCAGATCCTTGAGCATCTCACGCACCAGGGCCGAGTCGTCGGCCACCAGGGCCTTGTAGGCCACGTCCGACTTCCACTTCTTGGTGTCGTCCAGCCGGAGCCCCAGGGAGGGGTTCAAGTCCGCGATGATCTTCTCCAGGTCCAGGATGAAGACGATGCGGCCCTCCAGCTTGACCACCCCGGTGATGGAGTTGTTGGACAGGGTGGACACGTAGGTGTTGGGCGGCTCCACCTCCTCCCAGGAGATGCGGTGGATGCGGGTCACGCCCGAGACCAGGAAGGAGGAGGTCACCCGGTTGAACTCGGTGACGATGACCTTGGGCGGCTCCTTCTCCACCCGCTCCTTGGAGAGCCAGTTGGCCAGATCGATGAGGGGGATGATGTGGGAGCGCTGGTTGAAGGCGCCGAGCACCGCCGGGTGGGAGGTCTCGGGCATCTCGGTGATCTTGGGCTTGCGGATGATCTCCAGGACCTTGGCCACGTTCACGCCGTAATAGCCCTTGTAGGAAACGCCGTCCGGGCCCGCCTCCTCCAGGTAGAACTCGACGATCTCGAGTTCGTTGGTGCCGGCTTCCAGCAGGATGTTGGTCTGGGCCATGGAGCCTCCTGGGGGCGATCGCTTCCGCTCCGCTCAGAAGGAAGCGAGGACCGCGTGAATTTCCCGAATAATCTTATCGGGCGTAGAGGCGCCGGCTGTCAAGCCGATTTTCCGGCAGCCCGCGAAATCCTCGCGCCGGAGCTGGTCCGCGGTCTCCACGTGGACGCAGGGGGCGCCCTGGGCGGCCACCACCTGGGCCAGGCGGCGGGTGTTGCCGCTCTCGTAGCCGCCGGCCACCACCATCTTGTCCACCTGGCGGGCGATGGCGATGGCCTCCTCCTGCCGGACCTTGGTGGCGTCGCAGATGGTCTCCAGCACCGGCACGTCGTCGCCCAGACGTTCGCGCAGGTACTTCCGCACCTTTTCGAACATCTCCCGGTCCTGGGTGGTCTGGGCCGCCAGGACGTAGTCCTTGCCCGGGACCAGCCGGGACTTGAGCTCCTCCAGGGTCTCGAACACCACCGCGTCGGGCGAGGCGTAGGAAAGCAGCCCCCGGACCTCGGGGTGGTGGGCCTCGCCGAGCAGGAGCAGGGACCGGCCCCGGGCCGTCTCCCGCGAGATGAGCTTCTGGGCGGTGCTCACCTTGGGGCAGGTGGCGTCGATGACCGTGACCCCCCGGGCGCGAAGTATCTCCTCGGTCTGGCGGGGGATGCCGTGCGCCCGGATGACCACCGTGGATCCGGCCCGGGCCTCCTCGGGCCGGGCGATGCAGGCCACGCCCCGGGCCTCGAATTCGGCCAGGACCTGGGGATTGTGGATGATGGGCCCCAGGGTGTGGATGGCCTCGCCCGGTTCGGCCTCGTCCAGGACCGTCTCCAGCTTCTCCAGGGCCAGGCTGACGCCCATGCAGAATCCGGCCGATTGGGCCAGGATCACTTCCATGCGTTATTCCCCGTCCGGCGGCGACGCCGGAGAAAGATGTTCATTCACAAGGCGTTCCAGATGCTCCCAGGTCATACATGAGGCCAGTTCCTTGCGCAATGTCCGGGCGCCGGAGTGGCCCTTGACGTAGCGGGGCACGATGGTCCGCATCTTGAGCAGGGCCTCCCGGCCGGGCAGGTGCTCCCGGGCCAGGGCCGCGTGGCGCAGGATGAGCCCGGACAGGTCCGGCCGGGGCCGGGGCGGCCGGCCCGCGGCCAGGTCGGCCAGGCGGCCGAAGACCGTGGGGTCGCTGAGCGCCCCCCGGGCGAACATCACCCCGTCCGCGCCGGTCGCGGCCAGGCAGGCCGCGGCGTCCTCGGCGGTGAACAGGTCGCCGCTGGCCAGCACCGGCAGCCGGGTGGCGGCCTTGAGCCGGGCCAGGGCCGTGTGGTCGGCGCGGCCGGAGAAGCCCTGCGCAGCGGTGCGCGGGTGCAGGGTCAGCCAGCCCACGCCCGCGTCCTCCAGGGGCCTGGCCAGGTCCAGGACCGTCTCCGGCCCCGCTCCCCAGGAAACCCGGGTCTTGACCCCCACCCGGCCCTCGCCGGCCAGGCGGGCCATGGCCTCGGCGAGCCGGACCAGGGTTGCGGGCTCCTTGAGCAGGGCCGCGCCCGCCCCGGTCTTGACCACCTTCTTCACCGGGCAGCCGGCGTTGAGGTCGAACCAGGCGAAGCCCCGGTCCAGGAGGATGCGCATGGCCTCCTCCAGAAAGGACAGCTCGGACCCGAAGACCTGGACCGCCAGGGGCGCGTCCTCCGGGGTGGTGGCCAGCAGGGGCCAGGTGCCCGGGCTGCCGTAGACCAGGCCCTTGGCGCTGACCATCTCGGTGCATGCGCAGGCCGCCCCGTGCTCCCGGCAGAGCAGGCGGAAGGCCAGGTCCGAGAAGCCGGCCAGGGGCGCGAGCCAGGGCGCGTGCGGCCCGAAGGGGAGGGTGGGGGGCTGGGTGGGGGGCATGGTGACGGCGGCGGGGACGCCTTCGGTTCTTGTGGAGAAAAAAAACCGGGACGGCAACTGGAATCTTGGGCCGCAGGGATCGGGCCATCAGACCCGGCTGGAGAGGTGTCCGCCCCGTCCGGCCAGGCCCGCGGCCAGGGAGGCCAGGACTCCGCCGCGTCGCTCCGCGGGCAGGGGGTGAACGCCGAGGATGTCCGTCCTCTGGCCGGCCGGCGCCAGGAGCAGGGCGGCCTCGGCAGCGTCCGGGGCCAGGGCGGGATCCTCCAGGTAGAGCCGAGCGCCGCAGCCTCCAGTCTTGTCGCCGTCCCGGCGGCGGAGAAGGATGATCTCGCCCGCGCCGCGGCCCGGCAGGACAAAGGAGAAGTCCGTGCGGAGCAGGGCGCCGGCCGGGGCCAGCTCCGCCAGTTCGCTCTCCCGGGCTCGGGGCAGCAGCCAGGGCCGGTAGTCGGGACGGCCCAGGCCGAGTCGGGAGAAGTCCGCGGCCAGGGCCTCCGCAGCCGAACGGACCTGGTCCAGGGCTGCGGCCAGGCCCGGATGGGCGGCCGTCTGCCGGGCAAAGATCGCTTCCCGGTCCGCGGGCGCTACCGCCGCCAATTCTTCCAGAAGCGGCTCGGCCAGGGCCTCGAAGGCGGAGCGCGTCCGGCGGAAGGCGGCAAGGTCCAGGGCCGCGGGCAGCGGGGTGCGGGCCGGCCCCAGTTCGCGCAGGCGGATGCGGCCCTCGGCGCCCTCCACCTCGAAGATGAGCAGTTCGCCGGGCGCGGGGTCCGAGGGAATGTCGGCCAGGAGCGTCAGGCCGGCGAAGTCCACCCAGGACAGGCCGGGCCTTTCCCGGCGCAGGACGCGGCCGGAGACTCGGTCGCCGGTCTTGTGGCGACGCCGGAAGGCCGCGGACCGTTCGCGCCGGTCCGGGGATCGCCCCGATCCGCCGTCGGAGTCGGAATCGCCGATGCGCACGGGCTACTCCTCTGGAGAGTCGCGGGATTCTTGCAGGCCGTTCAGTGCAGCCATCGCGGGATTTCAAGGGCCGACTAGGAGGCCTCTTCCAGGAGGAGCTCGACCTCTTCGATGGACAGGCCGGTGGAGCTGGCCAACTCGCGGGGGGTCCTGCCCGCCCGGCGGCCCTCCACCACGATCTCCCGCAGCAGCCGGGGGGAGCGCACCGCCTTCTCGGCCTGGGTGAGCAGCTTGCCCAGCTCTTCGGCGCGGGCGGACAGGGCGTGCTCCAGCGCGGTCAGCTCGGTCTGGCGGCGCTCGAAGGTGGCCACCAGTTCGCGCTCCAACTCCTCGTTGAAGCGCAGCTTGGCCAGCAGGGTCTCCTGCCGTTCCTGCAGGGCCGTGAGCAGCGCCTCGGAACGCTTGAGTCGCAGGAAGAACGCCACCAGCACGGCCAGCAGGAGGACTTCGAACACGCTCACGGCCAGGAGCAGGGCCAGGGGAAGGTTCATGGTCAGACCTTGAGATTCAGGATGTTGCCGGCCCAGGGTGAGGCGGAGCGGGAGTCGTCCTCCTCGGGCTCCGGTTGCTTTCGCTGGCGGCGGGATCCCCGGTAGCCGGGGCGCTCGTCGGGCGGCTTGTCGCCGGCCGCGTCGAGCTTCTCCTGCTTCTCGACCTTCTGGACCTGCTCGTTGTCCTTCTTCTGGGCCTCGGCCGCGAGCTGTTCGTTGAAGGCCGCGGCCATCTCGGGCCGGGCCTTGTCCGCTCCGGCCAGCTCCTGCAGGTGCGGGAGCTGGGCCAGGAGGACCGGGAAGTTTATGCTCGTGGACATCACTTCACCAGGTATTGCTCGATGAGGATGGTCTCCAGTTGGTCGCTGCTCAGGAACTGGTTGACGACGGACAGCAGATCGAGTTTCAGGGCCTCCGCATTGTTCTTATCGGCCAGGAACGTCAAACTCTTATTCTTCAGGTAGTAATACACCGCATCCCGGAGGATGGTCATCTTCTGCTTGATCTCGAAGGCGAGTTGCGGATTCTTGGTCACCAGGGTGAACGTGCAGTTCAGGAACCGGATCTCGCCCTTGGAGTCCTTGAGCTCCACGGTGAAGGGCTCCACCTGCACCAGGATGTCCTCCGGCTCCGGCTCCGGGACCGGGGCCTGCTCCACGGGCGCCTCCTCGGCCGCCTCGGGGGGCGGGACGGGCTCCTCGGTCTTCTCGGGTTTGAGAAGCAAGAACAGGACCAAACCGATCACCAGCGCCAGGGCCGCGGCGGCTCCGGCCAGGATGCGCTTGTCCTTGAGCCAGGCGGGCAACTCCCGCTTGGGCTTGGGCTCGGCCTCCAGGCTCACCGCCTCGGCAGGGCCGGTCGGAGGCGGCGGAGCCTCCTCCTCTTCCTCCTCGTCCAGGAAGGGGGCGTCCTCCAGGTCCAGTTCGACCTTCTGGGACGCCTTGGGGAGGTTGCTGGCCAGCTCCTCGGTGTCGAGTTCGGCCTTCTTCTCCGCCCCTGCGGCGTCCGACGCGAGGTCGTCGTCCGGTACGGCGAGGAGGAGCATGGCGGGGGCGGGGACCGGTCAGGCCGGGCCGGGGCCTATTTCTCGAAGATCTTGTCGATCTTGGCGCCCAGGGTTTCCGCGGTGAACGGCTTGACGATGTAGTTGGACACCTTGGCCTGGACCGCCTCGATGATGTTTTCCTGCTGGGCTTCGGCCGTGACCATGAGGAAGGGCATCTTGCCGAACTCCTCGCTGGCGCGGACCTTGCGCAGGAGGTCGATGCCGGCCATCTTGGGCATGTTCCAGTCGGAGATGACGAAGTCGATCTTGTCGCGGTTCAGGATGTCCCATGCGGTGGTGCCGTCGTCGGCCTCCACGATGTTGTTGAAGCCGAGCTGGCGGAGGATATTCTTGATGATCCGGCGCATGGTCGAGAAGTCGTCCACCACCAGAACGCGCATGTTCTTGTCGTAGGCCATGGGACCGTCTCCTTGTTCCTATCTGCTCAACTCAGGCCGTGGGCGGCTCGGAATCTTTCGCGGAGCTTCTTCAGCGCCTGGGAGTGGAGCTGTGAGACCCGGCCTTCCGTGATGCCCATGACCTCTGCGGTTTCGCGCATGTTGAGTTCGTCGCTGTAGTAGAGGGATAATACCAGCTTTTCCCTGTGGGTCAATTCGTCTATGAGATCGGCGAGTTTGTCAATGACGTCGTTGAGGGCGGCCGCGCGGTAGGGCTCGTTCTCGTGCAGCGGCGAGGATTCCGGGGAAAAGTACTCCTGCATGGTGTCCAGGTTCAGGCAGAGCTGGTTCTGCAGGGCGCCCAGGCCGGCATCCACGTCGCGTTCGGAGAGGCCGGTGATCTTGGCCAGCTCCTCCTTGGTGGCGGAGCGTCCGGTCTGGTGCTCGATGCGGGTCATGGCCTCCTCCAGGAGGCGCACCCGCTGGCGCAGTCCGCGGGAGAACCAGTCCATGCGCCGCAACTCGTCGAGCATGGCGCCCTTGATGCGGTTCTCGGCGTAGGTCTCGAACTTGATGCCCAGCTTGGGATTGAACTTGCCCAGGGCCTCCACCAGGCCCAGGGTCCCGGCCGAGAGCAGTTCGTTCAGCTCCACCTGCTGGGGCAGCTTGCCCTTGAGGCGCAGGGCGAGGATCTTGATCTTGGGCGCGTAGTGGCGGACGATAACGTCCCGCGCCCGATCGTCGAACTCCCCCCAGGCCAGTTGCCCGGCCTCGAGCTGCTTCCAGGGTTCAGTCCTGGAAGAGGAGCTTTTTCCAGAAAAACTTGATGTTTCCATCGAGGGTCGCCGGCGGTTTCAGGGCCGCCACCTTGGAAGCCACCTGGGTCAGGGCCTTGGCCGCAGGGGAGTCCGGCCTCCGTTTCACAAAGGGCTTCTGCTCCACCACCGCGGCCCGCACCTCGGGGTCCTTGGGGAGGCTGCCCAGGAAATCCAGGGAAACGCCCGAGAGGAAGGCGTCCGTGGCTGCGTAGAGCCGCTTGAAGGCGTCCCGGGCCGCGGCCTGGTCCGGAGCCATGTTCACCAGCACCCGGAAGCGGTCCACCCCGTGCTCGGCCTTGAGCACCTTGATGAGGGCGTAGGCGTCGGTGAGCGAGGTGGGTTCCGGGGTCAGCACCAGGATGCGCTCCTGCACCGCGATGTTGAAGTACACCGCATTGTCGTTCAGTCCCGCCCCGGTGTCCACCAGGAGCACGTCGGTGGTGGCGTCGAGTTCGTCCATGGCCTCCAGGAGTTCGAGCTTCTGGCCGGTGTCCAGGTCCAGCATCTCGGTGACGCCGGAGGCCGCAGGCAGGATGGAGAAGCCGTAGGGCGTGGCGTGGAGGATGTCCTTCAGCGCCGCCCCTTCCTGGAAGAGGTGGAAGAGGTTCTTCTCCGGGGACAGGCCCAGGATCACGTCCACGTTGGCCAGGCCCAGGTCCGCGTCCAGGAGCACCACCCGGCGTCCCTGGCGGGCCAGTTCGCAGGCCAGGCCAACGCTGATGTTGGTCTTGCCCACCCCGCCCTTGCCCGAGGTGACCGAGAGGACCAGTGGAGTTGCCTTGGCCATGTGCGCGTCCTTTCCCTTCCGCTGCTAGTGGGTGAACCGGCCGGCGCGGGCCGGGGCCTCGGCCGCGTCGGGCAGCTCCTGCTTGAAGAGCAGCCGCCACAGGGCCAGGCGCTCGGCCGGGACCAGGGAGTCCTTGAGCCCGGGGCCGAAGGACAGGGCGCTCACCGGCAGTCCGGTGGCCTGGGCCAAGTTCACCACCGCCCCGTACCTACAGGCTTCGTCGAGCTTCGTCCAGACGAGCGAAACGGTTTTCGCGCTGCGGTACCGCTTGAGGAACGCGGCGTACTGCTCCGGCGCCAGGTGCGGGGGCAGCGCCAGGTGGGCGCAGGCGTCTTCGCGGCCGGCCAGGCCCAGGAGGCCCAGGTAGCGGTCCAGGTCCAGGTCGGCGGGGAGGGCGGGCAGGTCCACGAAGATGCGGTGCGCGTCCGCGTGCTCGGTCACCAGCCGGGAGAGGTCCGCGGCGGTGGCCAGTTCGGCGTAGGTGAGCCCGGACAGCTCGGCGTAGTGCTTGAGCACCAGACGACCCTTGCCCTGCAGGCAGTCGGCGTTGACCACCAGGACCTTGGCGCGGGCCCGCTCCCGCTTGGCGCGCAGGGCCAGGCGCAGGACCGCGCTGGTCTTGCCGCAGCCCGAGGGGCCGGCCAGGGCGTGCAGGCGCTGGGGCCAGCAGGCGGCGGTCAGGGGCTTCACCCCCACCATCTCGCCCAGGACCGTGAGCGCGGAGAGGGTGCGGTCGTCCTTGAGCTTGCGCCACAGGGCCAGGATGGCCCCGTCGGCCACGCCCTGGGCCTCCAGGTGCTCCAGGGGCATGCGCTGGCGCGGGGTGAGGACGGTGAGGTCGGCCTTGGTCCGGGCCAGGGCGTAGAGATGGGACTTGATCTGGTCCCACTCCTGGTGCCACTGCGCCCATCCCGGCCGGGGGACCAGGTCCGCGTCCTGGGCCGTGTCAGCGGCCTCCAGGGCCGCCGTGACCTCGCACACGCAGCGGCCGTTCTCCCGTCGGGTCTGGGTGTCCAGGATGACCGCCTCGGACCCGAGTTCGGCCTTGACCTGTTCCAGGACGCTCTTGGCCGAACCGCCGCGAAAGGTCTTAACCCGCATAGTCCACATCCACGTTGGCTAAGGTTGTCAGCTTCACGTCCGCGGGAATCTCGGCCTGGGAGACCACCGGGAGGTTGGGAATGAACCGGGCCAGGAGCTGGGCCAGATGGGGCCGGGCCACCGGCGAGGAGAGGAGCACCGGCTGTCCGTCGGTGGCCACCGCCTTGTCCGCGGCGTTGTTCACCGCGGTGATGATCTTCTGGGCCAGGCCGGGCTCCATGGCCAGGTAGGCGCCGTGGTCGGTCTGGCGGATGCTGTCGCTGAAGGCCTTCTCCACCTTGGGGGAGAGGGTCACGATGGGCAGGGAGCCGTCGGAGGCCATGTGGGGCTTGACGATGGTGCGGGACATGCGGGTGCGCACGTACTCGGTGAGCTGGTCCGCGTCCTTGGCCGCGCGGCCGTAGTCGGACAGGGCCTCCACGATGGTGAGCATGTCGCGGATGGACACGCCCTCCCGCACCAGGTTCTGGAGCACCTTCTGCACCTGGCCCAGGGGGAGGATGCCGGGCACCAGCTCCTCCACGGCCTTGGGCGCGCGCTTGCCCACGCTGTCCAGCAGGGTCTGCACCTCCTGGCGGCCCAGGAACTCGTGCAGGTTGCGCTTGAAGACCTCGGTGAGGTGGGTGGCGATGACCGTGGCCGGGTCCACCACGGTGTAGCCGGCGAGCATGGCCTCCTCCTTCTGATTCTCGGAGATCCAGACCGCGGGCAGGTTGAAGGCCGGCTCCCGGGTCTCCACGCCCTGGATGCGGTGCTTGGCGTCGCCCGGGTCCATGGCCAGGTAGTGGTCGATGAGGATATCCGAGCCGGCCACCTCGTTGCCCTTGATGAGCAGGGTGTACTGCCCGGGCTTGAGCTGGAGGTTGTCGCGCAGGTGCATGGAGGGCACGATGACGCCCATGTCCAGGGCGAACTGGCGGCGGATGGAGCGGATCCGGGAGAGCAGGTTGCCGCTCTGCTCCTCGTCCACCAGGGGGATGAGCCCGTAGCCCACCTCCAACTCCAGGGAGTCCAGGGGCAGCAGGCTCTGGACCTCCTCGGGGGTGTCCAGGGACTGGGCCTTGGACTTCCTCTTGTCCTTGGCGTCGTCGCTGCCGGCGTAGTGCTTGGAGGACATGGAGGCCACGGCCATGAGGCCGCCGGAGAGGAGCAGGAACGGGATGGTGGGCATGCCCGGGATCAGGGCGAAGACCACCAGCACCCCGGACACCAGGCGCAGGGCGCGGGAGTGGTAGGTGAGCTGGCCGAGGAACTCCTCGCCCATCTTGGCCTCGGCCGCGGCGCGGGACACGATGATGCCGGCGCCGGTGGAGATGATGAGCGAGGGGATGGTGGAGACCAGGCCGTCGCCGATGGTCAGCAGCGTGTAGACCTTGGCCGCCTCCAGCCAGTTCATGTCCTTCTGGACCACGCCGATGAAGAAGCCGCCCACGATGTTGATGAAGGTGATGAGCGCGCCGGCCTTCACGTCGCCGGCCACGAACTTGCCCGCGCCGTCCATGGCGCCGTAGAAGTCGGCCTCCTTGCGGATGGAGTCGCGGCGCGCTCTCGCCTCGTCCTCGTCGATGATGCCGGCGTTGAGGTCGGCCTCGATGGCCATCTGCTTGCCGGGCATGGCGTCCAGGGTGAAGCGGGCCGCCACCTCGGCGATGCGCGTGGTGCCGCTCACGATGACGATCTTGTTCAGGGAGAACAGGATCAGGTAGATGACGATGCCGATGGCGAAGTTGCCGCCCACCACGAACTGGCCGAAGCTCTCGATGACCTTGCCCGCGGCCGCGGTGCCCTCGTCGCCGTGCAGCAGGATGAGGCGGGTGGAGGCCACGTTCAGGGCCAGGCGCAGCAGGGTCATCACCAGGAGCAGGGACGGGAAGATGGAGAACTCCATGGGCGAATTCATGAACATGGTGGTCACCAGCACCACCAGGCTCATGGAGATGGAGAAGGTGAGCATCACGTCCAGGATGATGGTCGGAAGCGGGACGAGCATCACGAAGAGGATGGTCACCACGCCTGCGGCCAGCAGGATGTCGCCCTGCTTGGCGAACTTGCCGTAGTCTATGTTCAGGTGGGCAAAATCGCGAGCCATAATCTTGACACCTTTCCCGCTTTTTCAGCTTCCTATCCCGCTTCAGGCTCCACGCTTGAACTTCTGCAACTGGGCCAGGATCGAGGCCACGGCCTTGTAGAACTCCTCGGGGATGGCCTCGCCGACCTCGACACTCTTATACAAGGCCCGTGCCAGGGGGGCGTTCTCCCGGATGGGCACGCCGTGCTCCCGGGCCACCTCCTTGATCTTCTCGGCCAGGTGGTCGAGGCCCTTGGCCAGCACCATCGGGGCCGGGGCCTCCAGGGCGTTGTAGCGCAGGGCCACGGCCACGTGGGTGGGGTTGGTCACCACCACGTCGGCCCGGGGCACCTGCTCCAGCATGCGCTTGGCCATGACCTTGAGCATCTCCTGCTTCATCTTGTTCTTGATGAGCGGGTCGCCCTCGGCCTGCTTGCGCTCGTCCTTGACCTCGAACTTGGTCATCTTGAGGTTCTCGGTGTAGTCCCAGCGGGTGTAGATCAGGTCGGCTATGCCCAGGGCGAGCATCGGCCCCAGGGTGTACTTGACCATGGTGGCCCCGGTGCCCAGGATGTAGGCCGCGATGCCCTCGGCGTTCTGGAAGAAGAGCGGGGCCATGTTCGCGAACTCGCGCTTGAGCACGATGTAGGGGGCGATGGCGATGATGGCCGCGGAGATCAGGCTGCGGGCCAGGCGGATGAGGGTCTGGGGCGAGATCAAGAGCCGCTTGAGCCCGGCCACGATGTTGAAGTGTTTGGCCAGGTCGAACTTGAACATGTGCTGGGTGGTCCACAAGGGGCCGACCTGCAGGCGCAGCGTGAGGTATGCGGCCAGGCCAAGGGTGAGCAGGAAGGGCAGGAGCATCTTGGCCAGGGTGATGGAGACATCCAGGAGCAGTCCGTACACCGAGTCCGTTGTCGCGTTGAAGCTCACGCAGGTCTTGAAGAACGTGATGAAGACGGTCATGACGTGACGACCGATGTAGCCGATGAAGATGTACAGCGCGATGAGCCCGATGAGCAGGAGGATTCCCTTGGTGAGCTCCCCGCTCTTGGGCACGCTGCCTCTGTCGCGTGCTTTCTTGACGCGCTTTGGTGTCGGCCTTTCTGATCGACTTGGATCTTCCTGCGCCATGCCGGCGTCTCCCGCTCAGCTCATGGCCCCGAGCAGCGCTCGGAACATGGGGCCCATGGTGGTGATGAATTCGCCCACGTGCCGCGACAGGGTGGTGAAGAGGATGCCCAGGAACACGAATCCCACCCCGATCTTCAGGGGAAAGCCCAGCATGAGCACGTTCATCTGGGGCGCAGCCCGGCCGATCAGCGCCAGGGCCAGGTCCACCAGGAAGATGGAGGCCATGACCGGGGCCGCGATCTTGATGGCCAGGACAAAAATTTGACCGACCACGCGCAGGAGGTGGATGGCCAGCAGGGGGTCGACCAGCAGGCCGCCCGGAGCCACCATGGCGAAGCTCTCGGCCAGGGCCTGGAGCAGGAAGAGGTGGCCGTCCAGGACCAGGAAGGTGAGCAGGGTGGTCATGTACAGGAAGTGGGAGGTGATGACCACGCTCTGGCCGGTCAGGGGGTCCACCACGTTGATCATGGCGTAGCCCATCTGGAAGCCGATGAGCTGGCCGCCCATCTGCACCGCGCCGAAGAGCACCCGCACCGTGAGCCCCAGGATGAGCCCGATCATCACCTCGCCCAGCAGCATGATCAGGACGAGCCAGGGGCTCGACGGGAATGCGGCGCCGGGAAAGGAGAGGTGCGGCCACAGGGCCAGGGCCATGACCAGGCAGAAGGAGCCCTTCACCGAGTTGGGGATGTTGCTCCCGCCGAAAAAGGGCAGCACGAACAGCAGGATGCTCACCCGGAACAGGGTGAGCAGGAAGCTGAACATGGTGGCGGGGTCGAAGGAGAAGAGATCCATGGCCCGGGGTTAGCAAAACCCGGACCATCCCCGGATGGGCGCGGGATCTGGCCTAGGCGGGGACGCCGGGCTGGCCGGCCTTGTCCGGGGCGTACTCGGGCACGGCCCGGCGCAGGGCCTCGCGCAGGGCGGAGGCGTCGCGGGCCTGCGCCGCCCGGTCCAGCTCGCCGAGCAGCGGCGTCAGTTCGTCCCAGCCGCAGGACGAGCCCTGCAGGACCATGATCTGGGAATGCCCGGTGGGCACCACGTCCTCGCCCGCGGTGATGAGCTCCTCGTAAAGCTTTTCCCCGGGACGCAGTCCGATGAACTTGATCTCGATGTCCGCCCCGGGCTCCTTGCCCGAGAGCCGGATGAGGTCTGCGGCCATGTCCGCGATGCGCACCGGCTGGCCCATGCGCAGCACGAAGATCTCTCCGGCGTCGCCCATGCTCCCGGCCTGGAGGATGAGCTGGCAGGCCTCCTCGATGGTCATGAAGTAGCGGGTGACCTCGGGGTGGGTCACGGTGAGCGGTCCCCCGCGTTCGATCTGGCGGCGGAACAGGGGCACCACCGACCCGGCCGACCCGATGACGTTGCCGAAGCGCACCGCGGACAGGCGGGTTCCCCTGCCGCAGTGGGCCTGCATGATGCGTTCGGTGAGGCGCTTGCTCGCGCCCATGACGTTGGTGGGGCGCACCGCCTTGTCCGTGGACACCACCAGCAGCCGGTCCACGCGGCGCTCCACCGCCGCCCCGACCAGATGGGCGGTGGCCAGGATGTTGTTGGCCACCGCCTGCCAGGGGTTATCCTCCAGCATGGGAACGTGCTTGTAGGCCGCGGCGTGGAAGATCACGTCGGGACGGTGGGCGTCCAGCACCCAGTCGGTCCAGGCCCGGTCCGTGAGCGAGCCCAGGAGCGGAAGGTAGGCGGTGAACCCGCGCTCGTGCTCCAGCTCCATTTGGATGGCGTAGAGGTTCGACTCGCTGGCGTCCAGCAGGAGGAGCCGGCCGGGTTCGAAGGCCAGGATCTGGCGGCAGAGCTCCGAGCCGATGGAGCCGCCCGCGCCCGTGACCAGCACGGTGCGTCCCTTGAGGTAGCCGGCGATGCTCGCCGGGTCGAGCTGGGCCGGCTGGCGGCCCAGCAGGTCGCGGTAGTCCACGTCGCGCAGGTCCTTGACCGTGACTCGGCCGCGGGCGATTTCGGACAGGCTGGGGATGCGGCGGCAGGGAAGTCCGGACTTGTCGCAGAGGTCCACCACCCGGCGCAGGGCGTCGCCGGACAGGGAGGGGATGGCGAGCAGCGCCTCGCTTACCGGGGCCTCCCCGCTGGCCATCCAGGCGGGCAGGGCGGAGATGGGCGAAAAGACCGGGATCCCGTGCAGCAGGCGTCCCTTGGTGGCCGGATCGTCGTCGAAGATGGCGGCGATGGCCAGGCCGGAGCGGGGCGAGCCCTTGACCTCCCGCACCATCTTCTCCCCGGCCTCGCCCGCTCCCAGGAGCACCACCCGGCGCTGGGGGCCCGGGGGGGCGTTGCGCAGCATGGCCGGCAGATGGACCATGCCCAGGCCGTAGACCATGCGGATGCCCACCCGCAGTCCGGCCACCAGGGCCATGGTGAAGACCCAGTCCAGAAGGAAGACCGAGCGGGAATAGCCGGCGAAACGGTGGACCACCACTAGGTAGCCCACCACCATGAGGGAGGCCGCGGTCACCGCCTTGAGCACGTTCATGAGGTCGGGCAGGCTGGTGTAGCGCCACATGCCCCGGTAGAGGCGGAAGGAGAAGAAGCAGGCCAGCTTGACTCCGGCCAGGAGCGGCAGGAGCCCGGTCATCCGGGACAGGTGTTCGCTGGGGATGCCGCCCTCGAAACGGAGCAGGTAGGCCAGGGCGTGGGCCGCCAGGATGAGCCCCAGGTCCATGCCCACTAGGACCCAGAAATTCAGTGATTTCAGTCTGGCGCCCATAGCCTGTCTAGCCGCGGAGAATCCTGCGGATCGTGGCGCAGACCCGGTCCAGGTCCGCCTCGGACATGCCGGTGCCCGAGGGCAGGCACAGGCCGCGCCAGAACAGGTCCGCGGACACCGCCCGGTCCCGGCTCCCCGCGAAGGCGGCGTCCTTGAATACCGGCTGGAGGTGCATGGGCTTCCACACCGGCCGGGACTCGATGTTCTCGGCCTCCAGGCCCAGGCGCAGCTTCTCCCGCAGGGCGAAGCCCTGCTCCCGGTCTCGGCCCAGGGTCACGCAGGTGAGCCAGCGGTTGGACACGCCGTGGGCCGCCTCGGGCATGAAGCAGATCTCCTCCAGGTCGCCCAGGCGCTCCTGGTAGGCGGCGAAGATCTCCCGGCGGCGGAGCACCCGCTCGGGCAGCGCCTCGAGCTGGCCCAGGCCGATGGCCGCGGCCACGTTGCTCAGGCGGTAGTTGTAGCCCCAGGTGACGTGTTCGTAGTGGACCTCGGGCTCCCGGGCCTGGGTGGAGAGGAAGCGCGCGCGGTCGGCCAGGTCCTTGTCCCGGGAGGCGAACATGCCGCCGCCTCCGGTGGTGATGATCTTGTTGCCGTTGAAGGAGAAGATGCCCATGCGGGCCAGGGAGCCGGTGGGCCTTCCCTTGTAGGTGGCGCCCAGGGATTCGGCCGCGTCCTCCACCAGCTCCACCCCGTGCTCGGCGCAGGCCTCGGCCACGGGGTCGAAGTCCGCAGCCTGGCCGTAGAGGTGGACCAGGATGAGGGCCTTGGGCGGCCGGCCCGCCCGGGCCCGGTCCGCGATGCATTGGGCGGCCAGGGCCGGGTCCAGGTTCCAGGATCCGGGCTCGCTGTCCACGAACACCGGGGTCGCGCCCTGGAACAGGATGGGGGTGACCGAGCCGATGAAGGTCAGGTCCGAGCAGAGCACCTCGTCGCCGGGCCCCACCCCGGCCAGGCGCAGGGCCAGGTGCAGCGCTGCGGTGCCGCTGGACACCGCCACGCAGTGCCCGCCTCCCAGGAGTTCCTCGAACCTGCGCTCGAAGGCGGCCAGTTGCGGCCCCAGCGGCGCGATGAAGTTGCTGGCGAAGGCCTCGGCCACATGGCGCTGTTCCGCGCCGCTCATGTGCGGGGCCGAGAGGAATATCCGTTCCGGCAAGGGCGGTCTCCTTGGTGTTCGGCCTGCTGGAGCAGGCTGGCGGCTACTTACGCCAATTCCCGGGGGAGGGCAACGCTCAGCGCTCGCCCCGGAACTTGTCGCGGGTGGCGCGGCCGGGCTGGGCCACCCCCTCCCGGGCCAGGACCCGGGATATGGTGAGCCAGAGGATGCGCAGGTCCAGGCCGAGGCTCATCCTCGCCACGTACTCCAGGTCCAGGCGGAACACGTCGGGCCAGGACAAGGCGTTGCGGCCGTTGACCTGGGCCCAGCCGGTGACGCCCGGAAGCGCCGCGTGGCGGCGGGCCTGCTCCGGGGAGTAGAGGGGCAGGTACTCCATGAGCAGGGGCCGCGGCCCCACCAGGCTCATCTCGCCCCGCAGCACGTTCAGGAGTTCGGGCAACTCGTCCAGGCTGGTGGAGCGCAGCCAGCGGCCGAAGGCGGGAAGCCGCTCCGCGTCGGGCAGCAGTCGGCCGTCCGGCCCCCTGGCGTCGGTCATGGTGCGCAGCTTGATGAGGGTGAACGGCGCGCCGCCGCGGCCCGGACGCTCCTGGCGGAAGAACACCGGGGAGCCGAGCCTGCGGCGCACCAGGAGGCAGAGCAGGCCGAGCAGGGGCAGCCAGAGCGGCGCCAGGCCCAGGACCAGGGCCAGGTCCAGGCCCCGCTTCCACAGGGGCGTGGGCAGGATCGGGGCGGGCTGGGCCAGGGTGTCGTACAGGGCCGCGATCTGCCGGGCCAGGACCGCGGCGTCGAATTCGGCCAGGGCCTTGGCCCGGCCGGCCTCGCCCATGCGGGCGCGCAGGGCCGGGTCCCCGGCCAGCCGGCCCAGGGCCGCGGCCAGGGCCGCGGCGTCCCGCACCGGAACGAGAAAACCGTTGCTCCCGTCCGCCACGGCCTCCCGGCAGCCGGGAGCGTCGGCGGCCACCGCCGGCAGGCCGCAGGCCAGGGCCTCCTGGAGCGACACCGGCAGGCCCTCGCGATAGGACGGCAGGACCGCGATGTCGCTGGCCGCCCAGATCCGGTCCATGTCCGTGCGCCAGCCCGCGAAGAGCACGTTGCCCGCGGCCCGGGCCGCGGCCATGTCCGCCTCGGACAGGGAGGTGGGGTTGCCCGGGTCGGCCTCGCCCACCAGCACGAAGCGCAGATCCGGATGGCGGGCGGCCAGAAGGCGCGCCGCCTCCAGGAATTCGAACACCCCCTTGTCCCGGATGAGCCGGGCGGCAAGGCAGGCGGCCACCTGGCCCGGGGCCAGGCCCAACTCCGCCCGCACGGCCTCCCGCTCCTCTGGGCTGAGCAGCCCGGGGCGGAAGGCCGCGGTGTCCACCCCGGTGCCGCGCACCAGCTCAGCCCGGGCCGGTCCCAGCAGGCCGTGTGACTGGAAATGGCCCAGGTCGTCACGGTTCTGGAAGATCACCGCCGCAGCCTTGCGGGCGGTGGCCCGGTAGAGCAGGTGGAAGGCCCGGCGCAGGGCCTCTCCCTTCGGGCCTGCGCCCAGGAAGCAGGAGCCCAGGCCGGTGACGGAGTTCACCAGCGCCGTGCCGGCCGGGACGGCCAGGCGGCAGAGGATGTTGGGCTGGTGGGTGAAGCTGTGCGCCACGTCCGGGCGGATGTCGCGGACGAGACGGCGCAGCGACCGGACCGGGGAGAGCAGGCGGGCCGGGTTCAGGCTGCCCCGGGCCAGTCCGTAGTGCCGGACCTCGGCGCCCAGGGCGGCCAGCTCGGCGTCGTGGGCCGCATCCGGGACCGCCGCCACCACCCGGTCCCCGCGGGCGACCAGCTCCCGGATGAGGGCGGCCCGGAACCGGGCCAGGTTGATCCCCACGTGGGAGACCAGGAGCACGGTGCGGGGCGCGCTCACAGCCCGTGCTCCCCGCGCCAGGCCTGGTACATGAGCACGGCCCAGAGATGGTACTGCCGGTTGGCCCGGCCGGCCAGGTGGTCGCTCCAGGCCCGGCGCACCGGCGCGGGCCGGAAGCCCGAGTCGCGCAGCCGGGGCTCGGCCAGCAGGTCCTCGGCCCAGGCACGCAGCGGGCCGCGCAGCCAGGCGTCGATGGGCAGGCCGAAGCCCTGCTTGGGCCGCTCGATGAGCTGCCGGGGCACGTGTCGGTAGAGCACCCGGCGCAGCAGGCGCTTGCCCTGCCCGTCGCGGATCTTGAAGCGCAGGGGCAGGGACAGGGCGAACTCCGCCACCCGGTGGTCCAGGAGCGGCACTCGGGCCTCCAGGGCCACGGCCATGCTGGCCCGGTCCACCTTGGCGAGGATGTCTCCGGGCAGGTAGGTGGCCAGGTCCATGGCCATCATCCAGGCCGCGTAGTCGTCCACCCGGGGCCAGGCCGCGGGATCGGTGAAGCGGGTGGGGGGCTCCGCGCCCTCTTCGAGCAGGTACGCGGGCCGTTGCCAGAACGAGGCCAGGCAGTGGAAGAACGCCTCCCGGCCATCGGCGGAGAGCGCCGCGGAGAGCTTCTGCAGCTTGTCCCGCAGGATGAGCTGGCGGCGGTCCGGGGGAAGCAGGGCGGACTGGGCCGCCTCCAGCGCCCCGGCCAGGGGGCCGGCCAGCCCGGCCAGCAGGCCGCCCGCGGCCCGGCGCAGGGGTCGGGGCAGGCGGCCCGCGGCCCGCCACAGGGCCGGGGCCAGGAGATAGCGGTTGTAGCCGCCGAACAGTTCGTCCCCGCCGTCGCCGGACAGGGACACGGTGACGTGCTGCCGCGCCAGGCGGCTCACCAGGAAGGTGGGCAGCATGGAGGCGTCGGCAAAGGGCTCGTCAAAGAACCGGGGCAGCGAGGGGATGGCGGCCCGGGCCTCCTCGGGCGACAGGATGAGTTCGGTGTGGTCGGTGCCCAGGTGGCGGGCCACCTCCCGGGCCGGGCCCGACTCGTCGTAGGCCGGTTCGGTGAAGCCGATGGTGAAGGTCCGCACCTTTCGGCTGGAGCGGCGCTGCATGAGCGCCACCACCGTGGAGGAGTCCACCCCGCCGGAGAGGAACGCGCCCAGGGGCACGTCCGCGATCAGGCGCAGCCCGACGGCGTCGTCCAGCAGGCGGGTGAGCTCGGCCTCCGCCTCGTCCTCGTCGCCGGTGAAGGGGTTGGCCGCGCCGGCCTCGGCCGCGGCGTTGACCGTCCAGTAGGGCCGGGGCTCGGGCAGGCGGCGGGCCGCCAGGTCGGCGGCGGTGAGGGTGAGCAGGCAGCCGGGCTCCAGCTGGCGGATTCCGTCGTGGATGCACAGGGGCGCGGGCACGTACAGGGTGCGCAGAAAGGCGGCCAGGGCCGGCCGGGACAGGGGGCGGTCGAAGCCGGGGTGGCGGCGCAGGGCTCCGGGCTGGGAGCCGAAAAGGAAGGTGTCGCCGCAATAGCCGTAGTACAGGGGCTTGATGCCCAGCCGGTCGCGCAGGAGCGTCAGGGTGCGCTCCCGGGCGTCCCACAGGGCCAGGGCGAACATGCCCACGAAGCGGTGCACGGCCTTTTC
Organism: Thermodesulfobacteriota bacterium; assembly: GCA_040753075.1. Lineage (GTDB taxonomy): Bacteria > Desulfobacterota > Desulfovibrionia > Desulfovibrionales > Desulfovibrionaceae > UBA6814. The sequence goes on from JBFMHA010000003.1 coordinate 72,047, forward strand.
CAGGCCCCAGGCCCGGGCCGCGGCCAGAATGGCCTCGGTGTCCGAGTGGCCGCGCCAGCCTCCGGCCGGGGCGTGTCCGGTCTCCTCCAGGTCGCGGCGGAATTCGGCGTAGTTGTAGACCTCGCCGTTGAACACCGTGCAGAAACGGCCGTCGGCGGAGTGCATGGGCTGATGCCCGGCCGGGGTGAGGTCCAGGATGGCCAGCCGGGTGTGGGCCAGCCCGAGGCCGCAGGCGGGGTCGGACCAAGTCCCCGAGCTGTCCGGCCCGCGGTGGCGCAGGCTGGAGCACATGGCCTCCAGGACGGGCGGGAAGAAGTCCGCGGGCCGGGCGGGGCCCCAGAAACCGGCGATGCCGCACATGGGAGGGCTCCTACCTCATTTCCGTTCCAGGGAAAAGCGGTCTGTCCGGGCCGAGCCGCGCCGGCGCAATGAAAAAGGCCGGCCCTTCGGGACCGGCCTCGTTTCCGGGAAAAACGGCCGGGCTAGTTCAGCACGTAGCGCATGGGGTTCACGGGCACGCCGTTGAGGCGCACCTCGTAGTGCAGGTGCGGGCCGGTGCTGCGTCCGGAGTTGCCCACGTAGCCCACCAGTTCGCCGCGGTCCACGGTCTGGCCGGGCCGCAGCACCATGCTGTGCATGTGGGCGTAGCGGGTCATGAGGCCCGAGCCGTGGTCCAGGGACATGGCCAGGCCGTAGGCGCCGTCGCGGCCCGCGAAGTCGACCTTGCCCTTGGCCGGGGCGTAGATGGGGGTGCCCACCGGCGCGGTGATGTCCAGTCCCTTGTGGAATTCGCGCTTGCCGGTGAAGGGGGACTCCCGGTAGCCGAAGTCCGAGGACACCCAGCCCTCGGTGGGCCAGATGCTCGGGGTGGAGGCCCACAGGTCCTGGCTGGAGCGGATGGCGCGCATGAGCTCCTGCTGCCGCACCTCCTCCAGCTTGGCCTCGGTGTTCAGCTGGTGCAGGAAGTTGTGCATCTTGCGCGCCAGCAGTTCCTGGCGGTGCATGGGCAGGTAGCTTTCAGTGAAGTCCGGACTCTCCGGACCGCCCATGGAGCTCTGGGCCGCGGAACGCTTGTCCCCGTCCAGGTTGATCATGACCCGCAGCTTGGAGTCGAAGTCCCGGATGCGCTGCAGGTCCTTTTCCAGAGTCTTGATCTTGTTGGCCAGAGAGAGAAGCTGGGTGCGCTGTTCCTGGACCGTCTTCTGGGCGGAGTCCAGGTCCGTGGATACGGTATGGTAGGAGATGAAGTAGCGCCAGAAAAAGAGGTTGCTGGCGGCGAGAACGAGCAGGAGGCCGGTAAGCGCAAATCCCATCCACCCCCGCATCTTCAGCTTGCGGGAGATGCCCTCATTGTCCTTGAAAACAACGATGTGGTATTTGCGAAAAAGCATACTCCCCCTGGTGCGAAGGCCACGGAGACTTGGGTGTTGAAGACCGCGAGTCGTTCCGTCCCAAGGCTTCGGAGTGAGGTAGCGGAATCAATCCGTCAAGTCAAGTTGCCACCTGAACAGGCCGTTCAATATGTTCTTTCTTGTCGCCTTGTCCCGGGCGTAGACGGTCCGCAGCCAGTCCTCCACGTCCGCGCGCCGGGTCGCGCCGGCCGAGGGGCAGGGGTTGGACCACACCGGCAGGCCGAAGTCCCTGGCGGCCTTGACCACGGTCTTTTTCTCCAGACCCAGGGTGGGCCGGATCACGGTCAGTTCGCCCTTGAAGAAGTCCTCCCTGGCGGACAGGCCGTAGACCTTGCCGGTCTGCATGAGGTTGAGGAAGAAGGTGGCGGCCAGGTCGTCCAGGGTGTGGGCGAAGGCCAGGTGGGTGAGGCGGTATTCGCGGCACAGGGCGAAGAGCCGCTTGCGCCGCAGGCGGGCGCAATAGAAGCAGGCGGAGTTCTTGAGGTTTTCCTCGGAGTGTCCGCGCGGGCCGTGGTCCGTGACCTCGGCGTGCAGGGCCACGCCCTCCCGAGCGCACCACTCCAGGAGCGGGGCGTGGTTGGCCGGGTCGAAGCCGGGGTTGAGGTGCAGGGCCATGAGCGAGAAGGGGAAGGGCACGATGCGCTGGCGCATGACGAGGATCTGGAGCAGGAGCCAGGAGTCCACGCCGCCCGAGGCGGCCACGCCCACCCGGGCTCCGGGCCGGAGCATGGCGGTGTCCATCATGAGCTTGCCGATCTTGCCCAGGCAGGTCTTCTGGGCGTAGGTGAGTTTGCCCCACTGGGCCATGGCTGTCCTCGCAATGCGGGAAGAGTTCGGGCGGACCGGCCCGGTTGTGCCCTTTTCCGCCTTGACATGCAAGGGATGGCTCTCGTATTTAACTCCTCTTCATTTGCGTCCCGGATTCGGTGCCGGGGCGGATATCCCGCAAGGCACGGTCATGGCCCACGCCGCACCACGCATATCCTCCGGCCCCCGGGCCGGCCTGTTGAGCGCCCGGATGGCGGTGCTGCTCCTGGCCCTGTGCCTGACGGCAGGGGCGACGTATTTCGTGGTCAACGCCGGCCGCAAGGCCGGGCCCGGCGCCGGTGACTGGTCCCGGCCCAATCCCGGCGACGTGCGCCAGGTCTCGGTGAAGAACGACGCCGGAGCCTTCACCCTGGCCCGCAACGGCCGGGAATGGTTCATGGACATGCCCGACGGCTCGCGGCTGCGCGCCGACGAGCAGAAGGTGGGCGGCCTGGTGCGGTTCGTGGGCCTGTCCCGGCCCCTGCAGCGCCTGGGATCGGCCGGGGCGGACCTGGTGCGCCGCGCCGGACTGGCCCCTCCCGTGGCCGAGGCCTCCCTGGACGGCCTGGACCTGGTCCTGGGAGGTCCCACCCCGGACAACGCCGGGGTGTACGCCCTGTCCGGACGGGGGCGGGAGCTGCTCATCCTGCACCATGAGTACGCCGAGTGGCTGCGTCGCGGCCCGGAGTATTACCTGGATGCGCGCATCCTGCCCGGGGCCGAGGCCGAGCCCACCGCCGTGCGCCTGGTCAGGAACGGGGAGCCGGTCTGGGAAGTGCGCCGCCGCGCGGACGGCTATGTGTTCGATCTGCCCGCCGAGCGTCGCGATTCCCCGGTTTCGTCCCACGAGTTGGGGCTCTACCTGCACGGGGTGGCCGCCACCCGGGCCCTGAGCCTGCCGGCCGAATCCCTTGGCAAGGGCGTCGAGCCGTTGCTGGAGCTCTTGGTGTGGAGCTCCGGGTCCCGGGAGCCCCGCCGCCTGGCGGTGTACGCCCGGCAGGCCGGACTGGCAGAGGCCCCGCGCTACGTCGGAATCTCCTCCTGGCAGCCGGTGGCCTTCACCCTGGACCAGGAAAGGGTGGCGCGCCTTGTCGCCTCGTCCTTCGCCCTGTCCGACCGCCGGCTCCTGCACCTGGACCTGAACCGGGTGGGGCAGGCGCTGCTGCGCCAGGACGGCCGGGAGATCGCGGCCCGCCGCACGCCGGATGGTTGGATCACGGGCGGCTCCGGCGCGTTGGCGACGGGTCTTGACATGTATTTGTGGCGTCTTACGGATTTGACGTACGTAGATGATCCGCGGCCCGACCGGCCGGAAACGGCGACGCCGAAGCTGACTCTGGTCCTGGGCGACGAGAAGGGCGCGCCCCTGGCGGCGCTCGCCTTTTTCGTGTCCCCGGACCTGCCCAAGGGCCGTTGCCTGGTCCAGGTGGGCGGCGAGGGGCCGTACTATCCGGCGGACGATCAGGTGCTCAAGGATTTGGCCGGCCAGTTGCCCATGCTGGAGGGCAACGGCCGGCGACACAGCGACGCGGCCCGCGAAGCGGGCGGTGCGACCAAGGAGTGACGGATGGCCAGAATCACTGTGGAAGACTGTCTGGAAAAGGTCAACAACCGCTTCCTCATCGTCCAGATGGCGATCAAGCGGGTGAAGCAGTACCGGGAAGGCTACGAGTGCCTGGTGCCCTGCAAGAACAAGGAAGTGGTGAGCTCCCTGCGGGAGATCGCGGCCACCAAGGTCCTGCCCCTGGAAGAGTCGGGCGAGACCGCCACTGCCTAGCCCGGGAGCTTCCAGGGCATGCAGTCGTCCATGAAGAGGGACTATTACGAGGTGCTCGGGGTCTCCCGGGACGCCGCGGATGAAGACATCAAGAAGGCCTACCGGCAGCAGGCCCTGAAGTTTCACCCGGACCGCAACCCGGACGACCCCGAGGCCGAGTCCAAGTTCAAGGAGGCGGCCGAGGCCTACGACGTGCTGCGCGATCCGGAAAAGCGCGGCCGCTACGACCGCTTCGGCCACGCCGGCCTGGGGGACAACGGATACTCGGGCTTCTCCAGTTCCGAGGACATCTTCAGCACCTTCTCGGACATCTTCGGGGAGTTCTTCGGGTTCTCGGGACGGGCCCGCGGGCCGCGGCCCACGGCCGGAGCGGACCTGCGCTACAACCTGAACGTCTCCTTCCGGGAGGCGGCCAAGGGGACCACGGTCTCCCTCAGGATTCCCCGCCAGGCGTCCTGCGGGCGCTGCGGGGGCTCCGGGGCCGAGCCCGGCACCTCTCCCCAGACCTGCCGCCAGTGCGGCGGATCGGGCCACATCACCCAGTCCCAGGGCTTCTTCCGGGTGGCGGTGACCTGCCCGATCTGTCACGGCCAGGGTCGGGTCATCACCTCGCCCTGCGACAAGTGCCGGGGGACGGGCTCGGTGCAGGAGACCCGGGAGCTCGAGGTGCGGATCCCCGCCGGCGTGGACAACGGCAGCCGCCTGCGCCTGCGCGGCGAGGGAGAGGCCGGGGTGCACGGCGGCCCTCCCGGCGACCTCTACGTGGTCATCTACGTGGAGGAGGACAAGACCTTCCGCCGCCAGGGCCAGGATCTCATCTACACTGCCGAGGTCTCCTTCGTGCAGGCGGCCCTGGGCGAGAGCATCGAGGTGCCCACCCTGGACGAGCCGGCCCAGTTGCACGTGCCCAGGGGCACCCAGGGCGGCGAGGTGTTCCGGCTCAAGGAGCTGGGCCTGCCCCATCCCTCCAGCGCCCATCGCGGCGACCTGCTGGTGCAGGTGGTGGTCAAGACACCCACCCGGCTCTCCAAGAAGCAGGAGGATCTGCTGCGCGAGTTCGCCCGCCTGGAGGAGGAGAAGCCCCTCAAGAAGGTCAAGGACTTCTTCAAGAAGGCCAAGGACCAGGTCATGGGGGAATGAAGCCGCGAAAGAATCTCGAAGTGATTTTTTCGCAATAAATTCTTCTTGTTGGAGATGCATGACATGAGCGGCAAGAAGCTGACCCACGTTGACGAACACGGCAAGGCCGCCATGGTGGACGTGGGGGGCAAGGCCGACACCCGCCGCCAGGCCCGGGCCGAGGCCCTGGTCCGCCTGGCCCCGGAGACCTACGCCCTTCTCGCCGGGGGCGAGCTGCCCAAAGGCGACGCCCTGTCCGTGGCCAAGGTGGCGGGCATCCAGGCCGCCAAGCAGACCCAGCACCTCATCCCCCTGTGCCATCCCCTGGCCCTGACCTACGTGGGCGTGGACTTCGAACTGCTCCCCGAGCAGTCCACCGTGCGCATCAAGGCCGAGGCCCGCTGCACCGGCCAGACCGGGGTGGAGATGGAGGCCCTCACCGCGGCCTCGGTGGCCGCCCTGGCCCTGTACGACATGTGCAAGGCCGTGCAGAAGGACATCCTCATCGAGGGCGTGCGCCTCTTGCACAAGAGCGGGGGCAAGAGCGGGGAGTTTAACGCGGCCTAGCCCGTTCACGGCATTCTTCGCAGGAGCGGCCCTGCCGGGACCATCCCGGCGGGGCCGCTCCCGTTTCAGGAGGATGGGAGGCCGGAAAAGCGGAGGCGATCGTGCCGTCCGGCCTCAGTCCAGGAGGACGACCGGGTCTCCCTTGCGCACGGCCCCGCCGGCCAGGACCCTGGCGAAGACCCCTTCCCGGGGCATGATGCAGTCCCCGGCCAGGCGGCGGATCTCGCACCCGTGATGGCAGGTCTTGCCGATCTGGGTGATCTCCAGGAGCACCGCGTCCCCGACCCTGAGCCGCTGGCCCACGGGCAGGGCGGCCGGATCGAGGCCCTGCAGGGTAAGGTTCTCGGCGAAGTCGCCGGGCTTCAGGCCCGGGAGCTTCTCGCACATGCGGCCGATGGCCTCCAGGGCCAGCAGGCTCACCTGGCGGCCGGTCCCGGCGTGGGCGTCGCCCACCAGCCCGAAGTCCTCCCGGACCTCGGCCTCGGCGACCTCGTGCTTCCTCGTGTGCTTTTCCGCGGACAGGCAGATGGCGTGCAGATGCGGCATGGGCAGACCTCGCATGGAATGGATGCGTCCTGGCCGCCTTTTACCATACTGGTGAAATATGATTCAAGGGCGAAAGACTTGCCCAAGGTCGTGCACGGGCGTCAGGGGGCGGCGCGGCCTACCAGACCATCCGCACCTTGACCCCGGCCTGGGCCATGATCTCCTTGCACTGGCGGATGGTGTATTCGCCGTAGTGGACGATGGAGGCGATGAGGGCCGCGCTGGCCTTGCCCTTGGTGATGGCGTCGGCCATGTGCTGCGGGTTGCCCGCCCCGCCCGAGGCGATGACCGGGATGCGCACCGCCTCGCTCACCAGGCGGGTGAGGGTCAGCTCGTAGCCCTCCTTGGTGCCGTCGGCGTCGATGGAGTTCAGGCAGATCTCTCCCGCGCCCAGGGCCTCCACGGTCTTGGCCCACTCCACCGCGTCCAGGCCCATGGGCTTGCGGCCGCCGTGGATCACCACCTCGTAGCCCGAGGGGATGGCCTCCGAAACCGGGACCTGCTTCACGTCCATGCCCACCACGATGGCCTGGGAGCCGAAGGCCGCCGCGCCTTCGCCGATGCAGTCGGGATTCTTCACCGCCGCGGAGTTCACCGAGATCTTCTCGGCCCCGGCCAGGAGCACGTCGCGCATCTGGGGCACGGTGGAGATGCCGCCGCCCACGGAGAAGGGGATGAACACCTGGGACGCCACCTTCTCCACCACCTTGAGCATGATGCCTCGGCCCTCGTGGGAGGCGGTGATGTCGTAGAAGACCAGCTCGTCCGCGCCCGCGTCGGAGTAGAGGCGCGCGGTCTCCACCGGATCGCCGATGTCCACGTTGCCCACGAACTTGACGCCCTTGGTGAGCCTGCCGTCGCGCACGTCCAGGCAGGGGATGACCCGCTTACTGAGCACGGCCGGCCTCCTTGCAGTAGTCGGCGAAGTTCTTGAGCAGGGCCAGCCCTGGCCGGCCGCTCTTCTCCGGGTGGAACTGCACGGCCCACAGGCCGGGGCGGCCGTGGAAGGAGCAGAACTCGATGCCGTAGGTGGTGGTCCCGAGCACGTATTCCTCGGCCGGGGCCGGGTAGTAGCTGTGCACGAAGTAGAATTCGGCCTCGGGGGCGACGCCCCTGAACAGGGGCTCGTCGGGATTCTTGAGCGACACGCTGTTCCAGCCCATGTGCGGCACCCGGATGGGCTCGCCGTTCTCGTCGGTCCAGGCGGCGTTGAACAGCCGGCACTCGCCGGGAACCACGCCCAGGGCCTGGGTGTCGTTTTCCTGGCTGTAGTCCAGGAGGATCTGGCAGCCTACGCAGATGCCGAGCAGGGGCACGCCCGCGGCGATGCGCTCGGCCAGGATCCGGTCCAGGCCGCTGCGGGTGAACTCGGCCATGGCCTGGCCGGCCGCGCCCACGCCGGGGAAGATGACGCCCCGGGCCCGGGCGATGGCCTGCGGGTCCCGGGTGATGGCGCAGGGGATGTCCAGGTGGTTCAGGGCGCGGCGCACCGAAGTCTGGTTGCCGGCCTCGTAGTCGAGAATGGCGAGCATGGGATTCCTCCTCTGGGAAAGGGAGGGTGTAGGCAAAAAACCGCCCGAACTCAAGGCCGTTCGTCCGCGCCTGTTCGTCCGGGCCTTGCCTTGCGGCCCGGCCGCGGGTATGACGGCCGCAACCTTGCTTTTGCGCCCTGCGGCTGCGCCGCTTGCCCCGCCGGGGGCGGGGCCGCCCGCATGACCCGGAGCTTGAAGACCGGGCGTCTTCTGCTCAGGGAACACGCGCAACCCATCGACTGCCTGACGCGAGGAGCGACAATGTACATCGTCACCGGCGGCGCGGGCTTCATCGGCAGCGCCATGATCTGGAAGCTCAACGCCATGGGCGTGGACGACATCGTGGTGGTGGACGAACTGGGCCACGACGAGAAGTGGAAAAACCTGGTGAACCGGCGCTACGCCGACTACATCCACAAGGACGTGTTCCTGGACATGGTGCTGGAGGACAGCGTTCCCTTCGAGCCCACCGCGGTCATCCACATGGGCGCGTGCTCCTCCACCACCGAAACCGACGCCGACTTCCTCATGTCCAACAACTACCACTATTCCGCCACGCTCTGCTCCTGGACCCTGGAGCAGGGGGCGCGGTTCGTGAACGCCAGCTCCGCGGCCACCTACGGCGACGGGAGCCGGGGCTTTTCCGACGACCACGCGGGAGTGGCGGACCTCCGGCCCCTGAACATGTATGGCTACTCCAAGCAGCTCTTCGACCTCTGGGCCCTGCGCGAGAAGGTCATGGACCAGATCGTCTCCCTCAAGTTCTTCAACGTGTTCGGCCCCAACGAATACCACAAGGGCGACATGATGAGCGTGGTGCGCAAGGCGCACACCCAGATCCGGGAGAGCGGGACGCTCCGGCTCTTCAAGTCCTACCGTCCCGAGTACCCGGACGGCGGGCAGCAGCGCGACTTCGTGTACGTGAAGGACTGCTGCGACCTCATGTGGTGGCTCCTGGAGCGGGGGGACGTGAACGGGGTGTTCAACGTGGGAGCCGGCCAGGCCCGGGCCTGGAACGACCTGGCCGCGGCGGTGTTCGCGGCCCTGGGGCGGGAGGTCTCGGTGGAGTACATCGAGATGCCCGAGACCCTGCGCGGCAAGTACCAGTACTTCACCCAGGCGGAGATGGCCAAGCTGCGCGCGGCGGGTTACGATGCGCCCTTCACCCCGCTGGAGCAGGCCGTGGCGGACTATGTGCGGAACTACCTGGAGGCAGCGGACCCGTACCTCTAGGCCGGTATATTACACGGTTCTTGCAACGGGAACACGGAGGAGGCCGCCGTGTTCGAGACCCTGCTGGACGTTCTCGCCGCCACCCTGGCCCTGGCCGGGGAATTGGCCGCGGCCGCGCCCTGGGCCGTTCCGCTTCTTCCGGCCCTGTGGGCCGGGCTGGCCTGGGCGTCGGTGCGCAAGGGACGCGAACTGGGCGGTTTCCTGACGCTGCTGGCCGGTTTCTTCCTGTTTTTCGGCGTGTGGGCCGCCACCTCGGGCAACGCGGGCCTCAACCGCTGGCAGCGCCGGGAACTGAGCATCGACTATCTCTACATAGCGATGTTCGTCGTCATTTTCCTCTTCATCCCCTCCCTGCTCATCAACCTGGCGGCGCATTACTCCCTGCGGGCCAGGCGCGGCCATGGGTTGGGCCATTCCGAGATGCGGCCGGACACCGGCCGGCCGGTGGTCCTGACCACCAAGCCCGCCGAGGACGAGGATTCCTTTCCCGTGCCGGTGGAGGAGCAGCGCGCGGCCCTGGCCCGGGCCGCGGACCTGCGCGAGGGTGGGGAGGAGAGGGAGGCGGAGGCCGCGTCCGGGCAGCCCGGCGCCCTGCTGGTGGCGGATCTCGCCCGCGCCTGCCAGGCGGGAGGCCCGGAGGTGGGCGCGCGCTGCGTGGAGGCCTTCGGGGAGCTGCTGGCCGGGGCCGCCGCGGCCCATGGCGGCCGCTTGCTGCAGAGCGTGGACACCGCCCTGGTCTACCATTTCTTCAGTTCCCGCCAGGCCCTGGCCTGCGCCCTGGACCTGGCCGACCGCGTGGGCGAGTACAACCAGGGCCACCGGGGGGCCGCCCTCCAGGTCCGGACCGGGGTGCACACCGGGCTGGTGCTCCAGTCCGAGGGCAAGGTCAAGGGCCGGGACGCGGCCCTGGCCGCGGCCCTCATGGTCACCGCTCCGCCCGGCGGCATCCAGGTCTCCGGCGCCACCCGCGACGTCCTGCCCAAGTCCGACCAGGACCGCTTCGAACACCTGGACGTGAAGAAGCTCAGAGGCGTCCCGGAGCCCCTGGACATCTGGCGGCTCAAGCCCGCCGATCCTGAAACGGAAACCTAGCCCCGGCGCTTGAAGAGCTTCTCCAGGTCCGCCGGGGTGAAGCTCACCCGGACCGGGCGGCCGTGGGGACAGTAGTCGCGGTCCTCGGCGGCCAGCCAGGCGTCGAGCAGGGCCAGGGCCTCGTCCCGGGCCAGGGCCGCGCCGGCCTTGACGGCGGCCTTGCAGGAGAGCAGGGACCACAGGTCCTCGGGGCCTTCGGCCTTGCCGGACAGGGCGTCGCGCAGGAGCTCCACGGCCGGGCCGGGCTCCAGGCCGGCCGGGGTGGCGGCCATGGAGAGTCGGTCCGGCGCGGGCCGGGACAGTCCGTAGCCCAGCTCCTTGAGCCGGGGCCAGAGCCGGTCGAGCCGCTCGGCCTCGGCCGGGTGCAGGGCCAGGTCCCGGGGCAGGGCCAGGGGCCGCGACGCGCCCCGGCTGCCGCTGCGCCGCATGGCCGCATAGAGCACCCGCTCGTGCGCCGCGTGCTGGTCGATCAGGGTCAGGCCCGCCCCCTGCTCGGCGAGAACCAGATAGGTATCGGCCACCTGGCCCAGGTAGGACAGCCCCGGTCGCAGGGCCGCGGGCTGCGGAGCTTCCGGCTCCGGGAAATGCGGGTCGTCCGGGGAGGGGCGAGGCGCCGGGATGGCCTCCGGTCGCGCGATCCCGTCCTGCGGCCGGGGACGCAGCCACTCCGGCTCGTCCCGGCCGGCCTCGGCCTCGAATGCGGCCCGGGTGGCGAACTTCTCCGCCGGCGGTTCCGGGAACAGCCGGGGCCGCTGCGCCGGCTCCGGGGCCGCGGCATAGGGCCGCGTCTCCTCGCGCAGGCCCGGCTCCCGGGCCGGACGGTCCCAGGCCGGGGCGAACTCGGCCTCGGCCCGGGCCAGCACCGCGTCCACGGCCCGGCGCACGAACCCGAACACCCCCCGTTCGTCCCGGAAGCGCACCTCGCTCTTGGCCGGGTGCACGTTCACGTCCACCTCGTCCGCGGGCAATTCGAGGAACAGCACGGCCTGGGGATACTCCCGGGCCAGGAGCCGGCCGGAATAGGCCTCGCGCAGGGCGGTCAGCAGGAGCCGGTCGGACACCGGACGGCCGCCCACGTAGAGCAGGATGCGGTCCGCCCGGGCCTGGGCCGCCCGGGGATGGCCCACCATGCCGGAGAGCCGCATGCCCGCCGGGCTGGAGGCCGGGCCGGCGTCCAGGGGCAGGAGCCCCTCGGATGCGGCCGGGGGCCAGGCCGCGGCCAGGCGGTCGGCCAGGGTCTGCCCCGCCGGGAAGTTGAAGGCCTCCCTTCCGTTCACGCTCAGGGCGAAGCGCACGTCGGGCCGGGCCAGGGCCAGGCGGAAGAAGACCTCCTGGCAGCGCTTGGCCTCGGTGGCCGGGCTCTTGAGGAACTTGAGCCGGGCCGGCACGTTGGCGAACAGGTCGCGCACCTCGATGCGCGTTCCCCGGGGCAGGGCGGCCGGGCCGCGGGACACGATGCGGCCGTGCTCCACGGTCACGGAGGAGGCCTCGCCCGTGGCCGGGTCCGCGGCGGCGAGGGTGAGCCGCGCCACCGAGGCGATGGAGGGCAGGGCCTCGCCCCGGAACCCGAAGGAGAGGATGCCCGAGAGGTCCTCCAGGTCGGCGATCTTGCTGGTGGCGTGGCGGGTCACGGCCAGCTCCAGCTCTTCGGCCGGCATGCCGGAGCCGTTGTCGCGCACCAGGATGAGGGACTGTCCTCCGCCTTCGATGGCCGCCTCGACGGAGGAGGCCCCGGCGTCCAGGCTGTTCTCCACCAGCTCCTTGAGAACGCTGGCCGGCCGCTCCACCACCTCGCCGGCCGCGATCTGGTTGGCCAGCTCCGGCGGCAGCACCCGGATGGGACGGCGGGGGGCGGGGGCGTCGCTCATGCGGAAATGCTAGAAGGACATCCCCAGCAGGTCAACCCTGGCCTCGATGCGGTCTTCGAACGGGGTCTGCATGTAGTGCAGGGTCAGGGTGAAGCACTGGTGGTGGTAGATGAGCCTCAGGGTCTTCTCCAGGTCGGTGTCGGTGACCATGTCCGAGTAGTACTCGAAGCCCGCGCTCCAGCGCCGGGAGATGTAGAGGTCCATGCCCAGGTGCAGGATGCGCATGCGCTCCCGGGCCTGACGCTTGTACTCGTCCACCTCGTCCCGGAAGTCCAGGCCGACCAGGGCCCGGCCGAAGTCCGGAATCTCGCTGCGCAGCATGTGCTCGTGCTCGGTCACCTTGCCCAGGTAGGGCGAGAATTGGGTGCGCTGGACCAGGGAGAGGTAGCTGGCCGGGCTCACGGCGGTCTCGGCGACGACATCGCCGAAGGGCCGGCGGGGATAGGCGGATCTCCCGCTCCGGCGTCCGGCCTCCCGGACGTCGTAGCTCTGCTCCAGGCGCAGCCGGAAGAACTCCAGGTAGTCCGCGCTGTACTCCGGCCGGGTGGCGTTCTCGCCGTCCGGGATCAGGGTGATGCTCTCCCGGCGGCGGTCCAGGAGGTTGGTCAGGGAATAGGTCAGTTCGTTGCGGGGCAGGATCCGGTCGATCTCGTCGAACTGGGGCTTGCCCGATTGCTCCGCAAAGGAGGTCCAGTCGTATTCCAGGCGGGGCTGGACCGCGTGCTTGAGCTTGGTCCAGCGGCTCTGGCCGGCGTTCTCCGCGTTCAGCGCCGGCAGGTCGGCCCCCAGGTCGAACACCTTGGACGCGCCGGTGAAGGCCGCGGCGTGGAGTTCGGGCAGGGTGCGGTCGGTGATGGAGCCGTCGTGCTCCAGCCGGGTGGCGTTGCCCACGCCCCATTGCTCCACCGCGTACATGGTCTGGCGCACCCCGGCGGTGGCCACCAGTCCGCCGTATTCGTTGGCCAGGGGCAGGGAGAGCTGGGGCCGCACGTCGAAACGTCCGCCCTTGTCGCCGGCCATGCTCCAGAAGTTGGCCAGGCCCGAGTCCAGAGACCACTCCAGAGGGCCGGAGAAGAGCCGGTCCTTGAACACGTAGGCGTCGACTCCGGGCAGGCGCTGCACCGAGGGGTCGTCGGTGCGGGGGCGGTTGCCGCCGGTGTGGGCCAGGTTCTGGGTCCAGTCGCTGCGCACGGCCAGGGTGTAGGCGTCGAAGTCGCGATGGGCCAGGGCGGTGCTGGTGCGCAGCAGGTCGTCGCGCTGCTCCAGGCCGCGCTTGAACCGGATCAGGAACTCCTCCTGGCTCTTGTCGAAGCCCTGGCGGCCGTTCTTGAACTCGCGCAGGTAGTTCTGGTCCGAAACCCAGTCCAGGTCCAGCTTGAGCTTCCAGCGCGGGTCGGCCAGGCGGCCGTCGTACTTGCTGCGCCACCACCAGCGGACCCGGTTGGAGCGGACCAGGCCGTCGTTGCCCAGGGCGCTGCCCTCGTCGGCTTCGGTGGTCGCGACCTGGGAGTCGGACATCCAGTCCACGCGCCACAGGCCCTTGCCGCCCAGGTCCGGCGCCGAGCGGTACTCCAGGCCGTGCATGAGCCCGCGCTTGCTCATGACGCTCTCGGACACGGTGAAGTCCGACGAGTCGTCGATGACCTGGTAGTAGGGCTGGGTGAAGTAGGCGCCCAGGCGCGAGCTCACGCCGTATTCCGGCGTGAGCAGGCCGCTCTGGCGGCTGACCTTGGCGGGCAGGACCAGGAGCGGGGTGTAGGCCACGGCCTGGTCCAGGACCGACACGGTGGAGCTGTGCAGCACGGCGTATCCGTCCAGGGTGATCTCGCCGCGCTCCATGTGCAGCGACCAGGCCGGGGGAGAATCGTCGCAGGCCGTGACCTTGGCGTTCTCGAAGGCGTAGGAGTCCCCGGCCAGCTTCTCGATGTGCTCGCCGGTGAAGTAGAGGTGCGGCCCGGCCACGAAGATGGAGCCGCGCTTGAGCCATCCCACCATGTTGCGCAGGTCGAACTCGGCCTCCTGGGCGGCCAGCCGGTCTCCCTGCCACAGGACCTCCACCCCGCCCTTCAGGTACACCCAGCCCGTGGACTGGTAGTAGCGCGCGAAGTCGGCCTTGATGCTGTTGCCCGCCTGGGTGAGGAGCACGTTGCCCCGGGCCTCCAGGATGTCCGCGTCGTGCTGGGCCGCCAGGGAGTCGGCGGAGATGGCCCAGTCGGCGCCCTGGCGCATGCGCTGGGCCAGGGGGTCTTCGGCCGCGGCCGCGGGCCGGGCGAGCCCCAGCAACAGGAGCGCGGCCAGGGCCAGGGCGGCGGCCGGCCGCAGCCTGAAGGAGTCTGTTATCTTTACATGCATGGCGCTTCTTGGGTATCCGTGGCCCGCGGCTCGCGCGGGGGATTTCGGCCCCTAGCACACATCGCCGCGAAAGAACAGAGCGTTTCGGCCGCACGGGCCGGGCGGGGAGGAGACATGGGCATCGGCTACAACCTGGTCACGGCCCGGGTTTTTCCGCGGCGCATCGCGGCCAACTGGAGGCTGCTGGCGGCCCGGGGGGGCAACGCCTGGCCGGTGGTCAAGGCCGACGCCTACGGCCACGGGCTGGCCGAGGCGGCCCGGGAGCTGGTCCGGGCCGGAGCGACGGACCTGTGCGCGGGCAGCGTGGGCGAGGCCGCGCAACTCCTGGACCTGGCGCCCGGGGCGCGGGCCGTGTCGCTGCTGGGCCCCCTGGACCGGGCCGAGTGCGCCGAGGCCGCGGGCCGGGGCATCCTGTCCTTCGCGTGCCGCTTCGAACAGCTGGCCTTGCTGGCCGAGGCCGCTCGGGACGCGGGACGTCCCGCCCGGGTGGCGCTCAAGTTCGACACCGGCATGGCCCGGCTGGGCTTCGAAGCCGGCGACCTGCCCGAACTCCTGGACACCCTGGCCGCGTCCCCGGGTCTGGTGGTGGAGATGGCCGCCTCCCACCTGGCCACGGCCGACGAGCCGGCCGCCCGGGACTTCGTGCTGGAGCAGGGGCGGCGATTCGACGGCGTCGTGGCCTCCCTGCGCGCGGCCGGGCTGCCCGTCGCCGCCTGCCTGGCCAATTCCGCGGCCATCCTGGCCTACCCCGGACTGCGCCTGGACGTGCAGCGGCCGGGCATCGCCCTGTACGGGGCCAACCCCTTCCACGGCACGTCCCTGGCCGGGGCAGGGGAGGGGCTGCTGCCCGCCATGGAGGTTTCGGCCCCCATCCTCCAGGCGCATGACCTGCCCGCGGGCCGGAGCATCAGCTACGGCCGGACCTTCACCGCTCCCCGGGACATGCGGGTGGCGGTGGTGGCCGCGGGCTACGCGGACAACTATTCCCGGGGCCTGTCCAACCGGGGGTTCATGAATCTGGGGGGGGTCCGGGTCCCCATCCTGGGCCGGGTGTGCATGCAGATGACCGCGGTGGACGTGACCGGCCTGCCGGCGCAGGCCGGGGACGAGGTCTTCCTGCTGGGCGGCCCCGGCCCCGGGAGCGTCGCGGCCGAGGACCTGGCCGCCTGGTGGGGCGCCATCACCTACGAGGTGTTCTGTCTGCTGGGGCAGAACCGGAGGGTCGTCGAGACGCAGGTCGCCTGACTCATGCGGCGGATGTTTTTTCCCGCCACGGCGACGGAGAGTTGCCGTGGCGGGTTTTCTTTTGTATAGAATAAATGTTCCCTTGACACCGTTGCAGAACCGAACTAGATACCCCGTTTCCCCTTGCTCCCGTGGCGCGCACGGGGGCCATAGACCAAAAGGAGGACGACATGCGCAAGTACGAGACCCTGCTTCTTCTTTCGCCCGAGTTGGCGGAGGAGAACCGCCAGGAGATCCTCGACACCCTGTCCGGCGTGCTGGATCGGGAGGCCGGGAAGCTCCTGGAGACCGATCAGTGGGGCATGCGCGAACTGGCCTATCCGGTTCGCAAGCAGACCCGCGGCTTCTACGTCCGCCTCGAGTTCGTGTGCCAGCCCAAGACCGTGGCCGAGTTCGAGCGCATCATCCGCATCACCGACGGCATCTGGAAGTTCGTGACCGTGCAGCTTGACGACGCGGTCGCGGCAGAGGAGGCAGCGTAATGGCCTTCCGCAAGAAGTTCACCCCCCGCCGCAAGTTCTGCCGCTTCTGCGCGGACAAGGACCTGAAGATCGACTACAAGCGCGCCGACATCCTGCGCGACTTCATCACCGAGCGGGGCAAGATCATTCCCCGCCGCATCACCGGGACCTGCGCCGCCCACCAGCGCCGCCTGACCACCGCCATCAAGCGCGCCCGCCAGATGGCCCTGATCTACTACTCCGCCACCCATTCCACCCGGGTGATCAAGCGTACGGTCTAGGAGGATAGCCATGAAACTCATCCTTCGCGCCGACGTGGACAACCTGGGCCGGCTGGGCCAGGTGGTCAAGGTCAAGCCCGGATACGGACGCAACTACCTGATCCCCCAGGGCCTGGCCATGATGGCCACCGCGGCCAACCTGAAGTCCTTCGAGGTGGAGCGCAAGAAGCTCCAGGCCAAGATGGACGCGGTCAAGGCCGAGGCCCAGAGCCTGGCCGACAAGCTGGCCGCGGCCGAGGTGCTCATCCGGGTGCGCACCGGCGAGGCCGACCGCCTCTACGGGTCCGTCACCGCCTCCACCATCGTTGACGCCCTGGCGGAGATGGGCATAGAGATGGACAAGCGAAAGATCGACCTGGACGATCCCATCCGCTCCCTGGGCGAATACTCGATCCGGGCCAAGCTGCACCCCGACGTCCGCTCCGAGATCACGGTGCGGGTGGTCAAGCACGACTGGGTCCCCGGCCAGGAAACGGCCGAGGGCCAGGAGCAGGCCGAAGCCCCCGAGGCCAGCGGGACCAATGACGCAGGACAGGCCGAGCAGGAAGAGACGGCCTAGCGGGCCGCAATCCGCAGGAGCGGCCCTGGACAGGGCCTCCGCGGACCTGCTGCGCAGAATACCCCCCCAGAACCTGGAAGCCGAACAGGCGGTTCTGGGGGGGATTTTTCTGAAGACCGCGGTCTTCCATGATGTCCTCGACCAACTGGCCGAGGATGATTTCTATTCTCCGGCCCACCGCTCCATCTATACCGCCTGCTGCAGCCTGTTCGAGAAGGGCGCGCCCATCGACCTGGTCACCGTGGCCGAGGAGCTGCGATCCCTGGGCCAGTTGGAGACCGTGGGCGGGCCGGTGTACCTGGCCGAGCTGGCCGCCTCCCCGGTATCGGCCTCCAACGCCCTGTACCACGCCAAGATCGTCAAGGACAAAGCGGTCCAGCGCAAGCTCATCGAGACCTCGGGCCAGATCATCGCCTCCTGCTTCGAGGGCGGCGGCAGCGTGGACTCCCTGCTGGACGAGTCCGAGCAGGCCATCTTCCGCATCTCCGAGTCGCGCACCAAGAACACCTACATGGGCAGCAAGGAGCTGGTGGGCAAGGTCTTCCGCCAGCTCGAGGAGCTCTACGCCAAGAAGGAGCTGGTCACCGGCGTGCCCACCGGCTACTCCCGGCTGGACGAGATGACCGCCGGGCTGCAGCCCTCGGACCTCATCATCATCGCCGGCCGGCCCTCCATGGGCAAGACCGCCTTCGCGCTCAACCTGGCCCTGCGCGCGGCCTCCCATTTCGACGTGCCCAGCGCGGTGTTCTCCCTGGAGATGTCCATGGACCAGCTCATGATGCGCATGCTGTGCATCCGGGCCAAGGTGGACCTGGGCAGCCTCCGCCGGGGCTTCATCAGCGACGCGGACTGGTCCCGGCTCTTCGATGCGGCCCAGGACCTGTCCCAGGCCCCCATCTTCATCGACGACACCCCGGCCCTGTCCACCCTGGACCTCCGCGCCCGCTGCCGCCGCCTCAAGGCCGAGAAGAAGCTGGGCCTGGTGGTGGTGGACTACCTCCAGCTCATGCGGGCCAGCCGCTTCATCGACTCCCGCGAGCAGGAGATCTCGGACATCTCCCGCTCCCTCAAGGCCCTGGCCAAGGAGATCCACGTCCCGGTCATCGCCCTGTCCCAGCTCAACCGCAAGGTGGAGGAGCGCACGGACAAGCGGCCCAAGCTTTCGGACCTGCGCGAATCCGGCGCCATCGAGCAGGACGCGGACGTGATCATGTTCCTCTACCGCGACGCGGTGTACAACAAGCAGGAAGACAACCCCAAGGCCAACATCGCCGAGGTCATCATCGGCAAGCAGCGCAACGGCCCCATCGGCGAGGTGGAGCTGGCCTTCCTCAAGGAGAGCACCTCGTTCGAGGACCTGGAGCACTCCCCCGCGCCCTCCGAATACGCCGGATCCTGACGTCCCGTCCCCGGCCGGGGACTGGAGCCCCGGGGTCTTTCAAAACGCACGATTGTTCTTTAGTGTGTCGGCCGCCAACCCTCTATCCAAGGGAGTCCCCATGTCCTCAGCCTTTTTCGACCCGGCCGAAGGCTTTTCCCGCGACGAGATCCGCGCGGTGCAGACCGTGCGTCTGGCGGCCAGCATCGAGCGGGCCAAGGCCTCGCCCTTCTACGCCGAGCGCCTCAAGGACATCGATCCCGGGGACATCCGCTGCCCCGAGGACGTGCGCCGCCTGCCCCCGACCACCAAGGACGACCTGCGCGCCTCCTATCCGGACGGCCTGGTGGCCGCGCCCCGGGAGAAGCTGGTGCGGTTGCACGCCTCCAGCGGCACCACCGGCTCGCCCACGGTCATCTTTCACACCCAGAACGACCTGAACTCCTGGGCCGACCTCATGGCCCGCTGCATGCACATGGTCGGGGCCAGGCCCGGCGACCCCCTGCAGAACATGAGCGGCTACGGCCTGTTCACCGGCGGCCTGGGCATCCATTACGGGGCCGAGCGCCTGGGCTGCCTCACCATCCCCGCGGGCGCGGGCAACACCAAGCGCCAGATCAAGCTCATCATGGACTTCAACGTCCAGGTGCTGCACATCATCCCGTCCTACGCCCTGTACTTCGGGTCCGTGCTGCGGGACATGGGCGTCCGGCCCGAGGACTTCCCGCCCCGCATCGCCCTCATCGGCGCGGAGCCGCACACCGAAGGCGCCCGGCGCAAGATCGAGGCCCTCCTCGGGCTCAAGGCCTACAACTCCTTCGGCCTGTCCGAGATGAACGGGCCGGGCGTGGCCTTCGAGTGCCAGGAGCAGGACGGCATGCACCTGTGGGAGGACGCCTACATCGCCGAGATCGTGGACCCCGAGACCCTGGAGCCCGTGGCCGAGGGCGAGGTGGGCGAGCTGGTCATGACCACCCTGTGCCGGGAGGGCATGCCCATCCTGCGCTACCGCACCCGGGACCTGACCCGCTTCCTGCCCGGGGAGTGCGCCTGCGGCCGGAAGCACGCGCGCATCGACCGCATCAAGGGCCGGGCCGACGACATGTTCATCGTCAAGGGCGTCAACGTCTACCCCATGCAGATCGAGCAGGTGCTCATGGCCATGCCCGAGGTGGGCGAGAACTACCTCATCGAGCTGACCCGCCATGACTACAAGGATGACATCGTGGTCAAGGTGGAGGTCAAGGAGGAGTTCTTCGTGGAGGACATGCGCGCCCTGGGCGGTCTGCAGAAGCGGATCGCCGGGCGGCTGCGCGACGAGATCCTGGTCACGCCCCGGGTGGAGCTGGTGGAGCACAACTCCCTGCCCAAGAGCGAGGGCAAGGCCAAGCGGGTGAACGACCTGCGCGGCGAGAACGGCAATGGCTGAGATCCTGGCCGGGGTCTTCCTGCTGCTCATGGTGGCGGCGCTCTTCCTGCACGTGCTCTCCCTGCCCGCCAACTGGGTCATCCTGGCGCTCCTGGCCCTGTTCAAGCTCATCCGGCCCGAGGCGTCGCTCTCCTGGACCATGTTCCTGCTCCTGGCGCTCCTGGCCGGCGCGGCCGAGGTGGTGGAGTTCGCGGCCCAGGCCTTCGGGGCCAAGCGCTTCGGGGCCTCGGGCAAGGGCAATCTGGGGGGCGTCATCGGCGCGGTGGCCGGGGCCATCCTGGGCGCGCCGTTGTTCTTCGGCCTGGGCGCGCTGCCCGGAGCGCTGCTCGGGGCCTACGGCGGCTGCCTGCTCTTCGAGAAGCTGCACGGCCGGGACTGGGCCGAGTCCGGACGGGCCGCCTGGGGGGCCATGTGGGGCAAGTTCTTCGGCCTCACCGCCAAGGTGGGCTTCGGGGTGCTCATCCTCTCCCTGGCCGTGCCCCGCATCTGGCCGGATTAACGAAACACTTCCTGGCGCACCCGCCACAAGGATATTGCTATGACCGACGCCGGTTTTCCCGCCTACCGCGGCCGCATGGAGTACCACTGCCTGGGCTGCGGCGCGGCCTTCGGCACCGAGGAGCTGCATTACACCTGCCCGGACTGCGGCAGCGTGTTCGTGCTTCGCGACCTGAACTTCGGGGAGCTGAAGAAGACCCCGGGCCAGGCCTGGCGCGACCTGTTCGACGCCCGCGCCGCCTCGCGCGAGCCCGCGCTGCGCGGCATCTTCCGCTACTACGAGCTCATGGCCCCGGTCATGGAGGCCCAGGACATCGTGTGCCTGGGCGAGGGCCACACCCCCATCGTGGAGGCCGCGCCGGCGCTGGCCGGGCAGGTCGGCATCCCCTTCGCCTTCAAGAACGACGGCCAGAACCCCAGCGCGTCCTTCAAGGACCGGGGCATGGCCTGCGCCTTCTCCTTCCTCAAGTACGCCATCCGCACCCGGGGCTGGGACGAGGTGCTCACGGTCTGCGCGTCCACGGGGGACACCTCGGCCTCGGCTGCGCTGTACGCGTCCTACGTGGGCGGCCCGGTGAAGAGCGTGGTCATCCTTCCTCAAGGGAAAGTCACGCCGCAGCAGATGGCCCAGCCCCTGGGCTCGGGAGCGGTGGTGCTGGAGGCGCCCGGGGTCTTCGACGACTGCATGAAGGTGGTGGAGCACCTGGCCGAACACTACCGGGTGGCCCTGCTCAACTCCAAGAACGCCTGGCGCATCCTGGGCCAGGAATCCTACGCCTTCGAGGCGGCCCAGTGGTACGGCTGGGACCTGGCGGGCAAGGCGGTGTTCGTGCCCATCGGCAACGCGGGCAACATCACCGCGGTCATGGCCGGGTTCCTGAAGCTGCACGAACTCGGCATCATCGAGCAGCTTCCCCGCATCTTCGGGGTGCAGTCCCACCACGCGGACCCGGTGTACCGCTACTACGCGGCCGAGCCCGCGGCCCGCGCCTGGAAGCCAGTTCCGGTGGAGCCCAGCGTGGCCCAGGCGGCCATGATCGGCAACCCGGTGTCCTTCCCCCGGGTGAAGCACTTCGCCGAGAAGTATGCCGCCATCGCCGGCGAGGCGGCGTTCCAGGTGGTCCAGGTCACGGAGCAGGCCATCATCGAGTCCATGCTCCTGGCCAACCGGCACGGCCACATCGCCTGCACCCAGGGCGGCGAGTGCCTGGCCGGCCTGCAGCGCGCCATGGAGTTGGGTCTCCTGAAGCCCGGCGAGACCGCGCTCCTGGACGCCACGGCCCACCACCTCAAGTTCATCGGCTTCCAGGACATGTACTTCGAGAACGCCTTCCCCCCGGCCTTCGGCATCACCCCCAAGCCCGAACTGGCCAACAAGCCGCACCTGCTCATCGCGCCGGCGGAAAAGGAGCGCCTGTCCCCGGCCGACTACACCCAGGCCGCGGCCCGGGCCGTGGCGGACAGGTTGGGCTTGAAGAAGAAGTAGGGCAGGGTGGCCAAGAAACTCCGCGCCGACCAGTTGCTCTTCGACCTCGGCCTGGCCGAGAGCCGGGAGAAGGGCAAGCGGCTCATCATGGCCGGGGCGGTGGTGCGCGTGCTGGAGGGACGGGAGGAGCCGGTGCGCAAGCCCGGCGACCAGCTGCCGCCCGACGCCGTGCTCCGGGTGGCCGAGCCCGAGCGCTACGTGTCCCGGGGCGGGCGCAAGCTGGAGACCGCACTGGAGCATTTCTCCCTGGACGTGACCGGCTTCGTGTGCCTGGACGCCGGGGCCTCCACCGGCGGGTTCACCGACTGCCTGCTCCAGCACGGCGCGGCCAGGGTCTACGCGGCCGATGTGGGCAAGGGCCAGCTCGACGCCAAGCTGCGCGCCGATGCCCGGGTGGTCTGCCTGGAGGAGGTCAACCTCCGCCACGCCCCGGCCGACCTCATCCCCGAGCCCGTGGACCTCGTCACCGCGGACCTCTCCTTCATCTCCCTGACCAAGGTCCTGCCCGCGCTCGTGCAGTTCCTCAAGCCCGGCGGCCGGCTGGTGGCCCTGGTCAAGCCCCAGTTCGAACTGGGGCCGGGGGCCGGGGACAAGGGCGTGGTGCGCGACCCGGCCCTGCAGCAGCAGGCCGTGGCCATCGTGACCAACTTCTGCCGTGACGAACTGGGGCTTTCGTCCCTCGGCGCGGCGCCCGCCAAGATCAAGGGGCCCAAGGGCAACCAGGAGTACCTGGCGGCCTTTGTCCGGCCGGCCTGAGCCCGGCGTTGCCTTGGACCTGCGGCGCGGCTAGAATGCGCCGAGACTTCCACGGAGGCTTTTCATGCGATACCTGGCTCTCGCTCTCCTGTTCCTGTCCGCGCTCCCCGTCCTGCCCGGCTGCGCCATCTACAAGACCGCGGTGGACGAGCGCAGCGTGGGGACCATCGTCCGGGACGAGACCATCTCGGCCACGCTCCAGGCCAGGTTCCTGGAGGACAAGACCGTGAGCTATCTGAACATCAGCCCCCTGTCCTACGAGGGCCACGTGTACCTGGTGGGCGAGTACGCCTCCAACGCGGAGCGCGACCGGGCCGTGGCCCTGGCCAGGGAGACGGACGGGGTGCGCGAGGTCACGACCTTCCTCCTGCCCCGCAAGATAGGCGACGCCTGCGGGACCACGGACAACCTGGAGAAGAGGGCCATGGTCACGAAGGCCCTCATCGAGGACCAGGACATCTGGTCCACCAACGTGAACGTGGAGGTGGTCCAGTGCCGGGTGGTGCTGCTCGGCATCGTGGGGTCGCAGGCCGAGATCGCCAGGGCCGTGGCCCATGCCAAGTCCGTGCCCGGGGTGCGCGAGGTGAAGAGCTTTCTCAAGGTGCGCGCCCGGAACTAGCAGGGCGATGAGCGCAGCCTGCGTTGCACAAGAACCCCTGACGGATTCACGCGCCGCACCCTCGCGGCTGTTGAGTGGCCTGCTACGCGTCTCCCAACCTGTCGAGCAGCGCGCCCAGGGCCTTGAGGTGGGCCTTTTCCTCGTCGGCCAGGCGCAGCAGGAGCTTGCCCGCCTCCTGGTCCGGGCTGGTCGCGGCCAGGCGCGCATAGAGGTCCAGGGCGTGGGCCTCCACGGCCATGCCCGCCTCCAGCGCGGTTCGGGGCGAGGCCAGGAGGTCCGGGTTGTCCTCCAGGAAGCGCTCCGCGGTGATGCCGCCCTCCAAGGCCTGGTCCAGGGCCAGGCGCTGGAAGTCCTCCTCGCCCAGCGCCTCGCCCGTGGCCTGGCGGTGGATGGCGAGGAGCAGGGCGACGTGTTTCCTCTCGAATCCGGCCAGCAGGGCCAGGGTCTCCCCGGTTTCCCGGTCCCGGGCCTTCCCGGCCAGGGCCGTGTAGAGGCGGTCCAGGTTCCGCTCCATGCAGCAGGCCCGCAGCACCACGTCCCGCGGCCCGGCCGCCCCGGCGAAGAGGTCCAGGCCCAGGTCCGGGCCGCCGCTCACGGTCTGGCCCTGCCAGGCGCTGATCCCCCCCGCGAGGTTGAGCACCCGGGCGAACCCCTGGCCGGCCAGGAATCCGGCCGCGGCCGAACTGCGCTTGCCGGACCGGCAGTAGGCCAGCACCGGTTTGCTCGGGTCCAGCTCCCCGGCCCGGTCGGACAGTTCGGGCAGGGGCACGTGCCTGGCCCCGGGGATGTGCGTCTCTTCGTATTCCCAGTCCTGGCGCACGTCGAGCAGGGTGAAGGCGTCCTGGCCGTGCGCCGCCATGAAGGCGCGGGCCTGGACCGGGCTCAGGTCGGTGTATTGCGCGGGCATGGGGGCCTCCCGTTTCATGGAGCATAGCACGAACCATGCAGCAACGCCACGGCGGCCGGATATGGGTGGAGGGCGCGCCGGGCCGGGGCGACGTGTCCTCCTTCTCCCTGCCGTTGGCGGCCTCCGGGCCGGCTGACGGGGATGAATCCGCCGGCGCGGGCGGACAGGCGCCCGTCGCGCGGCTCCAACCCGGGGCCTCCGTTTGCCGTCGTTGACGGCGGCCCGACTGGCGGCTATGCAGGACGGCCATGTCCCGCCTGCGCGCCGCCCTCGTTCCCGCCCTGGTCCAGGCCCTGGTCCTGTTCGGCCTGGCCGCTGGCGCCGCCTTCCTCGTCAACGCTTCTCATCCCGGGGGCCTTTCCTGGGGGCCTGCGCCTCTGCCGCCCGCGGCCGTGCAGGACGCTCCGGCCGAGGGGGAGCCTCCGGCCGTGGACCTGGCCGAGGCCCTGGCTCTGCACGGGCAGGGGGCGGTCTTCCTGGACGCCCGCTATCCCGGGGACTACGCCGCCGGCCACATCCCCGGCGCGCGCAGCGTTCCCCCCGACATGTTCGCCGACCAGGTGGAGGCCCTGCTGGCCGACGGCCCCAAGGACCGGCCCCTGGTGGCGTACTGCCATGACCCGGTCTGTCCCCTGGCCCGGGAACTGGCCGAGAACCTCATGATGCTCGGCTACAGCGGGGTGAAGGTCTTCGCCGGGGGCCTGGCGGAATGGGCCGCGGCGGGCAATCCCGAGGTCGAGGGGGAGGCCCCGTGAACCGCGTGTGGACCGTGCTCCGGGTATGCCTGGGCCTGCTCTTCGTGCTGGCCAGCCTGGACAAGATCGCCCATCCCGCGCTCTTTGCCCAGGCCGTGGCCAACTACCGCATCCTGCCCGAGGCCCTGGTCAACCCGGCGGCCATCCTCCTGCCCTGGGTCGAGGCCGTGGCCGGCCTGGCCCTGGCCTGCGGAGTCTTCACCCGGGGCGCGGCCCTGGTCGTCGCCGGCCTCATGCTGACCTTCTGCGGGGCCTTGGCGGCCAACCTGGCGCGCGGCATCGACGTGGCCTGCGGCTGCTTCACGGTTGATCCCCTGGCCGCTCCAGACATGCGCTGGTACGCCCTGCGCGACGGCGCCATCCTCCTGCTCTCCCTGGCCGTGCTCTGGCGGACCTTCCGCCAGGGGAGCCCCGGCCGCTCCTGACCCCGGCCTTGACACCCGAGCCCCGGGGATGATGTACCCTGGCATGCCCCGGCTTCTTCCCGGAGCGCGGCTTGCGGCGCATCCATCCGGCCCTTGCGGCCCTGGCCTTCCCGCCGCGCTCCCGCGCGCTCCATCCGGGCGGCGTGGGGCGGTCGTTCTGACACGGAGGGGTCATGCGTTTCAGGGACTTCGCCGCGTTCCACGAAGCCGTGAGCTTCCCGCAGGCCTTGCTCGGGCCGGGCATGGACCGGACCGACCGGCCGGACCTGTTCAAGTCCTACCCTGAGGCCGAAACCATCGTCCTGGACTGGAGCCCGCCGGAGCCCCGGCCCCTGGACGAGGTCCTGGCCGGCCGGTGCGCCCCGGATCCGCAGCTTTCCTTGGGCGGCCTCGCGCAAGTGCTGCTCTGCGCCTACGGCCTGACCCGGCGCGAGGCCGGCCTGGGCTGGGAGCACTGGTACCGCACCGTGGCCTCGGCCGGAGCCCTGTATCCGGCGGAGTTGTACGTGGCCGCGATCGGGTTGCCCGGCCTGGGGGACGGCCTGCACCACCTGGATACCTCCAGGCCGGCCCTGTCCCGGCTGCGCTCCGGCGATTGCACGGCGGAGCTTGCCCGGGCCGCGGGCCTGGAGCCCGGGGGGCTCTGGTTCGTTCTCACCGGCGTCTTCCACCGCAGCGCCTGGAAATACGGGCCGAGGGCCTTCCGCTACGTGCTCCTGGACGTGGGCCACCTCCTGGAGAGCCTCTGCCAGAGCCTGGCGGCCCGGGGCCTGGCTCCCCGGACGGCTCTGCGCTTCGATCAGGCGGCCCTGGACGAACTCCTGGGCCTGGACCCGGAGCGCGAGGCCTGCCTGGCCGCGGTGCGGGCGGAGGCCCCGGGACCGGCCGGGGGAGGCGGGGCAGGGGGGGCGGGCCTCCCCGGGGACCGCTTGCGCAGGTCCAGCCGCACGGCCCGGCGGGATGGCCCCTGGGAGGAGATCGTGAGCGTCTGCCGGGCCACTGCCGCGGGGCGCGAGCCCCGGGGCGGGATCGGACCGGCTGACCTGGGCCTGGCCCCGGGCTCCCGGCGGCCTGTCTCCCGGCAGGCCCTCCCCCGGGAAACCCTGGAGTATCCGGCTGCTGTCCTGCGCCGCCGCTCCCGTCGCGACTTCGCGTCCGAGCCCCTGGAGCCGGCCCGGCTGAACGCGCTGCTTTCCCTGCTCGGCCCGGGGACGGGGTCGGCGCCGCAGCCGGTCGTCCCGCTGCTCCTGACCCAGAGGGCCGGGGACCTGGCCGACGGGCTGCACATCCTGGACCTTGACCTGCCGGCCACGGCCCTGGTACGGCCCGGGCAGTTTTTCCGGGACATGGCCGCGGCCTGCCTGGACCAGGCCTGGATGGGCCGCGCCAACCTGTGCCTGGCCCTGGTCACGGACTTCCCGGCCCTGGAGCGGGAATGGGGCCAGGCCGGCTATCGCGCCGCCCATCTGGCCGCCGGCCGGCTGGGCCAGCGGTTCTACGTGGCGGCGACGGCCCTGGGCCTGGGCTGCTGCGGGGTGGGCGCCTTTCTCGACCATTCCGTCCGGAAACTCCTGGGCCTGCCCCCGGGCGGTCGCCTGCTCTTCGTCCTGGCCGCGGGCCGGGTGAAGGAGTGAGCCGCGGGGCTTGGCAGCCGTCCGGGGTTGTGGCATACTTTCCCTGTACATCGTAACACGTCTTGCGCACGATGCCGCCCGCGTGCTGCACGTGCCCGGCAGGAATCATGGGACAATTCGCGCACCAGGCCCCGGCCCGGCCCCCGGGGGTCATCACCTGCACGGTTCTTGGCCGGCAGTGGCGGCTCACCCGGACCGCGGACCTGGAAACACTATGGGACCAGATCGGCCTGGACGACCTGGACCAGGACGAGCGCCTGCCCTACTGGGTGGAGTTGTGGCCGGCCAGCCTGGCCCTGTGCCAGTGGCTGGGCGAGCACCGGCGGCGGCTGGCCGGACGCCGGGTGGTGGACCTGGGCTGCGGCCTGGGACTCACGGCCCTGGCTGCGGCCAGCCTGGGAGGCAGGGTCCTGGGCCTGGACTACGAGCCCGAGGCCCTGCGCCATGCCGTGGCCAACGCCCGCGGCAACGCGGTGGCCGGCGCGGCCTTCGCCTGCATGGACTGGCGCGCCCCGGCCCTGCGCCCCGGGTGCGCCGACCTGGTGGTGGCCGGCGACGTCATGTACGAGAAGCGCTTCGCCGCCCCGGTGGCCGACTTCCTGGACCACGCCCTGGCCCGGGACGGCCTGGCCTGGGTGGCCGAGCCCAACCGTTCGGTCTACGGCCATTTCCAGGAGACCCTGGCCGGCCGGGGCTGGCGCATGGAGCGGCTGCGCACCGTGGGGGCGCCCCAGGACGGTCGCACGGTCACGGTGAACATCTGGGAAATCGCCCGGCCGGGAGCCTGAAACCGGCACACAAGGAGAGCACATGGGCCAGACCATCCGTTTCGGCGTGTCCCTGGATTCGGACCTCCTGGAGAAGTTCGACAAGCTGTGCGAGGAGATGAGCTACCAGACCCGCTCCGAGGCCATCCGCGACCTGATCCGCAACACCCTGGTCAAGCGGGAGTGGGAGGACACCGACCGGGAGATCGCCGGCACCCTGTCCATGGTCTTCGACCATCACCAGAGCCAGCTTTCCCAGAAGCTCACCGAGGTGCAGCACGACTACCTGGACCTCATCGTCACCAGCCTGCACGTGCACCTGGACCACCACAACTGCCTGGAGGTGCTGGTGCTCAAGGGCCCGGGCGAGCGGGTGCGCAAGCTGGGGCAGCGGCTGCTCTCCACCAAGGGGGTCAAGCACGGCAAGCTCTCCCTCACCACCACCGGACAGGACATAGTCTAGTGAAGGACGTCCAGTCGTTTCCGGCCGAGGTGGCCCTGTCCATCGACCGGGTGGGGGTCAAGGGCCTGTCCCTGCCCATCACCGTGCGGGTCAGGGGCAAGGGGGTCCAGCACACGGTGGCCACCGTGGACCTTTTCGTGGACCTGCCCGCGGAGTTCAAGGGCACCCACATGAGCCGCTTCCTGGAGGCCCTGGGGGCCTGGGACGAGGGCCTGGACTACGCCAGCTTCAAGCGGCTCCTGCAGGACGTGCGGGACCGCCTGGCCGCCACCCGGGCCCACATCCACTTCCGTTTCCCCTACTTCCAGGAAAAGCGCTCTCCGGCCACGGCCAGTCCCGGGCTCATGGGCTACGACTGCTCCCTGACCGGGGAGCTGGAGAACGGCCGCCTCTCCTTCGTGCTCGGGGTGGACGTGCCGGTGATGACCGTATGCCCCTGCTCCCTGGCCATCTGCGACGGCGGGGCGCACAGCCAGCGGGCCGTGGTGCGCATCCGCGCCCGGTTCCGGGGATTCCTCTGGCTGGAGGACCTCATCGCCATCGCCGAGGCCGCGGGCTCTTCCCCGGTGTACGCCCTGCTCAAGCGCGAGGACGAGCGGGCCGTGACCGAAGGGGCCTTCGCCAATCCCGCCTTCGTGGAGGACGTGGTGCGGGCCGCGGCCCAGGACCTCTCGGCCCATCCCCAGGTGACCTGGTTCAGCGTGGAGGTGGAGAGCTTCGAGTCCATCCACAACCACAGCGCCTACGCCAGCATTGAAAAGGCGGCGCCAAGGCCGTAGAATGGCGGCCAGGAGCACCCGGCCATGGACATCTCCGCCCCCGCTTCGGCCCTGAGCGCCTTCGCCCTGTCCCAGCAGGTCGCGGCGCACAACCTGGCCAACGTGAACACCGAGGAGCTCCGCGCCTCCCGCGCCACCCTGGAGGACCGTCCGGACCAGGGAGGCGTGGCTGTGCAGGAGGTGCGCCAGACCTCGGCCGAACCGCCCCAGGTTCCGTCCGTGCGCCTGGAGGAGCGGCAGGGCAGGGTGGAGCAGGCGGCGGCCTACGCGCCCGGCTCCACCACGGACGCGGCCCGGGAGATGGTGAACCTCGCCGCGAACCAGCGGGCCTACGAGGCCAACGCCGCAGTGATCCGGGCCCGGGACGAGATGGTGGGCGCGGTCCTGGACATCCGCGCCTGAAAACTAATTCTTATACATTTCGGCATGTTGGGCGAGTTCTTCCGGGCCACGCCCGGATTCCTCCTGTCATAATATTGACAGGATTGGGGGAACACGTATTCTGCGCGTGGCCCGCCCGGCCCGGCCGGAGCCCGCCAGACCCTGCCCCGCGGAGGCGCGATGGAACTGAACACCGGCAACATCATCGGCCGCAGCCCTGCGCTCACCAAGGTTTTCCAGGTCCTGGCCAAGGTGGCCCCCACCGACTCCACGGTGCTGGTCACCGGCGAGTCGGGCACGGGCAAGGAACTGCTGGTCCGCGCCCTGCACCTCAACTCCAGGCGTCGGGACAAGCCCTTCGTGCCCATCAACTGCGGGGCCATTCCCAGCGAACTCCTGGAGTCCGAGCTCTTCGGCCACGAGAAGGGCGCCTTCACCAGCGCCATCCGCTCCCGGGCCGGCCGTTTCGAACTGGCCGACGGCGGGACCATCTTCCTGGACGAGATCGGCGAACTCACCCTGGCCCTGCAGGTGAAGATCCTGCGCGTGCTCCAGGAAAAGGAGTTCGAGCGGGTGGGCGGCACCGGCACCAAGAAGGTGGACGTGCGCATCGTGGCCGCCACCAACCGCGACCTGGAGATGGAGGTCTCCCGGGGGAATTTCCGCGAGGACCTCTTCTACCGCCTCAACGTCATCCCCATCCACCTGCCGGCCCTGCGCGAGCGCGGGGACGACGTGACGCTTCTGGCCGAGTATTTCCTGAACGGCTTCTGCTCGTCCAAGAACCGCCGGGTGCTCGTTATCGCCGACGAGGCCCGGGACATGCTCCTGCGTTATTCCTGGCCGGGCAACATCCGCGAACTCGAGAACTTCATGGAGCGGCTGAGCATCCTGTGCGAGGGCGAGACGGTGCTCGCCGCGGATCTGCCCGAGAAGATCTGGACCGACGTGGAGGGCCGGCCCCGGCCCGAGCCGTCCGCCCCGGCCGCTCCGGCGGGCTTCGTCTGGCCGGTGGTGGGGGACCTCAAGGAGCAGGGCATGGACCTCAAGGTCTTCCTGGACACCGTGGAGGAGCGGCTGCTCAAGGAGGCCCTGGAGATGGCCGGCGGAGTCAAGAACCAGGCCGCGGAGATCCTGGGCATCAAGCGCACCACCCTCATCGAGAAGCTCAAGAAGAAGAATCTCTAGCCCGCGGGGGATGGACCGTGCGCATTGCATGGTTATTGCATTAATTACTAGAGTGAATGCACACTCCCGCTCCAGGCTCGCCTGGATTCTTCTCGGGCCGGCGCTTTTCGCGCTGGCCCTGGCCACCCCGGGCTGGTGCGGCGCGTACAGCTTCGACCAGCGCCAGGACCGGGAGCGGCTGGTCTTCGAGTTCGACGCCCCCCTGCCCAGGTACTCCTCGGCCCGCACCGGAGCCACCGAGATCCTGCTGACCCTGCCCAAGGGCCTGGCCCTGGACGGCCGCGCCGCTCCGGGCACGGATCTGGGCCGGGCCCGGCTGGTGGCCGGGGTTTCGGCCGTGGACGGGGGGGTGCGCATCTCCCTCCGGGACCCGGGCTTCGGCTTCGTGGTCCACGCCCTTCCCGACAGCCGCAAGCTGGTGGTGGACATCTTCCGCGACCCCCTGGGCGCGCGCTGGAAACCGGACGGAGCCCCGGCTCCCGCGGCCCAGCCTCCGGCCCCCAAGCCCGAGACCAAGGCCCCTGCCGCGCCGGCCGCCAAGGCCGAGGCCAAGGCGCCGGCTGCTCCGGCCAAGGGCCAGGCCCGGGGCGCCGCAGCCGCGCCGGCCGGAAAGGCCCCGGCGCCGGAACCGGCCCCGCAGCCGGCTCCGGAGGCGGCCCAGGTGGCTGCGCCGGAGCCCTCTCCCGCGGCCCCGCGTCCGTTCTACGCAGTGCCCTACGTGTTCCGCGGCAAGGTCCGCTCGGTGGGTCCGGACCAGGCCCAGCCGGTCTCCCCCCAGGAGGCGCAGCCGGCCCCTCCTGCGGCAGCCGCCGCGCCTCCGGCCGCGCCTGCGCCCGTCGCGCCCCCGGCCGCGCCGCCTGCACCCGTCGCGCCCCCGGCCGCGGGCAAGGGCCAGGTGCGCGGCGGGATCGTCAAAGGCGAGCCGTCGCCCGCCGCCCCGCCAGTTCCTGCCGCGCCCCCGTCCGCCCCGGAGGAGGCCCGGGTCCAGGCCCCGGCCCCGGCGGCTCCCGTCCGGCCCGAGCCCTTCGGCCGCGACCGGCTGGTGGAGAACCTGATGGCCGGCGGTCCGGGCTCGGAGTTCCGGGGCGCGGTGCTGTCCCCGCCGCCCGCGGCCCAGGTGGAGGCGGCCATGGCCGCCAAGGAGCCGCCCCTGCCCCAGCCCGAGCCCGAGGCTCCGGCCCGGCCCGCGGAGCAGGCCGAGGCTCCCTCCGCCCCGGCCGAGCCCGCGGCCAACATGACCGAGGTCGCCGAGGCCCCGGCCGCGGACAACGCCACCATGAGCTTCGAGGAGAGCCTGCTCACCGCCCAGAGCGCCATCTCCATGGGCAACTACCAGGCCGGCCTGGACGAGGTGGAGGCCCTGCTGCGCAGCCCCAAGGTTCCCAAGACCCTGCGCGAGGAGGCCCTCTACACCCGGGCCGACGTGCTCTACGCCATGAACCGGGAGGACCTGGCCGGGAAGTTCGACCTCATCAACGGGGCCTACGAAGCGGCCATGAACTACAACCTCAAGTCCGAGCGCCTGCCCGCGGCGCTGCTCAGGCTGTCGGTGCTCAACCTGAACGTGGGCAACCTGCCCGAGGCCACGGCCTACACCAAGCTGCTGCGCACCAAGCACCCCAACGACTCCAACGTGCCCCTGTCCTATTATTACTGGGGCGATTACTACTTCAAGAAGGGCGACTACCAGAACGCCGCGGACCAGTTCCAGTACCTGGTCCAGGTCTATCCCGACTCCAAGTTCGTGCGCGAGTCCTCGGTGAGCCTGGCCCAGTCCCTGCGCAAGCTGGGCTACGACAAGCAGGCGGCCCAGATCGTGGACTTCATCGAGAAGCGCTGGCCGCGCTTCTATGTGGAGTATCCCCCCATCCTGCGCCTGTCGGGCGACGTGGCCTTCGCCAACAAGGACTGGAAGAAGGCCAAGGACGACTACTGGGTCTACTACAACCTGGACCCCAAGGGCGAGGATGCGGACGTGGTCCTGGCCCGCATCGGCGACATCTACGTGGAGTCCAAGACCTTCCGCGCGGCCAAGGAGATCTACGAGAAGGCCGCCGATACCTTCCCGGAGCGGGAGGGCGGCCTCATCGCCCGCATGCGCCTGGCCGAGGAGGGCATCTACGACCAGCCCTCGGTGGAGGACATGTTCACGGTCTTCGACCGGCCCTTCAACAAGCGGCCGGTGGAGATCTACCAGGAGATCATCGCCAAGCACCCGGACAGCCCCCTGGCCCCCCTGGCGCAACTCAAGATGGCCATCTGGTACATGTGGGACAACAAGAACCTGGACGCGCTCAAGACCATCGGCGAGTTCGACGCCAAGTTCCCGGACAGCGCCCTCAAGGAGCGCGCGCACCGGGCCGGGCTCAAGGCCTTCGAGCGGGCCGCGGCCACCTTCATGCGCGAGCAGGGCTACGGGCCGGTGGTCTCCCTCTACGACGAGTATCCCTTCATCCGGAAAGGGGTGGAGGACCTCGACGCCCAGACCCGACTCTCCCTGGGCCTGTCCCTGTGGAAGGCGGGTCGGGCCGACCTGGCCCTGGACATGGTGCGTCCCTTCCTGGGCAAGGAGCAGGTGCCCCAGTTCTCGGAGTTGGCCATGGGCCTGGCCGTGGGCGTGTTCGTGGACAACCAGAACTGGGAGAAGGTGGTGGAGCTGGCCTCGGTGGCCACGTCCTGGGAAATGGCCCCGGAGTACAAGCGGGAGCTGACCTACGCCCTGGCCCTGGCCCACGAGAACCTGCACCAGCCCGACCAGGCCCGCCCCCTGTGGATGGAGTTGGGCCACGACCCGGGCCTGGATCGGCGGCAGAAGGCCTACGCCACGTATTTCCTGGCCCAGGACGCGGTGTCCCGGGACGACCTCAAGACCGCCTACGAATTCGCCCAGGACGCCTACACCCTGCTCCTGGAGAGCGGGGAGGACCCGGGCAAGATCCGGGACAGCCTGGCCATCCTGGTGGATGTGACCGAGCGTTCGGCCCGGCCCCAGGAGGCCCTGAACTGGGCCAGGCAGTTCGGCGAGTACGTGACCAAGGGCGATCCCGGCTGGCCCGCGCACCGCTACCGCCTGGCCGGCCTCTACCGCCAGAACGGGGACGAGAAGGCCTGGCGCGAGACCCTGACCGACCTGGCCAAGGCCGCGCCGGCCAGCCTTTACGGCCGCATGGCCGCCTCCGAGCTGCAGACCTCCTCCCTGGAGCAGGCGGCCCGGGAATACTCCCCGTCCCCCAACTTCCAATAGCCTTCGGCATGGTGTATCCTGGCGCCAGGCGGTGAAACCCCTGGCCAAGGAGAGCGCATGGACAGGCAACCGGTGGTGGCCGGCCAGTTCTATCCCGGCTCGACCCGAGCCCTTGACGGCGAGGTGCGGCGTTTCCTTGCCGCGGCCCCGGCCGCGCCCGACTCCGCCCCGACCCTGCTGGCCATGGTCCCCCACGCGGGCTACATCTACTCCGGAGGAGTGGCGGGCCAGACCCTGGGGCAGGCCAGGCTGGCCGACACCCTGCTCCTGTTCGGTCCCAACCATACCGGCCTGGGCCGCTCCCTGGCGGTCTGGCCCGAGGGCCGCTGGCTCACCCCCCTGGGACCCATGGCCGTGGACCAGAAGCTGGCTGCGGACCTCCTGGCTGGCGACACTCGCCTGGCCGCGGATTTCTCGGCCCATCTCCAGGAGCATTCCCTGGAGGTGGTGGTGCCCTTTCTCCAGGCCCTGAATCCCAAGGCCGCCATGGTCCCGGTGGCGGTTTCCGAGCGCAGCCCCCAGGTCCTGGAGGCCGTTGCCCGGAACATGGCCGCGGCGGTCAAGGCCGCGGGCCGCCCCGTGTCCATCGTGGTCAGCTCGGACATGAGCCACTACGTGACCCACGAGCAGGCCGAGGAGCGGGACAGGATGGCCATCGCGCCCATGCTGGACCTGGACCCGCTCCGGCTGTATGAGGTCGTCCGCCGGCACGGCATCAGCATGTGCGGGGTCCTGCCCATGACCCTGGGCCTGTTCTTGGCCCGGGAGTTGGGCGCGGCCTCGGCCCGGCTGGCGGCCTACGCCACCTCTGGCCAGGCCAGCGGCGACTACCGCAGGGTGGTGGGCTACGCCGGCGTCCTGGTGAACTGAATCTCGTCCTGCAACAACCGGTGACTACCCAAAGGAAGCATGATGCAAACCAAGCGTGTCTTGCGGCGTACGGCGTATCTGGTCCTCGCCGCCCTGCAGCTCTTCGTCTGGTCCTGCGCCGCCACCCAGCCCCTGCCCCAGCCCCGGCGGGTGGCGGACCCCTCGGCCGTGTCCGGCGCGGTGCGCACCGCCGACTTCGACCTGGCCGCGGTGGGTTACGTCTATCCCGGCCAGGGGCTCAACTACGCCTCTTCGGGCCTGTATCCCGTGTACCTGGTGTTCAAGAACCACGGGGGGACCAGTCCCCGGGTCGATCCTAACGAGATCCGGGGCGTGGGCGCGGACGGCGAGTACCTGGCCTACACCCTGGAGGAGTCCACCCGGCTGGTCTTCGCCTCGGAGTCCTTCAAGACCGATGCGGCCAACGCGGCCCGCACCGGAACCCTGGGCGCGGTGCTGGGCGCGGGCCTGGGCGCGCTGCTCGGGGCCATCGGCGGCGGCGACAACATCTGGAAGGGCGCGGTCGTCGGCGGCGCGGCCGGCGCCATGGCCGGCGCCACGTACGGGGCCGTGGAATCGGACATGAAGCTCAAGTCCATCGTGCGGGACGAACTGCGCACCTACATGTGGACCGACGAGCTGGTGCCCCTGAACTACACCAAGGTGGGCTACATCTACCTGCCTGCGGGCAAGGGCGTCACCCAGCTCAAGATCGTGGTGCGCAGCGGCGAGAAGCTGGAGTCCTTCACCATCCCGGTGTCCGACCCGGAACCGGTCAAGAAGTAGCGCGGATCACGCTGACTGCGGCCCGTCCCGGCTTTCTCGGGGCGGGCCGTTTTCATTGGTTCAGCCTGCGGCGGGAGGGGAGAGGAGGTCCTCGATGTCGGCCATGGCCCGGTCCAGGCGCTCTCGCTGCTCGTTGTCCAGGCCGGCGAGAATGCCCGCCACCTGGTCCCGGGAGCGGCGCTCCAGTTCCGTCAGGAGAAGCCGGCCCGCCGGGGTCAGGCGCAGGCGGCGGGCGCGGCGGTCCCCGGGATGGGGCGCTCGCGACAGCCATCCCTGTCGTTCCAGGCCTGACAAGGTGCGGCTGAGCTGGCCCCGGTCCATGTCCAGGCGTCGGCCCAGGTCCCGGGCCGTGCAGTCCGGCTCGACTCCTACCTCGAAGAGGATGCGGCCCTGGGCCAGGGAGGCCGGGCTGTGCAGCAGCCGGTCGTCCAGCAGGCCGAGCAGGGCGGTGTAGAACCGGCTGAAGCGGCGGAAGCGGTCGATCTGGGCGGTTGTCGGAGCCATGGCCGGTTCAGGGTGAGGCGTATTGTTGACAAAGTCAACCAAAAAGCCGATGACGTCGACACAAGCAGGTTGTCCGCTTTCGGACGGGAGATCGCGCCAGGGGGAAGAGGCTGTGGACATGGATGTCTTCTCGGGGTTCACACCCGGCCTCATCGGCGAGGTGACGGCCCTGCACGGCGGGTACTACGGCCGGGAATGGGGCCTGCCGGTGATGTTCGAGGCCTACGTGGCCAAGGGGCTGGCCGAGTTCGCCCTGCGTTTCGACCCTCGGCGGGACGGCGCGTGGTCCGTGCGGGAGCGGGGCGGGCTGGCGGCGTTCCTGGCCGCGGACCTGGGGGCGGGGGAGGGGCTGGCCCAACTGCGCTGGTTCATCGCCGATCCGGCCGCGGCGGGCCGCGGCCTGGGACGGAGGCTTTTGGACCTGGCCCTGGTCCGCTGCCGGGAGCAGTGCGTGGAGGAAATCTTTCTCTGGACCTTCGCCGGGCTGCACGCGGCTCGCGCCCTCTACGACCGGGCCGGATTCGCGCTGGCGGAGGAGGACCGGGACGACCGCTACGGCCGGGAGCTGGTGTCTCAGAAGCTGGTGCTGCGGCTGGGCTAGTCTGTTTCGCGCGCCAGGCGGGTCAGCTCCAGGGTGCGCTGGAAGATCCAGGCGGCCATGACCTGCACCCCGTCGTCCGGAACCGCTTCCCAGTCCGGCGCGTCGACCTTCAGGGAAGAGGCGAACCCGGTGAGCTTGAAGGCCAGCCTCTGCCGGCCGGGCGCGCCCGCCTGGCGGTTGACCAGGGCGGCGGTGAGCCACCAGTCGTGGCGGTCGTTGCGTCCCGGGTCCTGGACCGAGACCAGGAAGAACCACTCGGACCCGGGCTCCAGGGGCAGGCCGCAGTCTTGCACGCCCGAGTTCAGTCCCTCCAGGAGCAGGCCTCCGGCCGAGATGTCGGCCAGGCGGAAGCTGGCCGGCTTGTCCACTTGGTATCTGAGCCCGGGCTTGGGCAGGTCGCGCACCGGGGTCCGGGCCTCCTTGCCGGGCCAGACCGCCACCCGCAGCACCAGGCCGCGGGGCGGCTTGAGCCGGAAGAACTGCCGCTTCTGTCCGGTCTCCACCCGCTCCG
Organism: Thermodesulfobacteriota bacterium; assembly: GCA_040753075.1. Lineage (GTDB taxonomy): Bacteria > Desulfobacterota > Desulfovibrionia > Desulfovibrionales > Desulfovibrionaceae > UBA6814. The sequence goes on from JBFMHA010000003.1 coordinate 108,879, forward strand.
GCAGGGCGATGGCCAGGATCAGCTCCTTGTCCTCTCCCCTGAGCAGCCCCTGTATCCGCCCCCGGAACCGGTAGAAATCCCATTCCTCGCCCGGGGCGTGGGAGGGGATCCGGAAGAAGCAGTCCACCTCCTTGCCCGCCACGTCCGGGGAGATGGGGAGGGTGATCGGCGCCGTGACCTGCACCGTGTCCCGGTCCAGGGCCGCGAGTTGGAAGGATGTGGGGTCCTTTTCGCCCAGGAAGATGTCCAGGGCGGCGCGCCGGTTCACCGCGGCCTGGAGCACTCGGCGCGATTCGGGGTTCAGCCGGGAGTCGGCGTCCTCCCGGGCAGGGCGCCGGCCGCGCAGCTTGTCCCAGATGCCCGGTCCCGGGAACAGGGCCAGCCCGACCAGGAACAGGGCGTCCTGGCCGATGGCCAGGCCGGGCTGGAGCAGGTCGAGGATGGCGTTGACGTCTGCGGGCATGTGGGTTCCGTGCAGGTCTGGACTGGCTGGGAATACTGGAGAATCGCCTTGCTGGCAATGCCCGCCCCGCCCCTTCCCGCATGTGGGAGGGGTGTTGCGAACGGAGTGCGCTCCCTGGCCTGGACACGAAAAAGGCCCCCCGGACCGCGGTCCGGAGGGCCTGTTCATTCAGCAGGTGCGAGGGCTATCGCCGGTCGCCGCCGCGGCCGCGATCGCCGCCGCGGCCCCGGTCCCGGTCTCCGCCCCGGCGGTCGCCGCCGCGGCCCCGGTCCCGGTCGCCGCCCCGGCGGGGGCCGCCGGTCTTGGCGAAGTCGGCCAGGTCGATGGTCTTGCCCGCGCGCTGCAGGAGCACCGCCTTGTGGGACAGGCGCACCCGGCCGGAGGACTCCACCTCGACCACCATGACCTCGAAGTCGTCCCCGAGCTTCACGATGTCCGAGACGTTCTCCACCCGGTCCAGGTCCAGCTGGGACACGTGCACCAGGCCGTCCAGGCCGGGCATGATCTCCACCACCGCGCCGCAGTCCACCAGCTTGGTGACGCGGCCCTTGTAGACCTTGCCCACCTCGGCGGTCTGGTCGTGGTAGAGCACCATCTCCTTGGCCTTGCGCATGGACTCGTCGTTGGGCGCGAAGATGTAGATGCGGCCGTCGTCCTCGATGTCGATGGAGGCCGAGGTGGCGGCGGTGATGGCCTTGATGTTCTTGCCGCCGGGGCCGATGACCGACCGGATCTTGTCCGGGTTGATCTGCACGATCTCCAGCTGGGGGGCGTGCGGGGACATCTCGGGCCGGGCCTCGGCCAGGATCTGGTTCATGTGCTCCAGGATGTGCAGCCGGGCCTCGCGGGCCTGCTCCAGGGCGCGGCCCAGGACATCCTGGGGGATGCCCGCGATCTTGATGTCCATCTGCACCGCGGTCACGCCCTCGGTCGTGCCCGCCACCTTGAAGTCCATGTCGCCCAGGGCGTCCTCGTCGCCGAGGATGTCGGTGAGCACCAGGTAGTCGTCGTCCTCCTTGATCAGGCCCATGGCGATGCCCGCCACGGGGCACTTGATGGGCACGCCGGCGTCCATGAGGGCGAGCGACGAGCCGCACACCGTGGCCATGGACGAGGAGCCGTTGGACTCCATGGTTTCGGAGACCACCCGCAGGGTGAAGGGGAACTTGTCGTCCTGGGCGGGCAGCACCGGGGTGATGGCCCGCTCGGCGAGCAGGCCGTGGCCGATCTCCCGGCGGGAGGGGCCGCGCACCGGCTTGACCTCGCCCACGCAGTAGGGCGGGAAGTTGTAGTGGAGCATGAACTGCTTGGTGGCTTCGCCCTGCAGGCTGTCCATGCGCTGCTCGTCGCGGGTGGAGCCCAGGGTGGCCACGCAGAGCACCTTGGTCTCGCCGCGGGCGAACAGGGCCGAGCCGTGGGTGCGGGGCAGCAGCCCCACCTCGATGCCCAGGGGCCGCACCGTGGTCAGGTCGCGGCCGTCAACCCGGCGGTGCTCCTCCTTGATGCGGCGGCGCATGAGCTTCTTGCCCAGGCTGTCGATGATCTCGGGCACCAGCTTGAGCCGCTCGGGCTCGGAGGCCAGGAGCTTCTCGGCCATGGCCTGCATGACCTCGTCCTTGGCCGCGGCCTTGGCCTGGCGGCGCTCCATCTTGGTCGAGATGTCCAGGGCGGCCTTGAGCTTGGGCGTGGCGATCTCCTCCACCATGCGGGAGAGGTCGGCGTCCTGCTTGGGCGGGACCACTTCCAGCTTGGGCTTGCCGCACTCGGCGCGCAGGGCCTCCTGCAGGTCGATGAGGGGGAGAATCCTCTCGTGGCCCCAGGCGATGGCGTCGGCCAGCAGGCTCTCGGGCAGGAACTCGGCCTGGCCCTCGACCATGACCACCGCGTTGCGGGTGCAGGCCAGCACGATGTTCAGGGTGCTCTGCTCGACCACCGCCTGGCAGGAGGGGTTGAGCACGAAGCTGCCGTCCACGTAGCCCACCCGGGCCCCGGCGATGGGGCCGTCGAAGGGGATCTTGGACAGGTGCAGGGCGGTGGAGGCGCCGGTCATGGCCAGCACGTCCGGGTCGGCGAACTCGTCCGCGGACAGCACGGTGGCGATGATCTGGACCTCGTCGCGGAAGCCCTTGGGGAACAGGGGGCGGATGGGGCGGTCGATGAGCCGGGCCACGTGGACCTCGCGCTCGCTGGGCCGGCCGATCTCGCGGCGGAAGAAGCTGCCCGGGATGCGGCCCGCGGCGTAGGCCATCTCCTTGTATTCCACGGACAGGGGGAAGAAGCCCTTGTCCTCGGGCAGGGGCTGGGTCACGGCGGTGACCAGGACCACGGTGTCGCGGCTCTGGACCCAGACCGCGCCGTCGGCCTGGTTGGCCAGGCGGCCGATTTCGATGGTGATTTCCGACAGGCCGAGGTTGGCTGTCCGGCGGATGACCTCGATGGGTTTGATCATGTGTTTCTCTCTTGGTTGGGGTGTGCGGCTCGCGCCGTCGCTCCCCCGAGGTTCGCCGCCGGGAAGTTGTGAGGATACGGCGTCGGGCGACGCCGCATCGTCCCAACCTCCAAGCGGCCGGTGACGGGGAAAGGGGGCCCCGGCCGCGGGGCCCCCGCCGGATGACTACTTGCGCAGGTTGAGGCGGCTGATCAGCTCGCGATAACGCTGGACATCCTTGGCCCGCAGGTAGTTGAGCAGCTTGCGCCGCTGGCCCACCAGCTTGAGCAGGCCGGTGCGGGAGTGGAAGTCCTTCTTGTGCGTCTTGAAGTGGTCGGTCAGGTAGGTGATCCTGGCCGTGAGCAGCGCGACCTGGACCTCCGGGGATCCGGTGTCGCCCTCGTGCTGCTTGTATTCCTCAATGATCGTCGCCTTTTCAACAGGAGTCAGGACCACAGCGATTCCTCCTTGTCTTGCGGCCTATGGGTTTGGGGCGCAGGGTCCTGCCACAGGCCGCGCAGGACCGCCCACCAGGGGGCGCCGTCCCTTTCGACCAGTTCGGCCAGGGCCAGCGGCTCGCCCGAGGGGCGGAGCAGCATGGCCCGGGGTCCCGGAGACCCGTCCAGGGCCACCGCCGCGGCGGGCAGTTGGACGCCGTTCTTGACCAGCGCCTCCTGTTCCGCGGTGAGCCGGGCCCGGGGCCAGTGGGGCAGGGCGTCCGTGAGCGGGATCACCTTGCTCGCCAGGGCCTCGGGCTCGGCCAGGACCTCATCCAGGCGGTGGGCCTGGCCGAGGTCGAAGGGATGGCTAGCTTCCCGGGTCAGCGCGGTAAGCGTCGCCAGGCACCCCAGCCGCATCCCCAAGCTGTGGACCAGGGACCGGATGTAGGCGCCGGCGGACACGCCGACCCGGAAGCTCACCAGCGGGAGGTCCACCGAGAGGACCTCCACGCGGGATATTTCAATGGACTTGACCTTGACCGGCACGTCCTCGCCGGCCCGGGCCAGGGCATACAGCGGCCGGCCCTCGTGCTTGGCCGCGGACACCGGGGGAACCACCTGTTCGGTTTCGTCCCGCCAGGCCAGAACCGCCTCGGCCACGGTCCCGGGGTCCAGGTGCCGCCAGGGGCGTTCCTCCTGGACCTTGCCCTCGATATCGTATGTATCGGTGGACAGGCCCAGGCGCAACTGTCCTGAATATGTTTTCCCGGCTCCTGTCAAGTAGGGGCCCAGCTTGGTCCCCTGGCCCAGGAGCACCACCAGCACGCCCGTGGCCATGGGGTCCAGGGTGCCGGCATGGCCGATCTTCCCCTGGCCCAGGCGCTTGATGCCCGTGAGGCAGGCCGCGGACGTGGGGCCGCCCGGCTTGTCCAGGATGAGCACCCCGTCCAGTTGGCGCGGATCGCGCCTCCGCCGTCCCATCAGGAGAGACCCAGCCCCTTGGCCACCGCGGCCTCCACCACCGCCTCGGCGGTGTCCAGGTCCGCCTCCACCGTGCCGCCGGATGCGTTCTTGTGCCCGCCGCCGCCCAGGGTGGCGGCCATGGCCTGCACGTTCACGTCGCCGCTGGAGCGGAGGCTGAACTTGATCCGCCGGGGCTCGTCCTCGCGCAGGGACACCGCCACCTGCACCCCGCGCACCCGGCGCACCATGTTCACCAGGTTGTCGGTGTCCAGGGCGGTGGTGCCGGTGGCGTCCAGGTCGGACCGGCTGATGCGCACCAGGCCCACCTTGCCGTCGTGGGTGTAGTGGGCGCGGTCCAGCACCCGGGACCAGAGGGCCAGCCGGCCGGGGCTCCAGTTGTTCAGGAGCTTGTGGTTGAAGTCCGCCACGTCCAGGCCCAGGCTGAGGATCTCCGCGGCCAGGCTGAGGACCCGGGGCTGGGTGTTGCCGAAGGTGAAGGAGCCGGTGTCGGTCACCACGGCCAGGTACACGGCCTCGCCCAGGGGACCGGACAGGGGAACGCCCAGGTCGTGGGCCAGCAGGGCCACCATCTCTCCCACCGCGGACATGGAGGTGTCCACCCAGTTCACCGCCCCGAACCCGGGGTTGCCCAGGTGGTGGTCGATGTTGATGGTCCGTTCCGGCCTCAGGCGCGGCTCCAGGTCCTCGCCCACCCGGTGGGCGGCGCCGCAGTCCAGGACCACGGTCCAGGCGAAGTCGTCCTCCGGGACCCGGGTGAGCACCGGACCGGGCAGGGGCAGCCAGTCGTAGCCCTCGGGAACGCCGCTCTGGTTGTAGAGCGCGAAGCGCTTGCCCAGGGCGGCCAGGAGGTGGCCCATGGCCACGAGGGAGCCCAGGGCGTCGCCGTCCGGGGTGGCGTGGGAGGCCAGCAGGAAGCCGTCCTCGCGGCGCAGGAGGTCTGCGATCTCAGTCCGCGGGGTGGACATAGACCATGTTCTCCAGGAAGTCGTCGTGCACGAAGCGCAGTTCGGGCATGTGCTTGAGGCCCAGCCGGCCGGCCGCCTTGCGCCGGATGAGCGTGGCCGCCCTGTCCAGGGCCTTCTGCACCTCGGCCCGGCGCTCGGTGTCGCGCACCGAGTAGAGCACCTCGGCCAGGGTCAGGTCCGGGTTGAGGCGCACCCCGGTGAGGGTGGCCTCCTCCAGCCGGGGGTCGCCGAACTCCCGGGAGAGGATGGCCGCCACCTCGCGCAGCAGGAGGTCGGCCAGACGCTGCGAGCGGCGTGATTCAGTCCTGCGCATGGTTGTCCTCCAGGTCCCGGAGCCGGTCCGGGACGTATTCCTCGCCGCCTTCGGCCGCGAAGATCTCCACCTGGCTGTCCACGATGTCCTCGTCGGACACCGCCTCCACCTTGCACAGGGCCTTGGTCATCTGGCTCTCCAGCCGCCGGCGTTCGCCGGAAACGGCCACCACGGCCAGGGTCAGCCGGTCGCGGGAGTCCTGGTCCGCCACCTCGGACACCGCCACGTTGAAGGCGTTGCGCAGCTTCTGCTTCAGGCTCGAGGCGAAGCGGCGCTTGCCCTTCAGCGAATGGTTGTCGTGCAGCGCGAAGCGCAGGGTGAGGACTCCCACGTACATAAGGCTCCGCGGCGGCTAGCCCAGGGTCGGCTGGGTCTGGACCTCCTCGAAGGTCTCGATCACGTCGCCGATCTTGATGTCGTTGTAGTTCTCCAGGCCGATGCCGCATTCGTAGCCCTTGGCCACTTCCTTGGCGTCGTCCTTGATCCGCTTGAGGGACGAGATGCGGCCGGTGTAGACCACCACGCCGTTGCGCAGCAGGCGGGCCTGGGCGTTGCGGCGCATGACCCCGTCCATGACCCGGCAGCCGGCGATGGCGCCCACCTTGGGAATGCTGAAGGTCTGCAGCACGTCGGCCTGGCCCAGGTAGGACTCGGTGAACACCGGCTCGAGCATGCCGGTCATGGCGTCCTTCACCTCGGCCACCAGCTTGTAGATGATGTCGTAGAAGCGGATGTCCACGTTCTCCCGCTCGGCGATCTCCTTGACCTTGGCCGTGGGCTTCACGTTGAAGCCGATGATGATGGCCTCGGAGGCGGTGGCGAGCAGGATGTCCGACTCGGAGATGGCCCCCGCGCCGCTGTGCACCACGTGGATCTTCACCTCGTCGGTGGAGAGCTTGTTCAGGGCGTCGGCGATGGCCTCCAGGGAGCCCTGCACGTCGGCCTTGAGCAGCAGGTTGAGGGTCTTGGCCGCGGCGTCCTTGCGGGCCGCCAGGAAGCTCTCCAGCGTGACCTTGGACTCCTTGGCCAGCTCCTTCTCCCGCAGCTTGATCTGGCGCTCGGACGCGATGCGGCGGGCGACCTTCTCGTCCTCCACCACCACGAACTCGTCGCCGGCCTCGGGAACCGAGTCGAAGCCCTGCACCTCCACCGGGATGGAGGGGCCGGCGTCCTTGATCTTGCGGCCCACGTCGTTGAACATGTTGCGGACCTTGCCGTTGTGCACGCCGCAGACGAAGGCGTCGCCCAGCTTGAGCGTGCCCTGCTGGATGAGCACCGTGGCCACCGGGCCGCGACCCTTGTCCAGGCGGGCCTCCACGATGCGGCCCATGGCCGGCTTGTCCGGATTGGCCTTGAGCTCCAGCACCTCGGCCTGGAGCAGGAGGAGCTCCAGCAGTTCGTCGATGCCCATGTGCTTCTTGGCCGAGACGTTGGCGAAGATGGTGTCTCCGCCCCAGGCTTCGGAGGCCAGGCCGATCTCGGACAGCTCGCGCATGACGCGGTCGGGGTTGGCCTCGGGCTTGTCGATCTTGTTCACCGCCACCACGATGGGCACGCCGGCGGCGCGGGCGTGGCTCACGGCCTCGCGGGTCTGGTCCATCACGCCGTCGTCGGCAGCCACCACCAGGACCACGATGTCCGTGACCTTGGCGCCGCGGGCGCGCATGGCGGTGAAGGCCTCGTGGCCGGGGGTGTCCAGGAAGACCACCTTGCCGCGCGGGGTGTCCACGTCGTAGGCGCCGATGTGCTGGGTGATGCCGCCGGCCTCGCCGGAGGTGATCTCCGAGGAGCGGATGGCGTCCAGGAGCGAGGTCTTGCCGTGGTCCACGTGGCCCATGATGGTGACCACCGGGGGACGGGGCTTGAGCTTGTCGGGATCGTCCCCGCCTTCCGCGGCCGCGGCCAGGAAGCCTTCCTCGGAGAAGCCCACCCGCTCGACCTCGTACTCGAACTCCTGGGCCACCAGGGTCGCGGTGTCGAAGTCGATGGACTGGTTGATGGTGGCCATCATCCCCAGGCCGAAGAGGATCTTGATGAGGGCCTGGGCCTTGACGCCCATCTGCTTGGCCATGTCCGCCACGCGGATGGCGTCCTCCATGCGCACCTTGCGCTTGACCGCCTTGATGGGCTGGGTGGCGGAGGGCTCCACCACGTTGCGCATGGGCTTGCGCCGCTTGCGGCGGTTGCGGTCGAAGTCGTCCGCGCCGTCCTCCCGGGTCTTCCGGCCGGAGATGCTGGCGGCGCGGCGCGCCTCCTCGTCGGTGAGGTGGGGGGCGAACTCCACCACCCGCTTGTCCTTCTTGCGGCCCTTCTTGCGGCCGCGGTCGTCGTCGGCGGCCGCGGGAGCGCCCGGGCCCGGAGGCGGGCCGGCGGGACGGGGACCGGCGGGACGGGGGCCGGCGGGACGGGGGCCGGCGGGACGCTCGGGACGGGCGGTCTCCGCGGCGCGGGCCGGGGGCTCGGGCTTGGGCTCGGGCATGGAGATGATGCGCACCTGGGGACCGGTGGGCATGATCACCTCGCGCTTCTTGCCCTTCTTCTTGCGCGGGGCCTGCTCTTCGGAGGGCTCCGCAGCCGGGGCCTCGGCCGGAGTTTCGGCCGGAGCCGCGGCCTCAGGAACCTCGGCCGCCGGGGTCTCAGCCGCCGGGGCCTCGGGCTCCCGGGCCTCCGCCGGCGCGGGCTCCTCGGGCTGCGGGGCCGGGGCCTCTTCGGCCGCGGGAGGCTCGACGGACTCGGCGACCGCTGCCGGGGCGGGCTCCTCCATCACGATGATCCTGGCGGTGGGTGTCGGGGGCGCGGGCGCTTCGGCCGGGGCCTCGGGCGCTTCGGCCGGGGTCT
>JBFMHA010000004.1:0-101385 GCA_040753075.1 Thermodesulfobacteriota bacterium
GCTTCCTACCCCCGGAAAATGGGGCTGGTCGAAAAGTGCCTACAAAAGACCCAAAAAGAGACGAAAAGAGACGCGAAATGGGGGTTGACGGGGTTGGCGGGAGGGGGGGCTGGGCAGGGCGGTGGGGACGGGAGCGACGCCCCCTATCGGGATTCTCAAGGGCGCTAGCCCTTGAGCCCCCGGAGGGAAACCTCTTCGGCTACAGTCGCAACAACCCCGCCAACGTCTCCAGTCCCCGGCGCAGGGCGTCGGGGGGGGCGGAGCCGAGGAGGGAGACGCGGACGCCCTGGCCGGCCTGGGCCTGGCCCACGGCGAAGTGCTCCAGGTGCGCCACCACCACGCCGCGACTGGCGGCCTCGGCGGCGAACTCCACGGCGCGCCAGCCCCGGGGCAGGGGCAGCCAGGCGAAATAGCCGGTGTCCTGGCCCCGGTAGTTCTCCTTTCCCAGCACCTCGGCGCAGATGCGGTTGCGCTCCCGGGCCTCGGCGCGGTTGGCGGCGATGGCGCGCTCGGCCGTGCCGTCCGCAATCCATTGCGAGGCGATCTCGGCCATGAGTCCGGCCGCCTTCCAGGCGGTCCACTCGATGGCCGCCTCCAGGGCGCGCACGTCCGCGCGCGGCGCGCAGAGGAAGGCCACCCGCAGCCCGTCGCACAGGACCTTGGACGTGGCGGCCAGGAAGTAGCCCAGTTCCGGGGCCAGGGCGCAGAGCGGCGGCAGGGCGCTGTCCACGGCCAGGGCGTACACGTCGTCCTCGATGATCCGCACCCCGTGTCGGCGGCAGACCTCGGCCACCTCGTGCCGCCGGTACTCCGGCATGCGCGCGGTGGTGGGGTTCTGGCAGGTGGGCATCACGTAGAGCCCGCGCACCGGCTCGCGGCGGCAGGCCGCGTCCAGGGCCGCGGGGTCCAGGCCGTGCTCGTCCAGGGGGATGGGGACCAGGTGCAGCCGCAGGCGCTTGGCCAGGGGCCGGACCATGGGATAGGTCAGGCACTCCACCGCGATGCGGTCGCCCGGGCCGAACAGTCCGCCCAGGAGCACGGTGAGCGCGTGCTGCACCCCGGCCGTGACCAGCACGTTGTCCGGGTCTGCGGCATAGCCGTGTCGCCGGGCCCAGTCCGCGCCAGCCCGGCGGTGCCGGGGCAGGCCCCGGGCCTCGTGGCGGCCGAGCAGCCGGGGCAGGTCCGGGCTGGCCGCCAGCCGGGCCAGGGTCCGGGCCAGGTCCGGGCCCAGGTTGTGGTGCGCCGCGGCCAGGCCCAGGTCCACCACGCCGCCGCTGTCCCCGCGCAGGTCCGCGAATCCTTCCCGTCCCCGGGCCACGAAGGTGCCCCGGCCCTGCTCGCCCTGCACCAGCCCGCGCCGGGCGGCCTCGGCGTAGCCCCGGGTCACGGTGCCCACGGTCACGCCCAGGGCCCGGGCCAGGTCGCGGTGGGTGGGCAGGGCCTCGCCCGGCCGCAGGCGGCCGGCCTTGACCGCGGACTCGATGGCGTCGGCCAGGGCCAGGTACTTGGGGCTGGCCGCCGGGTCGGGGAGGAGGAATTCGAGTGTCATGGTGACAATTGATATTTTGACCGGAAAATTGTGTCAAATGTAATGCTGGGGGAAGACTGTCCGGAACCCGGCCGCGCGGTGCGGCCGGACAGCCGGCGGAAAACGCGGGAGCCCCCGGGCTCCCTGGACGACGGAGCCTGCCTCATGCCCCTGGAACTCCTTCCCCTGGCGCTGTTCTGCTTCACCATGACCATCACGCCCGGCCCCAACAACCTGCTGCTCACGGCCACCGGGGCCAACTACGGCTACCGGCGCTGCCTGCCCCACATCCTGGGCGCGCTGGCGAGCATCCCGGTGATGGCCTGCGTGGTGGGGGCCGGGCTGGGCCAGGTGTTCGCGCGCTATCCCGCGGCGCATACGGCCCTGGACGTGCTGGGCTCGGCCTACCTGGTCTGGCTGGCCTGGAAGGTGACCCGGTTCGACGGCCGGGTGGACCGGGCGGGCGCGGCCCGGCCCCTGACCTTTGGCCAGGCCGCGCTGTTCCAGTGGCTGAACCCCAAGTGCTGGATGATGTACCTGGGCGCGGTGAGCCTGTTCACCAACGGGACGCTGCCCGAGGTGCTGGTCATGGCCGGGCTGTTCACGGTGATGGTGCCGCCCTGCTTCTCGTGCTGGGCCCTGCTCGGCGCGGCCATCGGCCGGTTCCTGAGCACTCCGGCCCGGGTGCGGGCCTTCAACTGGGCGCTGGCGCTCCTGCTCCTGGCCACCCTGGCCATGGCCCACGTCCCGGCCGCGGCGGCGCGGTAGTCGGGAGGGGGGGCAGGCATGCCGCGAATGGTCGGATATGTCATGCGGATGCGCCCGGCAACCCGGAGCGGTTGCAAACTATCCTTGTGGCGCGCCGTTTTTCAAGGAATCTGCGGGGGTTTTGAGAAAAATGCCCTTCCGTCCCTAAAGTCCGGGGCATTCCTTCCGATAAGATTGTCGACAAAGCCAGAAACCGGCCTGCGGCCGGCGGCGGGACTCCACATATGGCCCAGATATTCGACATCACCCCCCGCACCCGGGACATCCAGCCGGTCCTCATGCTCGTGACCTCGCACCGCATGGACTGCTTCCTGCTGTGCCTCAAGTGCCTGGAGCTCTGCACCGACCTCTCCCGCTTCCACAAGATCTACGTGCTGGCCAACGACGTGTCCGGCGAGCACGCGGTGATGATCAAGGCGTTCCAGCACCGCAACCGCAACGTCGTGGACATCCACCTCACCCCGCGCGGGGTGTCCCCCGCGGTGATGGCCATGCAGAACTTCATCATGGCCCGCCACCCCGAGGCGGTCTTCGTCAAGCTCGAGGAGGACGTGTTCGTGACTCCGGGCTGGCTGGAGCAGCTTCTGGCGACCTACAAGCTGCACCTGAACAGCCCGCGGGTGGCGGCGGTGGTCCCGGTCATGCCGGTGACCCGCACCGGCCGCCAGGTCACGGCCCGGCTCCTGCGCAAGCACTATCCCCGCGAGCGGCTGCGTCTGCCCGACCTGCCGGTGGAGAAGAACGCCCTGTACCACCGCCTGGTCTGGGAAAAGGTGCTCGGCGACGACCTGGCCGGCAAGTATGCGGAACTGGAAAAGCCGCGGCACTACTACCTGAGCCACGCGAGCAACAACCTGGCGCTCTGGGGGCCGCGCCTGACCGGGCTCATGGCCCCCATGGGGCTCAAGCCCGTGCCCGGGGCGAGCCGGCCGGACGAGCTCCAGTTGAACTCGGTCCTGCGGATGCACAACCTGCGGGCCGCGGTGGTCACCTCCGCCCTGGTCCACCACTTCAGCCATGCGGAGTGTGAGGACTACCTGCGGCGGCACGTGTCCCTGGACGACGTGTGGTGGTACATGACCGGCCTGGCCGAAACCGCGCCGCCGGCCTGGAGCGGGCTCACCCCGGGCGGCCAGCGCAAGTCCAGGCTCATCAGGATGGCGAGGGAGAGGAATCTGAGGGTGTTACGCTGAAGACCCGGCGTCTTCCGCGATAACCGGAGACAGCGGCCGGCGGAGCCGAGGGGGAGGGGAGATACGGGCTTTCCCTGAGGACCAACCGCCGGCCGCGCGTCGTCCGGAGCCCCCGGCGGGGGCTTTTTTTGCGCCCGGAATCCCGGCGATGGCGGCAAGGAGATTGTTTTGCATTTAGGGCGCTGGCGTGCGCGTCGCAAGAGGCGGGGGATTCCCTCTTGCCAGTGAAGGGGTTTTGAGCTAGCTAATAATTGAACGTTCATTTATAGCTGTGGCCCGGCCGTGGCCGGTTGCGGAGCAAGGTCCAGGCGCATGTCCAGACGGAGCGGCAAAGGATCCGGCAAGTCGTCCCGGGGGGGGCGGGGCGCTTCCCCTTCCCCGGGGGAGGAAGGGCGGCTGCGGGCCATCCTGGACGAGGGCCTGCGCGCCTTCGCCAGGAAGGGCTTCTCCCAGACGCCGGTGGCGGAGGTGGCCGCGGCTGCGGGAGTGGCCAGCGGGACCATCATCTACCACTTCCTGACCAAGGAGAACCTGCTGGCCGTCCTGACCTGGGAGTGCCTGAACCTGCTCTATCGCCGCTGTTCCCAGGCCGCTTCCGCGGCGGACCCGGGTCCGGCCCGGGTGCGGGCCTACGTGGACGCCTATTTCGGCCTGTTGCGCGAGGAGCCGGACCGGCTCCTCCTCCTGTTCAAGACCAGCCCCATGGAGCTGTCCGAAGCACATGCGGCCCCGGGCCTGGACATTCGCACCCTGTGGCAGTCCGGCCGGATCCTCCTGGCGGACATCTTCAGGGAGTCCCAGGCCGCCTCGCCCGCGGACGGGAACGACCCGGAGCGTATGGCCGCGTCCCTGCTCGCCCACTTGTCGGGAGCGGCCTGGCTGCACCTGTTCTTCGGGGAGGACCTGGAGGAGATGCACGCCTCGGCCCGGGACGTGGTCCAGGCCTTCTTCTCCGGCTCATCCCAGACCTGATTGGCCGGAGTGGCGCTGCGGGTTGGCGGCGCCGCCGGGCTCGTGTAGAATGGAGAGCGCTGGGCCTGCGTGGCCGAACCCGGAGCCGATGCATGAAGGAAACCCCGTTTTTGGTGCGCAACGAGGCCCTGGTCGTCAGGATCAGGGAGATACCCGCCCTGAGCCTGTTCGAGGACGAGGTGCTCCTGGAGCTGCTCACCCTGTCCAAGATGCGCCACTACGAGGCCGGGGAGGTCATCTTCAAGGAAGACACCTACGACCTGTGGATTTACTTCCTTATCTGCGGCCAGGTGCGCCTGACCCGGGAGGGGAGGCATCTGCGGGACCTGCGCCGCCGCGGGGACGTGTTCGGAGAGATGAGCATCATCGACGGCGCGCCGCGCAGCGCCACCGCCACCGCGGTCAAGGAGTGCGACCTCCTGGCCGTGGACGCCTCGCTTCTGGACCGGCTGGACGCCAAGAGCCACACCGCCTTCCACTACGTGCTCTACCGCTTCTTTTCCGAACTGCTGGCCGAGCGGCTCCGCGACACCAACGCCGAGCTGGTCAAGCTCAAGAAGCAGCTGCGCGTGCCCTGATCCGTCCGGGCCTTGCGCCGGGGCGGGCCCGTCAGGCTGCGCCGAAGAGGTCCCGGAGCCAGTCCGGGACGCGCACGGGCTTGCCTTCGGGCGTGGTGCAGGCGTGCTGGGTGGAGCCGGTGGCCAGGAGCACGGAGCCTTCCGGCGGCCCCCAGACCTCGTAGGCGAAGGTCAGGGAGGCCCGGCCCCATTCGCTGACCCCCACCCGCACCGCCAACTCGTCGTCGAAGCGCGCCGGCCGGCGGTAGCGCACCGCGGCCTCGCGCACCGGCAGGAACAGGCCCCGCGCCTCCACCTCGGCGTAGGACATGCCGCGCTCCCGGATGAGCAGGCTTCGGGCGCGTTCGAACCAGTGCAGGTACTCGCCGTAGTAGGCCACGCCCATGCAGTCGGTCTCCCCGTAGGAGACGTGGAGACGGAACAGGGCCGAAGGCTGGGGGAAGTCCGGGGTCATGCGCCCCGCCCCAGCCGCTGGAGCGCATAGGGGAGCAGGGCGTGGCCCTGCTCCAGCAGCAGCCCGGTGGATGCCGCGTGCTTCTCGGTGAAGGCCGGCAGGCGGTGGTCCGAGCAGCTCGGGTGGTGGAGCAGGAAGGGCACGGGCTCCGGGGTGTGGGTGCGCACCCGCACCGGGGTCAGGTGGTCGCAGCACACCAGGAGCGCCGCGTCCGTGTCCTTGAGCGCGGCCCGCAGCGGGCCTACGATGCGGGCGTCGAAGCGGCGCACGGCCTCGGTCTTGGCCACCGGGTCGCCGGCGTGGCCGCACTCGTCCGGGGCCTCCACGTGCAGGAACACGAAGTCCCCGCCTCGGCCCAGGAGATAGTCCAGGGCGGCCTGGACCTTGCCCTCGTAGTTGGTGTCCAGCAGCCCGGTGGCCCCCTCCACGTCCAGCACGCGCATGCCCGCGGCGCGGCCCAGCCCGCGCACCAGGTCCACGGCGGAGATCACCGCCCCGCGCAGGCCGAAGGCCTCCCGGAACCGGGGCAGGGAAAGCGGCCGGCCCTGGCCCCAGGGCCAGACCGAGTTGGCCTTGCTGGGGTTGCCCGGCGCGGCCAGGATCCGGGCGGCCAGGGTGAAGATGGCGAAGAGTCCGGGCGAGCGCTCGATCTCCTTGAGATCCGGAGCGATGGCCTGGTCGGTGATGTCGTGGGGGGGGCGGACATGGATGCGGGCCTCCAGGGCCGCGGCCCCGCCGCTCTGCACCAGGAGGTGGCGGTACTGCACCCCGGGGTGGAAGGCGAACTCGGCGTTGCCCAGGGCCTGCTGCAGCCGGGCGATGAGGGCCGCGGCCTGCTCGGTGGGGATGTGGCCGGCCGAATAGTCCAGCATGCGGCCGTCCGGCCCGGGCTCGCTCACCGTGACCAGGTTGAGCCGCCAGACCAGGTCGTCGGGGTTCAGGTCCAGGCCCTGCGCCGCGGCCTCGATGGGGCCTCGTCCGGTGTGGTGGGCGGCGGGGTCGAAGCCGAGCAGGCTCATGTTGGCCACGTCCGAGCCCGGGGGCATGTCCAGGGGCACGGTGCGGGCCAGGCCGGCCGTGCAGCAGGCGGCCAGGGCGTCCATGTGCGGGGTCTCGGCCGCCTCCAGAGGGGTCTTGCCGCCCAGACGGCGCACCGGATAGTCGCCCATGCCGTCGGCGACCAGGAACAGGAGCTTGGTTTTGGCCATGGGGAATCCTTGCAGATCAGGATGTCCCATTGTGCGGGCGACCGGGGAAAAAGGCAAGGGCCGGGGGCGGTTGGCTCAGCGGCAGGCGCAGTACCCCGGGCCGGGTTGGGCGTCCGGGGCCATGACGATGTCCGCGGTGCGGTTCCGGCCGGCGGCCTTGGCCTGGTAGAGGGCCTGGTCGGCGGTCTGGCACAGGGCGGCCAGGGCGGCCTCCCTGGTCACCCGCTCCAGGGAGGCAGCGCCCAGGCTCACGGTCACATGGTCCGCAGTGGGAGAGGTGGCGTGCGGGATGGCCAGGCCGTTCACCGCGGCGCGCATCCGCTCGGCCATGAGCAGGAGCCCGGAGTGCGGGGTGCCGGGGAGCACGGCCATGAACTCCTCGCCCCCATAGCGGGCCACGAACTCGCAGGGCCGCTGCAGGATCCCGGCCAGGGCTCCGGCCACCGCCTTGAGACAGTCGTCCCCGGCGGCATGGCCGTAGGTGTCGTTGAATCGCTTGAAGTGGTCGATGTCGATCATGACCAGGCCGAAGGGCTCGCCTCCGCGCATGGCGCGTCGCCACTCGTCGTCCAGGCGTTCGTCCAGGCGGCGGCGGTTGGCCAGGCCGGTGAGCCCGTCCTGGGAGGAAAGGTCCGCCAGCTCGTTGTTCAGCCGGTTCAGGTCCTCCTGCATCATGTCCGAGATGCGCACCAGCCGCCGCGCCTGGTTGAGCAGCTTGCGGTAGTCGGCAAGCAGGGCGGCGTACGCGTCCGCGGCCGCGGTCCGGGACGGGAAGCCGGAGGCCAGGAGTTCCTCGGACTGGCGGAAGACCCCGTCCTCCCGGTCGAAGAGGCCGGTCTCGCTCATGCGGCCCCCGGTTCGCAGGCCACCAGGTTGAAGGACAGGTCGCACACGTCCTCCTTGAACTCCTCCCCGCATTCCTGGGCGGTCTCGTTTTCGGGATCGTAGCGCCAGTTGACCGTGATCCGCCGTCCCGCCCGGCAGGCCTCGTCGAGCATGTCGAAAAGGTTCATGAGCGCCTTGGAGCTGGAGCTGTTGAAATAGCTGATGGCCAGGTTCACGCTCACCGGATCCTCGCCCGGGCGCGCCAGGTACTCGTCCAGCCAGGCGAAGACCGGGGCGTAGAACTTGGCTGCGTTCTCGGGATAGGACTCGCCGCTCATCTCCAGCACGTGGGAGCGGGGATCGAAATGGATGCGGGGCGAGGATTTGCTCGCTTCGATGATGAGTTCCTGCATGGGCGCTCCCCTAGATCACTGCGTTGATGGACAGGAAGGAGTGCTCGTCGTCCACGTCGGCCAGCTCGTAGCTGATCTCGCTGGCCTTGCGCGCGGTTTCTATGAGCCCCAGGCCCGCGCCCTTGCTGCCGGCCTCGGGTTCGCGGCGGCGCTGCTCCTTGTAGAAGGCCTTGAGCTCCTCCCGGCCCATGCCCCGCAGCCGGTCCAGGATGGCCGCTATGCGCGCGGCGTCCTCCCGGGCGATGTAGTTGCCGGAGATGACGTAGAACCGCTCCCCCTTCTTGCCCACCACCACCATGCCGTTGCGCAGGTCGCCCTCCTCATCGGCCGCGCCCTGCGCCTTCTCCGCCGAGTAGTTGACCACGTTCTGCATCTGCTCCACGAAGATGGCGAAGACCCTGTGGGACACGGTCATGGAGGTGTCCTCCAGCTCCATCTTGTGGCGCAGGGCCTCGCCGATGCCCTCCACCACGCTCTGGGAGGTGGGGCCGCTGAAGCAGAAGATGATGCCGTCCTGTTTGAGGCCGCGGTAGAGTCCGTAGAGATTGTCGATCACTGGGATTTCCTCCTGGATCAGATGCGCAGGCCGATGACCGTGATGTCGTCGCGCTGTTCCTGGTCGCCCCGGTACTCGGCGAAGGCCGCGAGCAGCGCCGCGCGCTGTTCGGCCATGGGCCGGGCGTGGTTGGCCTCCAGGAAGGCCTTGAAGCGGTTCTTGCCGAAGGGCAGGCCCTTGGTCCCCCCGGCCTGGCCCAGGAGCCCGTCGGTGGCCAGGTACAGGCTCGCTCCGGGCCTCAGGTCCACGGTCGTGGCGGCGAAGGGGAACTCCGGGTCCGAGGAGCGGTAGCCCACGCTGTGCCGGTCGCCGCGGATCTCCTCCACCGCGCCGTTCTCGGCCAGGTACAGTCCCAGGCGTGCGCCGGAGAAGACCGCCCGGCTGCGGCCGGGCTCGATCCGGCACAGGGCGATGTCCATGCCGTCGTCGGTGCGGGCCTCGGCGGCGTCCTGGTTCAGGGTGCGGCGCACGGTGCGGTTGAGCGCGCGCAGGAGCAGGGCCGGGTCCGCGGAGCCGTGCTCGCGCACCAGGCGGTTCAGGGCCATGACCGCCACCATGGTCATGACCGCGCCGGGCACGCCGTGCCCGGTGCAGTCCGCCGCGGCCAGCAGGAAGTCGTCCCCGTCCTGGTGCAGCCAGAACACGTCGCCGCCGATGACGTCCTTGGGCTTCCAGACCACGAAGTGGTCGCGGACGGCGGCCGGGGTTTGCTCCGCCCCGGGCAGGATGGCCCGCTGGATGGTGCGGGCGTAGGCGATGCCGTCCATGATCTGGCGGTTGGCCTCCTCCAGCCGGGCCAGGTTGCTGGCCAGCTCCGCGGTCTTCTCCCGGACCTTGGCGTCCAGGGTGGCCACGTGGTCGGCCAGCTTGCCCACCATGGCGTCGAACTCCCGGGAGAGGATGCCGATCTCGTCCTGGCGGTCGATGCCCGAGCGCACCGTGAGGTCGCCGGCCTGCACCGCCAGGGCGGTGCGGGAGAGCCGGGAGATGGGCAGGACCAGGCGGCGGATGAACAGCCCGCCGAGACCGGCGGACGCCGCGAACACCGCGAAGGCGATCCAGGCGATGCGCGCCGACAGGGCGCGGGTGTCCTCGTAGAGTTCGTGGGTGTACGCCGAGGAGGCGATGTACCAGTCGAAGCCCGGGTGGCGGCGGACCCAGCTGATCTTCTCGTACACGTAGTTGCCGGGCTCGTCGGGCCGGTCCCAGACGTAGCGCAGGGGCAGCCCGGTGCGGGCGGCGTCCTTGAGCTCCGCGCCCAGGGACTGGCTGGTGAGCGGGTCCGGGGTGGTGGCGAAGTTGGTCCCTTCCAGCTTGGGGTTGGGGTGGATGATCATGTTCATGTCCGCGTCGAACACGTACATGTACCCGGTCCGGCCCACGGTCACCTTGCGCAGGGCCTCGCGCAGCTCGGTGATGAGGCCGGCGCGGCGCCGCGCCACCTCCTCGGTGATGTCGTCCACGTAGACCCCGGTGCCGATGACCCAGGACCAGGGCTCGTAGAGCCTGCTGTAGGTCAGCTTTTCCGAGGGCTTGTCCTTGCCCAGCCGGTTCCACCAATAGGAGTAGTAGCCCTCGCCCTGCTCCCGGGCGATGGACACCAGGGGCGGCACGATGAGGTTGCCGTACACGTCCTTGACCTGGGAGAAGTCCGCGCCGTGCAGCTTGGGGTCGGGGTGGGAAATGAGCCGGGAGGCGAAGTCCGAGGCCCAGACGTAGTCGTTCTGGCCGTAGCGGAACTGGCGGGCGAACTCCAGGGCGCGGGTCCGGGCCGCGGCCTGGGCGCCGGGGTTGTCCTGGGCCGCGGCCCGCTCGGCGTCCAGGTAGCCGGCCAGCACGCTGGTGATCTCCTTCAGCTCGCGCTTGCGGGCCTCCAGGGCCAGGCGGCGGAAGGATTCGATCTCCTGGTGCTTGGCCTCCACCAGGTTGATCACCTGGTCCACCAGGGAGACGGCGTACTTCTCCTCCTGGGCGGTGGTGCTGCGCTGCACCAGGGGGATGACCGCGGCCGCGATGGCCAGGGCGCACAGGGCCACGATGCACAGGATGAGGCCGACGGCCTTGAGCCAGAGCCGGGAGACGACCATGGTTTCCCCCAGGTGGTTGTGGAGCAGGGCCGGCTTCTTGGTAGCGCGAACCCGTTGGTTTTGCAAAGGGTCGGGGGTGAAAAGAAAGGCCCCGGCGCGTGCGCCGGGGCCTTCGGAAACGAGCGGACGCAGTCGACTCACTGCTTCATGTTCGGCACCAGGGGCTCTCCCGCAGCCTGCTTGGCCTGTATCTCCTGCATGGCGGCCTCCATGGCCAGGAAGCGCTCCGCCGACGGGGGGTGGGTGGTGCCCCTGGTGATCTGGTCCGGGCTCTCGATGGCCAGCTTGCGCTCGCTCTCGGGAACCTTGGTGATGTCGTAGCCGGCCCGGGCCGCGTAGTAGAGGCCCACGTAATCGGCCTCGTATTCGAAGTCGATGGAGTGGGCGTGCAAAGCCATCCGATACGCAATGCCGGATATCTGCAGATGGTTGTAGAAGTCGAAGAAGTACCCCGGCATCGAGGCGATGCCGGCCGCGATCTGGGCGTTGGCGAGTTTTGCGTTCAAGTGGCCCATCTCGTTGTGGGCCAGTTCGTGGCCGAGGACCCCGGCCAGCTCGTCGTCGTCCGCCAGGAGGCGGATCAGGCCGGTGGTCATGGTGATGTGGACCCCGTCGGCAAAGGCGTTGGGCGTGTCGTCCACCTCCAGGTAGACGTTCGGGCCGCAGGCCAGGACCGCGGTGGCCTGGAGCGTGACCGGCTTTGCGTCCCGCTCCACGGTGATCTCCAGGCCCGGGCCCCTGGCCAGGTGCTTGGCCAGGAGATGCTGGAAGAGGCTGGTGGCGTCGAACCCGGTGCGGACCTTGTCCCCGTTGATCTCGAGCAGGATGTCCCCGGGCTTGATCCCGGCCTTGTCCGCCGGACTGCCGGGGAACACGTCCACCACGATGTAGCGCGTGTCCCGGCCGAAGAGTTCGGTGAACGCCCCGCGCCGGGCAAAGGGCAACTCCTCCACGGAGGTGGCCCACAAGCCCAGGCGGTGGGTCCGGCTGCGGCACAGGGGGGCGTTGGCCTCCAGGAGGGGCCAGGCCAGGCGGTTGATGCGGCGGCGATGGTCCAGGTATTCCTGCAGGGCCATCTGTTGGAGCACGGCGGCATTGGCCCGGGACGCGTTCGCGTCGATCTTGTCCAGCTTGGCGTACTTGTAGCGGCAGCCCGAGGCCAGGAGCAGCGCTGCGGCCACGGCCACGGCGGCCAGGAGCGGGATGCGGGACCGGACGACCATGGCGCGCCTCATTGCTTGGCCTGGCTGCTGGACCGGCTGCTGGACTGGCCCTTGAACTCGGGCTGGAGCGTCTTCCCCGCGGCCTGCTTGGCGTGGATCTCCTTGACCGCGGCCTCCAGGGCCACGTAGCGCTCGGCATGGGCCGGGTGGGTGCTGCCCGAGGTGATGGTGCTGGGGGCGCCGACGGACAACTTGCGCCAGGTATCCGAGACGTAGGTGATGTCGTAGCCGGCCCGGGCCGTGTAGTAGATCCCCACGTAGTCCGACTCGAACTCGAATTCCTGAGTGTAGGCGAGGACCCCGCGCGTGCCCATTTCCTCGGTCATGTCCGCTCCGGTGAGCGCGGTCAACAGGCCGCCGATCAGGTATCCGGTCCATGCATTGAGAGTCGTCGATTTGATATGGCCGCAGGTGTTGTGCGCCAGTTCGTGTCCGATGATGAGCGCCAGTTCGTTGTCGTCCGCCAGGATCGGGAGCAGGCCAGTATAGACCACGATATAATTGCCGGTTGCGTAGGCGTTGACCACGGATTTCTCGACCAGGAACACCGGATAGTTGCAGATCCTCTCCGCCACCATGGTGACATCCATGGGAACCCCGCTCCGCTCAATGCGCATGGTGAGGGTCCCGTTGGCCTTCATGTGCTTCTTGGCCAGGACGTTGATGTGGCGCCTGGCGTCCTTGCCTTCGGGCAGCGCCTCGTCGCCCAGGCCGAGGATCACGTCGCCGGGGAGCAGGCCGGCCTTTTGCGCCGGGGTGTTGTCGGGCACGTCGGTCACGGTGATCCGCTCCCCCATGCCCAGGATCTCGGCATAGCCGTGGCGCAGGGCCGGGCTGACATCATGGATGGACTCCAGGAGGGCCCCGATGGACAGGCTGGTGTTGGCGCACAGGGGGGCGTTGGCCTTGAGGAGGGGCCAGGCCACGTTTCGCACCCGGCGCTGCTTTTCCAGGAACTGGCGGACAATGTACTCTTTCTGCTTCCTGACCTCCTCCTGCACCTTGAGGGGGTCGACGGCCGGGCGGAGGGTCTTGGGCCTGAAGCAGCCGGACAGCAGGGCCAGGGCCAGGGCGGCCAGGGCCACGGCCAGCAGGCGGGAGCAGGACGGGGAGGCGGAGCGGGGGGAGCGGGCTTGGCGCATGCAGGTCCTCCGGCTGGGCGCATCGGGGTTGGGTGATACGTTGCGCTATAGAGCTAAACGAAGTGAGCCAATAATTCAACATGCATAAGGCGTTAAAAAAAGGGCGGCCCCCCGCGGGGGGCCGCCCTTGCGCTTTCGGATGCGGGGATCCTCTACAGGATGCGGTAGTGCATGGTGCGGTCCAGGGCCAGGCCCATGTCCGCCACCTGGCGCATGGCCGCGTGGATGTGGCCGGCCTTGGCCTCGTGGGTGAGGAGCACGATGGGCACGCCGTGGCCCGCGTCCTCGCCCTTCTGGATGACCTGGGCGATGGAGATGCCGTGGTCGGCCATGGCCCCGCCCAGGTCGCGCAGCACCCCGGGCCGGTCCGGGACCATGAAGCGCAGGTAGTGCAGGGACACGGCCTCGTCCAGGTCCAGGATCTCGGCCGCGGGCAGGGGCTCGTGGGTGAACCCGGTGTTGTCCGGGGCGCAGCCCCGGCCGCAGTGCATGATGTCCGCCAGCACCGCGCTGCCGGTGGGCAGGGCCCCGGCCCCGTGGCCGTAGAGCATGATGGGCCCGGCGTTGCCCTCCAGCCGCACCGCGTTGAAGGAGCCCGAGACCTGGGCCAGCAGGTAGTGGTCCGGCACCAGGGCGGGGTACACCCCGGCCTCGATGCGTCCGTCCACCTCCCGGGCCTGGGCCAGGAGCTTGATGCCGTAGCCGAACTCCCGGGCAAAGGCGATGTCCATGGGCGTGACCACGGTGATGCCGGTCACCGGCAGCCGGGCCAGGGGGTAGTCCTTGCCGAAGGCCAGCCGGATGAGCAGGACGAGCTTGTGCGCGGTGTCCACGCCCTCGATGTCCAGGGTGGGGTCGGCCTCGGCGAAGCCCTTGTCCTGGGCCATCTTGAGCGCCGCGGCGAAGTCCATGCCCCGCTGGCTCATCTCGGTGAGGATGAAGTTGGCGGTGCCGTTCAGGATGCCGATGAGGGCGAGGGTCCGGTTGGCGGCCAGGGGGCCCTTGAAGGTCTGCACCAGGGGGATGCCGCCGGCCACCGAGGCCTCGTAGCCCAGGTGCGCGCCCATCTTCGCGGCCAGGGGGAAGAGCTCGGCGCCGTGCTCGGCCAGCAGCGCCTTGTTGGCGGTGACCGCGTGCTTGCCCTTCTCCAGGGCGGCGCGCAGGCACTCCCGGGCCACGCCGGTGCCGCCGATGAGCTCCACCACCACATCGATCCCGGGGTCGTCCACCAGCTTGCGCCAGTCGTCCGCGTACGCCGCGCCGTGGGCCTCGATGGCCGGGCGCAGCGCGGGATTGCGCTCGGCCACGGCCTTGAGGACCACCGGCCGGCCCAGGCGGCTGGCCACCCAGTCCCGGTTCTCGCGCAGGACTTCCGCCAGGCCGGAACCCACGGTCCCGAACCCGGCCAGGCCGACATTGAGGGGCTTGCCCAGGCTAGCCGCCATGGCGCACCTCCCGTGGTCCTTCCGCGACGGCGGATGATCTCGTGCAAAGAAACCGGCGTGTTTTCATGGGGTCGTCTAGCATGCCCCGCCTCCGGAGATGAACTTCTTCATGCCCCGGATGGCCTGGTTGATGCGGTGCGGGTTCTCGATGAGGGCGAAGCGAACGTGGTCGTCGCCGTAGCTGCCGAAGCCGACGCCCGGGGACACGGCCACGTGGGCCTCCTTGAGCAGCAGCTTGGCGAACTCCACCGAGCCCAGCTTCTTGAAGGGCTCCGGGATCTCGGCCCAGACGAACATGGTGGCCTTGGGCGAGGGCACGTTCCAGCCGATCCGCTGCAGGCCGGTGATGAGCGCGTCGCGCCGCTGGCGGTAGACCTCCACGATCTCCTGCACCGGCTCCTGGGGCCCGTTCAGGGCCACGATGGAGGCGATCTGGATGGGCTGGAAGATGCCATAGTCCAGATAGCTCTTGATGCGGGTCAGGGCGTAGACCATGTCCCGGTTGCCGCAGCAGAAGCCCACCCGCCAGCCGGCCATGGAGTAGCTCTTGGACAGGGAGAAGAACTCCACGCCCACGTCCTTGGCCCCGGGCACCTGGAGGAAGCTGGGGGCCTGGTAGCCGTCGAACACCAGGTCGGCGTAGGCCAGGTCGTGCACCACGTAGATCTTGTTCTCCTTGGCGAAGTCCACGATGGTGCGGAAGAAATCCAGGTCCACCACCTCGGTGGTGGGGTTGTGCGGGTAGGAGATGACCAGGAGCTTGGGCTGGGGCCAGGTCTGGCGCATGGCCAGCTGCAGGTCCTCGATGAAGTTGCGGCCCGGGCCGATGGGGATGCGCCGCACGTCCGCGCCGGCGATGATGGCCGCGTACGGGTGGATGGGGTAGGTGGGGTCGGGCGCGAACACCACGTCGCCCGGGGAGAGCATGACCATGGACAGGTGGGAGAGTCCCTCCTTGGCGCCCATGGTGACCACCGCCTCGGAGTCCGGATCCAGGTACACCTCGTAGCGCCGGGCGTACCAGTCGCAGATGGCCTTGCGCAGGTTGGGCAGGCCCCGGGAGGCGCTGTAGCGGTGGTT
Organism: Thermodesulfobacteriota bacterium; assembly: GCA_040753075.1. GTDB lineage: Bacteria > Desulfobacterota > Desulfovibrionia > Desulfovibrionales > Desulfovibrionaceae > UBA6814. The sequence goes on from JBFMHA010000004.1 coordinate 15,473, forward strand.
CACCGCCTTCTGGGAGGCCTCGCACATCTTGTCCACGATGTGCTGCGGGGTGGGCAGGTCGGGGTTGCCCATGCCCATGTCCACGATGTCCACACCCTGGTGGCGCATCTTCATCTTGAGTTCGTTGACCACCGCGAACACGTAAGGCGGCAGCCGTTTCACACGGGGAAACTGTTCCATGGCGGACTCCTCGAATATGGTGCGGCGCCGGCCCGGCCCCAGGCATCACCGGACAGGAGCGTCCGGGGATACTAGGGGCGGGGCGCCGCGGCTGTCAAAGGAAATCAGGGGGGCCGGGCTACTTGGCGAAGAGGTAGGCGTAGCTGCCGGCAACCTCGTCGGTCCGGGCCGCGATGGCCGAGACCAGGGCCGCGACGCCGGCGGCGTCGGTCACCGCCACCATGCCGTCCAGGTGGTGGCCGAGAAGACCCGCGCCGCCGGAGAACACCCAGGCCACGCTCACGGCGGCGCCCAGGCCGGGCCGGCCTGGGAACTCCTCCGTGGTGCGCAAGACGAGCTTGAGTTTGGGCGTGTCGGCGGGGGTGAGGACGAACAGTGACGAGATGTTGAGCCGTTCCTTGAGCTCCAGCGCCAGGCGCGGGCCCAGGAGGTCCGAGCCCGCGTGCTGCACGTCCACCGGGATGACCCGGCCGGGAAGCGGCGCCGATGCGGTGGCGTTGACCGGGGCGGCGGCGCCGGGGCCGCCGGCCGGGGCCGTGGCGTTGGCCGGGCCAGCGGCCCGGGCGGCCAGGGTCGGGGCCAGGAGCAGGACGCAGCACAGGAGCGGGCGCAACAGGGCGTTCATGGCGCTGTTCAGGCCTCCGGGGTGAAGGCCGAGTCGTGGGGCGGGGTCTTGCCGGCGAAGAAGTCCAGGACCGCGGCCTGGTCCGCGCGGAAGATGCGCACCGGGGACACGGGCAGGGGATCCGGGGCGCCGCCGTACAGGGACAGGCCGCGCTCCACGAAATGGGCGAGCAGGAACGCGCCGTTGACCGCGGCCGTTCCGCCGGGCCAGGCCAGGCGCAGGGGCATGGCCATGCGCCGCTCCGGGCCGGTGCTGATGAGGTTGCCGGAATGGACCAGGGCCTCGGCCACGCTGCGGGGCAGGGCCGCGGCGTAGCGGCCGATGCGCTCGGCGAAGGCCGGCCAGATGGCCAGGTAGTAGTGATGGTCGATCTTCACCGCCACCGAGCGGCCAGGCACGTTGAGGATCTGGGTCGATGCCGCATAGGCCTTGCCCAGTCCGCGCAGCACGCGGTCGGTGAGTTCGGAGAAGTCGCGCATGGCGGCGGGGCGCGGGGTCAGCCCTTCTTGTAGCTGGGGTTGTCGCGAACTACGGAGATGGCGTAGCGCACCGCGTCGGCCACGTCCGCGTCGCGCACCGGCTCGCCGAGCACGATGGAGCCGTGCTGCACGTAGCGGGCCGGGAGCTTGTTCAGGGCCAGGGCGTAGATGTCCTCGAAGTCCAGGGGTTCGGGAGTGAAGGAGGGATCCTCCTGCAGGATGCGCTCCATCTGGGCGATGACCCGCTGTTCGTTCTTGTTGCGGATGCCGAACAGGCTGTGCCCGCGCAGCATGTACTTCTCCAGTTGCCGTTCCAGCTTGCGCGCGTCCATAGGACCTCCCATGTTCCCGAAGGATGCCGGGGAAGCCCCACCCGGACCTCCCCGGCCGCAGCCGTCCGCGCGGGGTGCGGCAGGGCATATTCTGCAGCCTGCCGGTACGTTGTAGCAAGATGTAGGCCTCAGTTCAACGGCCGAGCGGGGCGTGGGCCAAAAAATCAGCGGGCCGGGGCGGCGGCCAGGGGCAGGGTCAGGCGGTCCAGGCCCAGGAGCAGTTCGCCCGCGGGGTCGAAGCGGGCCAGCTCCCGGCCCGGGGCCAGGGTGGTGATGACCGTGCGGCCGACCACCTTGCGGCCCGGGGTGGGGCCGGAGAAGTCGGTGGTGCGCACTCCCCAGACCGTGTGCAGGGCCACGGCCCGGCTGCCCCGCGGGTCGCCGCGCTGGCCGAGATAGAGCAGGATGTGGCCGGGTCGGTGGAGCAGGGAGAGGAAGGGTACGCCGTGGGCCGCGATGGCCGCCTCCTTGGCCGCGGGGGACAGGTCCTTGAGATCCACGGCCGCGCCGGCCCGGGACTGGGCCGCGGAGTTGCGGGGCAGGAGCAGGCCGAAGGGGGTGAACAGGTCCTGCAGGGTGGAGGAGCAGTCGCGGGCCCCGTACAGCCCGCCCCAGCCGTAGGGCTGGCCCAGGAGCTGGTCGGCCAGGCCGGCGACCGCCCGGGGGGTGAGGGGCAGGGGCAGGGGCGCGGCCGCGTCCGGGGCCAGGCGGGCGAAGAGGGGGACCGCCTCTCCGTGCAGGCCGCGGTCGGCCAGGAGCACGTCCCGGCCGCCCGAGTCGGAGCCGATGAGGGGCAGCGCCATGCCCAGCCGGGCCAGGAGCCGGAACCGGCCGTAGGGATCGGCCAGGGGCAGGCCCTCCCGCACCACCGCGGCCAGGCGCAGGCCGGCGAACAGGCGCAGGAAGCCCGGCTCGCACAGGGCCACGTCCCGGGCCGGGACCCAGCCCGCGGCCGTGGGCGTCTCCACCAGGAGCCAGGCCCGGTCCGCGGACTCGTGCGCCGCCAGGAGCGGGGTCTGGTCCCAGGCCAGGGTGTTCTGGTTCAGGTCGAAGGGAAAGCCCTGGCCGGCCTTGGCGAAGTCCTGGAACAGGGGCTCGTCCGTGGGCAGCACGCGCAGGGAGAGGTTGCGCACGGCGATGGCCGGCCTGAGCAGGTTGGGGTAGGAGTCCGGGTCGGCGTTGGCCTTGAGCGCGTCAAGTTCGGCGGCGGGCAGCAGGCGGCGGTTGAAGCCCCATGTCGCGCCCGGGGCGAAGGCGCGCAGTCCCCACAGGGCTTCGTCCCTGGAATGGCGCGGGGCGGTGGCGCTCCACGGCGCGAACCACGCCGCGGCGAACCGCCGGGCGGCCTCCTCCTGCGCCCCGGCCGGGACCAGCGGCAGGTCCGCGGTGAGCGGGTCCAGGTACGCCGAGGCGTTCTGCGGCAGGGCGAGCACGTCCCGGATGTCCCCGTCGTCGGTGGGCGGCAAGGGCCTGCGGCCCACGCAGCCGGCGAGCAGCATGAGGGCCAGGAGCAGGAGACAGGGGATGCGGCGGCGGGGCATGAGCGGCACTGTGGCTCCGGGAGGGCGCGGGGTCAAGGGCGCGCCCCTACATCCGCTCCTTCACCGCCTTGCCGCAGGCCCAGGCCTTGGCCAGGGCGGGGCCGAGCCTCCAGTAGGTGTTGTCGGGCATGGTGAGGAAGAGGGGGTCGAGCTTCTTGGGGTCGGGGGCGCCGTCCTTGAGCGCGCCCTCCTCGGCCCAGGCTCCGGTGATCTCGCCCACGAACAGGTAGTTGGAGGGCAGCTCCAGCACGTGCTCCAGGCGGCACTCCAGGGCCAGGGGGCAGTCGGCGATGAGGGGCGCGCCCAGGTCGCCGGCAAAGGCGGGGAACACCGTGCTCTTGTCCGTGCTGCGGCCGGTGACGATGCCGCAGTAGTCCACGGTATCCACCATGTCCGCGCGGGGCAGGTTCACGGAAAAGGCCCCGGCCTCGCGGACGCCCTTGGCGGTCCACTTGGCGTGGCCGATGCCCACGGCCAGCATGGGCGGCCGGTAGTTGGCCCGGCAGACCCAGCCGGCGGGCATGAAATTGGCCCTGCCCTCGACCATGGCGCCCACCAGGACCACGGGCATGGGCAGGTGGACCTGGGGCTCGATGCGCACCCGGGACATGGCGGCCTCCCTTGGTTTCACGCCATGTAGGCCGCAATGCGCAATTCCGCAAGGGGGAAGGCGGTTTTGGGCCGCGAAAGTTGACACGAACGATTCCGCCGGGATAGGACAGGCGTAGCCAGGATAACAGAGGAACGCTTTCTCAGGGAAGACATGTCCGAGACCAGATACCCCATCCACGTGAAGCAGCTCGTGCCCGGGCTGTTCCTCGACTTCACCGAGGATACCGAGTCCGCGTTCAAGGGCAAGCGCTTCAAGCTCAAGGACGCGGCCGAGGTGGCCAAGATCCGGGAGAGCGGCGTCACCCAGGTCGTGTGCATCCTGGACAGGTCCGACCGCATGCCCCTGTCCCCGGAGGAGGCCGGACTGGCCGTGGCCCGGCCCGGGGGCGGCCGGGCCGGGGCCGCGGCCAAGGCCGGGGAGAAGACCCCGGTGTCCCGGGAGCTCTTCGGCCTGCGCCGGGAGACCGTGGAGAAGAACAAGGAGCGGCGCAAGTCCTTCGCCAAGTGCGAGAAGCGCTACGAGGAGACCATGAACCAGGTCTCCACCATCCTGCGCCGGGTCTCGGGCCGCTCCCCCGAGGCCCTGGACGACGCCTCCGCCCTGGTGGACGGCCTGGTCGGCGCCTTCCTCTCGGACCGGGACACGGTGATCAACCTCATGGGGTCCAAGACCTCCGAGGAGAGCAAGAACTACCACGCTCTCAACGTCACCGTGCTCTCCATGATGCTGGCCAAGGATCTGAACCTCAAGGCCGAGGGCCTCAAGGTCCTGGGCATGGGCACCCTGTTCCACGACCTGGGCAAGGGCCGCATCCCTCTCCAGGCGGTGAGCGGCAAGGCCTCGTCCATGAACGTGGCGGCCGAGAAGTACCTCAAGGAGCACCCCCTGATCGGCGCGCGCATGGCCCAGGACATGCCCGGCTTCCCGCGTCAGGCCCTGGCCATCATCCTCCAGCACCACGAGGAGATGAGCGGCCGGGGCTATCCCTCGGGCCTGGCCGGGGACAAGATCTCCCCCCTGGCCCGCATCGTGTACATCACCAACCGCTTCGACAACCTGCTCAACGCCCGGGCCGACTCCCGGCTCACCCCGCACGAGGCCCTCAAGGCCATCTACGCCGAGCGCGCGGCCATGGACACCCGCTTCCTGACCGCCTTCATCAAGGCCATGGGCGTGTATCCCGCGGGCACGGTGGTGGAGCTGTCCAACGGCCAGATGGGCATGGTCGTGTCGGTGAACCCCCGGCGGGCGACCCGGCCCACGGTGCTCATGCACCACCCCGAGGTGCCCAAGAACGAGGCCCTCATGGTGGACCTGGCCGTCGAGGAGGACATGGAGGTGGTCAAGGCGGTGCGGCCGGAGGACCTCTCCCGGGAGGTCTTCAACTACCTGCGGCCCTCCTCCAACATCAACTACACCGCGGACACGGTGTAGGCATGTCCCGCCGGGGTCCGGAAACGGCGCGTCCGGCCCCTCCCGGGTCGCGGGCTTCCGGTCCGCCACGCGGCGCGATCACCCCGGAAGCGCCGGAACGGGTTTGCGGGGCGCGGCGGTAGGGCGGCGGCCATGGACTTCGCCCACACCCCCCTGGCCTTCTACCTGCGCAAGATGCGCGAACTCTCCGGCGTGTCCGGGGTGAGCGGCGCGGACCTCATGAAGCTGGCGGGCCAGTGCGCGCGCTTCGTGGACGAGGCCGAGCCGGGGACCCCGGAGCACTCCCGGGGGGCTAGCGCCCTGGCCTTCGCCCTGGCCGGGCTCATGGCCTCCTCCGGGGACCACGCGGTGCTGCGCCAGGGCCTGGAGGCCCTGCTCGGCTTGGATGTCCTGGGCGGCAGCCTGGCGCACATGGCCCTGCGCAAGGGAGCGCTCGCTCCCGACGCCCTGGCCGGACTCCTGGGCGGGCTGCCGGTATCCCTGCGCCTGGCCTTCTTCAACCGCCTGTTCCAGTCCCCGCACGGGGTGGAGCCGCGCGTCCTGGCCCTGGCCTTCGAAACCCTGGCCGAGGCCCTGCGCGAGGATCCGGAGGAGGTCCTGGTGTTCCTGGACCGCCTGCCCGCCGCGGGCGACGCCCCGGCCCTGCCCGTGCAGCGGGAGATGGTGCGCGGTCAGTTCGGGGTCTGGCTGGAGGAGATTCTCAAGATGCGGCTGTCCGAGGAGCAGGCCGCGTTCATGGCCCGCACGGTGTGCGGCCTGCGCTCGGATCTGCTGGCCGACCGCCTCATGCGGCACCTGAAGACCGTGGGCCCGGACACCGCGGGGCTCATCCTGGACGCGGCCGGCCGCATGGGCTCCAAGGGCAACGCCCGCCTGGCCGCGGCGGCCGGGCTCCTGCTCAAGCACCCCGAGGACGGGGTGAAGCTGGCCGCGGCCCGGGCCCTGGTGCGCCTGGCCGCGCCCAAGGCCGCGGACGCGCTGCTCCTGCTGGCCGCCAAGCGGCCGGCCCTGCGCACCCGGGTGGCGGCCCTGGCCCTGGCCCTGCCCGGAGTCGAGCTGGCCCGGTTCGTGGCCGGGCTGCCCGAGTCCTGCGCCGCCGAGGTCCTGTCCATGCTGGTCTCCCTGTGCGCCTGCTTCGAGAGCGACCGCTCCGTCCGCCTCGCCGACGCCCTGCGCGGCGCGGGCGAGGCCGGGGCCGCGGTGGCGGCCTATGTGCGCGGCCAGGAAAGTTGCGGCTTCACCCCGTCCTTCGCCCCCCGGCCGCCGTCCGAGGCCCCGCCCGCCGAGGCCAGGGAGGAGCCGGCCGGGCTCCTGGCCCAGTTCAGGAAGCTGATGGGCGCGGCCAAGGACGAGGAGGCCGCGGCCAGGAGCCCGGGCTCCGCGGCCCTGGAGGCCCTGGCCCCGGGCGCGGAGGTCACGGGCTCCGGCCTGCGCGACGTCCAGGGCCGGGGCAAGGTCCTCAGCAAGAACACCTTCCGCAAGGCCACGCTGGTCCGCTGCCGCCTGGACTACGCCCGGCTGGAGGAAACCACGTTCACGGACTGCAAGCTCTCCGACGTGGACCTGTCCTTCGCCCGCCTGGCCGGGGTCCGTTTCGTGCGCTGCCGCCTGGAGAGCTGCACCCTTTCCGGCGCGCTCCTGGAGCAGGCGGGGTTCGAGGAGTGCACGTTCACGGGCTGCGACTTCTCCGCCGCGGTGGTCTCCTACCTCACGGCCACGGCCTGTCTTTTCTCCGAGTGCAACTTCTGGGGCGCGGCCATGCTCGGGCTCTCCGGCCGCGCCCTGCGCTTCACCGCCTGCCAAATGGCTTTCGCCTCCCTGACCTCGGCGGACCTGCGCGGGGTGGAGTGGATGGACTGCCGCTTCGAGCGGACCCTGTTCGAGCGCTCCACGGTGCTCTCCTCCCGGGCCGTGGGGTGCGTGCTGACCCGTTGCGGGTTCGCCGGCCTGGTCACGGACGAGCCGGCCTTTCTCCTGGCCGAGGCCGAGGCTCGCTCCCGGGCCATGGAGTCCCTGGCGCCCAGGCTGGCCCCGCAGCCGCTGCCCGCGGCGCTGTCCGGGGCCGCGGGCAGCGCGGCCCTGGCCAGGTTCCTGGAGAGCTTCGCCGCGGAGCGCGACGCCCGGGACCAGGGCCAGGCCTTCCTGGCCCACAACCGCCGCCGCCTGGAATGGACCCTGGTCAAGCTGGGGACCGAGGCCGCGGAGTTCCTGCATCTGCTGCCCCAGTTCCTGGCCCTGCCGGCGACGCCCGGCCCGGACGGGTTCACGCCCGGCCCGGCCTGCCCGGTGCGGGGCTACGTTCCGGACCACACCGCGGCCGCGCTCCTGGCCAAGCACCTGCCCGAGCCTCCCGCGGCCGGGGACAAGGGCCGGGAGCCGGAGGCGCCCCTGGACGGGCTGTACACCATCGGCAGCGTGGGCACCGTGGCCCAGGGCCGGGGCTCGGACCTGGACTTCTGGGTGTGCGTGGAGCCGGGCCTGTCCGGGGCGGCCCTGGCCGCGGCCAAGTCCAAGCTGGCGGCCATCGAGGCGTACGCCGAGAAGAAGTTCGGGCTGGAGGTCCACTTCTTCCTCATGGACATGGACGCGGTGCGCACCAACAATTTCGGCGCCAGCGACCAGGAGAGCGCGGGCTCCACCCAGGCCAAGCTGCTCAAGGAGGAGTTCTACCGCACGGTGATGCGCCTGGCCGGCGGGCTGCCGGCCTGGTGGTTCGCCCCGGCCGGGGCCGAGGAGGACGCCTACGCCGCCTGCCTGGCCGGCCTGTCCCAGGGCGCGGCCGCGGGTCTGCCGGTGTCGGACCTGGGGCACCTGGGGGCCATCGGTCGGGAGGAGTTCTTCGGAGCCTCCCTGTGGCAGATCGTCAAGGCCCTCAAGAAGCCCTTCAAGTCGGTGATGAAGTTCGCCATCCTGGACGTGTACTTCGCGGCCGGGGCCAGCCCGGTGCTCCTGTGCGACCGCATCAAGGAGCGCCTGGCCGCGGGCAGCCACGACCTGTGGGACGTGGACGCCTACGCCGTGCTCTTCCGGGAGGTGTTCGAGCACTACCGGGCCGCGGAGAAGGCCGACGCGGCCAAGCTCATGCGCATGGCCTTCCAGCAGAAGACCGGGTATTCGGCCGCGGCCCGCACCTCGGGCCGGCCCCAGGAGCTTTCCGGGACCAGCTACATGGAGTTCTTCTACCCGGTCACCGGCCACCCCATGGAGAGCGCGGTGTCTCCCGGAGCCGGCGGGGGCAGGGAAGAGGACGGCGGCGTGTTCGCCCGCCACATGCAGACCGGGACCCTGGTCTCCGACTTCATGTTCAAGACCTACGAGTCGGTGATGAAGCGGGTGCGCTCCCTGGACATGGAGAGCGCGGTGAGCGAGGAGGACCGCACCAAGCTGGGCCGCAAGATCATGGCCCATTTCGGGAACAAGCCGGGCAAGGTGCCGCGAACCCATTTCGTGGGCCCGCCGGCCGGGCTGTTCTCGGCCCTGGAGTTCGCGTGCGAGGGCGTGCCCGGCACCCCCATGACCTGGATCGTGCGCGGCGCGGCCCTGGCCGCGGAGGACCGCAAGGCCGAGCCCGAGGAGCTGGCCCGGGACAAGTCGCCGGTGCGGCTCCTGGCCTGGCTCGTGGCCAACGACATTTTCCGGCCCGGCCAGCATGTGGCCGGGGGCACCCTGCAGACCCCGGTGTCCGTGCCGGACCTGGCGGAGCTGCTCGCCGAACTGCACGAGTTCTTCCCGCACGACGCGACCTTCGAGACCGGGGTGGAGGAGGGGCTCAAGGAGGAGAGCGTGCGCCGGGCCCTGGTCATCGCCAACCTGTTCACCCAGCGCGAGGACCCGCGCATCAGGGACGCGGCGATCCTCTATTCCACCAACTGGGGCGAGCTGTTCCTCGTCCAGTCCCCGGCCGACGTGGGGAGCCTGGACCGCAAGCCCCACGAGTTCCTCAAGAAGAACCTCCCCCTCACCATCCACCCCCGCTGCCTGTTCCGCTCCTGGGCCCCGCGCCGGGCCCGGTGCAGCAAGGTGAATTTCGGGTAGCCCGCCCGCTTGACCTGTCTATAGCTTCACCCTGCACCCTCCCGCGCTGCACTGGCCGTCGATTCCCGGCGGCCGCAACCTGACGGGAGGGCGTCATGGAGAAGTTCGAGGCTGCACGGGTGGTGCGGGAGTACGCGCGGGAGTTGGATGCGTCGCGGGAGCGGGTGTTTCCCCTGCTCTGTCCGGTGCGGGAGTACGAGTGGATCGAGCCGTGGCGCTGCGACCTGGTGTACACGGAAAGCGGGGTGGCCGAGGCCGGGTGCGTGTTCCGCACCGACTTCCCGGACGACCCCGGGCCCGAGGTCTGGGTGGTGAGCCGCTACGAGCCCGACGAACGCATCGAGTTCGTGCGGGTGGGCGAGCACTGCGCCGTGAAGATGGAGATCGGGCTGGCGGATCTGCCCGGGGGCCGGACCCGGCTGCTCTGCCGGCACGAGTTCACCGGGCTCGACCCGGCTGGCAACGCCTGGCTCGCACAATACGGTGAAGAGGCCTACGCCCAAGACATGACGCAACTCCTGGACATGCTGGCGCATTTCCTGGGCGCCGGCCGCATGTTGCCCCTGGCCGGGGCCGCCGGGCCGGAGGGGAGCGCGCGGTAGGCCGCCGCCAGTGACCGTGCGGGCAGCTTCCAGAGATCGCGGCAAGTAGCCGTGGGGCGGCAGGAGACGGGCCGCGCGCACAAGGAGAAGGGCATGGCGATGACCGTGGGCCGGCTGGCCAGGCGTTTCGGGCTGTCCCGGAGCACGCTGCTCTACTATGACCGGCTGGGGCTCCTGCGGCCCTCGGGCCGCAGCAGCGGGGACTACCGGCTCTACGAGGAGGCGGACGTGGCGCGGCTGGAGGCCGTCTGCCGCTACCGGGCCGCGGGCTTCTCCCTGGCGGACATCGCCGCGCTCCTGGATGCGCCCGCGGATGGCCTGGCCGGGGTCCTCACCCGCCGCATCGCGGAACTGGACCGGGAGATGGAGGCCCTGCGCGAGCAGCAGGGCTTCCTCTTCCGGCTCCTGCCCGGCGCGCTGGGGGCCAGGGGCGCGGCCAGCCGCAGGGGCTGGGTGAAGCTCCTGGAGCGGGCCGGGTTCGGCGAGGCGGACATGGTGCGCTGGCACCGCGACTTCGAGCGCCTGGCCCCGGAACAGCACCAGGCTTTTCTGGAGTCCCTGGGCCTGGCGGCCGAGGACATCGCCTTCATCCGCACGGCCAGCCGGGAGGCGGCCGGCGGCGGGGATTGAAAGCTACTTCCCGATGCAGAAGTGGGAGAAAGGCAGCTAGCTGTCGCCAGCTAAGGTTATGAAACTGACGCCAGGAAGGGATAAATGTATGTATATAACTTGGCGGGTTGTTTCACTTTCAGAGGAGCGCCGCTGGGGGGCGGTTGGCCCTATTTTCCAAGCCGCGCTGCCTCTGCGGCCACATGACCGGCTAACTTTGTCACAAACGCCTTGAGTCCCGTCGCAGGGGACAGCTCGGTATATTCTCCGCTCTCACCCGCGGTACGAGGGGATGCAATGACAGCGGCGGTGGTGTAGAGTTGCTCCTTCATCAGCTTATCACAAAGCAAGGCATATCGTTTGAGGTATGATGCCCCGTTGAACTCCTCAAATACAGGGAAGTGGGGAGACTTGTCTTTGACCGGAGAACGCGACTCTGGCGCATCTTCAACAAGCATTAACCAGCCCACAAACGGGCATGGCTGGCTGCCAAAGGCACCCTCCCTGTAGGCACTCTTGAGGTCAAGAGCAGTCCCTATAGCTTCTTCGGTGCGGTTGTTGAAGTTGTTCCCAAAGGAGGGACCAACTTGGCTCTTCAACTCTATGGCTGCGATAAGCTGCCCCTTGTGGGTTACGAGTAAGTCCCAAAGCTTGGTGGGCCGAAAGTATCCAGGCAACGTGAGCACTGCGAGTTGTTGGTGAATGTTTGCGCCAGAAAGACCGTTGCCCCGCACAACGTCGAGCGCCAAAGCAAGGAAGGCATCCATGTTCTTCCCGCCCGTGACGCCTGCGCGCTCTCCCTGATCGGACTTACCAGAGGTGGCTTGCTTGAGTTTAGCAGCCTCCCGATTTTTCCAAAACGCCTTCACGGCCTCGCAAGCCTTTCGTTCGTAGTCCACGAGATTGAGGGACATCTAATCTCCATTGCCACCAAGGGCGGCGTGTTCGTTGGCTGTAAGCCCAAACAACTTGAACACTGCGCGGTTACATGCCTGAAGATCACGCCTAACCGCTGCGTCTGCCAGTTCCCCTCTTAGTTCAATGGGCACTGAGGCCCAAAGGGGGATGCGGATGCGGCGAAGGTATTGGGCTTGGAACCGCAGGAACCCTCCGCGCATCTTGGTGGAGTATGTGGCCACAAACAGCCGAGACACTTCTGAGAGCAACACAGCTTGCAAGGCTCTCAAATCCCACTCAGAGGATGTGACGAAGTACAGGTTGTGGTGTGGATACAAGTCCCCCCGCTCGTACACTACGTTTGCTTTCCCCTTGATATCTGGAATCAAGAGTTTTGGTGTGCGAGCTAGGGCTGGCGTGATCCTGTCGATAGTGCGGTACCAGTTGGCAGGGGCCTTTTGAGCGCAATGGCGTTTGGCAATAACCTCTCGCCTTGCCTTCAGGTAACCCCACAGGCGAGGATAGCTCCGAAGGTCAACAAGGCCACCAGCATCCTCAAATGGATTGATAACCCCAAGCCCCCTCCATTGAACCTCGCCGGATACGATGTCTCGCGTGGTTGCCAAAGGCAACTTTCGGTCAGGCTCAACATCAAGGGAGGCATACTCTCCTATGAACGCCTTGTCCGCGCCTGTTGCAACACCGATGCCCACCTTGCACCCAGCCGCTTCAAGGCTCGGGTAGCGGTCCTCAAGCCTCCGAATCAGGGACATCTGATCGGCGGACTCAATCAACCACGGCTCGGAGCCGCTAGTGACTCGTGCCAGTGTCCGCACAGGGCCAGCCTCGCTCGGCTCAAACATAGCCTGAGCAAGTGCAGAAAGAGTTGGGCGGTCAATGGCGGGGCGATGAGCCACTTGGGTGTCCCCGGCGGCTTCTCGGCATATAACAGTGATCGCGGGGTACGCGATCACTTCCGAGTGAAAGGCCGGAGTGTCAGTCATATCCACGTAAAATTTCAAGTGAAAGTGTTTATCAACCAGGTCACGGAGCGGTCCTCCGTAACGGTTCTTCATCCAACGATCCGCACAGATAAAACCAAGGCTGCCGCCCTTCGCTAGCAAAGCCAGAGACCTTTCAATGAAAGGGACATAGATGTCTGCACGGTCATACATCGTCTGGTAGCGGCGGCGATACTCACTTAGCAGGGCAGAGGGGATCAATTCCTGCCGCACGTAAGGCGGATTCCCAACCACATAATCGAACCGTCCTTCCATGCGAAGCAATAGGAAGTCACCCTGGCAAAGCCAATGGGTGGCCAAAGACCGAGCGGAGTCAGGAGCTATCCCCTCACGTTGCAGAAGCCTAACCACGGCATCGCGGGTTGCGCAGAAAGTCTCTCGATGAAGCTCCACAGCACGGATTGCATCGCGTAGGACATCTTGTGCGTCCCCGTGCGCGCCTGCCTTGCGCCACGCTGTAAGCAGCCTCCCGACAGCGGAGAGCAGAAAGTCCCCTCCTCCAAAAGAGGGCTCCAATAACCGCAGCTTGTAAAGTGGGCGGTTGGGCGTATACCCGGCAAGGTCCAAAATGAAATCGACGACTTCAGGGCGGGTGAAGATCGCGCCACGAGCCTCAATACCCCCCTGCTCGGCTAACTCCGCTGAAGCTGTGAGGGCAGGACACGACGGCGTGTTGCTCAGAGGCAGTGTGAGTTGGGTTAGGGCAAATGTCATAACGACCTCATAATGGCCATAGAACGATATGAAAAGTGTACAAAAAGCTATTCTGTCTGGCTAGTGCCATCGGGTTGGGTTGCAATATATGGGACGGCTCCAAGCTCACGGCGGGTACTTGCCAAGCGGGATTTCAGCCTAATTACTTCCCGATGCAGAACCGGCTGAAGATGTCGTTGAGCACGTCCTGGCTGGTGACTTCGCCGGTGATGGACGACAGGTGGGCGCAGGCGGTCTCCAGGCGGACGCCCAGGAGGTCGTAGGGCACGCCGGAGGCGATGTCCGCGGCCAGGGCGGCGAGTTCGTCCAGGGCGCGGCGCAGGGCCTCGGCCTGGCGCAGGTTGGGGGCCAGTTCGTCCGGGCCGGGCTCGGCCTCGCGGCCGGCCACCCGCTCCCGGATGCCCCGGGCCAGGGCGTCCAGGCCCATGCCGGTGCGCGCCGAAATCTCCACGCAGGAGAAGCCCGCGCGCCGGAACCAGTCCCCGGCCCCGGCGTCGGTGAGGTCGCTCTTGTTGAGCACCACCAGGGTGCGGCCGGGCTCCAGGGTCCAGGCCAGGTCCCGGTCCTCGTGGTCCAGGGGCCAGGAGCGGTCCACCATGAGCAGCACCAGGTCCGCCCGGTCCATGAGCTCGCGGCAGCGCTCCATCCCGGCCATCTCGGCCATGTCGTAGCTGTCGCGCAGGCCGGCGGTGTCCACCAGCCGCACCGGCAGGCCGTCCAGGTCCAGGCCCTCCTCCAGGTAGTCCCGGGTCGTGCCGGGCAGCTCGCACACGATGGCGCGCTCCCGGCCGAGCAGGGCGTTCATGAGGCTGGACTTGCCGGCGTTGACCCGGCCGGCCATGACCACCAGCGCGCCCTCCCGCCAGCAGCGGGCGCGCTCGGCCGCGTCCAGGAAGGAGCGCACCTCTTCGGCCGCGGCCTGCACCCCGGCGGCGAAGTCCTCCGGGGCGAGGCACTCCACGTCCTCCTCCGGGAAGTCCACGGCCAGGCAGACCCCGGCCCGCAGGTCGGCCAGGCGCTGGCGCAGGCCGCGCAGGCGTTCGCCCAGGGCGCCGGAGAGCTTGCCCGCGGCCAGGGCCGCGCCGGCCCGGGTGGGGGCCGCGATGAGTTCGGCCACGGCCTCGGCCTGGGTCAGGTCCAGGCGGCCGTTGGCGAAGGCGCGGTAGGTGAACTCGCCGGGCTCGGCCTGGCGCGCGCCGCGGGACAGGGCCGAGAGGAGCACCGCCCGGAGCACCGCGGGCGCGCCGTGACACTGGAATTCGGCCACGTCCTCGCCGGTGAAGGACCCCGGGCCGGGCATGAACACCGCCAGGCCGTCGTCCACGGGGATGCCGTCCAGGTCCAGGACCTGGCCGCGGTGCAGGCGGTAGGGCTTGAACCCGGCGAAGTCAGGGCGGGGGGAACGGAACATGGCCGCGGCGATCTCCGCGGCGCGTCGCCCGGAGATGCGCACGATGCCCACTCCGCCCCGGCCGGGCGGGGTGGCGATGGCGGCGATGGTGGTGTCGCGGGACGCGTACATGCGGCGATTGTAGGCGCAGCCTTGCCGATGGTAAAGACGCCTCGCCGGAAAAAGCGGGCCGGGCGCGGCGAAAAAATTCCGGGGCGGCCCGCCCCCGGCTGCGGCCCGGGGCTACTCCGCCGCGTCGCAGGGGTCGGCTTCGTCGTCCTCGGCCTCGTCCCCGCCCGCCGCTCCGGCGGGCGCGGCCTCGTCCGGCAGGGGCTTCTGCTCGCGGCAGAAGACGAGGAACCCGGTGTGGGCCACCATGCGGTCCTCGGGCCGCAGGCGGTCGGGCACGGGCTTGTAGCGGCGCAGGAAGATCTCCAGGACCTCGATGTCGGTGAAGGGTCCCTTTTCCAGGCCGGCCAGCAAGTCCGAGACCTGGTTCACGGTGGGCAGCAGGAAGCCCAGGGGCGCGCCCGGGGCCACCGCGGCCGCGGCCTGCTCCAGGTAGAGCCATGGCTCGCGCACGTCCAGGAACAGGGCGTCGGCCCCGGTCTGCAGGAAGCCGTCGGCGATGTCGTGGTTGAACTGCTCCACGTTGCCCCCCACCCCGCAGCGGGTGAGGTTGGAGCGGCAGAGCTTGAAGAACTCGGGCCGGCGCTCGTAGGTGCAGATGCGGCCGGTCTCGCCCGCGTACCAGGACATGGCCACGGTCAGGCTGCCCGAGCCGCTGCCCGCCTCGATGACCGTCTTGCCCGGGCCGATGCCCAGCTTGAGCAGGATGTAGCCGATCTCCTTGGGATAGATGATCTGGGTCTGGCGCTTCACGCCCTTGACCAGGTCGTAGAGCGTGGGCCGCACCACCCGGAAGGCCTTGCCCAGGTGGGTGCGGGCCAGGCCGCCGAACCCGGCCTCGGCCACGGCGGCGTAGTCCAGGATGCCGTCTCCGGTGTGCAGGCTTCCGCCCTCCTCGAAGACGCGCAGATATCTCTTGCCACGCGGGCTGACGAGCAGTACCAATTGTCCAGGCTTGGGCATGGCTCCTCCGTGCGAAGGAGGACTACGTTCCCGGACGCGGGCGGTCAACCCCCCCCGCCGGGCTCGCGTCCCGGCCGAAAATTTCGAGCCCGCCCCGGCAATCGTGCCGGCGAGGCCATACAGGGTTTTTCCAAGGGCGCAATTTGGCATTCCGTTTCGTGTTCGGGCCTGTGCGTTCGGGCAGGCTCGGGCTGTCCCTTGGGCTGGATCTTCTGGGCGACGCCATCTGCTCCTTCGACTGCGTGTACTGCGAGGTCGGCCCCACCCGGGTGCTGACCGTTGAGCGCGCCGCCTACGTCCCGGCCCGGGACATCCTGGACGAGCTCTCCCGCTGGCGGGAGACCGCGGGCTGCGGCCCCGAGGGGCTGCCCGACGCGGTCACGCTGGGCGGCCAGGGCGAGCCCTGCCTGAACTCCGAGATCGGCGAGGTCATCGCCGGCGTGCGGCGCATCATGCCCGGCGCGCCGGTGGCGGTGCTCACCAACTCCGCCCACCTGGCCGACCCCGCGGTGCGCCGGGACCTGGCCGGCGCGGACATCGTCCTTCCCTCCCTGGACACCCTGGTCCCCCGGGAGATGGCCCGGCTCAACCGGGCCCACGCGGGCCTCTCCCCGGCCGTCCTGGCCGAGGGCCTGCTGGCCTTCCGCGCGGAGTTTACCGGCCGCATCTTCCTGGAGGTGCTCCTGGCCGAGGGGTACAACGACTCGGCCGAGAACCTGGCGGCGTTGCGGGAGTTCATTCCCCGGCTGCGTCCCGACCGGGTGGACGTGGTGACGCTCTCCCGGCCCGGGACCCTGCCCGGGGTGCGGCCTGTGCCCGCCGCGGCGCTGGACGCCTGGCGCGCGGCCCTGGGCGCGTCGGCCGGCCCGGCGCCGACCCGCCGGGAGCACCAGCAGGCCCAGGCCGGCGGCCAGGAGGCCTGCGCCGACGCCGCGGACCTGGTGCTGGCCTCGGCCCTGCGCCGGCCCCAGACCGCGGAGCAGCTGGCCTCGGCCCTGCGCCTGCCCCTGCCCCGGGTGCAGGAGGCGCTGGAGGCCCTGGCGCGCCAGGGCAAGCTTGAGGAAACCCGCCTGGAAGGCGGTACATATTTCGGTTCCGGGGGCAGGGGGTAGCGGCTGCGCCGCGCCCGCCCCGGGACGCCACTTTTTTCATCGCGAGGTGTCGCATGGCTGGCAAACGCCGCAAAATGTTCATCAGCGCCCTTCCCGGCGAGTCCGTGGAAGTGGTGGTGGCCGAGGAGTCCAAGGTCCGGGAATACTACGTGGAGATGCACCACCAGGCCAAGACCAAGGGCAACATCTACAAGGGCTACGTGCACAACGTGGACGCCAACCTCCAGGCCGCGTTCATCAACTACGGGGCCGAGCGCAACGGCTTCCTGCAGATCGACGAGATCCACCCGGACTACTACCAGGGCGCGTACGCCCTGGCCAAGGGCCAGCGCTTCCCGCCCATCCAGAAGATCATGAAGGCCGGGCAGGAGGTGCTGGTGCAGGTGGTCAAGGAGCCCACCGGCAAGAAGGGCGCCTTCATGACCACCTACCTGTCCCTGGCCGGCCGGTTCTTCGTGCTCACCCCGGGCCGGGAGCACGTGGGCGTGTCCCGCAAGATCGAGGGCGACGAGGAGCGGGCCAAGCTCAAGGAGGTGGTGGACAGCCTCAAGCTGGAGGCGGGCCTGGGGGTCATCGTGCGCACCGCCTGCCACGAGGAGACCAAGGCCGCCCTGTCCAAGGACCTGAACTTCCTCAAGCGCCTCTGGAAGGAGGTGCGCAAGAAGGGCACCACCGAGAAGCCGCCCTCGCTCGTCCACCAGGAGGTGGACCTGGCCTCCCGGGCGGTGCGCGACTATCTTACCGTGGACGTGGCCGAGATCTGGGTGGACGACCAGTCCGTGCACGACCAGGTGGCCCAGGTGCTCGCGGTGGTGGCCCCGCGCCGGGGCAAGCTGCTCAAGCTGCACGCCGACACCGACAAGAGCCTGTTCGAGCGCTTCAACCTGCAGCGCCAGATCGAGGAGATCTACGGCCGCGAGGTGGAGCTGCCCTCGGGCGGCCGGCTGGTCATCGACCAGACCGAGGCCCTCACCGCCATCGACATCAACTCGGGCAAGATCGGCGGCAAGAAGAGCTTCAAGGACATGGCCTACAAGACCAACATGGAGGCGGCCGAGGAGATCGCCCTGCAGCTGCGGCTGCGCGACATCGGCGGCCAGTTCGTCATCGACTTCATCGAGATGAAGGACCCCAAGCACGTGCGCGAGGTGGAGAAGACCCTCAAGGCCGCGGTCAAGCCCGACCGGGCGCGCATCGACGTGGGCCGCATCTCCCGCTTCGGCCTGCTGGAGCTGGTCCGGCAGCGGCTGGGCTCCTCGGCCCTGTCCGTGTCCACCGAGCCCTGCCCCTGCTGCAGCGGCACCGGCCACCGCCGCAACCTGGAGTTCCAGTCCCTGCAGGCCCTCAAGGAGATGCACCGGCTCCTGCGGCGGGACCACTCCAAGCCCCTGGTCTACGAGTGCCCCAGGGAGCTGGCCCTGTACCTGCTGAACAACAAGCGGGCCAAGCTGGCCCAGTTCGAGCAGGAGTTCGGCTGCCCGGTGCTGGTCACGCCCCGGAACGGAGGGCCGGAGGCCGTCTGATGCCGCGCCTGCTGCTGCACGCCTGCTGCGGCCCGTGCAGCATCGCGCCCGCGCGGCGGCTGCTGGAGGAGGGCTGGGAGGTCACGGCCCTCTTCTACAACCCCAACATCCATCCGCTGGCCGAGTACCGCCGCCGGGCCGAGGCCATGGCCGGCGCGGCGGAGCGGCTGGGCGTCGGAGTCATCTGGAAGCACGACGAGTACGACCCCCAGGTCTACTTCCGCGCGGTCGCGTTCCGCGAGGCCAACCGCTGCTTCCACTGCTACCAGATCCGCCTGGAGCGCACCGCCCAGATCGCCCGGCGCGGCGGGTTCGACGCCTTCTCCTCGACGCTCCTCTACTCCAAGATGCAGAAGCACGACATGATAGCCGCCCTGGGCCGCGACCTGGCCGGCGGCGGCAAGCCCGAATTCCTCTACCGCGACTTCCGCGAGGGCTGGAAGGAGGGCGTAGCGGCGTCCAAGGAATGGGGACTGTACCGGCAGCAGTACTGCGGGTGTTTGTACAGCGAGGCCGAGCGCTACGCCAAGGAGCCCCTGCCCGGAAACGGAGGCTGAGCCGCCGCCTCAGCGGGCATTGCCGCGCCGCAACCAGCGCAAGAAGACGGCCGCCACGGCGAGGCCGGAGAGCAGGAGCATGTCCCAGCCCGGGGCCTTCCCGGGATCGGCCACGCATCCCGCAGCCCCGGAGAGGGGGGCGCCGCTCCCCCCGCCGTCGTTTCGGGCGGCGAGGACCATGGGGTCGTGGATGACGCCCGGGGCGGCGTCCTGGTCGAAGCGTCCGTTGTCGCGGATGACGTATTCCAGGGTGTATTGCTTGTCGCGCTCAAGGACCGCGCTGGCCGGGAGATGGTTGCCGGCGCTGTCCAGGAGCCACCACGCGCCGTCCGTGTCCGGGCTGATGGACGAGGCGTAGGTGAACTGGCGGCTCGTGTTGTCGTCGCACAGCTTGTAGAAGGCCAGGGAGGACACCGCGCCCTCGACGCGGTCCAGGGTGTAGGAGAAGGTCGCCTCGACGAGAGGGGTGCTGGTCGTGGCGGTGAATTCCCGGGCGTTGAAGAGCGGCGTCATGCCCTGGTCCGGAATGTTGTACTGCTGGATGATTTGGGCCTGGGTGAGGCCCAGGTCGGTCTGGCTGGTCAGGCTCACCGTGGCCGATGACGCCTGGCGCGGGCTGGCCTGGACCGTGACCGAGACCGGAGGGGGCTTGCGGAAGAACACCGCGTCGAGGGCCACCCACTGGTCCGGACCGATGGCGTAGTTGCGGTCATGGCCGGGGGATTCGGGCGGAGCGTCGTTCAGCGAGAGCCCCACCCGGCCGTTGGAGGTGAAGGAGAAGCGGGTGTTGCCGGACTCGTCCTCCAGCCTGACCCATCTGTCCGCGCTGGCCGCCTGGTTCACGGGCTTGGAGAAGATGGGCGTGGTCTCCTCGCCGGTGGGATAGATCTTGTAGGTGACGGCCGTGGCGGTGGCCCCGGGCGGCACGTGCACGAGCACCTCGTAGTCGCGGGAGTCCCCCGGCCTCCAGACCGCAAAGGCGTTGGTCCTGCCCCGGGCGAGGTAGGAGGTGAGGTAGTATCCGGGGACCTTGTGGGCCTTCATCCGCCCGTCGGCGTCCCTCCAGACCTCCCCGCCGATGTTGGTGAAGAAGGTCGTGGCGCCGTCGCGCTGGTCATTGTCGCGGATCGATTCTCCGGCGAGCGTCACGGTGTATTTCACCGGATAGCCGTAGCGGCGGTCCTCCCCGCCGGCGTGCACATAGGCGAGGAACAGGTAGTCGCCGGGCCTGTACCGGGAGCTCCCGCCCAGTCCGTCCGTGAGCGCGCCGCTTCCCAGGGCCAGGAACTTCCTGTCTTCAGTGGCGTTCTGCGCGTCCGACAGGCTGGCCGAAAAGGAGCTGACCGCCGCGTTCTCCCTTCGCCAGTCGCCCGGAGGCGTCCGGCGCGCCAGGATGCCGACGTCGCCGAACTGTCCCTTGGCGTTCAGGTAGCCGTACAGGTCGGCGTCCGACCTGGCATATGCCGTGGCCCTGGCGTCATAGGTCTGCAGGGTGATGCCGGGCGAGGAGGACAGGGCGGGGATGAGCTCCTCGAGCCGGGCGGAGACCGTCGACGGATCATACCACGCCTTTTCCCGGTAGGCCTGGAGCCTGCTGCCCGTGGCGGCGCCGTCGGACTTGATGTAGTGGGCGGGAATGGAGCCCCCCGGCGCCGGGAGGTCGTAGTCCGCAGTCATCTGTTCGCGGGCGCAGTCGCTGCCCGGACAGGCGGTCGCGGTGTCCGGGGACCATTCGGAGCGGTTCTTGGAGCAGAATTCGTGGTGGACGTGGACGTTCGAGTCCGGGTCGGCGATGCGCATGCCCGAACTGCCCTCGCGTCCCAGGATCTGTCGCCTCGCCACGAACTGGCTGTTCCGGACCGCGATGCTCGACGGGTAGAAGTGGTAGATGTTGGAGTGCAGCCAGACTCCGTTGTTCAGCAGATGGCGGATGCTGACGATGTTCCCGTCGAGATTCGAGGGCCCGCTCTTCACGCCGTCCGCGTCCACCTGTCCGTATCCAGGCGAAATGACGTCGTAATGCGACGGATTCGGGCCGAGGTTGTAGTCCACGCCCAGGTGGTGCTGGCTGTCCGCCAGGTAGATCGACCAGAATGCCGTGCCGGGCGATACGGGGCCGAACAGGGACAGGTCGTAGTCGAACACCGTGGACTTGGGCGTGGTCACGGGCGCCGCCTGGTCCCAGACGCCGCCGTCCCACAGCATGACGTCCCAGCGGCCCTCGGGCCATGCCGGGCGCACCGCGGCCAGGATGACCGCGATGGCGAGAAGAAGGCTGCGCATGCCATGCCCCCGCTATTTCCAGGGGCCGATGGCGACCCAGGTGATTTTCTTGACAGTGATGCTGATGCCGGGATCGGGAACGCCGGAAACCTGGAAGGAGCTTTGGGTCAACCCGGTGATGCCCACCATTCCCGGAGTGTTCTTCACGGCGGCGCTTCCGGACTCCACATATGAACAGGTGGTCGAAAGCGTGGGGGCAGTGGCGAAGTTCACCGGAAAGGAAATCGAGGCGGTATCCGACTCGCCCAGGTTGACGGACGCCGTTCCCCAGGCGATCTGCAGGCTGCCGATGCGCACGTAGCCCAGGGAGCTCTTGTCAACCACCATGCCTGCAAGAGCTTGGAAGTTCTCGTTAATCTCACTTGATTTGGCAACGGTGTTCGGTGTAAAAACATGCGGGACCTCGCCCGCCGACACTTCCGGCGCACACCATGTCACGGCCAGGACGAGAGCAACAGCCAAGCACATGATTCGTCCCTTCACGGAAGCCCTCCTTTTTTCACATCATGTTGTATTTATTGATTATTGTAAAGAGGCGTGCGGCAGAAAACAGGCAGTTGCGGGCTGTGCGGGGTTGATTGAACAACTGGCCAAGCAACTAGGTAGAAACGCGTGAAAGAGGCCGCCTATCTCGCCCTGCTGCTCATCCCGGCCAACAAGACCGCCCTGGGGCTGTCGGCCATCGGGTGCTTCCTGGCCGCGGCGCTCTTGGGGTTGTTCTTCATGCGGGGGCGCCGGCTGTCCGCGGCCCTGCTGTTCGGGGTGGCGCAGGCCGGGGTGTACCTGGCCCTGATCAGGCTGACCGACGGGGAGTGGGGGTTCTGGCTGCACGAGGTCTGCGTCCCGCTCCTGGACCTGCTCGGCGCGCCGCCCGCGCCCTTGGACGGCGCGCACCGCACCCTGTACTACGGCGTGCCCGCGCTCCTGCACGGCGTGCTGGCCGGCGGCCTCACCCTCTTCCTCTGGAGCCGCCTGCCCGGAGTCACGGGCGGCGGCTCGGCCCCGGCCGGCGCCGACCCGGGCGGAGACAAGAAGGGCGGCAAGAAGCTCCCCCGGGGCAAGGGCAGGAGGAAGTAGCCCGAAGTCCCGCGCCCGCCCGCTCCGTCCTCCGTCCGGAACCTCGCCATCCCGGCTCCCGGCCGGCCGCGTCCCGGGGGGGGGCGGCCGGAGGATCGTCCTGCCGGCGCGGCGCGATGCGCCGCGATCCGCCCCCTGTCGCAATGACCTTCCGGATCCATCGCCGCATCAGCGGGAGCTTCCGTCGGCTTTCGACGCGATGCGGCGCAGGCTCGGGGAGTCCCCCGGACCTGCGCCGCGAATCATTCACGCTCGTGCGCGAGCGGCATCGTCGTGCGCCCCGGCGCGGCGGGTCGGAAGCGCTCCTCCCGTCTCCGCCGGGCCGGTCGGCGCGTGTGGCGCGTCAGGCTAGAAGGTGTAGCGGATGCCCAGGAGCACCTCGTGGGCCGTGATCTCGTCGGCCTTGAGGCCCAGGACCGCTGTCCTGCCCCACTCCATGCTGCCGAAGTCGATGTAGCGGTAGCCCAGGTCCGCGGTCCAGTTCTCGTTGATGGCGTAGGCGAGGCCGCCGCCCACGTGCCAGGCGAGGTTGGTCTCTTCGTTGCTTCTGTCGGCGGTATCGCCGGTGGCCAGCACGGTCGCGACGCAGTCCGACTCCAGGAACGCCCAGCCCAGGCCGCCGCCCACGTACGGGGTCAGGGCGGAGTCGGTGGGGATGTCGAGGAACAGGTTGACCAGCAGGGTCTGGACGGTCATGTCGACGTCCACCTTGGTGGGCGCGCCGGCGTCCTTGAAGGTCGGGTTCGCCTCATAGCTGAACTCGGACCGGTACATGTACTCGATCTCGGTGCGCAGGGGGACGCCGGCCATCTCCTTCCAGTTGAAGCCGGCGGCCAGGCCCAGGGCGGTCAGCGTGTCGTCCTCGCTGGTGTTGTTGACCGTTGCCGGGTTGGAGACGTCGGTGGTGTTCTCCACGTCGTCCGCGGTCATGGCGGAGACGCCGAGCTTGGCGCCGATGTAGATGGGCAGGTTTTCGCCGGCCAGGGCCTGCCCGGAGAGCATGAGAACGATGATGCCGGCCGCAAGGAGCTTCGGGAACGCACACATGACAGGGGTACCTCCGGAATGATGGGTTATAGGTTTTCTTGTTTTTGAACATTGGCCAGTCATGCCAGCAGAATGCATGTGGTGCGATCGCGGGCTGGCAGAAGTCGTCTACGTGTTTGCCATAAAATAGTCAATATCGATATCAGATAAAAAACTCCATCGGCGTCTCCGCACTTTTCGAGAGATCTTTATCCTTATATTGCGCTAGATTTAGTTGAAAACTCGGAAAAGGATAATCCCCCTCCGGGACTTCTCGCACGGCGCGCTCGTCCTGGGCCGAACAATCCCGCTCCCGGGGGCTCCTCGCGTCGCGTCCGCGACGCCGCGACGCGCCAAGCCAACGCAACGCAGCGGCGCTTGCAGAATCTCTTGTCTGGGTGACGCCTCACGGCATCTTGCGGTCGTGACGCGGGCGGCCGAGGAGCGTCCTGCCGGCATGGCGCGCCGCAGGGGGGTGGCCTTTTCTCTTCAGCCGCTGGGTCGGGAATCCAAGGAATGGCGGGGCGGGGTGCGGGCCGCCCGGCGGGCTGGCCGGCCCGGCGCAGGCCTTCGGCCCGCCGTCTGGGCGGACCCGAAGCCCTCGATTGCGACCTTCCGAAAAGTCGGGCCGGGGGCCTTGCGGCCCCCGGCCCCGTCCGGGCGCGCGGGCGGTTCCCCTCCCGGGCTACCTGGGGTTGCGGTAGTAGAGGATGTTCTGGGCGCTCATCTTCTTGAGCAGCTCCTTGCCCTCGGCCTCAAGCTCCATGCGCAGGAGCCGCTTCTCGCCGAAGCGGATGGCGTCGGTGAGGCAGACCTCGGCGCACACCGGCTTCTCGCCCACGTGCACCCGGTCCCAGCACAGGTCGCACTTGTGGGCCTTTTTGCGGGCGGCGTCGAACTGGATCACCCCGTAGGGGCAGGCCTCGATGCAGTCGCCCTTGCCCTGGCACTTGGCCGGGTCGATGCGCACGATGCCGGTCTGCTCGTCCTTGGTCACGGCCTCGGCCTTGCACGCCTTGACGCAGGCCGCGTTGTTGCAGTGCTGGCAGGGCGCCACCCAGGTGTCCACCCGGACGTCCGGGTAGGTTCCCTCGCGGTTGCTCTCCACCCGCAGATAGAAGGGCAGCTCCCCGGGCAGGGCCGCGGCGTGGTCGGACAGGCCGTGGAAGTTGCGGCAGGCCACCACGCAGGTCTTGCACCCGATGCACCGGGACAGGTCAATGGCCAGGCTGAGCTGTTTCATGGCCGTCCTCCTCTAGAGTTCGAGCCGGACGCGGGTGGACACGTGCGATTCGCCGCCCACCAGGTCCTGCCAGTCCAGGGTCATGCCCGCATCCGGGATCAGGGCGTTGTCGCTCACGCCGTCCCCGATCACCGCCACCTGGCCGATGGTGGAGCCGAACCCGTGCGCCAGGCCCAGGCAGTCGGGCCGGATGCGCTCGGTGACCTTGGCCCGCACCGTGAGGCTGCCGGTGCGGGAGCGCAGGGTCACGGACGCGCCGTCCGCCACTCCCATCCGGCGCGCGGTGGCGGCGTTGATGAGCACCGGGTTCTCCATGAACCCGCTGGCCGGGTCGCGCAGCTGCGGGTTGTTGTGGGTCCACTGGCCCGAGCCCTGGTGGAAGATGGTGCGGTAGGAGACCAGGATGAAGGGGTAGTCGGCCATGTCCGCCTCGTACTCGGGCGCGAGGCCCACCCGCGGCATGGCCTGCCCTGCGGCCTCCAGGTCCTCCCACACCAGGTGGACCTTCTTGCTCGGGGTTCCGAAGCCGCCGGCCTGCTCGTACTTGCGGAAGCCCATGGTCCCGGGCGACCACAGCCCGCCCATGGCCTGGAGCTTGGCCACCGACAGCCCCAGCCCGGCGAGCTGGATGTCGTAGTACTCCACGTCGTCCTTGAACGCGAAGTGCTCGGGGCACAGGCGCTTGCCCAGCTCGATGAACACCTCGTTGGAGTGGCGGCACTCGCCCGGGGCCTCCACCACCGGCTGGCGCAGGGCCACGCCGTGCCCGTAGTTGTACCACCAGGGCATGTAGAGCAGCTCCCAGCGCTCGAAGTAGCTCTTGTCCGGGAGCACGTAGTCCGCGTACTTGGAGGTTTCGGAGAGCATGATCTCGTAGCTGACCAGCATCTCCAGCAGGTAGCTCCCCGCGGGATCGGTCATGGTCACGGCCTTGCGCCATTCGCCCTGGCCCATCTCGGTGAGGGCCGGGTTGCTCTCGGCGCAGACCAGCATCTTGAGCCCGCCGTTCTTGATGGCCTGGGCCTCGTACCAGGTGGGCTCCATGATGAAGCCGTAGTGGGCGAACTTGTCCTTGTCCGGTCCGGTGCGGTGCCAGCCCTTGTCCGCCAGGCTGGGCGGGGTCGGCGCGGGCAGGACCGGGGCGAGGGGGGTCAGGTCGGGCAGGGGCTGGCCGCCGGGGTTGTCGATGTTGCCGGTCACGGCCAGGAAGATGGTCCACATGTGGCCGAAGTCCAGGGCCTGGCCGAGCATGATGCCCTTGAAGCTGTCCACGCCCACCGAGGGCGCGGCCGCGCACATCTCGGCCAGCTTGACGATGTCCTTGGCCGGCACGTCGCAGATCCTGGACATGGCCTCCGGGGTCTTGTCCGCCAGCCAGTCCTTGAGCCGCTCGAAGTCGCCCTCGCGGATCCAGTTCTCCACGAACTTCTTGTCGTGGAGTCCGTTCATCACGATGTGGTGGGTCATGCCGGCGAAGAAGGCGGTGTCCCCCGAGGGCTTCATGGGAATCCACCAGTCGGCCTTGGCCGCGTCCGCGGTGAAGATGGGGTCGAGCACCACCAGCACCGCGCCCCTCGCCTTGGCGTCCAGGATGTCCCGGGGCACGGCCGCGTTGTCCAGGCAGCCGAAGGCGTGCCGGCCGGCCAGGATGATGATGCCGCCCTTGGGCGTGGAGAAGAAGGCCGGCGGGATGTGGTGGTTGGGCACCCCGCCCATGGCCTTGATGAAGGCCACGATCTTGGCCGAGTCGCAGTGGGGCAGGGCGGTGTTGATGAACCCTCCGTAGGCGTTGAGGAACCGCCACTTGGGGTCGGTGATGGAGTGCGGGAAGAAGCTGGCGGTCAGGGTGTGGGCCAGGCCGCGGGCGCGCAGGTCCTTGAGCTTGGCGGTCATGGCGTCCAGGGCCTCGTCCCAGGAGCAGGGCTCGAATTTCCCCTCGCCGCGCTTGCCCGTCCGCTTGAGGGGACGGGTCAGGCGGTCCGGGCTGTACTCCAGGGAGATCCCGGCCATGCCCTTGACGCAGGCCTTGCCCCGGGCCCGCGGGTTGCCGCGGATCTCCCTCACCCTGCCGCCCTCCACCCGGGCCAGGATGGAGCATTCGGCCTTGCACTGGTAACACACGGTGGGAATCCAGCCGCTTTTCAGCATATTTCCCTCCTTGACGTTCCGGGCCGGCTAGGTCCGGCCCTTTTCGCCCGGCCCGGCCTGGTCGTCGAACCGGCCGTAGTCGGGATGCTTCCTGTGGAACCGGGCCACCACGGCCCAAACCACGACGACGAAGGCCGCGAAGGCCAGCCAGATCACGGGATGGAGCGGGCTGTATTCCATGCGGCCCCTCCTAGAGCTTGAGCATGCGCTCGGTCTTGGCGGCGTAGAGGCGCATCACCCGCCGGGGGTTGGACACCAGCTGGAACACGATCCCCACGAAGAGGATGCCTCCGATGAAGTTGCCGAGCACGGTGTAGAGCTGGTTGTGCGCCCAGCCGAACTGGCCGAAGCCCCAGTGCAGCAGGGGCCCGGCCTGGGCGCCCAGCTCCGCGGCCTTGGCCAGGTAGAGGTCCTGCTGGAACAGGGGCACGGCCAGGAAGCCGATGTTGGCGATGCAGTGCTCGGTCATGCCGGCCACGAAGGCCAGGGGGCCGTAGGCGGCCATGAGTATCCGCGACACGTCGTCCCCGGCCTTGATGAAGAGGATGGCCGCGGACTGCAGGGTCCAGGTGCAGATGATGCCCATGACGAAGATCTGGGTGGCGGTGGCGCCGGTCTTGAAGGCCCCGATGGCGTGGGCCCGGGCCAGCCAGGGCCAGGCCTCGTACCCCGCGCCCATGGACAGGAGCCAGAGGAAGAACATGCTGCCCGCGAAGTTGCCGATGTAGCCGGCGGCCACCATCCAGAGGAACTGGCCCCAGCCCAGCCGGCGGTGGAAGACTCCGATGACCCCGTAGGCCATGTCCGCCGTGACCAGGGTCATGCCGCTGAACATGATGATCACCAGGGAGAAGCAGAACACCAGCCCCATGGCCAGGTTGGCGATGCCCGGGGCCAGGTTCTCGGGCACCCCGGCGCTCACCGAGAGGGCCAGCATGGCCCCGAAGCTCACGAAGGCCCCTCCGGCGAAGGCCGAGAGCAGGAAGGCGTGGGGCCGCTCCCTGAGCATGTCCCATTTGTAGGAGCACACGTCCGCGACCCGGACCACCAGTTCGTCCACGCTGGCCGGCATGGGCGTTCCTCCTGTTGTGGAGTGCGAAGGTCTGAAAACAAGGATGCCCGGGCCGGGAAAAAGGTTCGCTTTGCAGAGGGGAAAGTTCAGGCGCGGCCGGAGGGGAGCAGGCTGTCCAGGTCGCAGGGCCGGTCCAGGACCCCGGCGTCCAGGGCCAGGCGCATGGTCTGCTCGGCCCTGCCGCGGTCCGGGGAGAGGTCGCGGAAGTTCACGTGGCCCCGCAGCAGGACCTCGGCCGCGGCCGCGGCGTCCACCCCGGTGTAGCGGGCCTGGATGGCCGCGCTCTCGCGGGGGCGGGCGCGCACGTAGTCGGCGGCGGCGTCGAGCAGCCGCAGGTAGCCGCGCAGCAGGTCGGGCCGCCCGGCCGCAAAGGCGCGGGAGGCGGCGAGCACGCAGCACACGTGGCCAGGGAACAGGTCCCGGGAGCGCAGGAGCACCCGGCCCGTGCCCGCGGCCTCGCTCAGGAGGCCCCAGGGCTCGGCGCAGAAGAAGCCGTCCAGCTCCCCCCGGGCCAGGGGCCGGAGCACGAAGGGCGGGGAGAGGTAGCGGGGCCGGAAGGGGCCGGGTCCGTCCGCCCGGCCGAAGCCCAGGAGGGCGCGCAGGAGGACCCCGTGGGTGGAGAAGGCGTGGGGAATGGCCAGGGTGGCGCCGGCCAGGACCCGTCCCGGGCCGCGGCCCCAGGCCCCGCGGCGAGCCAGGTCGGCCTGCACGGCCACGGCGCTGCCCTCGTGGTGGCCGTCCCGGGCCCAGACCAGGGGCGCCCCCCGGGCGTGCAGGTGCATGGCCAGGGGGGCCATGAGCATGGCCATGTCCAGGCCGCCGTTGGCCAGGGCCTTGGCCAGGCTGGACCAGGTCAGGAACTTGCGCAGGGCCACCCGGAATCCGGCCTGCCCGTGCTGCTGGTGGGCCACCATGGCCAGCAGGTGGTCGCTGATGGGCAGGCACCCCACCCGGACCACGTCCCGGTCGCGGTTCTCGAACCGGCGCACCATGCGGTCGCGGGCCGCGTGCAGCCTCCGCTTGATGGTGCCCACGGGCTTGCCCAGGCCCGCGGCGATCTCCTCGTAGGTCAGGCCCAGGAGGTAGCGCTGCGCCGCGGCCTCGCGCAGGACCCCGGAGAGGGACGCCAGGAAGGAGAGCACCATGTCCCGCGATTGGAAGCGGGCGAAGTGCGCCACCGGGTCCAGGTCGGGGTCCGAGGGGTCGGCGGGCAGGTCTTCGGCGCCGGGCGCGTCGGAGAAGAGGATGGCCCGGCGCGGGGCGCGCAGGATGCGGGCGCAGCTGGAGCGCACGATGGCCCGCAGCCAGGCCGGGAAGGCGTCCAGGTCGCGCAGCCCGGCCAGGTTCAGGTAGGCGGCCAGGAAGGCCTCCTGCACCGCGTCCTCGGCCAGCCAGGGATCGCGCACCCGCTGTCCGGCCTGGGCCCGGGCCATGCCCGCGAAGCGGCGCACCACCTCGTCGAAGGCCCGGGTGTCGCCGGCCAGGGTGCGGCGCAGAAGGTCCTGGTACTTGGCCATGCCGGACTCCGCAGGATCGGCGCGGCGGTCGCGGGGAGCGGAGGGTTGGCCTGGCGGAGGCCCCGGGGAATTGGCCGAGAGGAGTCGGGAGGGGAGCCGGACCGCGGCCGGAATCCCATCTCACCTGATACGCCCTTGCCGCGGCCGAGGCAAGGCCCGCGTCCGGAGGGCGAGGTCCGAGGCTTGCCTTGCGCGCGGTTGCTGCGTATGCGAGCCCCGCGTCCGGGCGGCGCGGTCCGGGGGCGGTTGCGCAACCTCCGGGATTCAGGGTAAACAGATAGAATGAACCCCAAACCTTATTCCAGGAGCGCGGACATGATCAGATGGATACACATCGCCGTCGCCCTGCTGCTCCTCGTCCTGCCGTCCGCCTGCAGCGAGGAGAAGGTCGCCCCTCCGACCCGGGAGCCTTTGCGCGTGGGGTGGTTCCTGTGGACCGGGTGGTACCCCATGGCCATCGCCCAGGAGCGCGGCCTTTTCGCCAAGCACGGCGCGAGGATCGAGCCGGTGCTCTACGAGACCTACACCAACATCTTCTCGGACTTCGCCGCGGGCAAGCTCCAGGGGGCCTTCGGCGGGCTGTACGAGATGCTCAAGGCCAATCCGCCGGGCCTGCGCGTGGTCCTCGTCACCGACACCTCCGAGGGCGCGGAGGGCCTGGTGGTCACCCCGGACATCAAGACGCCCCGGGACCTGGCCGGGAAGCGCATCGGCATCCAGGGCGCCATGTCCGGCAGCGAGTTCATCATCACCACCCTGCTGCGCCGGAACGGCCTGTCCCGCGCGGACCTCGCCCTGGTGGACGTGGACCCGGAGATCGTGCTGGGCCAGATGCCGGTGAACATCCAGGGCGGCTACACCTGGGAGCCTTTCCTGTCCAAGGCGTTGGAGCGGGGCTACCGCCTGCTCTTCACCACCGCGGACCTGCCGGGGATGATCCCGGACGTGGTCGCCTTCCACGAGTCGGCGCTCCGGGAGAGGCGGGACGATGTCCAGGGGTTCGTCAACGCCTGGTTCGAGGCCGTGGAGTGGTGGGTGGCCAACCCCGAGGAGGGGGGGCGGATCATCGCCAGGGCCACCGGGCTCAAGCCCGAGGAGATCACCCTGGCGGGCTGCCGACTTTACGACCGAGCCGCCAATCGCCTGGCCTTCACCCCGGGCCGGGACACCTCCTCGCTGTACTTCACCGGCCGCAAGCAGATCGAGTTCTTCACCAGCATGGGGGATGTGAGCGCAGCCCCGGACCTCGACCAGACCCTGTACGGGGGGTTCGTCCAGTAGGTCCGCCGGGCGGACGCCTCTGGCCTGGCGGGACCTGACATCCGATGGAACACCTGCTCCAACTCATCCTGGATCCGGCCTTCCCCTCCCGGGCGACCTTCTGGGGCTCGGCGGGAGCCCTGGCCGTCTGCGCCCTCTCCGCGGTCCTGGTGGGCAGGGCCGCGTCGCGGCTGCGGCTCAGGGCCAAGATCATGTACGGCCTGTTCCTGGTCTCCCTGGGTCCCATGGCGCTCATGGCGTTCCTGGACATCCAGGCCACCTACCGCGCGCTTCTGGTCAGCACCCGCCATGCCCTGCACGGCATGGCCAGCCAGGCCTCCGCGAACCTGGACGCCTTCCTCTACTCGACTCTCGACGAGGTGCGCACCCAGGCCCTGCTGCCGGGTCTGGCCAGGTTCCTGCTCCTGCCTCCGGACCGGCGTCCGGGGAGCGAGGAGGAGGCCTGGGCCATGGGCATCCTCTCCTCCCTGAAGCGCCGGGACCAGGTCTACATCTCCTCCTACGCCCTCATGGACGCCGAGGGTCGGGTCGCCGCGGACACCTTCGGCTCGGACGTGGGCATGGCCAAGGGGGATCGCGAGTACTTCAGGGAGTCGATGAAGAGCGAAATGCCCTACGTGTCCGACATCACCGTGTCCCAGCGCACCGGCGAGCCGTCCCTCTTCTTCTGCAGCCCGGTGCGCGGCCCGGACGGACGGGTGGCGGGCATCCTGCGGGTGCGCTACAAGGCCGCCCTGATCCAGCGGTTCATGTTCCAGGAGAACGACCGTCTCGGGCCTGGCTCCTTCGCCATCCTGGCGGGCGAGGGCATGGAGCGCCTGGCGGACAGCAGGCATCCCGACTCCGCCCTGGCCGCGCATCCCCAGCCCTCCGCCCCCCCCCTGCGCCTGCCCTCCCCGGATCGTCTCCGGGATTCCCGGGAGAAGGGGGAGCTCTTCCTCCTGCGCCCCGGGGCGCCGGGCCTCGCGCCGGGCATCGCCGCGGCGGCGGCCCTGCGGGGCAAGCCCTGGACCGTGGTCTATTCCATGCCCGCCGGGGAGTTCCTGTCGGGAGTCGTCGGCCAGCTGTTCGTGGCCGCGCTGCTCCTGTGCCTCATCGGCGTCGCCGTGGTCCTGGTCTCGCTGTTCATCGCCGGCCGCATCGCGGGCCCCATCTCCCGCCTGGCGGAGGTCGCCCGCCGCCTGGGCCGGGGCGATTTCACGGTCCAGGCCCAGGCGTCGTCCGGGGACGAGATCGGGATGCTCTCCGAGGACTTCAACCGCATGACCGCCGCCCTGCGCCGCAGGATGGACCTGGAGGTCCTCCTGTCCGACCTCTCCCGGAACTCCGCCCGGATCTCGCCGCAGGGGTTGGAGGCGCTGCTGGACCAGGCCGCGGGCAGCGTAGGCGTCTTCCTGGACGTGGACCGGGTCCATGTCCACTTCCTGACCGACGAGCCCGGGATGCCGGGCGGCCGCCAGTGGTGCGCCCCCGGCGTGGCCCCCCGCACGCTGCTGGAGGCCGGCGCCTCCGGCCCGGATTGCCCCTGGCTCCGGGCCCGGCTGGAGCGCCTGGAGGAGGTCGTCCTGCCCGACCTGGGGCAACTCGACCCGGCGGCCGAGGCGGAGGGGCGGTCCTGGCGGGAGGCCGGGGTCAAGTCGCTGCTGTGCGTCCCCCTGGCGCCGGGCGGCAGGCTGCTGGGCTGCCTGAGTTGCGAAACCGAACGAACGGCCCGGGCCTGGCAGCCCGAGTATCTCCGGCTCATGCACCTGGCAGGCGAAACTTTGGCCAACGCCTACGACCGGCTGCGCAGCGAAGAGCAACTCCGCCGCGCCCACGACCAGCTGGAGCGGAAGGTGGAGGAGCGCACCCGGGAGCTCACCGAGGCCAACCGCAGGCTGCTGGAGGCGGACGAGATCAAGAGCGCCTTCCTCTCCTCCGCGTCCCACGAGCTGCGCACCCCCCTCACCTCGGTGCTCGGCTTCGCCAAGCTGGCCGGCCGAAGCTTCGGCCGGCACTTCCTGCCCCTGGCCGCCTCCAGTCCGGACCTCTCCAAGAAGGCGCGGGTCATCCTGGAGAACATGTCCATCATCGAGAAGGAGGGGGAGCGGCTCACCCGGCTGGTCAACGACCTCCTGGACCTGAACAAGATCGAGTCCGGCCGGATGGAGTGGAGGGACCAGGTGCTGGATGCGGCAGCCCTCCTGACCGCGGCGTTCAACACCGTGCGGGGCCCGGATTCCCGCCGGCGGGGGGTGGAGTTCGTCCTGGACCTCGCCCCGGGGCTGCCGGCCATCCGGGCCGACCGCGACCGCATCACCCAGGTGATGCTCAACCTGCTCGACAATGCGGTGAAATTCACGTCCCATGGAGCCATCACCCTGCGCGCCGCGTCCGTCGGCCAGGGATGGCTGGAGATCCGGGTGGAGGATACCGGGCGGGGTATTCCGGAGCAGGACCTGGAGATGATATTCGACAAGTTCTATCAGGTCGCGGGCGCGGGCGCGGGGGCCGACAAGCCCCGGGGCACGGGCCTGGGCCTGGCCATCTGCCGCCAGATCGTGGCGCACTCGGGCGGGCGGATCACGGCCAGCTCCGTTCCCGGAAGGGGCAGCGTGTTCACCATACTCCTGCCCGCGGCCGGGGCGGAGTGAGCCGTCGGAGTCCCCGCATCGGCCTTCCCGCCGCCTGAAAGCGCCTGGCGTCCTTTCCGGCCGGGGCCGGCCCCGCCTCCTCGACCCTTTCCTTGGGGCGGCATCGGCGTTACCCTGCGCGGATGAGCGCCGCAGGAGCAAAGCCCTTCGCCTTTCCCCGGGTGGACGCGCCCCGGAAGGCCCCGGCCGGCAAAAGCCGCAGGAAGCCGCCTCCGCCCGAGGGGCCGGAGCTGCTCCTGTACCTGCACGTGCCCTTCTGCCGCCGCAAGTGCCACTACTGCGCCTTCGCCTCCCAGGTCCCGGAGTCGGCCCGGGACTTCGAGGACTACGCCCAGTACGTGCTGCGCGAGATCTCCCACTGGAAGCGAGCCCTGGCCGGACGGAGCGCGGCCACGCTCTTCATCGGCGGCGGCACGCCCAGCCTGCTCCCCCTGCCTCACCTGGAGAACATCCTCTTCTCCCTGCGCAAGGCCTTTCCCTTCCGGGAGGGCGTCGAAATCTCCCTGGAGGCCAACCCCGATTCGGCGGCCGACTGGGAGTACCTGCACGGCCTTGCGGCGCTGGGCGTGAACCGGCTCTCCCTGGGGGTGCAGAGCTTCGACGACCACCAGCTGCTGCGCCTGGGCCGGCCGCACTCCTCGCGCCAGGCCCATGCGGCCTTCGAGCTCATCCGCAGGGCGGGCTTCGCCAACGTGTCCCTGGACCTCATGTTCGGCCTGCCCGGCCAGCGCCTCATCCACTGGCTCGAAACCCTGAAGCAGGCCGCGGCCCTGCGTCCCGAGCACCTCTCCTGCTACGCCCTGACCCTGGAGCCGGGCACCCTCCTGGAGCGCCAGTCCCGGGAGCTGGACATGGGGCTCCCCGCGGAGGAGGACCAGGCCAAGATGTTCCTGTACGGCTCGGAGTACCTGGAGAGCCAGGGCTACCTGCACTACGAGATCTCCAACTATGCGCGCATGGGGTTCGCCTGCGCCCACAACCTGGGCTACTGGGAGGGCCGCGACTACCTGGGGCTGGGGCCGTCGGCGGTGTCCACGGTGGGGGGGCGGCGCTGGAGGAACCCGTCCGGCCTGGCGGAGTACGCCCGCGCCGTGCTGGGCAAGACCCTGGCCGAGGAGGCCGAGGAGCTGGACCCGCGCACCCGGCTGCGCGAGCTGGTCATGCTCTCCCTGCGCACCACCAAGGGGCTCAACCTCAAGGAGTACGCGGCGCTGGCCGGGAGCGAACTGGCGTCCACCCACAAGGCCCTGGTCCAGGCCCTGCGCCAGAAGGAGCTCATCCGCCTGTCCGGGGGGCATCTGCGCCTCACCAAGGCGGGCATGCTGGTGTCCAACACCATCCTGTCCCACCTCCTGGACCGCCTGCCCTGAAGCCGCGTCCCGCGCGGCCCGGGCGCGCTTGACTCGTCTTGTGGATGGGACTATCCCTAGTACGTCTGAAGGATTCCAGCCAGGAGGTCGGACATGAGGAAAAAAGTCGCGTTTCTCCTATTCCTGCTGACCTTCGTGCTCACCCTGCCGGCCACGGCCAACCCGCCGGCCCTGGACAACGCCCCCGGCGTCCGCATCCAGGCCCCTTCCCGCAGCTAGAGTCGCGTCCGCGAATCAGAGCGATACGTCTTCGTCTTGCAACGGCGAGGAATCAGAAGATTTTTATTCTCAAAATGCCTGTCGGTATTTTGAGGACGTGACACTAGCCGTCTCGCCCCGTTCCCTTTCTGGGCGTCGCCACGCCCCCTGACAGTCTGCCGCCGCATGGCTGATCGTTGTGCGGCGGGGCTTGGGCCGTGGTGTTCGGTTCAGGCGCGCCGGCGCAGCAGGCTCCAGGCCACCAGGCCCACCAGGATGGCGGCCGCGGCCCCTTCCAGGGCCGGGGGCAGGCCCGCGCCGGCGGTCCGGATGCTGGCCGCGGGGTCGATCCCGAGCAGTTCGTAGAGCCGGTTGGCGGCCCAGCCCATGGCCAGGGAGCAGGCCGCGATGGCGCCCACGTAGGCCGGAACCGCGCCCCGGCCCAGGATGCGGCCCACCACGGCGATGGTGGCCGCGTTGGTGGCGGGTCCGGCCAGGAGCAGCACCAGGGCCGCGCCCGGGGACAGGCCCTTGAGCACCAGGGCCGCGGCCACCGGGGTGGAGGAGGTGGCGCAGATGTACAGGGGCGCGGCCACGGCCAGCATGGCCAGCATTGAGCCCCACTCCCCGCCGGGCAGGTCGGCCAGGGAGGACTCGGGCACGAGCAGCGCGATGAGGCCGGCCAGGAGCACCCCCAGCAGGAGCCACGGCCCGATGTCCGGGAGCAGGTCGTCGCGCACGAAGGCCAGTCCCTCGTCCAGCCGGGAGGGCGGCGGCCCGGGGGGCGCGCAGGCGCCGGAGCGGCAGCCCCCGGCGCAGTCCCCGGTCGCGGCCGGAGCCGGCTCCGGGGCCGGTGACGGGGCGGGCTCCTCGGGCAGCAGGTTGGCGGCCAGGCCGGCCGCCAGTGCGGTGACGAAGGCGGCCGCCGGCCGCAAGAGGGTCATGAGCGGGTCCATGAGGGCCCAGGTCACGGCGATGGAGTCCACCCCGGTCTCGGGCGTGGACACCAGGAAGGAGGCCGTGGCCCCGCGGCCAGCCCCGCTCCGGCGCAGGCCCGCGGCCACGGGCAGGACCCCGCAGGAGCACAGGGGCAGGGGAATGCCCGCGAGCGCGGCCTTGAGCACCGAACCCGGCCCCCGGCCGCCCAGGTGGCGGGCCAGGGAGGCGGCCGGGATCAGGGCGTGGATGGCCCCGGCCGCGGCGAATCCCAGCAGCGCCCAGGGCGCGGCCTCGCGCAGCACGCCCCAGCAGGCCAGGAGGTAGTCGAGGAGGAAGTCGAGCATCGTTGCATCCGGTTACGGTTAGTCCTGGCCGGGGAGCCGGGCAGGGCGGTTGGTCTTGGGCCCTCCGGGGGCCCAAGGGCCGGCGGCCCCTGGGAATCCCCAGCGCGTTTCTCGCCTCGCGGGCGGCCTATTTCTCTTCCCGGGCGTGGCCTAGGCTCTCGGCCAGAAGCCGGCGCACATGGTCGTCGTCCAGGGCGTAGTACACGTTCTTGCCCTCCTTGCGGCTGCGCACCAGCCGGGCCATGCGCAGCAGGCGGAGCTGGTGGCTCACCGCCGACGAGGACAGCCCCACCAGGGCCGCCAGGTCGCACACGCACAACTCCTCCTGGGCCAGGGCGCTCAGAAGCCGCACCCGGGTCAGGTCGCCCAGGGCCCGGAACAGCTCGGCCAGCCCCGCGCTCTCCCGCTCCGACGGCATCCCCGCCGCCACCCGCGCGATCAGCTCGGGATGGCGGCACTCCACCTCACAGCGGTCAGTCGGTTCGTCATGTGAGCAATTGTTCATATGTTGAGAGTAAGCCACGCCCGCGTGAAGGTCAAGTCCTATTATGTGACTAGGATTCCCGGACTGCGCAGCGGGTCGCGGCTGGAGGGTGCGTCTCTGCCCGCGGCATGTCCGGGGATGGCTGCGTCTTCTACCCCAGCCCCAGGGCCCTGCCGCCCTGGTAGACCGCGACGGCCAGGGAGAAGGCCAGGGCGGTGTTGAAGACCAGGCTGAAGGCCGCCCATTTCCAGGAGCCGGCCTCGTTGCGGATGGCCACCAGGGTCACGAAGCAGGGGGCGTAGAGCAGGATGAAGAGCATGAGCGCCGCGGCCTTGAGCGGGCTCCAGGCCGGGTCCCCGGCCAGGCGCTCCTGGAGCGGCGCGGCGTCCTCGGGGTCCACCTCGCCCAGGGAATAGGCCGTGCCCAGGGTGGACACGATGACCTCCTTGGCCGCCACCCCGCCCACCAGGGCGATGTTGGTGCGCCACTCGAACCCGGCCAGGCTGGTGACGCCCTCCATGGCCACGCCCAGTCTCCCTGCCAGGGACGAGCGCAGGGCCAGTTCGGCCCGCTCCGCGTCCACCCGGTCCAGGCCTTCCCGGATGGCGGGCAGGGCCTCGGCGTCGTCCGCCGCGGCCGCGGCCTCGGCCTCCAGGGCCGTGGCCCGGGCGTCCAGCCGGGCCAGGTCTTCCGGGGCCGGGCCGGGGAAGGTCATGGCCGCCCAGATGAGGATGGAGATGGCCAGGATCACGGTGCCGGCCTTCTTCATGTACTGCCAGGTGCGCTCCCAGGTGTGGATGCACATGCCGCGCAGGGTGGGCAGGCGGTAGGGGGGCAGCTCCATGACGAAGGGCGTGGCCGGGCCGCTGATGACCGTGGAGCGCAAGAGCCGCGCCACCAGGAGCGCCGCGGCCCAGGCCGCCACCGTGGTGGCGAACAGGGCCGTGGCCTCGTTGCCCGGGAAGAACACCGCGATGAGCAGGATGAACACCGGCAGCTTGGCGCCGCAGGTCATGAACGGGGCCACCAGCAGGGTGGCCAGCTTCTCCCGGGGGCTGCGCAGGGTGCGCGAGGCCAGGACCCCGGGCACCGCGCAGCCGCCGGCGATGCCGCCGGACACGATGAGGGGCATGACCGAGCACCCGTGCAGGCCGAAGGTGCGGAACACCCGGTCCAGCATGTAGGCCACCCGGGCCATGTAGCCCGAGTCCTCCAGGAAGGCGATGAGGAAGAAGATGATCATGATGAGGGGCACGAAGGACATGACCCCGCCCACCCCGTCGATGACCCCGGACACCAGGAGCGACCGGAGCGGCCCGTCGGGCAGGGCCGCGGCCACGGCGTCGCCCAGCCAGCCGAAGAGCGACTCCACCCAGGACAGGGGCTCCTGGCCCAGGGTGAAGGTGATCTGGTAGACCGCGAACAGCACCCCGAACATGAGGAGAGGCCCGACCACCCGGTGGGTGAGCAGCTTGTCCAGGTTGTCGGAAAAGGCCAGGCGCTCGCGGTCCCCGGCCCGGGTGAGCACGCCCTGGCGCAGCAGGCTGGAGATGAACCCGTAGCGGTAGTCGGCGATGACCGCCTCGGGGTAGGTGTTCAGGGTCTTCTGGAGGTGGTCCGCGGCGCGGGCGGCCATGTCCTCCAGCTCCTTGGCCAGGGGCCCGGCCTTGCGCCCCATCACCCGGATCTCCTCGTCCGCCTCCAGGTACTTGAGGGCCAGCCAGCGGGCCGGGAGCCGGCCGGCGAGGAAGCGCTCCGCCTCGATGCGGGCGGCCATCTCGTCCAGCACCGGGTCCAGGTCCGGGCCGTAGGAGATGGCCAGCGGCAGCCAGGATCCCCGCCGCTCCCGGGCCAGCCGGGCGGCCTCGGCCAGGACCTCGGGCACGCCCAGGCCGGTCCGGGCCACGGACTCGACCACCGGCACGCCCAGCAGCCGGGACAGGCGCTCGGCGTCGATGGCCAGGCCCTGGGCCCGGGCCTCGTCCATCATGTTCAGGGCCAGGACCAGGGGCGCGCCCAGCTCCATGATCTGCACGGCCAGGTAGAGGTTGCGCTCCAGCGCCCCGGCGTTGAGCACGTTCACCACCGCGTGGGGCCGGTCCTCCACGAGCACGTTGCGGGCCACCAGCTCTTCCTGGGAATAGGCGGTGAGGGAATAGGTGCCGGGCAGGTCCAGGATGTGCAGGAGCGCCCCGGCCGCGCGGGCGTGGCCCTCCTTCTTCTCCACGGTGATGCCCGGGTAGTTGCCCACGTGCTGGCGCGCGCCGGTCATGGCGTTGAACATGGTGGTCTTGCCGGCGTTGGGGTTGCCGGCCAGGGCGATGAACAGCTCCTCGGGCATCTAGTCCTCCAGGATCTCAACCGCGATGTAGTCGGCCTCGTTGTTGCGCAGGGACAGGGTGAATCCGGCCAGGCGCAGGGCCACCGGGTCCTTGAGCGGGGCGCGGCCCACCACCTGGATCTCCGCGCCGGGCACCAGGCCCATGTCCCGGATGCGGCGGCCGAGCTCGGCCGAGGCGGTGACGGTGGCTATGCGGGCGCGCTGGCCCTTGCGCAGGGAACGGAGGCTTACGGGCATGTCGGGTCCTTTCGGTTTCCGGTTGAGGTGGAGAGAGGTATAATGAGTTTGAGAATCATTATCAAGTAGTCCGGGTAAAAAAAGTCGAACAATAGGAGAGGAGCACAAGTAACATCCCGGAACAGCTACAAAAGAACGTCAGGCCGACCCCGTTTCTTCCGGAGGCGGCGGCCTGTCGCCTCTCCCGGCCGCGCCGTGGGGAGCGGCGGCAGCCTGCTACCTCTTCCGGGAGGCGGAGGTCTTGGCGGTTATGACCTTGGCCCGCAGCACGTGCGGGTTGGCGCCGCCTCACCCCCCGCCCGAGCCGCAGTTCGCGCAGTTGGTGCTCTCGCTGCGGCACTGGGGAAGGTCTTCCTTGTTGCCGAAGCCCACCTTGCGGTAGATCAGGTACCCCACCGCCACGGCGATGAGGACGATGACGACGCCGGCGTTCATGGGCTACCCCCTGGCCGAGCCGGCCTTGGCCCGCATGACGTGGGGGTTGGGTTCTCCGCAGCCTCCGGCGGCGCCGCACCCCGAGCAGCCGCAGCCGCAGGTGGGGGGAGCGCCCTTGATGCCGCCGATCTTGCGGTAGACGAGGTACATGACGGCCAGGGCGATGAGGACGATGACGATTGCCGATTCCATATGACGCTCCTTAAATCCTTCCAGTTTAGTCGGATATCCCCGGCGAAAAAAGGGCCTCGCCAGGGCCGGAAGGAGAGAGGGTCGTTTCCGTGTTTCCGTGTCTTGCAGGGCTCATCCTTGTGTCAAAAGCGCTCCGTGCGCCCGCAGGCCGGATTCGCCGCCGCCGGGTCGGGGGCGTCGCCGTTGGCCGGGCGGGCCAGGACCTTGCCGGCCAGGCCGCGGCCCAGGGTGACGGTGGTGTCCCGGACCCGGACCGAGCAGGCCCCGCAGCCGTTGCTGTTGACCACCACCCGGGACCCCGGGGTCAGGCCCATGGCGCACAGCCGGCCGCGCGCACAGGCCCCGCCGTCGATGGCGGCGACGGTCACGGCGGTCCCGGAGGGGAACTCGCACAGCGGGCGCATGTCGTCGGCGGGGTGGCGCATAGCGGCACTGTAATGCTAATGAGAATCATTGTCAATGGGGGGCGGGTAAATAACCTGCCCGGAGGTCGGATATTGCCGGCGGGGGGCGGTATTGTCGAGCATATGGGGGACATGCGGGGAGTCGCCGCCGGCCGGGGGCGTCCCGCGGCCGGCGCGGACCGAAGGGAGCAGGGGGCTAGCCGAACGCCGCCAGCACCGCGTCCTGGTAGGTCTCGCCCGGGGATCCGCGCCAGGTTCCCCGGGTGGTGCGCAGGATGTGCGCGCCCTTGGCCGCCAGGAGCTTGGCCGTGAACTCCGCGTCGTAGGCCACCGCGTCCTCCGGGCTCGCGGGGTCGGCGATGGCGAAGGAGCCGTAGCGAAGGGGGAAGGCCGGGTTGGTGCGGCCCGCGGCCATGGCTTCCCGGGTTTCCTGGTCCAGGAGGAAGAAGGTGGCCAGGAGCCCGCCGCCCGGGGCCAGGACCCGCCGCACCTCGTCCAGGTAGTGCTCCACGTCCGCCGGGAACATGTGGGTGAACACCGAGGAGGCCACGGCCAGATCGAAGCTCGCGTCCGGGTAGGGGAAGGTGAAGGAGTCCGCCCGGACCGTGCCGTAGGGGTAGTAGAGCCGGTTGTAGACCGGCACGTGCCGGAAGCGGAAGCTGGGGAAGCGCGGGTGGTAGCGCTCGGCGCACCATTTGATGCCGGTGGGGAAGAGGTCGAAGCCCTCGTAGGTCCCGGCCGGGACCAGCACGGGCAGCAGCGCGTGGGCGATGCGGCCCGCGCCGCAGCCGATGTCCAGCACCCGGGAGGCCGGGTGCAGGCCCAGCTCCCGCATGAGCCCCACCATCTCCCGGCCCAGGGCCGCGAAGTCCCCGCCGCCGAAGCAGACCGCCAGGTCGGGCGGGGGGACCAGCTCCGGGTGGTGCAGCGGCTCGGCCATGGTCCGGGACCTTACGCGGGCCCCGGCCCCGGGGCAAGGGGGCTAGTGGTCGCGCCCATGTCCGTGCGGCCCGTGGTCGTGGTCCGGGCCGCCGTTCGGCCCGTGCGCGTGCAGGTGCTTGTGGGCCGGGCCGTCGCCGTGCCGGTGGACGTGGACGTGGGCGCGGTCCAGGCCGCCCTGCATGGAGAGGGGCCGCTCCAGCCGGCCCTGGTCCAGCAGGGCGTCGTCGGTGAAGATGTCCAGGGTGGGGCCGTCGGCCAGGACCCTGCCCCGGTGCAGCACGATGGTGCGCTCGCACAGGTCCAGCACCATGTCCAGGTCGTGGGTGGCGATGATCTTGGTGTGGGTGAAGCTGCGCAGCAGGTCGATGAACTGCCGGCGCGCCCGGGGGTCCAGGTTGGAGGTGGGCTCGTCCAGCACCAGGATGCTGGGGTTCATGGCCAGCACCGTGGCGATGGCCACCGCCCGCTTCTCGCCGCCGGACAGGCGGTAGGGCGGCCGCGTGGCCAGGTGGGCGCAGCCCACGGTGTCCAGGGCGCCGCACACCCGCTTGGCCACCTCCAGCGGCGGCAGGCCCAGGTTCAGGGGGCCGAAGGCCACGTCGTCCTCCACCGTGGGCATGAAGAGCTGGTCGTCCGGGTCCTGGAACACCATGCCCACGGCGCGCCGCACCTCGGCCAGGGTTCCCGGGGACAGGGGGACGTCGCCGATGCGCACCTCGCCCGCGGCCGGGGCCAGGCAGCCGTTGAGGTGCTGGAGCAGGGTGGACTTGCCCGCGCCGTTGGCGCCCACCAGGGCCACGGACTCGCCGTGCAGGATGCGGAAGCTCACGCCCTCCAGGGCCCGGGCGCCGTCCGGGTAGGCGTACTGCAGGTCGCGGACCTCGACGATGTGGTGGCTCATCCCAAGGCTCCCGTGGCGATGCGGCCCAGGAGCTGGGCCAGGTTGACCGAGCGGGCCAGGGCGAAGAAGCCCAGCCAGCCCAGGGTGAAGGCCGCGTCCGCCGGGCCGGGGCGCCATTGCCGCGCCGCCCGGATCTGGCCGTCGAAGCCGCGGCAGAGCATGGCCTGGTGGATGCGCTGGGCCCGGTCCATGGTGCGCAGCAGGAGCTGGCCGAGCATGGAGCCGTAGACCTTGAGGCCCTGGCCCCGGCCCGAGAAGGAGCGCAGGTTGCGGGCCCGGACCATGCGCAGGCCCTCCTCGGCCAGCACGAAGAGGTAGCGGTAGAGGAACAGGAGCTGGACCACGAAGACCCGCGGCGCGCCCAGCCGTCCCAGGGCCATGCACACGGTGTTGAACCCGGTGCCGGCGACGAGGGCCAGGGCCGCGCTCACGGTGAGGGCGAAGCGCAGCAGGATGGAGGCGAAGGAGACCCAGCCGCCGGAGACCTCCAGGCCGCCCCCCATGTCAAAGTGGAGAAGGGGCGCGGTGTCCAGCAGGGGGTTGAACAGGCCCACCATGAGGGCGAAGGGCGAGGCGATGGCCAGCTTGCGCAAGAGCCAGCGGACCGGGATG
The DNA here is from genome assembly GCA_040753075.1 of Thermodesulfobacteriota bacterium. Taxonomy (GTDB): domain Bacteria; phylum Desulfobacterota; class Desulfovibrionia; order Desulfovibrionales; family Desulfovibrionaceae; genus UBA6814. The sequence goes on from JBFMHA010000004.1 coordinate 57,909, forward strand.
TCGCCCATCCCGGCCAGGACCGCCGGATACAGGGCCAGGGGCAGCAGGCCCGAGATCTCGTAGCGGCCGTAGGAGACCACGGCCACGATGAAGCCCAGGGTGGCCGCCAGCTTGGCCCGGGGGTCCAGCCGGTGCAGGGCGGTGTCCTGGGCCGCCAGGCGGTCCAGCTCGCCGATCTGGTGCAGGGAGTTTTCGATGCCGCCCATGCGCTCCGCCGAAAAAAAGGGCAGGGGATCACGTCCCCTGCCCTGTGGTGGTTCAAGGTGACGGGTTGTCTTACGCCGACCTGGCCCGTCTTTTCAAGAGCAGACCCACCACCCCGGCCAGGAGCAGGGTGAGCGCGCCGCCCACCAGGCCGGACACGCTGGTCCCGGGATCCACCGCGGGCCAGGCCGGGCCGCCGGCCTCGGCGGCCTCGGCGGCCTCGGCGGCCGGGTCGGCGGGCGCGGCCTCGGCTTCCGGGGCCTTGAACCCGTAGTCCGGGAGGAAGGCGGTCTTCTCCTGGAGCCCGGCCAGGGTTTCGTGGATGCCGTGCTCCGGAGCCTCCAGCTCCTCCTTGCCGGACACGCCGGCCATGGACCACTCCAGGCCGTCCGGGTAGGCCGAGGCGAACCAGGAGAGCACCCCGCCGGTGAGCGCCGCGGCCAGGACCAGGCCGGCCAGGACCTTGCCCAGGGACAGCCCGGCCGGAGCCGGCCGGCCCGCGGCCAGGGCCAGGACCTCGGGCCGGGCCTTGACCACGAAGCCCACCACCGCCGCGGTGACCAGGCCCTCCACCACGCCGATGGCCAGGTGGATGGGCTGCATGAGCAGCAGGAAGGTGGAGAAGGGCAGTTCGGAGATGCCCGAGGCCGCGGTCTGGAGCACCACGCAGAACGCGCCCAGCTGCAGCCCGGCCACCGCCGCCGCCACCGAGCCGGCCACGATGACGCCCTGGCTCGGGGAGTCGCCGACGATCTTCCGGTAGATGAAGGGGTAGGCCACGAAGCAGGGGAACACGCCCAGGTTGAAGATGTTGCAGCCCAGGGCCAGGAGCCCGCCGTCGGCGAAGAACAGGGCCTGCACCGTGAGCACCGAGGCGATGGCCAGGAACGCGGCGTGCGGTCCCAGGAGCACGGCCAGGATCAGCCCGCCGCCCAGGTGGCCGCTGGAGCCCGTGGCCGGGATGGTGAAGTTGATCATCTGGGCTGCGAACACGAACGCCGCCAGCACGCCCATGAGCGGGACCTGGAGCGAATCGAAGCGATCGCGCAGCTTGCGCGAGCAGTGGACCATGACCCCCGCCGTGGCCGCCCACATGACTCCGCCCACCGCGGGCGAGAGGAGAGCATCCGCCATATGCATCACACACCCCCTGATGCGTTGCCGGCCTTCGCAAGGGAGAGCCGGATTTATGAACAGATGTGTGTAACCTGCACCCGGCCAGGCATCTTGTCAACGAATTCTGCTACATTTACATAATTCGTGCTACCCGGGCGGGCTGGCGAATGGTGCGACCCGGCGCCGTCCCTACTCGACCCGAAGGATCACGGCGAAGGCGCTGAAGAGGGCCCAGGCCGCGGCGCCCGGGGCCAGGTCCAGGGCGTCCAGGCTGGGGGTGGTGACGATGGCGCACAGCCGGGTGTCGTCGGCCAGGCGCAGGATGACCTCGGCGTTGATGCGGCCGCGGCGCACCGCCTCCACCGCGCCGGCCAGCCGGTTTTCCGCGCTGCAACGGGGGGGCTGGCCGTCCCGGGCTCCCTCGCAGGTCAGGATGACCCAGGGGGCCTTGATCTCGGCGGTGGCGAAGGAGCCCGGCCGGAGGGCCAGGGACTGGAGGCTGTCCAGGGTGATGACCGTGGCGATGCGGTGGCCGCCCAGGGTCTCCAGCTCCACCCGGGCCTGGATGTCTCCCCGCTCCACCCGGTCCACCCGGCCGTAGAACGCGTTGCGCGCGCTGGAGGTGCGCCGCGCCTCGGCCGCCACGAAATGGGAGAGCACCTGCTGGAGGTCCGCGTCGGACACGTCCAGGTAGCCCGCGGCCAGGTTGGCCGTGGAATGGCCCAGCACCTTCTGCACCATGGGCAGGGGCAGGCCCTCGCGCAGCAGTTCGATGGCCCGGGAGCGGCGCAGCACCGTGGGGTTCACCAGGTCCCGGGGCAGGCCGGCCTCGTCCGCCCGCTCGTAGAACTTGCGGCGCAGGTGCCCCTGGTCCACGTCGAACAGCCGCGGCAGATAGACCGCCAGGTCCGGATCGGCCAGGGCCGCGGCCAGGTCCCGGGCCAGTTCGGCGGGGATGCTCACGCTGCGGCCCGCCTCGCCGCCCCGGTCGTCGCGGCCCAGGCGCACGGCGTCCCCCTCCAGGTCCCGGGCCGGCTCCAGGTCCAGGACCTCGCCCGGCTTGGCCCCGGTGAAGCGCAACAGCAGGAAGGCCAGGAGCATGCGCTTCCGCGACGCGCGTACGTCCCGTCGGACCGGGGCGCCGGCCCAGGTCCGGAAGGCCTTCTCCAGCCCGGCCAGCTGCAGGGTGTCCAGACACTTGACCCCCGCGGGCACTACGAACACGCGCGAGGGCTTTCTGGGCGGGGTTTCGGCGGATCCTGGGGGCACGGTCGTCTCCTGGTGCGGCGGGAAGTCCGGCGGCCGGCCGCCGGCCAGGCCAGGATATATGGCCGGAACCCGCTTGCCAAGGAGGAGCGGAAAGCCGGACCTGGCGCCGGCCGGGGGCGCAGGGGAGGGCGCCCCGCAGTCCGGGCGATTGACGTGGGGCCGGGCCGGGACGTATGACCGGAGGCGCGGTATCTCCGGTTTTCCGTGTTCACGGCTCCGCCGCCGTCCCGCCCGGCGGGGAGGCCCTGGCGGCCCGACGCGACGGCTTCGCGCCCGGTCTGCTCCGGGCGTTGCGCCGCGGGAGCCGACGTCCGCGTTCGCGGCGTCCAAACCAGTCCATCCGAGGAGTACGCCATGGCCGACTTCCGCGAAACCGCCAGGGAACGCATGAAAGGCTTCTGCCGGGTCTGCCCGGTGTGCGACGGCCGCGCCTGCGCCGGCGAGGTGCCGGGCATGGGCGGCCTGGGCACGGGCTCGTCCTTCCGGGCCAACGTGGAGGCCCTGGCCCGGCTCAAGTTCAACATGCGCACCATCCACGACGCGGCCGAGCCCGACACCCGGGCCGAACTCCTGGGCATGGGCCTGTCCATGCCGGTGCTGGCCGCGCCCATCGGCGGGGTGAGCTTCAACATGGGCGGCAAGGTCACGGAAGAGGACTACATCCGCGCCGTGCTCGCCGGCTGCAAGGCCGAGGGCCTGGTCGGCTGCACCGGCGACGGCGTGCCGGCCTTCATCCACGAGGCGGCCTTCGCCGCCATCCGGGACCTGGGCGGCTGGGGCATACCCTTCATCAAGCCCTGGGAGGACGCCGAGCTCTACGACAAGCTGGCCAAGGCCAAGGACGCCGGGGCCGCGGTCGCGGGCATGGACATCGACGCCGCGGGCCTCGTCACCCTGCGCAAGATGGGCCGGCCGGTGGGACCCAAGACCCAGGAAAAGCTGCGCGAGATCATCGGCAGGGCCGGCCTGAAGTTCATCCTCAAGGGCGTCATGACCCCCTCCGAGGCGCACCTGGCCGTGGAGGTGGGCGCGGACGCCATCGTGGTCTCCAACCACGGCGGGCGGGTCCTGGACTCCACCCCGGGCACGGCCGAGGTCCTGCCCGCGGTGTCCGAGGCGGTGCAGGGCCGCATCCCGGTGCTGGCGGACGGCGGTGTGCGCACCGGCGGCGACGTGCTCAAGATGCTGGCCCTGGGCGCGGACGCGGTGCTGGTGGGCCGGCCCTTCGCCATCGCCGCGGTGGGCGGCCTGGAGGAGGGCGTGCGCGCCTGCATCGAGAAGCTGCGCGGCGAACTGGCCGCGGCCATGGTGCTCACCGGCACGTCCAGCACGGCGGAGATCAACCCGCACATCCTCCACGGCGTGCGCTAGCGCCTTGCCTGCGGAATGCTGCGGCATGGAGCATGAACCTGACACGGCAACGTTGCAGTGATCGTCCTTCGCGAAAACCCGAAGGGTGTAGCATGGGCGTGACGCTGGCGCCGCGCCCGGCAACGGGGCGCGCAACGACGACGACGCGACGCCGTTGCGTCGCGCGTCGCGCGGTCTTTTCTGGAACATGAGCGCCCGGCGGCGGATCCAGGTGGGGGTGGACACCGGGGGCACCTTCACGGACCTCGTGCTCCGCGACCCGTCGTCTCCGGGCGGCTGGCGGGCGCACAAGGTCCTGTCCACCCCGGACAACCCGGCCCGGGCGGTGCTCGACGGCCTGGCCGGGGCCTGTCCCGGACCGGACCCGCGGCGCATCACGCACGGCTCCACCGTGGCCACCAACGCGCTCCTGGAGCGCAAGGGCGCGCCCTTCGCCCTGGTGGTCACCGCCGGATTCGCCGACCTCCTGGCCATCGGCCGCCAGAACCGGCCCGACCTCTACGACCTGGCCGTGCGGCGGCCCCCGGACCTGGTTCCCGATCACCTGCGCTTCGAGGTGGCCGGCCGCATCCGGCACGACGGCTCGGAGCACGCCCCCCTGGACGAGGCCCAGGCCCGGGAGGCGGCCCGCCGCATCGCGGACAGCGAGGCCCGGAGCGTGGCCGTGTGTCTGCTCTTCTCCTTCGCCAACCCCCTGCACGAGTTGCGCCTGGGCGAAATCCTGGCCGAAACCGGCCTGCCCGTGTCCCTGTCCCACCAGGTCCTGGCCGAGTTCCGCGAGGTGGAGCGCGCCTCCACCACCGCGGTCAACGCCTACGTGAGCCCGCTCATGCGCCGCTATCTGGACTGGCTCGGGGAGCGGCTGGGCCCGGACGACGCCCTGTCCGTGATGCAGTCCAACGGCGGCAGCATCACCGCGGCCACCGCCGCGGCCGAGCCGGTGCGCACCATCCTCTCCGGCCCGGCCGGAGGGGTGGCGGGCGCGCACGCCCTGGGCCGGCTGGCCGGGGAGGAGCGACTCGTGACCTTCGACATGGGCGGCACCTCCACCGACGTGGCGCTCATCGACCGGGAGCCGGCCCTGGCCCTGGCCGCGGGCATCGGCGGTCTCACCGTGCGCACGCCCATGCTGGACATCCACACCGTGGGCGCGGGCGGCGGGTCCGTGGCCTGGGTGGACGAGGGCGGCGCGCTCTGCGTGGGCCCCGCGAGCGCGGGCGCGGACCCCGGCCCCATCTGCTACGGCCGGGGCGGGACCCGGCTCACCGTGACCGACGCCAACCTCTTCCTGGGCCGGCTGGTTCCCGGGCGCTTCCTGGGCGGGGCCATGAGCCTGCGGCCGGACCTGGTGGAGGAGCCCATGGCCCGCCTGGCCGCGGACCTGGGCCTGGCTCCGGCCGCCCTGGCCGAGGGCGTCCTGGCCGTGGCCGAGGCCACCATGGAGCGGGCGGTTCGGGTCATCTCGGTGCAGCGCGGCCACGATCCCCGCGCCTTCACCCTGTTCTCCTTCGGCGGCGCGGGCGGGCTGCACGCCGCCCGCCTGGCCCGGATGCTGGGGATGCCCCGGGTCCTGGTCCCGCCCAACCCCGGGGTGCTCTCGGCCCTGGGCATGGTCCTGGCCGACGTGGTGCGGGACTTCTCCCGCACGGTCATGCTGCCGGCCGAGGCCGCGGGCCGGGACGCGCTGGAGGAGCTGTTCGAGCCCCTGGAGGCGCGCGGCCGCCGGGCCATGGCCGGCGAAGGCCTGGATCCGGCCGCGGTGCGCCTGGAGCGCTCCCTGGACATGCGCTACGCGGGCCAGAGCTTCGAGCTGGTGGCGCCCTGGCGGCCTGGCCAGGACCCGGTGGCGGCCTTCCATGCGGCCCACGCCCGGGCCTACGGCCATGCCGACCCCGGGGCTCCGGTGCAGGTGGTCAACCTGCGCCTGCGCGCCGCGGGCTCGCCGGAGCGGCCCCGGCCCGAGCCCCGGCCCCTGGGCTCTCCGGCGCCGCCCCCGGCGGCCCGGCTGGGCCGCCGGCGCATGGTGCTGGAGGGCGAGTCCCTGGACGCGCCCCTGCTGCAGCGCGAGGCCCTGGAGCCCGGCAACCGCATCCCCGGCCCGGCGCTCCTGGTGGAATACTCCTCGACCCTGCTGGTTCCCGCCGGGGCCGAGGCCCGGGTGGACGGCTGGGGCAACCTGGTTCTGGACCTCAACCAATAGGAAAGGCGCACGCACATGCCCGTAGGCGACGCGACCGAACGACGGCTGGTCATCGTCTGGACTTCGGCCGACCGCGAGGTGGCCCTGAACATGGTGTTCATGTACGCCAGGAACTGCCTGCTCAAGGACTGGTGGGACCGGGTGGTGCTCATGGTCTGGGGCCCGGCCGCCCGGCTGATCCTGGAGGACGCCGAGGTCCGCGCCGCTCTGGACGAGGCCCGCGCGGCCGGGGTCATGGTCTGGGCCTGCCGGGCCTGCGCCGAGCGCTACGGCATCGTCAACCGCCTCCAGGACCTGGGCCTGGACGTGCTCTACGTGGGCCAGCCCCTCACCCGCATGCTGCAGACCGACTGGAAGACCCTGAGCTTCTGAGCGCGGCCATGGACGTGAACCCCATCCTCCTGGAAGTCTTCCGGCGCCGCTTCGCCTCCATCGCCGAGGAGATGGGGTCCACCCTCATGCGCACCGGGTACTCGCCCAACATCAAGGAGCGCCGGGACTTCTCCTGCGCGGTGTTCGACGCCGCGGGCAACATGCTGGCCCAGGCCGCCCACATCCCGGTGCACCTGGGCTCCATGCCCCTGTCCGTGCAGGCCGCCCTGGCCGCCGGGCCCCTGCGGCCGGGCGACATGGTGGCCCTGAACGACCCTTTCCGGGGCGGCACCCACCTGCCGGACATCACCCTGGTGGCCCCGGCCTTCGTCCCGGGCGCGGACGCGCCGGCCTTCCTGGTGGCCAACCGCGCCCACCACGCCGACGTGGGCGGCATGTCCCCGGGCTCCATGCCCCTGTCCTCCTCCATCCATCAGGAGGGCCTCATCATCCCGCCCCTGCGCCTGGTCAAGGAGGGCAGGGCCGATCCGGACCTCATGGCCCTGCTCCTGGCCAACGTGCGCACCCCGGACGAGCGGCGGGGCGACTTCGCGGCCCAGATCATGGCCAACCGCACCGGCCAGGCCCGCCTGGACGAACTGCTGGCCGGCCACGGGGAGGAGTCCTGCGCCGCGCACGCCGCGGCCCTGCTGGACCACGCCGAGGCCCTGACCCGGGCCAGCCTGCGCGACCTGCCCGACGGGGTCTGGTCCTTCACCGACTATCTGGACGACGACGGCCAGGGCGCGCGGGACATCCCCATCCGCCTGCGCCTGGAGAAGTCCGGGGACGCCCTGCGCCTGGACTTCACCGGCTCCGCCCCCCAGGTCCGGGGCGGGGTCAACGCGGTGCGCGCCATCACCCTGTCCGCGGCCCTCTACGTGCTGCGCTCCCTGGCCGCGGCCCAGGGCCGCGACATCCCGGCCAACGCCGGCTGCCTGCGGCCCGTGGAGGTCCTCACCACTCCGGGCACGGTGGTGGACGCCCTGCCCCCCGCGGCCGTGGCCGGGGGCAACGTGGAGACCTCCCAGCGCATCGTGGACGTGATCCTGGGCGCCCTGGCCCAGGCCGCGCCCCACCTGGTCCCGGCCGCTTCCCAGGGCACCATGAACAACCTGGCCATCGGCGGCCTGGACCCGCGCACGGGCGCGCCCTTCGCCTACTACGAGACCCTGGCCGGCGGGGCCGGGGCCACCGCCCTCCGGGCCGGGGCCTCGGCCGTGCACACCCACATGACCAACACCCTGAACACCCCGGTGGAGGCCCTGGAGTACGCCTACCCCCTGCTGTGCACCGAGTGCTCCATCCGCCGCGGCTCGGGCGGGGCCGGCCGTCGGCCCGGCGGGGACGGCCTGGTCCGCGCCCTGACCCTGCTGGCCGAGGCCGAGGTCACGGTGCTCTCGGAGCGCCGCACCCGCGGCCCCTGGGGCCTGGCCGGCGGCCGCCCCGGCGCGCCCGGCCGCAACAGCGTGACCCGGGGCGGCGTCACGCAGGAGATGCCGGGCAAGTTCTCGGTCCGCCTGGCCCCGGGCGACTCCCTGCGCATCGAAACCCCGGGCGGGGGCGGGTACGGCGAGGAGTAGGGGAAGCCGCGTGACGGCGGGGGGTCCTTGCGTGCCGGCTCTCCTGCCCGGGAGGATCCCGCCATGGTGGCGCCGTCTCGCGGAGCGGGCAGGGTGTCAACCCGGGGCCGGCTCCAACTGCGGGACTGTTGGGCCAACGGCTTGGAATGGCGGGACGCTCGCGTCGAAACGCGGTGCCAGCACCCGTCCATGTCCGGACGGCTTTGCTTTTTCCAACCTCTCGGTTAGGAATAGTAAACCGCACTCCATTGGAGGCCCGTCATGCGCTGGCTGCTCGCAACAATCCTGGCCCTGGGACTTTCCTGCGCCTCGGCCTCGGCCTGGGCCTCTGGCCAGGGCCAGGACCCGCACCTCACGGCCATATCCGATCTGGAGCTGTCCGGCCCGGTGTCCAAGCCGGCCGCGGCCTATCTCGGCCTGCCCGAGGGGGAAGGGGGCTTCCGCCTGTCCCAGGTCAAGGCCGACTTCCTGCTGGTCGAGGTCTTCAGCATGTACTGTCCCTACTGCCAGGCCGAGGCCAGGAACGTGAACGCGCTCTTCGGGCTGCTGCAAAAGTCCAAGGCCGCGGGAAAAATGAAGCTGCTGGGAATCGGCGCGGGCAACACCCCCTTCGAGGTGGATTTCTTCCGGGACAAGTACCAGGTTCCCTTCCCCCTGTTCCCGGACCAGGACTTCGTCTGCCACAAGGCCCTGAACGGGCCGGGCACGCCCTATTTCATGCTCCTGAAGCCCGACGGCGCGGGCGGCTTCACGGTGCTGCACAGCCACCTGGGCGCTATCGGCGACCCGGGCCAGTTCCTGGACGTCCTGCTCCGGAAGGCCGGTCTGCGCTGAACCCCGCAAGGAGAATACGCCATGCTGCGCAGAGCAATCCTGTTCGCCGTGTTGGCCGCGCTTTTCGCCGTTCCGGCCGGGGCCGGTCAGGTGTCCCCGGAGCACATCTACAACCCCGGGCAGCTGCCGGCCACGGACAGCACGCTCAGGGTGGCGGTGGGCCAGGCGGCCCCGGACTTCACCCTGCCCGCGCTGGGCGGAGACCGGGTGACCCTGTCCAGCTACCGGGGCCGCAAGAACGTGGTCCTGTCCTTCGTGCCTGCGGCCTTCACCCCGGTGTGCTCGGACCAGTGGCCCGGCTACAATTTCGCCCGTGAGCTGTTCGAGCAGCGCCAGGCCATCATCCTGGGCGTCAGCACGGACAACACCCCGTCCCAGTACGCCTGGGTCCGGGAGATGGGCGGGCTGTGGTTCCCGGTGCTCTCGGACTTCTGGCCGCACGGGGCCGTGTCCTCGGCCTACGGGGTGCTGCGCTCCACGGGCGTGAGCGAGCGGGCCATCATCATCGTGGACACCCAGGGCGTGATCCGCTTCATCGACGTGCACGACATCAACACCCGCCCCGACCTGGGGGTCATCGTCAAGGAGCTGGACAAGCTCAAGAAGTAGGCCGCGCCGCGGGCAGCAGCACCATGAAGGTGGAGCCCCGGCCCGGGGTGGAGCGCAGGGCGATGGATCCGCCGTAGTGCTCCACGATCTGGCGGGAGATGGTGAGCCCAAGCCCCGTGCCCCGGGGCTTGTCCGCCTCGTTCTGGTGGGCCTGGTGGAAGACCTCGAAGACCCGGGCCTGCTCCTCTTCGGGGATGCCCAGGCCGGTGTCCTCCACCGCGAACTCCACCTGGCCCGGGCCGTCGGCCCGGGCGCGGAGCCGCACATGGCCCCGGTCGGTGAACTTCACCGCGTTGGACAGGAGGTTCAGGAGCACCTGCTTGAGCCGGTCCGGGTCCACCCGCACCGGCGGGAGCGCCGGCTCCAGCTCCACCGCGAACTCCACGTCCGGCAGCTGCTCGAACCAGCCCCGCGCCATGTCCGCGACCTCGCGCGCCAGGTCTCCCGGGTCCACCTCGCGGTCCTGCCACTCCACCCGGCCGGACTCGATCTTGGTCAGGTCGAGCACGTCGTTGATGAGCCGGGTCAGGCGCTCCCCCTCGCTGCTCAGGATGTCCAGGTTGTCCAGGATCTGCCTGGCCTGGCGCGTCAGGTCCGGGTCGGACCAGGCCAGGTCCAGGAAATGCCGTGCGAACTTCTTGCGGGAGAGCTTGGCGAAGCCCAGCAGGGAGGTGAGCGGGGTGCGCAGCTCGTGGGACACCGAGGAGAGGAAGGCGCTCTTCATGGCGTCCAGCTCGCGCAGTTGGGCGCTGATCCGTTCGGCCTCGTCCTTGGCCTGGCGCAGGCGCTCCTCCATGGCCTTGCGCTGGGTGATGTCCCGGGCCACCCAGACCACGGCCTCCACCTTGCCGTCGCGGCCGCGGATGGCCGAGGACCGGCCTTCGAACCAGCGTTGGCCCGCGGGCAGGTCGAAGGCGTACTCCAGGACCTGCGGCGCCCGGGTGCGGGCGGCCTGGGCCACGGTGGCCATGATCTTCTCCGCCGGGTCCGGGGGGAGCACCTCGTTGAGCAGCCTGCCGCGCAGGGCCGCCCCGTCGCCGTAGAGGTTGTTGCGGGCCGGGGAGAGGACCTCCAGGTAGCGGCCCTCGGGGTCCACCACGAAGGCGATGTCCGGCAGGGCGTCCAGGAAGGCCTGGGTGCGCTTCTGCTCCTCCTCCAGGGCGCGGTTGGCCGCGGTCAGCTCGGCGATCTTGGACTGGATGGCGTCGCGCATGGCGGCCAGGGAGCGGGACAGGCTGCCCACCTCGTCCACGGGCTCCTCGGCGAAGGGCTGGTCCAGCCGGCCCCGGGCCAGGCGGTCGGCGGCCTCGGTGAGCCGGAGCAGGGGCCGGGCCACCGTGACCCGGATGATGAGCAGGATGGCCAGGCTGGTCAGGGCCAGGCCGGCCAGGGACAGGCCGGCCACGAAGACCACGGCCTCCCCCTTGCGTCCCTCGGTGCGGTCGGTGCGCAGCTTGGTGTAGGCGTAGAACACCGGCGCGCCGCCGGGAAAGGGGATGACGGGGGTCACGCTGACCAGGTAGCCCTGGTCCTCCTCCCGCCAGCGCAGCAGGACCGGGTCATGGCTGCCGGCCGCGAACCAGGACGGGTCGAGACCCGGGACCAGGGCCACGCTCCTTCCCACGTGCTCCGGCCGGGTGGCGTAGTACACGGTGTCGTCCGCGCCCACCACCATGCCCTCCAGGAATTCGTCCCCGGCCAGTTCGGTCATGATCTCCCGGTCGGCCACTGATTCGTAGCGGAGCAACTGGCGGTTCATGAGCAGGCCGGGCATCCGGGCCCGGGCCTCCAGGCCCTGCTCGGCCTCGTCGAAGAAGCGGGCCAGGATGTACGTCCCCATGCCGCCCAGGGCGAGGCTCTGCACCAGGACCACGATGATCCCGATGGTCAGGGTGATGCTGCGGGTGCGCGGCGCGGGCATGGCTCAGGGCGCGGGCTTGGCCGCCTTGGCGGCCTGTTCGTCCAGCCGGGCCAGGATGGCGTCCAGGTCCTCGGGATGGGCCAGGAAGGAGGCCAGGGCCTCCAGTCCGGCGGCGGCCACGGCCGGGGGGGTGGCCAGGTCGTAGTTGAAGGCCCAGTGCGGGCAGTCGTTGATGAACGCGCGCACCCTGGCCTGGAGCGGTCCGTAGAAGGACGGCGGCGCCAGGCTGCTGGGGGCCAGCGCTCCGGACCCGGCGCTCATGGCCTGTTGCGGCCCGGCCTCGCTGAAAAACACCGCCGCGGCCTTGGCCGCGGCCACGTTGCCTTCGCGGGGCACGGCCACGGCGTCGATGGGCCCCAGGCTCACGCAGGGCGCGCCGGGGTCCACCGCCGGAAAGGGGAACACGTCGAAGTCCCGGCCCGGGGCCAGCTTGACCTGGGCCTCGTAGAGGCCGGCGGCCCAGGTGCCCATGAGGGTCATGGCCGCCTTGCCCGAGGCCACCATCATGCAGGCCTCGGCCCAGTCGTAGCGTCCGGGGTCGGGCGCGAAGAAGCCCTCGTCGAGCAGCTCCCTCCACAGGGCGAAGGCGCGGCGGGACTCGGGGGCGCGGTAGGAGGCGCGGCCCGTCACGAGCTCCTCGCGCCAGGCGGGGCCGGCCGTGCGCAGCAGAAGGAGGTCGAACCAGAACTGGGCGGGCCAGCGCTCCCGGCTGCCCAGGGCCAGGGGGGTCACGCCCGCGGCCTTGAGGGTGCGGCAGGCGGCCTTGAAGGACTCCCAGTCCGCGGGCGGGGCGATGCCCAGCTTGCGGAACAAGCCGGCGTTGTAGAACAGGCCGACCCAGTGCTGGGTGAGGGGGATCACGTATTTGCGGCCGTTGTAGGTGCAGGCCGCGGCCACCTGCGGGGGGAACCGGCTGTCCAGGCCGGCCTCGGCCCACACGTCGTCCAGGGGGGCGAGCTTGCCGGCGTCCACCAGGGCCTGGGTCCGAGCCCCGGCCCAGTAGGAGAAGAGGTCCGGCGGGTTGCCGCTCTCCAGCATGACCTTGATGCCGATCTTGAAGGACTCGTGCTCGAAGCCCGTGGCCCGCAGCCGGAAGCGGTCCTGGGACTGGTTGAAGGCCGCGGCCGCGTCGGCGATGCCGCCGCTCATGTGGCCGGTCCAGTAGTGCAGGAAGTTCACCTGCTCGGGCTGGGCGGCGCAGGCCAGGCCGGGCAGGCGGAGCAGGGCGGCCAGCACGAGGGCGGCGAGGGCGAAGGGGCGCGGCATGGTGGCTCCTCTCCCGGCGGACCCGGGTATGGCGATCGTCAAAACATAGCCCAACCGGGCGGCGGAAGGCAAACGGAAGGAGGATTGCGGAGAGCGCCTCCCGGCAGGTTTCGGCTTGCGGAGGGGGGGCGGCCTGCCAACCCGGGTTTGCAGGCTGCCAAGCCCGGTTGGCGGGCCGGGCTTTGGGCCTGTCTGGAAATATGTGCAATCCAGGCATGTTGCGCGCGCGGCCCCGGTGGCATGGTCCTTGCCTTCGGGCCGTTGACCGGGTGCGCCCGGCGGGTGGACTCACTATACCAAGGAGGTCAGCGGCACATGGCTGAGAACCAGGCGACCAAGAGCGACGTGGTCATCGACAAGGGGGCGAGCTCCCTCTCGGACCTGTGGAGAAAGGAGGACTACTGGGCCATCTGGCTCGGGTTCGTGATCCTCGTAGTGGGGGCGTACATCTTCCTGCCGGCCAAGCTGGACGGCATGGACGAGGCCTTCGCCAAGAACAACGCCATCATGGCCGCGGAGGCGGAGCGCGCGCCCTTCAAGACCGTGGCCTGGTACAAGGCCCAGGACGCCAAGGAGAAGTTCAAGGGCTCGAGCCTGCCCATCGCCAAGGACTTGAAGGGCTTCCTGGCCCATCCCGCGGGCTGGAAGACCAATCCGCTGGATTCCCTGATCCTTTCCAAGGAGCAGGCCGAGGCCCTGTCCGAGAAGGGCAAGCCCGGCCACGAGAAGGCCAAGGCCGCCGAGGAGGAGGCCCTGGCCGCGGCCCTGGCCGCGGAGAAGGCCGCCGAGGCCGCGACCTTCGGCGACGCCGCCCTGAACGAGGCGGCCAAGGACCAGATCGGCGAATGGCGCAAGGCCAAGGCCAGGGCCTCCTCGGCCAAGAAGAAGGCCGAGGTCAAGCCCTACAACGTGATCCCCTCCATGCTCGGCCTCATGGCGGCCATGGGCCTGTTCTTCGCCGTGGGCATCAAGGCCATGGGCAAGGACGTGAAGGGCTTCCTCATCGGCTTCGGCCCGGTGTTCCTGCTCTCGGCCTTCTCCTACCTCATGGCCGGGCAGTCCACCATGAAGGAGTACGGCGTGGAGTACGCCATCTGGGGCGTGCTCGGCGGCATGATCATCGCCAACACCGTGGGCACGCCCAAGTGGGTCAAGCCCGCCCTGGAGGTGGAGTTCTACATCAAGACCGGCCTGGTGCTCCTGGGCGCCGAGGTGCTGTTCAACAAGGTCATCGCCATCGGCATCCCGGGCATCTTCGTGGCCTGGGTGGTGACGCCCGTCGTGCTCATCAGCACCTTCATCTTCGGCCAGAAGGTGCTCAAGATGCCCTCCAAGACCCTGAACATGGTCATCTCCGCGGACATGAGCGTGTGCGGCACCTCGGCGGCCATCGCCACGGCCGCGGCCTGCCGGGCCAAGAAGGAGGAGCTCACCCTCTCCATCGGCCTGTCCCTGGTGTTCACCGCCATCATGATGATCGCCATGCCCGCCTTCATCAAGGCCATGGGCATGCCCCACATCCTGGGCGGCGCCTGGATGGGCGGCACCATCGACGCCACCGGCGCGGTGGCCGCGGCCGGCGCCTTCCTGTCCGAGAAGGCCCTGTACGTGGCCGCCACCATCAAGATGATCCAGAACGTGCTCATCGGCGTCACCGCCTTCGGCGTGGCCGTCTACTGGTGCGCCAAGGTGGAGTGCCAGGAAGGGCGGCGGGTGAGCTGGATGGAGATCTGGCACCGCTTCCCCAAGTTCGTGCTGGGCTTCCTGGCCGCCTCCATCATCTTCTCCCTCGTCTACCAGGCCGTCGGCCACGACGCCGGCTTCAGCCTGGTGGACCACGGCGTTCTGCGCGGCTTCTCGCGCCTCTGCCGGGGCTGGTTCTTCGCCCTGTCCTTCGCGGCCATCGGCCTGGCCACCAACTTCCGGGAGCTGGCCCACTACTTCAAGGGCGGCAAGCCGGTCATCCTCTACGTGTGCGGCCAGGGCTTCAACCTGGTCCTGACCCTGGCCATGGCCTACGTCATGTTCTACTGGGTGTTCCCGGACATCACCGCGAAGATCTAGATCTGCACGGTACGCCCTACCCCACAACCCGGCGGCCCGGGGCGGACGTTCCGCCTCGGGCCCGCCGGCCCGGAGGACGCATGCACGAAGCATCCCTCGCCAAGCGCTGGCTGGCCCTGGCCCTGTGCGCCCTGTGCTGCTGGGCCATGATGTTCGTGGTCCTGCCCGCGGTGAACCGGGCCTTCCCGGCCATGGGCAGGCTGGCCGCCGTCATCGAGGACAAGGACATCCGCACCGGCATGTTCTTCTACACCGACGTGGAGGTCTCGGGCGCGGCCAACCTGAACATGGAGAACACCATGCGCTTCATGCCCCGGGGCGGGCCGAAGGCGGAGAAGGACTAGTCCGAGCAGTCGAACATGGCCTCCACGTCGGCGCGTACGGTGCGGATGAAGGCCGCCATGCGCCAGGTGCAGGCCAGGAAGTAGACCGCCTGCTCCAGGCCGGTCGTGCCCAGGCCCTGCTCCTGCAGGTAGATGCGGAGCCCCAGGGCCAGGGCCGCGCCGCAGGCCAGGGCGGTGAGCATCCGGTTGTTGAGCCGGCGCAGCAGGCCGCGGGCGTCGATTTCCTTGCGGGCGAAGAGGACCGCCGCGGCCAAGGCCCCGAGCAGCCCCTTGAAGGTCCGCCCGAAGAGCTCCACCGAGGCCGCGCCCATGAGCGCGGCGAAGAACGCCAGCACCGCCTCCTGCATCGCCGCCATCCCCGGGGACCGGAAGGTCTCCCCTTGTATGCACCTGTACGCGCCGGCCGCGCGGCCGGTCAAGCCCGGCCTTGCCAGGCCCGCCGGCCGCGGGTAGGGAAGGCGCAGGGCCCAGGGCCCGGGATCGCGCCATGAAGATGCCCCGCTTCTACTCCGCCCAGAGCCGCTTTCTCGGCGGCCTGACCCTGGCCGCCATCGTGGTGGGCTCGCTCTTCGCCGCGGGCTTCTACCTGCAGATCCGCCAGGTGCTGGAGAACGAGGTCAGGGAGCGGGCCGAGCTCATCCTCTCCCAGGCCGAGGCCGTGCAGCGCTACGTGCGCAAGGTGCTGCGCCCGCGCATGTACGAGGAGGTCCCGGACAAGTTCATCATCGAGGCCATGTCCACCTCCTTCGTGTCCCGTTCGGTCATGGAGGGGGCCAAGGAGCACACCGAGAACCTCCTCTACCGCCGGGTGGCGGTGAACGCCCGCAACCCCCAGTTCGAGGCCACCCCGCACGAGCGGGAGCTCATCGCCTTCTTCGCCGCGAACCCCAACGTGGAGCACTACGAGGGCCGGCGCACCCTGGACGGGGCGGAGTTCTTCGTCACCGCCCGGCCGGTGCGCTTCGAGGCCGGATGCATGCACTGCCACGGCGATCCCGCCGACGCCCCGGTCGAGGTCCTGGAGCGCTACGGCCAGCGCGGCTTCGGCCACGAGGAGGGGAGCATCGGGGGCATGGACTTCGTGGGCCTGCCCATGACCGCGGCCGTGGCCAAGATCCAGCGGCGCGTGGTGGCCTACCTGCTCATCTTCACCTGCGCCGCGCTGCTCTTCTTCGCGGCCAGCCACCTGGTGTTCAAGCGGGTGGTGGTGGGCAACCTGCGGGGCCTGGCCCAGGTGCTCCGGGCCACGGCCGACGACGACACCGGCGAGGCCCTGGCCCGCCAGGTGCAGAGCCGGGACGAGATCGCCGAGATGGTGGAGGGCGTGGAGCAGCTCTCCGAGCACCTGGCCGAGACCCGCCGCCAGCTGCGGGAGCACGCCGCCACCCTGGAGGACAAGGTCGAGCGGCGCACGGCCGAACTCTCCCGGGAAATGGCCGAGCGCGAGGCGGACGTGGCCCTGTTCGTGGACCTCCTGGCCGGCTTCCACGGCAGCCAGACCCGGCCCGAACTGTGGCGCAGCGCCCTGCCCCTCATGGCCCGCCGTTTCGGCCTGACCCGGGCGGCCTACGTATGCACCTTCGCCTCCCACAACTCCTATGTCTGGCCGGCGGACCAGGCGCCCCCGGAACTGCCCGCGGACTGGCTGGATCTGCTCACCGGTTCGCGGGACCGGGTGGAGGACGGCAGGGCCTTCGTGCCCGTGGAGTCCTCCGAGGGACACCCCGAAGGCCTCCTGTGCCTGGAGCGCCGCGCCGGGGAGGCCTTCGCCGAACGCGACCGGCCGCTGCTGCGCGCCCTGGGCCGGCAACTGGGCATCGCCGCGGACTACCTGGGCGCCCTGGACAGCATCCTGCGCCACAGCGAGAAGCTGCAGTCCATCTTCGAGGGCATCAGCGACCCGCTCCTGCTCATGGATGCCGGCGGCCGGGCCATCGTCACCAACCAGGCCGCCCGGGACCTGGCCGCGGAGCTTTCCGCAGGAAGGGTGGAGGACGGGGACCTCATTCCCCTGCTCTGCGTGGGCCACGGCCAGGGCGGAGACTGCGACATCTCCCGGGCCGCGGTTCGGGGCGAGTACGCCTCCCGGGAGGTGCTCACCGCCGAGGGCCGGACCTTCGCCCTGGGCCTGCACCCGGTGGCGGGCGGCCGGGACGAGGCCGGCCGGCTGGTGGTCCATGTGCGCGAGGTCACGGCCGAGCGCCGGCTCTTCGAGCAGATGTCCCGGGCCGAGCGGCTGGCCTCGGTGGGCAAGCTGGCCGCGGGGCTGGCCCACGAACTGAACAACCCTCTGGGCGTCATCCGCTGCTATGCCGAGCTCCTGGCCAAGTCCGCGTCCAGCCAAGAGCAGCAGGGCGACGTCGCGGTGATCCTCAAGCACACCGACCAGGCCAAGAACGTGCTGCGCGACCTGCTGGACTTCGCCCGGCCCAAGGCCGCCACCGACCGGGACACGGACCTGGCCGAGGCCGCCCGCGCCGTGGCCGGGATCTTTTCGGTGCAGGCCGCCAAGCGGGGGGCCTCCATCTCGGTCACGGCCCCGCCGGGCCTGCCCTCGGTGCGGGTGGAGCCCCAGGCGGTGGAGCACATGCTGGCCAACCTGCTGCTCAACGCCCTGGACGCGCTGCCTGCGCAGGGCGGCGCGGTCAGCGTGGGCCTGGAGCCCGACCCGGCCGCGGGCGAGGTCGTCCTGCGGGTGGCGGACAACGGCCCGGGAATCCCGGCCGAGGACCTGCCGCACGTCTTCGACCCCTTCTTCACCACCAAGGCCGTGGGCAAGGGCACCGGCCTGGGGCTCACGGTGGTCTACGGGTCCATGCGCAACCTGGGCGGCCGGGTGGAGGCCGCCAACCGGCCCGGGGGCGGCGCGGTGTTCTCCCTGTACTTTCCCCTGCGCCCCGGGTCCGGGAGCGCTTCCCCGGAGGCGGCATGAGCGTCGAGCCCCAGCGCATCCTGGTGGTGGACGACGAGGCCGACTTCGCCCGCGGCCTGGTGCGCCTTTTGGACGCGGAGTTCCCCGCGGCCCGGGCCGAGGCCGCCGGGTCCGGGGAGGAGGGCCTGCGGGCGCTGGCCGAGCGCGGCGCGGACCTGGTGCTCACCGACCTGCGCATGCCGGGCATGGACGGCCTGGCCTTCCTGGCCCTGGCCCTGGCCCGGGAGCCGCAGCTCACGGTGGTCATGCTCACCGCCCACGGCAGCATCGAAACCGCGGTGCAGGCCGTGCGCGAAGGCGCCTACGACTTCCTGACCAAGCCGGTCTCGGGCGCGGACCTGTTCCGGGTGGTGGGCAAGGGCCTGGAGCGCAGCCGGCTCGTGGCCGAGAACCGCCGGCTGCAGGGCCTCCTCGCCGGGCAGCGCCAGACGCTGGTGGGGACCAGCCCGGCCATGCACCGGCTGCGCCAGGCCATCGCCGCGGTGGCCCGCGCCGACTACCCGGTCCTGGTGCGCGGGGAGTCCGGCGCGGGCAAGGAGCTGGTGGTGCGGCTCATCCACGCGTCCTCGCCCCGGTCCGCCCGGCCCCTGGTGGCGGTCAACTGCCCGGCGGTGCCCGAGAACCTCATGGAGAGCGAGCTGTTCGGCCACGTGAAGGGGGCCTTCACCGGCGCAGACCGCGACCGGCAGGGCCTGTTCGCGGCCGCGGACGGAGGCGTCCTGCACCTGGACGAGATCGGGGACATCTCCCCCGGGGTGCAGACCAAGCTCCTGCGGGTGCTCCAGGAGCGCGAGGTGCGGCCGGTGGGCTCGGGCAAGACCCTGCGGGTGGACGCCCGGGTGGTGGCCTCCACCAACCAGGACCTGGAGGCCAAGATCGCCGCCCACGCCTTCCGCGAGGACCTCTACTACCGCCTCAACGTGCTCACCGTGAACGTGCCGCCCCTGCGCGAGCGGGTGGAGGACATCCCCCTGCTGGCCCAGCATTTCCTGGGCCAGGCCGCCAAGGAGATGGGAGCGCCGGGCAAGGCCGCGTCCCCCGAGGTTCTGGCCTGGCTGGCCGGCCGGGACTGGCCGGGCAACGTCCGTGAGCTGCAGAACTTCATGCGCCGCCTGGCGGTGTTCTGTCCCGAGCCGGAAGTGACCATGCGCTGGGTGAGCATGGCCGCAAGCGGGGCCTGTCCCGGGCCCGCGGACCACGGCGCCCGCCTGTCGGCCTACAAGGACGCCAAGGCCCGGGTGGTGGACCAGTTCACCGCGGGGTACGTGCGGGAGCTCCTGCGCTCCTGCAAGGGCAACATTTCCGAGGTCGCGCGGGTTTCGGGCCTGTCCCGGGTGGCGGTGCAGAAGATCCTGGGCCGCCTGGGCCTGGACCCGCGCCATTTCAGGTCGGACTGAGAAGATGCTGCGCGAGTTCCTGGCCTGGCTGGCCATCTCCTGCCCGGGGCCGTCCCGGCGGCTGGGCCTGGCCGCGGAATCCGTGGGCATCGCCTTCCGCCACCGCCGCTGCGCCCGGGCCTGGGAGCCGCACCTGGCACGCTGCAAGTCCCTGGTCCTGGCCGCGGCCCGGGACTGTCCCGGCCGGGGACTGGCGGTGGTGGTGGGCTCGGGTCCGCTCCTGGACGTGCCGCTGGCCGGACTGTCGGATCTTTTCGACCGGGTGGTCCTGGCCGATGCGGTGCATCCCCGCGCCGCCCGGCGCGCCGCCGCGGCCCTGCCCAACGTGGAGCTCCTCCAGTTCGACGCCACCGGCCTGCACGCCGAGCTGGCCGCCCTGTGCCGGGACCGGCGCGGCCCCCTGCCGGCGCCCGCCCCGCCGGTCCTGCCCGGGCCGCGTCCGGATTTCCTGGTGTCGCTGAACCTGCTCTCCCAGCTGGCCATCCGGCCGGTGGCCGCCCTGCGCCGCAGCCTGGCCGATCCCGACGAGGCCGGGCTCAGGGCCCTGGCCCGGAGCCTGGTGGACGCCCACCTGGCCTGGCTGCCCGGGGCTGCGGACCGGGTCTGCCTGGTCTCGGATTTCCTGCGCCTGGTGCGCGGGGACCGGGGCGAAATGGAGCGCGCGGATCTCCTGCACGGCGCGGTTCTGCCTCCCGGCGAGACCTGGGAGTGGCTCCTGGCCCCCCGGCCCGAGGCCCGGGCCGACGCGGACGTGGTCCACCTGGTCCGCGGCGCGCCGGACCTGGGCTTGGCCCTCAAGGCAGGTTGAGTCGCCCAGATGACAAGGCGAGGTTTTTGATATATGGCTATTCTCCAAAAAAATGTGGTCGGAATTGCGGGATGTTCCGGCCGCAGGGGGTGGGGATGGACGCCTTTGACACGGTCTTCGGTCACGTGGAGAAATCCGGCCGGTTCGCCATCCTGAGCAGCGACGTCGGCTTCATCAGCCTTTTCCGGCATCTGCTGCAGGATACCTTCGCCGTGGGCCAGGATCGGGCCGCGGCCTATTCCAACCCTTCGGTGTTCCTCTCGTCCCTGTCCGGCATGAACGGCAGCCAGAGGCCTCCCTTCTTCGTGGTGGATCGGGTGGTGGCCGGCAAGGAGAGCACCTTCGCGGTGAGGTCCGTGCGCAGGGCCATGCCCCTGGCCCCCATCCTGCTGGTGACCGACGATGCGGACGCCAAGCGGCTCATTGCCTACCTGGAGGCCGGCGCGGACGGGGTGCTGCGCAAGCCGGCCAACGCCGAAACCCTGCTCGTGCGCATGGCCCAGGTCCTGGATCCGCCCGCGCCCGGCGCCAAGGCCAAGCGCCAGGCCGGCCGGCTCATCGCCCAGGGCGATCATCGCCAGGCCCTGCAGAGCGCCTGGCGGCTTCTGGCCGAGCACCCGGATTGCGCCGAGGCCTTCCAGGTCATCGGCGACGCCCAACTGGCCCTGGGCAACCTGGCCCAGGCCGCCGAGGCCTACCTGAACGCCTGCCGCCGGGCCAAGCTGGCCCTGGAGCCCCTGGGCCGTCTGGCCGAGGTGTACCGGGTCAGCGGCGACAACGCCCGTCGGCTCAAGTGCCTGCAGGCCATGGATCGGCTGTGCGACCTGAACCCGGACCGCAAGGTGGACATGGGCGGCATCCACTATACCCTGGGCCAGCAGGTGGCGGCCGAGAGCTTCTTCGCCGCGGCCATGCGGATCACCGCGCAGGAGTTGACGGAGTGCGCCTCGGCGGTGCTCTCCCGCATCGGCGACGTCTATGCCGAGTCCGAGCCGGCGCAGGCCGAGGCGTATTACCGCAAGTCCCTGGAGACCAAGGGGCCGCGCCTGGACGCCGGGGACATGGCCACCATCAACCGCCTGGGCCTCAACCTGCGCCGCCGCGGCGACTGGCGGGGCGCGGTGCGGGAGTACAAGCGGGCCCAGGGCCTGGACCCGTCCCAGGACCATGTGGTGCTGTACAACATCGCCATGGCCCTGGCCGAGGGCCAGGATCACGACTCCGCGGCCAAGTATGCGGCCGCGGCCCTGAGGGCGTCCCCGGACGGCTTCAGGGGCAACGCCCGGGCCTGCTACAACCTTGCCCACATGTTCTACAAGGTGGACCAGCGCTCCCGCGCCCTGGAGTTCGCCGAGGCCTGCCTGGCGCTGGAGCCGGGCCACGGCCAGGCCAGGTCCCTGCGCGACGCGTTGCGGGTGCACTAGCGCCGCGTCCGCAAAATGCCGTCAGGCATTTTGTGGACAACCATTCTGCATTGCTGCTGTGTCGAGTTGACTCGGCATGTCGCGTTATTTCACGACCGAATGATCAGGGTCTGGCCCCGTGGGAGCCCAGGGAGGTCATGCCCCCGGACTGGCCGGCCGCTGAGGCGGCCTTGGCCTGCGCCTCGTAGGCCTCCTGGAGCTGGGTCTGGAGCTCCGCCAGTTCGCTCTGCTTGGCCAGGATCTGCCGGCGCTTCTCGTCCTCGGAAAGGGACTGGTCCTGCTGGAGCTTCTCGATCTCCTGCTTGAGCCTGGCGATGCGCTCCTTGATCTGCCGGATGTGGCCCTCCTCCCGGCTCTCGTCCGGCGAGGACTCCTGGGCCTGGGCCTGGCGGGCGGCCATGTTCCGACCCAGTTCGGAGATGACCACGGTGTCGCCCCGGCCCCGGGCGACGTCCTCGCCCCCGGAGCCGTCCGGGGCGCGCAGGGCCGCGCCCATGGCGAAGGCTGGCTGGTTCACGGCGCGGGAGTCGTCCAGGGCGTAGGCTGAGGCGGCGGCCGGGGCGTCGGACATGTCTGCCTCCGGGATGAAGGTGGATTGTTCATCCTGATCGGCAGGTTGCGGGAAAAACTTTACTCCCCGTCCTCGTGATCCCCGCCCCGGAGCCAGTCCCGCACGGGATTGCGCTCTCCCGGGCGGCGCTTCCGGTCGCGCCGGTCCTGCATCCGCTTGAAATAGACCATGTACAGCACGCCGATGGCCGCGATGACCAGGATGAAGGCCGTGGTGCTCATGGCGTCCTCCGGGTTTGACGCAGTCTACCATCATCGGTTCCGGCGGGGCAATCTCGTCCGTTGCCGCCCCGCGAGGCCCGCGGGCTTTCCACGCGTCCCAGGCTGTGGTATGCGGGAGACATGGCCCGGCTGTCTTCACTGTGCAGCCAGTCAGGCCGAGGGGGCATGGACGGAGCCCGCATGGAGAAACCGGCATTATCGGCCCTGTTCGAGGGCCTGGTCCAGGGCGTGGTCTACCTTGACGCCGCCGGCAGGGTCATCAGCGCCAACCCGGCCGCGTCGCGCATCCTGGGCCTCCCCCGGGAGCAGCTTCTGGGCCTGGACACCCTGGATTCCCGTTGGCGCGCCATCCGGGAGGACGGGACGCCGTTCCCCGGCGCGGAACATCCGGCAATGCAGGTCCTGGCCACCGGGCAGGAGGTGCGCGGGGTGGTCCTCGGGGTGTTCGATCCCGAGGACGGCGGCTGCCGCTGGCTGCGGGTGAGCGCCTTTCCCTGCGCCATGGCGGACGGCAAGCCCGGCCAGGTCTGCGCGGTCTTCGACGACATCACCGAGCTCAAGCGCGCGGAGGCGGCCCGGAGCGCGTCCGAATGCCGCTGCGAGAGCCTCCTCCGCGCCTCGCCCATGGGCGTCCACCAGTACGCCCTGCGCGCGGGGCGCCTGGTCTTCGCGGGCGCCAACCCGGCGGCCGACGCCATCCTCGGGGTGGACCACGCCCGGTTCGAGGGCATGGACATCGAGGCCGCCTTCCCGGGCCTCCGGGGCACGGAGATACCGCTGCGCTACCGCCGGATCGCCGAAGAGGGGGGGCGCTGGCGCGCGGAGCACGTGGCCTACGACGACGGGGTGATGGCCGGGAGCTTCGAGGTCCACGCCTTCCAGACCGAGCCGGGGGGCATGGCCGCCGTGTTCGTCGAGACCAGCGAGGCCCGGCGTCTGGCCGACGCCTTGCAGAAGAAGGTGGACGAACTGGGCGCGCTCTACGCCATGAGCATGGAGATCGGCGCCAGCCTGTCCGTGGCCGAGGTCAAGGACAAGGCCCTCCAGGCGGTGGTCCGGGCCGTGGCCCCGGACCTGGCCCTGCTCTTTTCCCGCCAGGGGGACGACCTGGAGCTGACCGGGTTCCACAGCACGGACAAGGCCCTGGTCCCCTCCCTGTTCCAGGGGCGCAAGGTGGGGCGGCGCCTGTGCGGAGTCGCCCACATCGAGAAGCGCGGGGTGTATTGCGACGACGTCCTCACGGACGGGCGTTGCGCCATGCCAGAGTTCAAGGCCGCTGGCGTCCGGTCCTTCGCGGCCCTTCCCCTGTTCGCGGGCGGGGAGCAGGTCGCGGTCCTGGCCGTGGCCTCCTTCGCCCCCCGCGCGTTCACCTCCGAGCGGGTCTTCCTGGAGTCCATCGGCGGCCTCGTGGCCGCCAGCCTGGGCAACGCGGCTCTGCACGAGAGCCTGTCGGTGTCCATGCTCCAGCTGGAGCGCGCCCGGGCGTCGCTCAAGCGCATCCTGGACGCCATGCCCTTCGGCGTGGCCGTGGTGGGCCTGGACCTGCGGCTGCGCGAGGCCAACCAGGCCGCCCTCGCCATGATGGGCTACCGGGCGGACGAGCCGGTCGCCGGCCGGCCCTGCAAGGAGGCCCTGTGCACCAAGCGCGCGTCTGATTGCCCAATACTGGACAAGCACAAGACCATCGACCGCACCGAGTGCGAGATGGTGCGCCGGGACGGCGGCAGGCTGCCCATCCTCAAGAGCGCGATCCCGGTGGAGCTCGATGGCGAAGGGGCCATCCTCGAAACCTTCGTGGACATCACCGAGATCCGGCAGGCCCGGGAAGCCCTGGAGCGGTCCCGGGACGAACTGGAGCAGCGGGTGGCCGAGCGCACCCGGGAGCTGTCCGAGGCCAACGCCAGGCTCACCGAACTGGACGCCCTGAAGAGCTCCTTCCTCTCCACCGTGTCCCACGACCTGCGCACCCCGCTGACCTCGGTGCTGGGGTTCGCCAAGATCATCCGCCGGGAGTTCACCCGGCGGTTCGCGCCCCTGGCCGGCGACGACCCGGCGCTCGAGGACAAGGCCCTGCAGATCGCGGGCAACCTGGACATCATCATCCAGGAGGGCGAGCGCCTGACCCGGCTGGTGAGCGACTTCCTGGACCTGTCGCGCCTGGAGGAGGGCCGGTATTCCTGGCAGGAGAAGCCCGTGGACCTGGGGAGCCTGCTGTCCGAGGCCGCGGCCTCGGTGCAGGGCGTCTTCCTGGAGAAGCCCGGCGTGGAGTTGCGGGTGGAGGCCCCCCCGGACCTGCCCCGGCTGCGGCTGGATCCGGACCGGCTGCTCCAGGTCCTGGTCAACCTGCTCTCCAACGCGGCCAAGTTCACCCGGAAGGGGACGGTGACCCTGGCCGCCTCGGCCTCGGCGGACAGCGTGCGGGTCTGCGTGGCCGACACCGGCATGGGCCTGCCCCAGGCCTCGCTCAAGCGCATCTTCGACAAGTTCTACCAGGTGGGCGACGACACGCTCAAGGCCGAGAAGGGGTCGGGCCTGGGCCTGGCCATCTGCAAGCAGATCGTGGAGCACTACGGCGGGGCCATATGGGCCGAATCCGAGCCCGGCGCGGGCAGCACCTTCTGCTTCGAGCTGCCCCTGGCCCGGGTGGGGTGCTGATCCCGGGCCGGCCTCAGCCCTCCCGCCCCTGGCCGCGGCGCAGGAAGACCTTGATGCCCTCCATGAGCGCGAAGATGGCCAGGCCGAAGGCCCCGATGACGCCCAGGTCCCGGGCCGAGGGCAGGTTGATGCCGAAGGCCTCCCGCACCGCGGGGATCTGGATGAGCCCGGCGGCCAGGACCAGCTCCCACGCCACCGCGACCAGGAGCCAGCCGTGCGGCGGCGCGGTGAACACGCTGTAGCGCAGGGAGCGGCAGTTGAGCGCGATGATGGTCTCCACGATGATGAAGAGGAAGAAGATCTCGGTGCGGGCGTGGCCGATGTCCCCCAGGTCGTGGAAGAAGAGCAGGTAGAAGAAGGGGATCTCGATGAGCAGGGCGCGCAGGATGAAGGAGGACACGTCCCAGGAGAACACGCTCTCGGTGGGCTTGCGCGGCGGCCGGGACATGATGTCGGGCTCGGGCGGGGCCACGCCCAGGGCCAGGGCGGGCAGGCCGTCGGTGGCCAGGTTGATGTAGAGGATGGCCGCGGGCAGGAGCGGCAGGAACTCCGGCCCCATGATGAGCACCACCCCGCCGATGACCGCCACCTCGGTGAGGTTGCACTGGATGAGGTAGGCCAGGTATTTCTTGATGTTGTCGTAGATCTGCCGGCCCAGCTCCACGGCCTTGACGATGGTGGCGAAGTTGTCGTCGGTGAGGACCATGTCCGCGGCCTCCTTGGCCACCTCGGCGCCGGTGATCCCCATGGCCACCCCGATGTCCGCGTGCTTGAGGGCCGGGGCGTCGTTCACCCCGTCGCCGGTCATGGCCACCACCTCGCCCCGGCGCTTCCAGGCCTGGACGATCTTGAGCTTGTCCAGGGGCGAGACCCGGGCGTAGACCGAAACCCGGTCCACCAGGCCGGAGAGTTCGGCCTCGTCCATCCTCTCCAGCTCCTCGCCGGTGAGGGCCAGGTCCCCGTCCCGGAAGATGCCCACCTCCCGGGCCACGGCCACGGCGGTCAGGGCGTGGTCGCCGGTGATCATCACCGGCCGGATGTGCACCCTCCGGCACACGGCCACCGCTTCCGCGGCCTCGGGCCGGGGCGGGTCCATCATGCCCGCCAGGCCCAGGAAGGTGAGCCCGGTCTCCAGGGCGTCCTCGCTGGCCGTCCAGTCCTTGGGCAGGTCCTTGCAGGCCAGGCCCAGCACCCGCAGGGCCGCGCCGGCCATGGCCTCGTTGGCGGCCAGGATCGCGGCGCGGTCCTCGGTGGTCAGGGGGCGGGGGCCGTCCAGGTCCAGGATGCGCGCGCAGCGGTCGAGCACGGTCTCGGGAGCGCCCTTGCACCAGGCCACGTCCGGGCCGTGGTCCGCGGGGTGGACCGTGGTCATGCGCTTGCGCTCCGAGGAGAAGGGCAGCTCCTCCAGGCGGGGATGGGCGGCGCGCGCGTCCTCCTGGTGCAGGCCGGCCTTGGCCGCGGCCACCACCAGCGCGGCTTCGGTGGGGTCGCCCTTGATGGCGACGCCCGCGTCGGAGCGGAGCAGGGCGGCGTCGTTGCACAGCAGGCCGCCCAGGAGCAGGCGGCGCACCGTGGAGTCGGGGTCCGTCCCTCCCCCTCCGGGCAGGGTGAAGCGGCCCTCGGGGGCATAGCCCGCGCCGGTCAGCTCCAGGATCCCGGAGGCGGTCCAGATGCGGCGCACGGTCATCTCCCCCCGGGTCAGGGTGCCGGTCTTGTCCGAGCAGATGACCGTGGTGCAGCCCAGGGTCTCCACTGCGGGCATCCTGCGCACCAGGGCGTTCTCCCGGGCCATGCGGCGCATGCCGATGGCCAGCGCGCCGGTGACGATGGCGGCCAGGGCCTCGGGCACCGCGGCCACGGCCAGGGCGATGGAGAACATGACCATGTCCACCGCGAAGGGGAAGTCCAGGGTCCCGCGCATCCACTCCCTGAGGATGCTGACGCCCGCCACCAGCCCGCAGATGGCCAGGGCCACGATGCCCAGCCACTTGCCGATCTCCGCGGTGCGGCGCTCCAGGGGGGTCTTCTCCGCGGGCGCGGCCAGCACCTCCCGGGCGATGCGGCCCAGCTCGGTGTCCATGGCCGTGGCCGCCACCACGGCCCGGCCCCGGCCGTAGGTCAGGGTGGTCCCGGCGAAGAGCATGTTGCGGCGCTCGGCCACGCGGACGTCCGCGGGCAGGGCCGGGACCGACTTGCCCACGGGCGCGGATTCGCCGGTGAGCGGGGCCTCGTCGCAGCGCAGGGAATGGGACTCGAGGATGCGGGCGTCGGCCGGGATCCTGTCCCCGGCCTCCAGGAGCAGGATGTCGCCGGGGACCAGGTCCCGGGTCTCCACCCGCTGCTCCCGGCCGTCGCGCAGCGCGGCCACGGTGGGCGCGAGCATCTGCTTGAGGGCCTCCAGGGCGCGCTCGGCGCGGAACTCCTGCACGAAGCCCAGCACTGCGCAGAAGACCACGATGGCCAGGATGATGGCCGCGTCCACCACCTCGCCCACCAGGAAGGAGAGCGTCACCGCGGCCAGGAGGATGAGGATGAGCACGTTCTTGAACTGGCCCAGGAACAGGGCCAGGGCCGAGGCCCGCTCCTGGCGCTCCAGTTCGTTGGGTCCGCGCGTGTCCAGGCGGCGGCGGGCCTCTTCCGCGGACAGGCCGCGGGAGGCGTCCACGTCCAGGGCGGCCAGGGCCGCGGCCGGCTCCATGGCGTGCCAGGGCGAGTCGGGCATGGGGAGGCTCCTCGTGTTCCGCGCGGCGCGGCGCAGGGATGAGCCCTGCGCCGCGTAGGCCGGCTGTGGACTGTGTAGCGGATATCCGTGACGGCGAAAAGGACTGCGCCCAGGAGGAGGCGCAGGCCCGGGATGGCCGGTCCGCACGTGACGTATTATCGCTGAAAGCGGTTGTTTTTTTCGAGCCCGCATGGTATTGATTGCATGTTCAAAAAAGGGTCGGGGGCCAGTTCATGCCGTCCACTCCGGGTGCATCCCGTTCGCTGATCCTCGCCGTGCTCGGGCTGGCGGCGCTGCTCGTTCCCGTGACCGCCTGCGCCGAGGCCGGAAGAGTCCTCCTGCTCACCTCCTACCATCAGGGCGATCCCTGGACCGACCGGGTGGTGGAAGGGGTGCGCCAGGCCGTGGGGCCGGCGGACCTGCGGGTGGAGCACCTCGACGCCCGCCGCATGGGCCGCCCCGAGCAGCTGGCCGGCATGCGCCGCCATCTGGCGGAGAAGTATGCCGCCGCTCCGCTCGCCGCCCTGGCCGCGGCCGATGACGCGGCCTTCGCCCTGCTCCTGGACATGCGCGGCAGCGACCTTCCTTCCCTTCCCCTGGTCTTCTGCGGAGTGAACAATTTCGATCCCGGCAGAATCCAGGGCCTGGCCGGGATAACCGGGGTCAACGAGCAGGTGGACATCCCGGGCACCGTGCGCCTGGCCCTGGACCTCCAGCCCAGGGCCAAGGTCCTGGCCGCAGTGGTGGCGGACCGCAACGCCGTGGGCCGGGCCAACCTGGAGTCCTTCCGCGCCCGGGCCGCCTCACTGAACGGGCGGGTGGAGGTCCGGGAGCTCCTGAACCTGACCCGGGGCCGGGCGGAGGAGGTCCTGGGCGCGCTGCCCAGGAACGCCGTGGTGCTGCGCCTGGCCAATCTCCTGGAGGAAGACGGCCGGGACGTGCCCCTGCAGGAGAGCATGCGCCTCATCTCCGGCCAGGCCCCCTGCCCGGTCTTCACCTTCTGGGATTTCGACCTGGGCCAGGGGGCGGTGGGCGGCAGGGTGGTAAGCGGCCTGGAACAGGGCCGCGCGGCAGGGGCCATGCTCGCCCGCATCCTGGCCGGGGAGCCTGCCCAGGCCCTCCCGGTCCACATGGTCAGCCCCAACGTGCCCATGTTCGACTATCCCCAGCTCGCCCGGTTCGGAATAGCGGGCTCCTCCCTGCCGGACGGTTCGGTGGTCCTCGGCCAGCCCGAGGACGTCTACCGGAAGTATCTGCCCTGGATGGTGGTGTCCCTGGTGTTCATCGGCCTGCAGAGCTGGCTCATCGTCACCCTGCTGGCGAGCCGCGGCAGGCACCTCAAGGCGGAGGCCGCGCTGCGGGAGCAGCTCGCCGCGCGCAAGCGAGCCGAGGAGGCCCTGCGCGCCGCCAAGGAGTCGGCCGAGGCCGCCAACCGGGCCAAGAGCGAGTTCCTGGCCACCATGAGCCACGAGATACGGACCCCGCTCAACGGGATCCAGGGCATGCTCCAGATACTGGACGGCCCCGGCCTCGATCCGCGACAGGCCGAGTTCGTTCGGGTGGCCCTGGACTCCAGCCGCAGCCTCACCCGCATCCTCTCCGACATCCTGGACCTGTCGCGGATCGAGGCCGGGGCCATGGACATCGCGGCCGAGCCCTTTTCCCTGGACGCGGTGCTCGATCCCCTCTGCAACGTGTTCGCGTCCGAGGCCGGGAACAAGGGGCTCGAATTCGCCTGCATCCGGCATCCCGGCCTGCCCTCGGCCCTGGTGGGCGACGCCGGCCGCATCCGCCAGGTGCTCTTCAACCTCATCGGCAATGCGGTGAAATACACCGACCGGGGCCAGGTCCGGGCCGAGGTCTGGTTCGCCGGAGGGCCGGGGGGGCACGGCCCCGCGCGGCTCTGCCTGCAAGTCGCGGACACCGGGCCGGGCATCCCCGGTGACGACCTGGACAAGGCGTTCAACCTGTTCACCCAACTGGACGGCTCCAGCACGCGCCGCTTCGGGGGGGCGGGCCTGGGCCTGGCCATCGTGCTCCGGCTGATGAGACTCATGGGCGGGAGCCTGGCGGTATCCAGCGAGCCCGGCCAGGGCACGGAGTTCTTCGTCACCCTGCCCGTGGCCGTGCACGAGCGGCCGGTGGCCGCAGCCGGCCTCCGGGCCGAGGGGGCGGGCAGGGGGCGGCGCATCCTGGTGGTGGAGGACGAGCCGGTCAACCGCATGGCCACCATGCATCTGCTCACCCGGCTGGGCTATGCGCCGCACGGGGCGCAGGACGGCTGCGAGGCCCTGGAGAGGCTGGCGCGGGAGTCCTATGCCGCGGTGCTCATGGACATCCAGATGCCGGGCATGGACGGTATTGAAACCACCCGGCGCATCCGCTCCGGGGAAGCCGGGGAGGCGGCCCGCTTCCTCCCGGTCGTGGCCCTCACCGCCCACGCCATGAGCGGCGACCGGGAACAGTTCCTGGCCGGGGGCATGGACGGATACATCGCCAAGCCCGTGGATCTCGAGGAGATGGGGGCGACGCTGGGCCGCTGCCTGGCCGGGGCCGGGACGCCGGACCGGGGATAGCCCGGGGCGCCTTGCCCCGGCCTGTTCTTGCAACCCCGGGGCAGGCGGGCTACTTCCCGGATGCGGTCGGACGGCAGGGACTGCGGCAAGGCGTCGCCGCCTTCGTCTTCCCGGCTCCTGCGGTTCTTTCCGAAAGCAGAGGGCAAGCCCCCCGCGTCTCCCGCCCTGGAGCCGGGGCGGGGGACGCGGCGCCGCGGGCGCTTCGCCGCAGGCGCGGGCATCCGCCGGCGCATGGCTTCTTGTCCACCCGTGAGGAGTCCCCGGCCTGGCCGGCTGAACCGCCGCATCCCCGGGGGGGCGGCTCCTGCAAGGAGTATGGCATGGCTCGTTTTTCCCGCCTGTGGCGGGCATTGCCGGCGACGTTACTGCTGGCGGCGGCGCTGGCCGCGGCGCCGGCCGTGGCGGACGCCCCACTGGAGTTCGTCACCGCGCCGGTGGCCAAGCCCGGCGGCGGCAAGTGGCGCATCGGCTACTACGAGGGCGGCCCCTACTTCAACTACCGCCGCAACCTGGTGGGCTTCGTGGAGGGCCTCATGGACCTGGGCTGGATCGAGCCGGCCGAGGTCCCGGATGTCGGCGGTCCGGACGACAACGCCGCGCTCTGGCCGCTTCTGGCCGCCACCCTGAAGAGCGACTACGTGCAGTTCGCGCCCGAGGCCTTCTGGTCCGGGGGCTGGAACGCCACCTGCCGGGAGGCGGCGCGCGAGGACTGCATCCGCCGCCTGAACGCCGGCGAGGTGGACTTCATGCTGGCGGCCGGCACCTGGGCCGGCCAGGACCTGGCCAACGACCGCCACGCGGCGCCCCTGACCGTGTGCTCGGTGAGCAACGCGGCGTTCTCGGGCATCGTCAGGAGCCCCGCCGAGTCCGGCCGCGACCACGTGCACGCCAAATGCGACCCGGACCGCTACGTCCGGATGGCGCGGCTGTTCTACAATCTCTTCCGGTTCCGTCGCCTGGGCATCACCTACGAGGACAGCCCCGAGGGCCGGGTGCACGGCGCGGTGCGCGAGATCGAGCAGGTGTCCCGGGAGTTCGGCTTCGAGGTGGTGCGCTGCCTGGCCCCCTTCTCCGGGGTGTCCCAGGTGCAGAGCGAGGAGGCGGTCATCGCCTGCCAGGAGGAGTTGGCCAGGCAGGCTGACGCGGTCATCATCCCGGTGCACCGGGGCGTGAATCCCCGGGTCATGTCCCGGGTTCTGGCCCCGCACTTCGCGCGGAGGATCCCCACGTTCTCCCAGCAGGGGAGCCTGGAGGTGAAGCACGGCGCGCTCATGGGCATGACCCTGGGCCGGGGGGCCTTCCGGGAGGTGGGGACCTTCCACGCCAAGGCCGCGGCCTCGGCGTTCCATGGCGTGCCGGTGGGGCGGCTTCCCCTGGTCTTCGAGGACCCGCGCGGCCTGGCCCTGAACCGGGAAACCGCCCGGCGCATCGGCTTCCAGGTGCCTCCCGGCCTGGACCTGGTGGCCGAGGACGTGTTCGAAACCATCGCCCCGGACATCGGCCACTGACCATGCGCCGTCCCCTGGCCATCCTTGGCGCGAGCCTGGGCTTCGGACTCCTCTACTGGGTCTGCGATGCGTTCTACGACTACTTCACCTTCGCCGACACCATCCGCATCCTCATCTTCCACGAGCCCCTGACCCTCTGGGACTCCCTGGGCCGCAACGTGCCCCGCAACGACCTCATGGCGCGCCTGACCTTCCTGGCCTCCTGCCTGGCGGGCGGCGGACTGGTGGTGCTGTTCATGCGCCGGGTGGAGCGCGCCGAGGCCGTGCTCCGCGAGAACGAGCGCCGCTCCCGCACCCTGTTCGAGAACGCCCTGGCCGGGCTCTACAGCGTGGACGTCCGGGGGAGCATCCTGTCCGCCAATCCGGCCTTTGCCCGCATGCTCGGCTGCCCCTGGGACCGGGACAGCGCAGGGGCGGTGCGGGAGGCCTGGCCCGCGGTCCTGCAGGAACCGGCCGCCTGGCGGGATTTCGTGCGCCGGGCCGTGGACAGCGGCGAGCCGGCGGAGATCGAACTGGCGGCCCGCACCCCGCAGGGCCGCCCCGTTTGGCTGCTGCACTCCTGCCGGGCGGTGCCGGATGCGGGCTGGGACGGCGCGCGCCTGGAATGCTCGGCCGTGGACATCTCCCACCGCAAGGTCCTGGAGGATCTGGTGCGGGCCCACTCCCGGGAGATGGTACGGGTGCAGGAGAACGAGCGCCGCGCCCTGGCCCTGGATCTGCACGACAACATCGCCCAGGACTTGGCCGCGCTGAAGATCGCCCTGGCCACCCTGTGCGACGGCCACCCCGAGGCCGGGGAGTTCCTGCGTCCGGGCCTGGAGCGGTGCATGGGCATGGTCGGAGCGACCCTGGACAACGTGCGCCGGACCATGCAGGGGCTGCTGCCCGCGGAGCTTGAGCACTTCGGCCTGGGCAAGGTGTTGGCCGTGCACCTGGCCGAATACCGGGAGGCGTCGGGGCTGGACGTGGAGTTCAGCGGAGAGGAGCAGGACGGCCGGGGCCTGGGGCTGGAGGCCAAGGTCCACGTGCTGCGCATCCTCCAGGAGGCGCTGCACAACGTGCGGAAGCACGCCCGTGCCGACCGGGTGGAGGTGCGGCTGTGGTCCACGCCGCGGGAGCTCCATCTCCTGGTGGGGGACGACGGGGTGGGGTTCGACCCGGCCCTGGCCGCCCTGGACGGGGCGCGCAACGGCCGGTTCGGGATGCAGAGCATGCGGGAGCGGGCCTCCATCCTGGGCGGGGACCTGGAGATCGCCTCCACCCTGGCCCACGGCGCCATGATCCATCTCGTCGCGCCCCTGGGCCACGATCCGGCGAACTAGTCGTCCGCTGTCCCGCTATCCCTCCGCCTCCCAGCCCGCCTCGTCCACGGTGTAGGGCCAGCCGTGCCCGGAGCAGACCCGGGCGGCCTTGCCCCGGGGGGCCAGGCGGGCCTGGGCCTGGCGCATGAGCGCGCGCAGCATGGCCATCTCCCGGCTGAACACCCGGCTGTCCGCGTTGGTGCTGGTCATGAGGTACTTGGGCACCGAGAGGATGGACTTGTCCCGCTCGGACAGGCTGGGCACGTCGATGAGGTAGTCGCCGCAGAAGAGCAGGCCCTCCTCGGGCGCGAAGAAGAAGACCTGGCCGGCCACGTGCCCGCCCAGGCTCTCCAGCGCCAGGAACCGCACGTCGCCCGCGCTGAAGCCGCCCAGCACCGGGAATCCGCCCATTTCGGCCGGATCTCCGTCCGCGTGCGCGAAGGGCGTGATGACCTGCGGCGCGGCCAGCTCCGTGAGCCGGGTGATGAGCCGGGTGAAGGAGAGGTTCAGGGCCTGCAGCCGGGTGCCCGTGCCCTGGGCGCGGTTGGCGTGGACGAAGACCGCGGCGCAGTCCGGGTGCATGTGGATTCGGGTCCCCAGCTCCCGCTCCAGGGGCGCGGCCCAGCCCGCGTGGTCCGCGTCGGGGTGGGTGAAGTAGGCGCGCCGGATGCGGGCCGGGTCGAAGCCGTGCCGGGCCAGCCAGTCGCGGGCGTCGGGAAAGTACAGGCCGTAGCCCGAGTCCACCAGCACGTCCTCGTCCGCGGTGCGCAGGAGGAAGCCGTTGGCCCCGGTGGGGCAGGCCAGGGTGTACAGGGACACCGCGGGAGTCAGGGCGGTGGGGCCGGCCAGGCGCATGGAGAAGCGCTCCCCGGTGCGGCCCAGGGAGCTCGCGGCCAGGTGGAGGATGTTGGCGAAGACCCCGGAGGCGGCCATGGATTCCTCGTCCGCGCCGGCCTGGCGGCGGAAGTCCAGGAGCGCCCGGCCCATCTCGTCCGAGGACTCGAACAGGGCCTTGAGCCGGTCCAGCCGGTCCGGGGGCAGGATGCGGCGCAGCCGGAACAGGAAGTGCTCGGCCGCGGACAGGCCGATGACCGTCTCCATGGCCCCGCTGTCCGTGCCCTGCCACTGCACGTGGAAATGCCAGCCGCCCTGGTTCAGGTCGGCCAGCAGGGCGGACACCTGCTGCGGCGAGTCCGTGGCCATGGTGATCTCGGCCAGGCCCGGGGCCGCGTCGCCGTCGTAGGCCATGTGGATCACGTTGGCCCGGTGCTGCCGGAACACCTCGGCCAGGCGGGCCAGGGAGCCGGGCTTGTCCTCCAGGGTGGCCTTGATGGCCAGGAGCCCCTCCAGGGAGGTGATGGGCTCGGGCCGCTCTTCGGCTGCAGCCGGGTCCGGCCGGTCCAGCCGGCCCTGCCGGGCCAGGTCGTCGGCCAGGGCCCCGGCCTGGGCCGCGGTGGCGCAGCGGGCCTCCATCCGCACCAGGAAGGGGCTCTCGGAGCGGTTGTAGGAGAATTTCTCGATGTTGGCCTGGTGGCCGGCCAGGAAGGCGGCCAGCGCGGCCAGCTCGCCCGGCCGGTCGGCCATGCGCAGCCCGGCCCCCAGCCGCCACCCGCCCCGCGCGTCGCGGCGCAGGGCCAACCCGTCTGTGTCCGGCGCGTCCGGCCGCCGGGAACTCGTCTCGCCCATGGGCATCTCCTCCCCGAAGGCTTCGGGGAGGACCACTCTAGCCGCAGGAGCAGGCCGCAGGCAAGAAGGAGGCGTCAGGCCCCGGCGCGCGCTACGTGGCGGCCCCCCGCCGCCACTGCCGCGCCCGGTCCGCCTCTGGACCCTCATCCGCCTCTCCCTGGGCCTCCTGGGCGACGACCTGCGCCGCGTCTGCTGATAGGGTGGGCTGCGGCCCCAAAAGAGTCAGGCGGCTGGATTTGCATCCAACCGCCTGTCATCTTTTTGGTAGCGGGGCTAGGATTTGAACCTAGGACCTTCGGGTTATGAGCCCGACGAGCTGCCGTGCTGCTCCACCCCGCAACATTGAAGGAGTGCTATCTACGCACCGGGGGCAAGGTTGTCAACCCCCAGTTTACATCATTTTCGAAATCCCGTATCCAGGCCCCGTCATGACGCCCATCCGCTCCCTCACACTGGTGGTCCCGGTCTACAACGAAGAGGAAAACCTCGATATCCTGACCGGAGAGATCCTGGCCGCCCTGGCCCCCACCGGCCGGGACTTCGACATCCTCTACGTGGACGACGGCTCCACGGACGGCTCCCTGGCCGTGCTCCGCCGGCTGGCTGCGCAGGAGCCGCGGGTCCGCTACCTGTCCTTCGCGGCCAACCGCGGCCAGTCCGCGGCCTTCGGCGCGGGCTTCGCCGAGGCCGGGGGCGAGTTCGTGGCCACCATGGACGCGGACCTGCAGAACGACCCCGCGGACCTGCCGGCCATGCTCGACCTGGCGGAGCGCGAGGCCGCGGACATGGTCATCGGCTGGCGGCACCTGCGCCAGGACACGGCCTGGAAGAAGTTCGGCTCCCGCCTGGGCAACTGGTTCCGCAACGGCCTGACCCGGGAAACCGTGCACGACACCGGCTGCTCCCTCAAGCTCATGCGCGCCGAGACCGCCCGCCGCCTGCCCATGGCCTTCAAGGGCATGCACCGCTTCCTGCCCACCCTCATGAAGCTGCACGGGGCCAAGGTCCTGGAGGTCAAGGTCAACCACCGCCCCCGCCGCTTCGGGGTCTCCAAGTACGGCAACCTCCGCCGCGCCTGGGAGGGCTTCCAGGACGTGCTCGTGGTGCGCTGGATGCAGAACCGCCACCGGCCGCACCAGGTCCGGGAGCGGAAGTAGGCGCGGGCCCTGCGCCACGGAACCGGGCAGTGCGTCTGATCAGCGAAATCTGGCTCCCCCTGCTGGCCCTGGCCGGCCAGCTCCCCTTCTTCGCCCTGCGCCTGGCGGGATGCTCCCCGCGTGCGGAGCGGGCCAGCTTCCTGGCCGCCCTGGCCGGGGCCATGCTCGGCCTGGCCCTGGGCCTGCGCGACTCGGACGTGACCCTGCTGGCCGGCCAGCTCGCGGCCCTGTGCGTCATGGTCCGCCTGCGCCGGGCCGGAAGGGTCCGGGGCTAGCCGTGGAGCGCCGCCACCTCAAGGCTCTGGCCAAGGGCCTGGCCTTCATCGTCGGCTTCGCGGCCCTGGGTCTGGCGGCCCGCTTCCTGGGCCTGGACCACGTCCTGGACGAGGCCTGGATCGACAGCGAGGTGCGCGGCCACGGCCTGTACGGAGCGGCCCTGTTCACCGGCCTGGGCGCGCTCATCATGGGCCTGGGCCTGCCCCGCCAGTTCGTCTGCTTTCTGGGGGGCTACGCCTTCGGGTTCTGGAGCGGGGCCGGCCTGTCGCTCCTGGCCTCGGCCCTGGGCTGCGTCCTGGCCTTCTCCTACGCCCGGTTCCTGGGCCGCGGCCACCTGTCGGGCCGCCTGGGCCGGCGGGTCAGGCGCGCGGACGAGGCGTTCAGCGCCGCGCCCCTGACCATGACCATGGTCATCCGCTTCCTGCCCGTGGGCTCCAACCTGCTCACCAACCTGCTGGCCGGCCTGTCCTCGGCCCCCATGGGGAGCTTCGTGGCCGGCTCCGCCATCGGCTACGTGCCCCAGACCGTGATCTTCGCGCTGCTGGGCAGCGGCTTCAAGGTGGACCCGGCCTGGCGCATCGCCCTGAGCGTCGTCCTCTTCCTGCTCTCCACCTGGCTGGGCGTGGCCCTGTACCGCCGGCACAAGAAGGCCGCGGCTCTGGCCGCGGCCACGGAGAACGGGGAGGAGACTGACTAGCAGGCCGTTGAAAAACGGCTATCTGCTGCGTCAGCGAAAAAATCCAGACCGCTTATGTATGCGCAATACACTGCGCGTCCCGGATTTTTTCGCCTCCTTGCAGCTCACCATTTTTGAACGGCCTGCGAATTCTGTTTTTTTCAAGAGTCAGCTAGCCGCCTGTTCGGCCCAGCCCCAGCCGCCGGGCCAGGAGCCGCCACGCCGCCCCGGCCACGGCCAGGCCGAGCAGCCAGCCCGCGAGCACGTCCGTGGGGTAGTGCTTGCCCAGGTACACCCGGGACAGGCCCACCAGCAGGGGGAAGGCCCAGACCCAGCGTCGGCCCCGCGCCCCGGCCAGAAGCAGGAACGCCACCCCGGCCGCGGCCGCGCTGTTCGACGCATGGGCGGAGACGAAGGAGCTGCCGCGCTCCTCGCTCGGGACGAAGCCCTCGGGCCGCACCTGCCAGGCCCCGTCCTCGTGGAAGCGCGCCCCGGCCAGCTCGTTGAGGGGCCGCACCCGGCCCGCCGCGTCCTTGACCACTCCGGCCGCCAGGTCCGCGCCGCCCACGGCCAGGGCCGCCAGGAGCGCCACGCAGGCCACCCGCCGCAGGCCGGCGCCCCGGGCCAGGGCGACGAGCGCGACGGCTCCGCCCAGCAGCCAGAGCAGGAGCGGCGAGGAAACCGCCCGCATGAGCGGGTCCAGCGCCGGGCTGGCCAACCCGGTGTTCACCGCGCGGAACAGCGCCAGGTCCCAGGCCGGCGTGGCGAAGGGCATGTCAGGCCAGCTTCTTCAGGAGCCAGGCCATGTTTTGGCCGAGGACCTGCATGGTTTCGGCGGCTTCGGCGTCGTCGTTCACGTCGCCGGGCTTGAGCCCGATGCCCATGTTCCAGTAGCGCGAGCCGGGCACGACCATCTGGCTGATGAAGAAGAAGTGGTTGATGGAGTTGAACACGTGGATGGCCCCGCCGCGGCGCTTGGCCACCACCGCCGCGCCCACCTTGCGGCGGTACATGTCGTTGTTGGCGCGGCCCACCATGCCGGCGCGGTCGATGAGCGCCTTCATCTCCGCCGAGACGTTGGCGAAATAGGTGGGCGAGGCCAGGATGACCCCGTCGGCGTCCACCATCCGCTCGATGCAGTCGTTGATCACGTCGTCCTTGACCGAGCAGCGCATGTCCTTGTTCTCCCAGCACTTGTAGCAGGCGATGCAGCCGCGGATCCGGTTGCCGGCCAGCTGGAAGAGTTCGGTCCCGATGCCTTCCTTCTCCAGTTCCGCGAACACGGTGCGCACCATCTGGGCGGTGTTGCCGTCCTTGCGCGCGCTGCCGTTGATGGCCACGACCTTCATGGGAGTTCTCCTTGCCGGGGTTAGAAGCCCAGGTCCGCGTTGACCAGGACGACCTTGATGCGGCCCTTGGGGTAGGATTTCTCGGTGATGACCCAGGAGTTGCAGATGCGGTCCGGGGAGGAGCAGTCCTCGCAGCGCAGGGTCTTGGCGCAGGGGGTCTTGCGGTCCAGCCGCATGGCGTTGACCGGGGCGGCCACGTCGCGGATGCGGTACATGGCGGCGTTCAGGTCGGGCGCGATCTTGTTGCGCCCCGCCACCACGATGACGTGCCTGGGGCCGAAGGTGATGGCCGCCACCCGGTTGCCGGTGCCGTCCAGGTTGGCCAGCTTGCCGTCGGCCGTGACCGCGTTGGAGCTGGTGAGGAAGATGTCGGTGAGCAGGGCCTGGCGGCGCAGCTGGATGCGCTCGTACTGGGGCTGCGAGGTGTCGTAGGTGTCCAGCACCCGCAGCTCGGGGCAGGCCTTGACCGCCTCGTAGATGCCGGTGTGGACCAGGGTCATGGATCCGCCGAAGGAGGCGGACTTGGCCCCGTAGTCCTTGACCAGGCCGGGGATCAGGGTGTCCAGGACCAGGGTCTTGGCCGCCTCCGCGTCCGCGGCCAGGTGGACCTCGAAATTGTTCTGCTCAAGGGCCCGGGCGGCCTGGCGCAGGCGGCCCGAGCGGAAGGTGTCCAGGGGGTTGTCCATGCTGCCTCCGTTCTGCCGGAGAGTGCCAAACCGGGGGTGGGGGGTCAAGAAGGGGAAGTCCCTAAAGAAACCGGGCCGGTCGGCCGATAGGGACACGGGGAGGGTTCGCTTCCCGTCCGGGCGTCGGGCGGGTGGCGGCGCGCGGACACCTTTG
This sequence comes from Thermodesulfobacteriota bacterium, assembly GCA_040753075.1. Lineage (GTDB taxonomy): Bacteria > Desulfobacterota > Desulfovibrionia > Desulfovibrionales > Desulfovibrionaceae > UBA6814. Next base: position 97,161 of record JBFMHA010000004.1, read on the forward strand.
CGGGAAGGGCGCACCCATGTCCCTGGTCATCAATCACAATCTCATGGCCATGAACGCGGCCCGCAGCCTGGGCAGCGCGTTCTTCTCCCTGTCCAGCTCGGTGCAGCGCCTGTCCTCGGGCCTGCGCATCAACTCCGCGGCGGACGACGCCGCGGGGCTTGCCATCCGCGAGCTCATGCGGGCAGACATCGCGAGCATGCACCAGGGCGTGCGCAACATCAACGACGCCATCTCCCTGATCCAGACCGCGGACGGGGCCCTGGCCGTGGTGGACGAGAAGCTCATCCGCATGAAGGAGCTGGCCGAGCAGGCGGCCACCGGAACCTACAATTCCGACCAGCGGCTCATCATCGACTCCGAGTACCAGGCCATGGCCTCGGAGATCACTCGCATCGCCAACGCCACGGATTTCAACGGCATCCACCTGCTCAACGGCAACCTCTCGGGCCCCAACTCGGCGCACAACGGGTCCGCGCTCACGGCCACCGGGCCGCTCAAGGTGCATTTCGGCGTGGGCAACGACTGCGCCGAGGACTACTATTACATCAGCATCGACACGGCCACGGCCTCGGCCCTGGGCCTGGGCAACAGCTCGGCCGTGGGAGCGGGCTTCTCCATCTCCACCCAGCAGGGCGCGCAGCAGGCCCTGGAGGCGGTGAACCAGGCCATCGTCTCCAAGGACAAGATCCGGGCCCACCTGGGAGCCCTGCAGAACCGGCTCTATGCGGTCACCAACCTGGTGATCATGGCGGAGAACCTGCAGGCCGCCGAATCGCGCATCTCGGATGTGGACGTGGCCCAGGAGATGACCATGTTCGTGCGCTCGCAGATCCTGTCCCAGGCCGCCACGGCCATGCTGGCCCAGGCCAACTCCCTGCCGCGGCTGGCTCTCCAGCTGCTGGGCGGCTAGCGCCGCGTCCGCAAGGAGCCTTCGGGCCTTTTTCGCGGATAATGATTGCGCTATGCTGCGGCGTTGAATTGGGCGGGCATGTCGCGGTATTTCCCAGGCGCGACGCGAGTGTCGCGGGCAGCCCGGGGATGGGGATCGGGAGTCCCCCGCCGCGGCGGTTTCCGCGTGCCCCGACCCGGCCTGGTCGTGGCCAGGGCGACGGGGGAGCGGCAGGGATGATCCGGCACGTCGCCGCTGTTGACAACCCCCGTGCGAATGGGGCATAGAGCCTCTCCCCGAAGCGCCGCCGGGCCGCGTCCGGCGGCGTTGTCGTCCATGACTTGACTCACTGCCGAATGGGTTGTATTTGGCAGCGTTTAGCGTTGCGTAAAGGAGTACTCCGATGAAAAGGACTTTCCAGCCGAGCAAGATAAAGCGCAAGCGGACCCATGGTTTCCTGGTCCGCTCCAAGAGCAAGAACGGCCGCGCCGTGCTGCGCCGCCGTCGGGCCAAGGGTCGCAAGAGATTGGCGCTTTAGGGTTCGCCCGGGCCAACCGGCTCCTGTCCCGGCCGCAGTTCACGGCCTGTTACGACCGGGGCCGGCGCTACTACACCGGGCTTTTCGTGGTGTTCGTGCAGGCCAACCAGTCCGGCCTGTGGCGGCTCGGCTTGGCCGTGAGCAGGAAGCTCGGCGGAGCGGTGCGGCGCAACCGCATCAGGCGTCTTGTGCGCGAGTTCTTCCGCCTGCACGGGCCGGAGATGACGCTTCCCCTGGACGTGGTGGTAGTCCCCAAGCGGCACGTGGACGCCGGGTCCCTGGACCTGGGCGCCGTGTCCGCGGACCTCGGCCCCCTGCTGGCCAGGATCCGCCGGGACTTCGGCCGACCGCCCCGGGAGCCGGAAGCCGAGGGCAGGCAGTAGGACCCCATGCGCAGAGTGCTCGTCTGGCTCGTGGTCGCCTACCAGCGACTGATTTCGCCGCTCCTTCCGCCGGCGTGCCGATTCGTGCCCTCCTGCTCGGACTACGCGGTCGAGGCCCTGGCCGTCCATGGCGTGCTGCGCGGAGCCGCGCTGGCCGCCTGGCGTCTCTTGCGTTGCCACCCCCTGTGCCGCGGCGGCTTCGATCCCGTGCCCCCGGCCGGCGAGTCCGTCCTCCCCTGGCGGCTCAAACCTACAGGACCCCTTCATGGACCAGAATAAGCGCACCCTGTTGGCCGTGGCCCTGTCCGCGGTCGTGTTCCTGATTTGGAGCATCCTTTTCCCCGCCCCCAAGAATCCTGCCGGACAGAACGGGACCGTCGACCAGTCCCAGTCTGCGGCCCAGCCCGCGGCCCAGGTCCCGGCTCCGGCCTACACCGTGACCGAGGCCCAGGAGATCGTGGCCGCCGAAGCCAGGGACGTGACGGTGGACACCCCGCTCTTCAAGGCCCGGTTCAGCACCCAGGGCGGGGTGCTCAAGAGCTTCGCACTCAAGAAGTACAAGGAGACCATCGCCAAGGACTCCGGTCCCGAGAACCTGGTCAGCGCGGCCTCGGCCGACAAGGGTCCCCTGGGCCTGCTGTGGAACGGGCAGGCCACCTGGCGGGGCGGGGCCTGGGACGCCGTGACCGAGGACGTGTCGCTCCTGGTTGACAAGGAAGGCAGCCTGGTCTTCACCGGCATGTTCGGTGGGGTTCGCATCATCCGCTCCCTGCGCTTCGAGGCTGATTCCTACCTGGTGCGCGAGGAGACCCGCGTGCTCAACGCCACCCCGTCCCAGGTGGCGGGCCGGCTCTCCTACAGCCTGGCCGCGCCCAAGCTCGCGGTGGGGGAGAGCCAGTACAACCTGACCCGGGTGTCCTGGCGCGACGCCGACGGCGTGGGCGACAACACCAGCGAGAGCGATCTGGAGAAGGAGGGCGTGGCCCGGGACAAGGGCGTCCTGTGGGGAGCGGTGCAGGACAACTATTTCATCCTGGCCGCGGCGCCGGAGCCCGGAGACCTGGTCCTCAAGGCCAACCACGAGGGCGGGGTGTTCCGCGTCGCCCTGGAGAAGTCCGGCCTGGACGTGCTGCCCGGGGTCGAGCGCTCCCTGGTCTGCCACTGGTATCTGGGGCCCAAGGTGGGCGAATACCTGGCCCCGGCGCCCAACGATCTGTCGTCCATCATCACCTACGGCTGGACCGACTTCCTGGCCAAGCCGCTCCTGGCCCTGCTCAACTGGCTGTACGGCTTCGTGAAGAACTGGGGCGTGGCCATCATCCTTCTGACCGTCATCATCAAGGCGGTCTTGTGGCCTCTGTCCCAGAAGAGCTACAAGTCCATGCACCAGATGAAGAAGCTGCAGCCGCTCATGGCTCGCATCCGTGAGCAGTACAAGGACGACCGGCAGAAGATGAACGAGGAGATGATGCGGCTGTACAAGACCTACAAGGTCAACCCCATGGGCGGATGCCTGCCCATGCTGGTGCAGCTGCCGGTGTTCATCGGCCTCTATGAGGCCCTCCTGGGGGCCATCGAGCTGCGGCACGCCTCCTTCATCGCCCATCTGCCGTTCACGGACATGATCTGGCTGGCCGACCTCTCGGCCAAGGATCCCTACTACGTCACCCCGCTGATCATGGGCGCGACCATGTTTCTGCAGCAGAAGCTGACCCCCGCGCCCGGGGATCCGACCCAGGCCAAGATCATGCTGTTCATGCCGGTCATTTTCACCTTCCTCTTCCTCAACTTCCCCTCCGGCCTGGTGGTGTACTGGCTGGTGAACAACGTGCTGTCCATCGCCCAGCAGTGGTGGCAGATGCGCAAGGCTTCCTGAGAAGCCGCCCCCCGGTACGCCGCGTAAGGGAGAACGCATGAGTGATTTCAAGGAATTCGCTGGAAAGGACGTGGACGAGGCCATAGAACGGGCCTGCCGTCACTTCGACGCCAAACGAGAAAAACTGGAGATCGAGATCGTCAGCGGAGGCTCCACCGGCATCTTCGGCCTGGTGGGCAAGAAGAAGGCCGTGGTCAAGGCCCGGCTGCGCGGCCGGGCGGCCATGGATACGGGGCTTCTGGAGGACCGGGAAAAGTCTGCCCCGGCTCAGGCCCCGGCGGCCGAGACCCGGCCCGTCCCCCGGCCGGAGACGCCCCCCGTCCCGCGCCGGGAGCCCGAGCCGCCCGCCCTGGCGGCCAAGCCTGCCCCGGCGGCCAAGCCTGCCCCGGCGCCCAAGCCTGCGCCCGCTCCGGCCCCGGTCGTGGGCGACGAACTCGAGGACGAGGTGGCCCCTCCGGGCAACCGCCTGGACGAGCCTGCGCCCAAGGGCGCTCCCCTGATGGACGCCACCAGCGCCACGCCCACGCCCCCTGCCCGCA
>JBFMHA010000005.1:0-92388 GCA_040753075.1 Thermodesulfobacteriota bacterium
CCCGCCCCGCCCGCCCGGGGGGAGGACCAGGCCCCGGCTGTGCGGCCCCGGCGGCACGTGCTGGCCCGGGAGATATCCGACGTGTCCCAGCTCATCCCGCCCGAGTACAAGGGCTGGAACCAGTGGTACGCGGAGCTCAAGGCCCGCATGGCCGGCCGCCGCTCGGGCGGCGGGGAATAGGGGAGGAAAGACGCCATGGCCGCCGTGACCCAGGCCTCCACCTACCTGACCTTCTCCAGCCCGCTGGGCGCGGACAAGCTCCTGGTGCGCTCCATGCGGGGCGAGGAGCGCATCTCCGAGCCCTTCCGCTTCGACCTGGAGCTGTACTCCGAGGACGCGGCCCTGTCCTTCGACTCCATCGTGGGCAAGAACGCCTGCGTCACCGTGACCATGCCCGACGACACCAAGCGGTACGTGAACGGGGTGGTGGCGCGCTTCGCCCAGGGCGGCCGGGACCATCGCCACACCACCTACTTCGCGGAGCTGCGGCCCTGGTTCTGGGTGCTGCGGCAGCACGTGGACTGCCGGGTGTTCCAGGAGATGACCGCCCTGGAGATCATCGAGAAGGTCTTCGGCGACCTCTCCTACACCGACTTCGAGAACAAGTGCACCGGCTCGTTCGCCACGCGCGACTACTGCGTCATGTACCAGGAGTCGTCCTTCGACTTCGTGTCGCGCCTGCTGGAGGACGAGGGCTGCTACTACTACTTCACCCACGCCGCGGACAAGCACACCCTGGTCCTGGCCAACGCGGCCGACGCCTACGCCGCCGCGGCCGGGCCGGCCACCGTGGCCTACGAGGACCAGCGCCGGGTGGACTGGCCCGAGCAGATCGTCACCTCCTGCCGCCTGGAGAAGCGGGTCATCCCCAAGGAATTCTGGATGGATGACTACAACTTCGAAACCCCGGCCACGGACCTGCACGCCGCCTCCTCGGGCTCGGCGGGCAAGCACGGCCTGTGCGAGTATCCGGGCGGGTTCACCGAGAAGGCCAAGGGCGAGACCAAGGCCGGCCTGCGCCTGGACGCCTTCGAGGCCGAGGAGAAGCAGCTCGCGGGCGAGAGCCACTGCCGCGGCTTCTTTGCCGGGGCCAAGTTCACCCTGGAGAACCATCCCCGCTCCGACGCCAACGCCGAGTACGTCCTGGCGGAGGTGCGGCACGAGGCGTCCCACGGCGGCTACCGCAACACCTTCACCGCCCTGCCCGCCACGGTGGTGGCCCGGCCCCGGGTGAAGACCCGCCGGCCGCGCATCCACGGCGCCCAGACCGCGGTGGTCAAGGGCAAGAGCGGCGAGGAGATCTGGACCGACAAGTACGGCCGGATCAAGGTCCGCTTCCACTGGGACCACAAGGGCGACGCCGACGGCTACACCGACGAGAAGTCCTCCTGCTGGGTTCGGGTGGCCCATTCCTGGGCCGGCAAGGGCTGGGGCAGCATCTTCGTCCCGCGGGTGGGCATGGAGGTGGTGGTCAGCTTCCTGGACGGCGACCCGGACCGGCCCCTGGTCACGGGCTGCGTGTACAACGCCACCCAGACCGTGCCCTACGCCCTGCCCGCCAACCAGACCCGGAGCACCGTGAAGAGCGAGTCCTCCAAGGAGGGCGCGGGCAAGTTCAACGAGATCCGCTTCGAGGACAAGAAGGACTCGGAGGAGATCTACGTCCACGCCCAGAAGGACCACAAGACCGAGATCGAGAACAACCGCACCGTGATCCTCAAGGAGGCCGACGCCAAGGAGGGCGACGACAGCCTCACGGTGGAGAAGGGCAACCGCACCGTGACCCTCAAGAAGGGCAACCTCACCACCACCCTGGACGAGGGCGACGAAACCCACGAACTCAAGAAGGGCAACCGCACCCTCAAGGTCAAGGGCAACCAGAACGTGACCGTGGAGGGCAACTACACCCTTACGGTCAAGGGCAACCTGACCATCTCCGTGGACGGCGAGGTGAAGCTCACGGGCAAGAAGAACGTGAAGATCGAGGCCACCCAGAACCTGAACGCCAAGGGAAGCCAGAACGCCACGGTGGAGGCCGGCCAGAACCTCACGGCCAAGGGCGGCATGAACGCCGACGTGGAGGCCGGCGCCAACCTCACGGCCAAGGCCGGCGTCAACGCCAAGCTGGACGGCGGGGCCATGACCGAGGTCAAGGGCGGCGCCCAGGCCAAGGTCTCCGGCCCCATGGTGGACGTGAACGGGTCGGCCATGGTCAAGATCGCCGGCGGCATGATCAAGGTGGGTTAGGCATGGCCGACGAGGAAACCCGGGACGTCCCGGACGTCGAGCCGGAAGAGGCGCCGCCCCCGCCCCTGGACGGCGAGGTCACGCTGCGCGACGAGGCCGGGATCCCCACCCAGCGCTCGGAGTACCGGCAGGGGACGCTGCACGGCGAGACGGCGCTCTTCTATCCCGACGGCAGCGTGATGCAGCGCTCCCGCTTCGTGGACGGCAAGCTCACGGGAGAGGTCCGGTTCTTCAACGAGAAGGGCGAGTTGACGCAGCAGTCCCAGTACCTGGACGACGCGCCGCACGGCGAGTCCCTGGCCTACTTGAACGGGGTGCTGCGCTCCCGGAGGTTTTACCGGCGCGGCAGGCTGCACGGGCTCATGACCGTGTACGACGAGGCCGGCCAGAAGGTGGCCGAGCACCCCTACGTGGACGGCGAGGTTTCCGGCGAGGTCCGGATCTACGCCCCGGACGGGAAGGTGGCGCAGCGCATCGCCTACCGCGCGGGCAAGCCCTCGGGCGAGTGGCTGGAGTTCTACGCCTCGGGCGCGCTCCTGACCAAGAGCGTGTACAAGGACGGCCTGCGCCACGGGGAGCGGCTTGGGTTCCACGAAAACGGGCAGGTCAGGGAGCGCTCGGAGTACCGCCAGGGCAAGCCCGTGGGCGAGGTCCGGGAATACGACGCCAAGGGCCGGCTGGCCAAGGTGGACGGCAAGAAGCCCAAGGGGCCGCTGGACCGCCTGCTCGACGGCTGAACGGGCCGTGACAAAAGGTGAGGAATATGTGTAGACTGTGCCGCGCCCTGCGGGGCCGGTCCCAGCCCTGAAACCCTGGAGCGGAGCACGATGGCCCAGATCACCATGGACAAGAAGGCCCTGGCCATCCTCGGGATGATCCTGGCCTTTCTCGGCCTGGCCCTGTTCGCGGCCGGACTGTTCTCCGGGCTCCTGCTGCGCGAGGCCGGCTCCCGGCCCGACGCCGCGGCCCTGGAGCGCCAGCTTGCGGAGGTGAGCTCCCGGCTGGAGGAGGCGTCCCGCCGCGTCCCGGCCCCGGCCCCGGCCCCGGCGTCCGAGCCGGCCAAGCCCGAGCCGGCCCCGGCTCCCGCGCCCGAGCCGGCCAAACCCGAGCCGGCCCCGGCCCCCGAGCCGGCCAAGGCCTCCCCGGCTCCCCCCGTGCTGCCCCCGCCGGTCCCGGTCCGTCCGGTGCCGGCCGCGGACGCGGGCTACGTGATCCAGACCGGGGCCTTCACCGTGAAGATGAACGCGGTGAACCAGGCCGAGCGTCTCAAGGAGAAGGGCCACAGCCCGGCGGTGGTGGAGGTCAAGGGCAAGAACGACCGCATCTGGTTCGTGGTGCGGCTGCTGGGCTTCGCCAGCATGGAGGAGGCGCAGGAGTCGGCCCGGGATCTCCTGGAGCGGGACGGCATCAAGGCGGTGGCCATGGAGGCCGACTTCCCCATGAGCCCCTTCCACGAGGAGGCGGCCGAGGCGGAGGTCGAGGCCCCGGCCCCGCGCCAGGCCGCGCCCGCGCCTGCGGCCGCGGCCGAGCCGGCCCCGCAGCCCTCGGGCAAGACCCGCCACTCGGTGCAGGTGTCCTCCTTCCGCGACGAGAAGGACGCGGACACCACCGTGCGCATGCTCAAGAACCGGGGCTACACCCCCTGCATCGTGACGCTTTACGACAGCCAGGACAAGCCCTGGTACGTGGTGCAGATCGGCGACTTCGCCGCCCTGGACGAGGCCAACCAGGCCGGCGCGGCCTACAAGGCCTCGGGCGGCGGCAGCTACGTGGTCAAGTCCTACGACGACAGCCTCCTTGCCCAGCGCCGGAGCTGCCCGTAGCAGGGGCTGGAACTCCGCGATGGCCGTGTTGCTGCGATAATGACGACGATTCCTCTCGGCTGGGTGTTCAGTAACGGTATGCTAGGTCGCCGGACCCGGGGGACTGCATGGACCAGGCTGTGGTGTTGAAACTCCTTGCCGCCGCCGGCGGCCTGGTGGTGGCGCTCACCGGGCTGGCGGTGTGGATCGTGTCGCGCATCATCGCCTCCCGGGGCTCCATGGAGGAGCACATCGAGCGCCGGCTGAACATCGCCAAGGACGAGCTCATGGAGCGGGTGTCCACCACCCTGACCGGCAGCGCCAGCGAGCTCAAGGCCACGGCCAACGCCCTGGTGCAGCGGATGGAGGTGGCGCTCAGGGCCGCGGACCGCAGCGCGGCCGAGGCCGAGGACCGCCTGGACACCCGCCTGGACACCAAGCTCCGGCTCCTGGAGACGCGGCTGGGCGAGGGCTTCTCGTCCACCCTGGACCGCACCCACGCCGCCCACCTGGACGGCATGCTGGCCGAGGCCAAGAAGATCTTCGAGAACTTCGACTACCTTCGCTACGGCCTGGACCGGGTGGCCGAGATCCTGGACGCGCCCGACCCCGGGCCGGAAACCGTGCGCCAGGCCTTGGCCGAACTGGCCGAACGGTTCGAACGGCAGCAGGCGGTCATGGCCCGGGTCCTGGACGAGTTCCACGCCAAGAACGCGGCCCTGGCCGAGGACATGCGCCTGTTCACCGCGGACCTCGCCGGGCTCAAGGACGAGATGGCCGGGGTGCGCAAGCTCCTGAACACCCTGTCCAACCAGTCCGACACCCTGAAGAATCTTCTGTCCCAGGCCATCCAGAGCATGGCCAAGGCCAAGGTGGCGGGCTACTGACCCGGGCCGTTGAAAAATCCGCGATGGTTACACTCTCTATATCCGTAAGACTCGAAGACTCGTCTAACGGCTATAGGGCTGCGTTGCTGCGAAAACGTCAAATCCTCACGTATGTCGAATACGCTTCGGCCTTGACGTTTCCTTGCGCCTTGCCCTCGCGGTTTTTGAACGGCCCGGGAGGAAGACTCTTTCCCATCGGTTCGTAGCGACAACGGGAGGCGCTCATGTACAAGGCCGATCTGAAGGGCGTGGTGGAGCGCCTGAACCCTTTCTGCATGGACAAGCTCCAGGCCGCTGCCGGGCTCACCGTGTCCATGACCCACTACGAGGTCACGCCCGAGCACCTGCTGGCCAAGCTCAACGAGTCCGCGGACTCGGACTTCGCCCACATCCTGCGCTCCGCAGGCCTGGACCAGGGCGCCCTGGCCCGGTCCCTGGAGCGCTCCCTGGAGGGGTCCCGCCGCGGCAACGCCGGCCGGCCGGTGCTCTCGCCCATCCTGGTGGAGCTTCTGCAGGACGCCTGGCTCATCGCCTCCATCGAGCTCAAGGACGTGGCCGTGCGCTCGGGCGCGGTGCTGCTGGCCTTCCTGTCCAACCCCGGCCTGGCCGCGGGCGCGGACTGGGGCGAGTACCTGCGCACCCTGTCCCGCGAGCGGGTGCGGACCGGCTACGCCCAGGTCTGCGCCGGCTCGGTCGAGGACAAGGCCGCCCGCGCGGCCGCTCCGGACGGGGCTCCGGCCGGACCGGACGGGGAGCGGAAGTCCGGCCCCCTGGCCCAGTTCTGCGTGGACTTCACGGCCAAGGCCCGGGCCGGAGACATGGACCCGGTGTTCGGCCGGGACCGGGAGATCCGCCAGATGGTGGACATCCTGGCCCGCCGCCGCAAGAACAACCCCATCATCGTGGGCGACGCGGGCGTGGGCAAGACCGCGGTGGCCGAGGGCCTGGCCCTGCGCATCGCCGAGGGCGACGTGCCCGAGGTGCTCAAGGACGTGTCCATCCTGGCCCTGGACCTGGGCCTGCTGCAGGCCGGGGCCGGCATCCGGGGCGAGTTCGAGCAGCGCCTCAAGGCGGTCATCGACGCGGTGAAGCAGAGCCCCTCGCCCGTCATCCTGTTCATCGACGAGGCCCACGTGCTCATCGGCGCAGGGGACAAGGCCGGGGGCAGCGACGCGGCCAACCTGCTCAAGCCCGCCCTGGCGAGGGGCGAGCTGCGCACCATCGCGGCCACCACCTGGGGCGAGTACAAGAAGTATTTCGAGAAGGACGCGGCCCTGGCCCGCCGCTTCCAGCCGGTGCGGCTGGACGAGCCCTCGGTGGACGCCACCGTGACCATCCTGCGCGGGCTCAAGGCCCGCTACGAGGCGGACCACGGGGTGGTCGTGCGCGACGACGCGGTGCGCGCCGCGGCCGACCTGGCGGACCGCTACATCTCCGGCCGCCTGCTCCCGGACAAGGCCGTGGACCTGCTGGACACGGCCTGCGCCCGGGTCAGGGTGCTGCTCTCGTCCAAGCCCGCGGCCCTGGAGGACCGGGAGCGGAGCCTGGCCGACGTGGAGCGCCGCATCGCGGCCCTCACGCGGGACGAGTCCCAGGGCGTGGCCGTGGATCCGGCGGACCTGGCCGCGGCCCGGGCCGAGGCCGAGGGGCTCCGGGTCCAGGCCGGGGAGCTTTCCGGCCGCTGGGACACGGAGAAGGCCGCGGTGGCGAAGTTCCTGGAGCTGCGCGCGCCCGCCGCGCCGGAAGGGGCGGAGGAGGGGGGCGAGGCCGCTCCGGCCCCTGACCCCGCGGCCCTGGCCGCGGCCCGCGCCGAACTGGCCGCGGTGCAGGTCGGCGAGCCGCTCATCCATTTCGAGGTGGACCCGGACATGGTGGCCAAGGTGGTGTCGGACTGGACCGGCATCCCCCTGGGCAAGGTGCTGCGCGACGAGGCCGGGGCCGTGCTCCGGCTGGAGGATGACCTGAAGCGGCGCATCCGCGGCCAGGACCGGGCCGTGGCCGCGGTGGCCAAGGTGCTGCGCGCGTCCAAGAGCGGCCTCAAGGAGCCGGCCCTGCCGCTGGGGGTGTTCCTCCTGGTGGGGCCCAGCGGCGTGGGCAAGACCGAGACCGCGCTGGCCGTGGCCGACCTGCTCTTCGGCGACGAGGCCCGCATGGTCACGGTGAACCTCTCCGAGTTCCAGGAGAAGCACACGGTCTCCCGGCTCATCGGCTCGCCGCCGGGCTACGTGGGCTTCGGCGAGGGCGGGGTGCTCACCGAGGCGGTGCGCCGCCAGCCCTACAGCGTGGTGCTCCTGGACGAGGCCGAGAAGGCCGCGCCCGACGTGATGAACCTGTTCTACCAGGTGTTCGACAAGGGCATGCTGGCCGACGGCGAGGGCCGGGTGGTGGACTTCAAGAACACCATCCTGTTCCTGACCAGCAACCTGGGCTCGGACCTCATCACCGAATACTGCGCCGCGGGCGGGGTGCGCACCGAGGACGGGCTCATGGCCGGGCTCAAGCCGGCCCTGGCCGACCACTTCAAGCCCGCGCTCCTGGCGCGCATGACGGTGGTGCCCTACATGTGCCTGGGCCAGGACGCCCTGCGCGAGATCATAGGGCTCAAGCTCGCCCGCCTGGCCGCCACGCTCAGGCGCAACAACGCCATGACCCTGGAGCACACCCCCGCGGTGGTGGAGCGCATCCTGGAGCGCTGCACCGACCTGGACACCGGCGCCCGCACCATCGACCACCTCCTGCGCGGCAGCATCCTGCCCAGGCTGTCGCAGGAGATCCTGGCCAGGATGGTGGAGGGCGCCCCGGCCGCCAAGGCGGTGCTGGACGTGGAAGCGGGGGGCGGGTTCAGCGTGGCGGTGGGGGACTAGGAAAGGGCCGGCTGCCCCGGCGGCCGATCATTCTCGGAACAAGGAGTTCTCCGCATGGAGATGCGCGATATTCCCTTCGGCGTGACCGACTGGGCCAGCGTGGAGCCCACCGAGCATCCGGGCGTGACCGGCAAGGCCCTCTGGCGCACCCGCCAGTTCGGCCCCATCCGGGTGCGCATGGTGGAGTACACCCCCGGCTACCTGGCCGACCACTGGTGCTCCAAGGGCCACATCCTGCTCTGCCTCCAGGGCGAACTGGTCACGGAGCTGGAGGACGGCCGCACCTTCACCCTCACCCCCGGCATGAGCTACCAGGTCGCCGACAACGCCGAACCCCACCGGTCGAAGACCGAAGGCGGGGCGACGCTGTTTATTGTGGATTGAGTCCTACCACTCGAAATCCAGGCTGATCTTCGGCCCGCCCGGCAGCACCAGCGGCGACGGCACCAGTTCGATCTTGAGGGGGAGCAGGCCGCCCGGCTGGCCCTGGCCTAACGTCGCCTGGAAGGTCTGGGGGGCGAGGGGGCCGAGGGGGGGCCAGAGGGTGGTGAAGGATGCGTTGATCTGCCGCTCGGTCTCTTCCCGGGTGGAGTGGTGGTTGAGCCTGCCCCGCAGGTGGTAGACGTGCCGGGTGACGAGGTTCAGGAACAGGGCGTAGTTGAGCGGCGCGCCGCCCACCGTGCCGGCGCGGGGGGCGATGGCGCGGGCCTCGCGCTTGACGCCCAGAAGCGGCAGCAGCCCGGCCTCGGCCAGTTGCACCGCGCGGCGGTCCGAGAATCCGTATTCCGTGGGCGAGTCGGCCTCGCCCGCGCCCGCGGGCAGATGCACGTCCAGGCCGCGGCCCAGCGTGAAGGCCCCGGCCCAGCCGCTGGCCTGCGCCGCGTCCGCGGCCATGGCCCCCAGGGCCCAGACCGGCGCGGCCCAGCTGGGCTCGGCCTCGGTCAGGCCGCAGTCCGTGGGGTTGCCCGGCCCGTACTGGGGCCGGGCCAGGAACCGGCCCATCAGCAGCGCGAACCAGGCTGAGTCCGCGGAGGTGCGCAGCTTGCGCCAGGGGATGTAGGCCGGGCCGTCCAGCAGGCTCGGGATGCCCGGCAACCCGTCGAAATCCTTCCAGTCCCTGAGGTGGAGGAACCCGGTGTCCGCCCAGGCCGCCACCGGGGTCACGAACCTCCCGCCCAGCGCGGCCAGCCGCGCCATGCGGCCCGCGCCCACCTGGCTCGCGTCCAGGGGCGCGTCCAGCAGCACCAGGGACGCGGACTCGGTGGCCATGAGCACCTCCAGGGTGTTCAGGCACTTGTCCAGGCGCCGGGCGCCGGCCGGGGCCACGGCCAGGGTGCAGCGGCCGCCGGGGCCGAAGGCCGGACGCCGCGCCAGCATCTCCACCCCGCGCCAGGCCGCCTCCATGCGCCGGAATCCCGGGTCCGAGAACGCCAGGCCCAGGACCTCCCGCCGGCGGGCCAGCACCTTGTCCTTCCAGGCCAGGGCCTGGGCGCGGTCCGAGTCCGCCGCGCCGGGCGCGTCCACCATGGCGAACAACTGGTCAGCGGCCGAGCCGCCTCCCGCCGCGGGCTTCTGCGGCGCGGCGGCCTGCGGCGCGGGCAGGGCCAGGTTGAGGCCGGGCCAGTCCGCGAGCTTCGCATGGATGTCCGCCGCCGCGGTCCCCGCGGCCAGGGCCTGGTCCACGAAGGCCGCGGCCCGCGCGGCCTCGGCCGCCAGGCCCGAGTCGCCGCCGAAGGTGTCGGGGTGGAAGTCCGCCATCCGGGCGAAGGAGAACCCCAGCACGCCCTGCGGATTCAGGGCCGCCGGGACCTGCAGCGCGAGCGTGGGCTCCAGGGCGGCCACCACCGCGTCCAGGTTCTCGGCCGTGACCGTCACCGAGGGCCGGGGCGGGGCGTCGTCTCCGGCCAGCGGGGCCAGGGCCAGGACGGCGAAGGGGGCGGTGTCCACGGAGGCAGGGGGCGTGGGTGGCATGCGGGTCTCCAGCTACAGGTAGTCGAGGGTGTCGTGAGCGCCGGATAGGTGCGCCGGGACTCGGCGGCCTTGCTTGGGCGCGCGGGCGTCATTACCTGAAATCTTCAGAGGATATCCCCTTCAGGCTCTTGCCCTTCATGGCCTGCTTGGCCTGGATGAGCTTCTTCCGGTCCTCGGCGTTCCTCATCTTGGGCATGTCGGGAATCTCGAACAGGGAGTTGTTGATGAACTTGTCGCAGGACGCGACGAGAGGGTCTATATACTTCTTCTTCATGAGCTCCACGTCGTCCATCCAGCCGGGGTTGCCGAACTGGATCGTGGACATGGCCAGGATGTCGCTCAGGGTGGAGCAGCGGATCATGTAGCATCCGGCCAGGGGATAGGCTTCGAACAGGCGGAAGTCCAGCTTGTCGGGGTCGCTCAATATCTTGTTGGCCTTGATGACCTCGATGATCTCTATGCCCAGGTACAGGAGCTTCTGGGCCAGGTTGGCCGCGGCGTTGGCCGCGGCGATGCAGGGCCCGGTGGCCGCGCCCATGTCTGCGAAGGCGCCGGCGACCTGGGTTCCGAACACCGCGGTGTCCTTGAGCGCCATGACCGACTGGGTGGCCAGGTCCACCTTGAGCAGTTTCATGACGGCGTCGAAGGCCTTCTGGGGGTCGCCCTTCTCGAAGGCGATCTTGCACTGCTTCTGCTTGTGGAGGGTATGGGCGGCCTTGGCCACCCCGCCCCACTTGAAGACAAGGCCCACGGCGCCCACCCCCAGGCTCACGAAGGGGACGAAGTTGGCGACGATGCTCTCGATCTTCAGGTCGCGGATCAGGAACACTACGTCCAGGGGCAGTTGGCCCGAACTGACGACAGCGGGGAGGTTCAGCAGGTCGGTGAGCACGAAGTCGTAGGAAGCCTGCGCCGCGCCCCCGAGGTCTTTGGCGCCCTTGACGAAGTCGGGAAGCGGGACGGCTTTGCCCACTCCCGCTATCGTCTTGCCCACGGATATTGTCTTGCTGCCCAGTTTGAAGACCTCCGAGCCCACGCCCGCCACCTTGCCCGCTTTGCCGAGGGCGCCGAAAGCCGAGCCCACGGGTTTGCGGATTCCCGTTATGGCCTGGCTTCCCGTCCCCACGAGATTCCGGATGTTCCCCTTGGCGTTGCGGGGATGCCTGATGGCGTCGTACTTGGCCTGGTTGTGCTCGCGCACGGCGTTCCACGCGGTGCGGGTCTTGTTCTGGAAATCGGTGGTCCCGGCCTTGATCTCGTCGAGCAGAAGCTTGGTGTTCTTGAGGTGGCCGAGGATCTTGAGCCGCACCCGCTTGTCCTTGAAGAGGGTGTGCAGGGCCTTCTTGCGCGCCTCCTCCATGACCTCGTAGGCCTTGGTCTCTTCCTGGGACATGGGGGTGGGCAGGCCCGGGGCGAAGGCCAGCAGGCGCAGGCGCTCCACGATGCCGTTCTTGTTGCGCGCGCTGTGTTTCCAGTTGTCCACGCCCTTCCAGCGGATCCATTCGTTGATGGCCGTGCGCAGCTTGCGCAGGGTGTCTTGGGAATACTTGGAATTCTCATGGTTCTTGAGGGCCTTGTCCACCGCCTTGAGCCTGGCGCTGCGCGGGCGCCGCCAGTCCAGCGCGGATTCGTCCATCCACTGCTTGTAGGTCATGAAATGCTGCCCGACGGACTCCTCGGGCAGCACTTCCGGCTTTGTGTTCAGGCCCTTGATCACCTGCTGGTGCTGCGGCCCGCGGGCAACGATCTGTTCCAGTCCGGGAGGCACGGTGAGTGACATGGCGCGGTTCCTTGCTTGCTGCGTTTTATGGAGAGAGGGCTCTGTTGCAGGCGCACTCGGCGCGTTGACCTTCACCATACATCTGCGTCCAGGTTCTCGGCCGTGACCGCCGCCGAGGGCCGGGGCGGGCGTCGTCTCCGGCCAGGGGGGGCTGGGCCAGGACGGCGAAGGGAGCGGTATCCCCGGAAGCAGGGGGCGTGAGGGGCATGGGCGTCTCCGGCGCGGACGGATATCCGTCCGCAGATTCGTGCTGCGGCTCTAGTTCTTGAAATCCTCGCAGGACAACCCTGTCAAGTCCATGCCCTTCATGGCCTTCTGGGCCTGCTTCTTCAGTTTCTCCATCTCCGGGCTGTTGCGCTTGGGCATGTCCGGAATCTCGAACAGGGAGTTCCCGATGAACCGATCGCAGTGCTTGATCATGGGATCGATGTAGCGCTTCTTCATGTCCTCGATGTCGTCCATCCATCCCGGGTTGCCGAACTGCATCAGAGACATGTGAACGATATCCGAGAGGTCGGAGCACCTGATCATGTAGCACCCGGCCAGTGGATAGGTCTCGAAGAGCTTGAAGTCGAGGTTGTCCGGGTCGCTGAGGATCTTGTTGGCCTTGATGACTTCCTTCACCTCCCGGCCGAACAGGAACATCTGGTGGGCCAGGGTTGCGGCGGAGTTGACCGCGGCGATGGCCGGCCCCGAGAGCAGGCCCAGATCGGTGCAGGTGCCCCCGATCTGGGCCGTGAACTTGGCCGTGCTCTGGGCGGCCTGCAGGGCCTTGGAGGCCCGGTCCCGCTTGAGGCACTTCATGATGCCGTCAAAGGCCTTCTGTGGGTCGCCCATCTCGATGATGTTGCGCGAGTTCTCGGTCTTGTGGACCGAGTGGGCGGCCTTGGCCACCTGGCCCCACTTGACGAGCATGGTGACGGCTCCGACTGCGATGTTCACGAACGGGATGAAGTCGGTGACGATCCGGTCCAGGGGGATCATGTCCTTGACCAGCTTGAGGTGGTCGAGGTTCTCGATGTCCAGAAGGTCGCCGTGCAAGAAGTTTTTGACCGCGCCAGGCGCGTCGGTTCTCAGGTTGCTCACGCCGGTGCCCGCTGCCTTGATCCCCTTGGCGAGGATCGGCGCGTGGCGCGTCGTGGTGGTCCCGTGACCGGAGGCGATAGCCATGGACTCCTCGAATTTCTTGTGGGCCTTCTTGACCTTGTAGGCTGCGCTGGCGCCATTCATGATTGCGCTCATGATCTTGAGTTGGACGTGCTTGCCCTCGAACACCCGACGCAGGACCTTTCTGCGGGACTCCTCCATGAATTCGAAGGCTTCGACCTCCTCCTTGGTCATGGGCGTGGGCAGGCCGGGGAATGCCCAGGTCCGCAGGCGCTCCACGATGAATCCGTTCTCCTTGGTGTTGCGCTTGCTGTTCTTCCAGTTGTAGGCCCCCTTGGAGCGGATCCAGTCGTTGATGGCCGTGCGCAGCTCCCGGTAATTGGCCTGAGAATGGTTGTTGTCCAGAGCCTTGAGCGCTTTGTCAATGCGCTTGAGCTTCGAGCTGCGCGGATGGCTTCTGCCCAGCTTGGTGGCGGCCATCCACTCTTTGTAGGTGATTTCCTCCTGGGTCAACTCCCCTTTGAGGCGCTCCACGGGCTTGACCAGTCTCTGTTGCGGACCTTTCCGGAGGTCCTGTTCCAGTTGGCGAAGGAATTCGCTTTTTGGAGGCATGGCTACCACGTCCTTCAGTTGTGAGGATACACCCATCCATGGGCTTGTGCGCAGGGGATGCGACAGGCCCATGAGGCGTGGGCGGGGGAGGGTGTGATCTGCGGAGCAACCGATAGCTGACGCAACTGTACAAATAAAAGGACATTTCGTCCACACAGAAACGCCAGATGGCGTCGTAAAGTCTGGAAAAGGTATGTTCAAGGTCGGAGTAATGCGTTAATAACCACCTGGACTACCCGGCACGCCCGGCCATAGGGCGTCTCCGTATATCGGCGCAACGCGCGGAGAACACATGCGCCTGACCCTCACCCTCAAGGGCTCCTGCGGCGAGATGGGCCTCAGCTTCCTCACCGACGAGCAGAAGCGGCGCTTGGCCTCGGGCGAGCTCGAGCCCTACGCCGCCATCGGCGACTGGTTCCTGGGCGACGACGGGTTCGGCGACTACAGCCTCATCCTGCACAAGCCCTTCACCGCGGCGGCCGAGCTGGACGGCAGGCCGGTGGACATCCGGAAGGCGGAGAAGGTCCTGGTGGAGCGGCCGCGGGGCTGGAAGCGCTCCCTCTACGCCATGCGCGGGGAGTACGACTGGATGGCCGTGCTCGGCTACGACGACGACCCCGGGGCCATCGTGTTCACCTGGAGCGAGGTGGAGGACTTCGACCCGGCCCGGCTGGCCTTCCTGGCCGACCGCTGGGACAAGGTGCTGGAGACGCCGGGCTACCTGGTGCTGCGCGAGGTGCTCTACGCCGGCCGCCGCGCGGACGAGACCGGCGTGGCCGAACACGGAGGCAGCCCCACCCTCTGGCCCCCGCGCTACATCTCCATCGCCGAGGTCCGCGCCCGCTCCGAGGGCGAGATATACAACCCGGACCGGGACGGCGAGGCGCTGTAGGGGGCGAGGAGAAGGAGGGGGAGCGCGCCGCCCCTGGCGCGCAGCGGGCTGTTTTTCAACAGCCTGTCATGCCGTGCGTCCCGACTTCCCGACGATCCGCCGGATGGCCTCGGTGGTGGAGAATCCCGGCAGCAGGGGCAGGCTCGCCACCCGGCCGCCGCGGGACTCCACCAGGTCGCGGCCCACGATCTTCTCCACGGGCCAGTCGCCGCCCTTGGCCAGCACGTCGGGCAGCACCTCCCCCAGGATCTCGTACGGGGTGTCCTCGTGGAACGAGGTCACCAGGTCCACGCAGTCCAGGTGGGCGAGCACGAACATGCGCTCGGCCAGGGGCGTGACCGGACGGCTGGGGCCCTTGAGCCGGCCGACGGACTCGTCCGAGTTCACCGCCACCAGGAGCAGGTCGCCCAGGGCCCGGCAGCGGGCCAGCAGGTCGCAGTGGCCCGGGTGCAGCAGGTCGAAGCAGCCGTTGGTGAAGACCAGGCGCCTGCCCCGGCGCAGTTCGGCCAGGCGGGCCGGCAGGGCGGCGCGGTCCAGGACTTTCGGGTGGGCCAGGTTCATCGCTTGGGCCGCAGGGTCGGGGTGGGGCCGAACAGGAGCATCTCCAGCCAGTCCAGGGCGAAGTCCAGTCGGGCCTCCTCGTCGGCCAGCACCGCGGCGCGGCGCTCCCCGGGCATGTCCATCCGGTCCAGGACCTTCATGTCCGCCAGGAACCGGGCGAAGGCGTCCTGCTGGTACAGGGCGAGCAGGGCCATGTTGGCGTGCCGGGGGGGGACCGGCCGGCCGGAATCCCTGATGCGGGCCATGAGGGCCATGACCCGGTCGTTGGCCGCATTGTAGGCCGGCAGGCCCTGGTCCGAGAGCCAGGTGTCCGAGGTCCATTCGGTGGGCTGCTCGAAGCCGCGGCAGTGCGGCTCCTGGACCAGGAAGAACCGCTCCCGCACCGCGCCCGGAGCGCCGTCCGCGTCGGGCCGGGTGGCCCGGCCCAGGGGGTAGGTGCGGCAGGCCCCGGGCCGGTCGGCATAGACCGAGCAGCCCTCCGCGCGCAGGAAGGGGCAGGGCTTGCCCGGCGCGTCCAGCATCCGCAGCCGCAGCAGGGGCAGGCCGGTGTCCGGGGCCACGGCCAGGTCCGCGCGGCCCTCGATGAAGGCCCGGCTGTCCTCGCCCAGGGCGCGGCGCAGGCGCAGCACGTCGTAGGGCGTGAGCATGAGGTTCAGGTCCGAGCAGCAGGCCCCGAAACAGGGCACGCCGGGGTGGCAGGCGAACCGGAAGGACTGGCCGGGCCCGATCTCGGGCAGGCTGTCCAGGAAGGCCTGGGTCTGGTCCGCGTCGGCATCCCGGCAGGGTTGGGCAGGGGGCATGGGAACTCCGGCAATGGGCTGCGGCCGGGCGGCCGCGCAAGGCGGAGAGTTCCCCGGGGCGGCCGAAAAGTCAAGCCGGCCGCCGGTCCGGCCGGGCCTTGCGCAACGGGCGGCGGAGCCGTAATAATGGAGGGATACTCGAATGGAGGAATACGACATGCGGAGTTCGATGCGGATTCTGGTCCTGGCCCTGGCGGCCCTGGCGGCCCTGGGGGCCGGATGCGCCCAGAAGGACAGCGGCCTGACCCTGCGCTATGCCCCGGTGGGGCGGGATGTCGGCGAGTGCAAGGCGGCCGTGGGCGTGGGCCAGATCCGGGACGGCCGGGGCGGCATGAAGGCCATCGGCGACCGGGACCAGACGGTCAAATACTATCCCCTGGGCCCGGCGGTGACCGACTGGGTCCACGAGGCCCTGGTGGTGGAGTTCAAGGCCCGCGGATGCGAGGCCGCCGCCTATTCCCCGGGCTCGCCCTTCAGCGCCGACTGGGTGGTGAACGGCGAGGTGCTCAGCACCTACCTGAGCCAGACCGGCATGCTCGGCTCCAAGCTGCACCTGAAGATGCGGTTCTTCCTGGACCGCGCCCTGGACGCCTCCGGGCGGCACGTGTTCCAGAAGACCTACGAGGGAACCTGGGAGCGCACCGCGCTGAACTTCTCCCAGGAGCGCAACGAGGCCCTGTTCCAGGAGGCCCTGGGCGACCTCCTGCGGGACGTGGTCCCCGAACTGGCCGCTCACATGAGATAGCTCCCCGCGCCGGAAGGGCGGGGCCGGAGCGGGCGGCGCGGAGGGATGATGGCCGAACGCAAGACCTCCCGGGGCGAGGCCCTGGATCTGGCCTGCATCGCGGACAACGAGGACCTGCGCCAGAGCGTGCTCCGGCACATCGTGTCCTTCGGCGGCAGCGACTACCGGTGGGCCGGGCCCCAGGACTATCTCAAGGGCCTGGCCTACGCGGTGCGCGAGCGGCTGGCCGAGAAGTGGATCCGCACCCAGCGCGAGTTCTACGCCCAGGGGGCCAAGCGGGTCTATTACCTCTCCCTGGAGTTCCTGGTCGGCCGCTCCCTGCGCAACAACCTGGCCTGCCTGGGGCTGTGGGACGAGGCCGTCCTCGCCATGGCCGAACTGGGCTTCGACCTGGACGAGCTCAAGGAGCTGGAGTGGGATGCGGGCCTGGGCAACGGCGGCCTGGGCCGCCTGGCATCCTGCTACCTGGACTCCATGGCCGCCCTGGGCATCCCGGGCTACGGCTACGGCATCCGCTACGACTACGGCATCTTCTACCAGGTGATCCAGGACGGCTGGCAGGTGGAGCGGCCGGACAACTGGCAGCGGGTGGGCTGCCCCTGGGAGTTCGAGCGGCCGCACTACCTCTACGAGGTGCGCTTCTACGGCCAGGTGCGGGAGTACGCCGACAGCCGGGGCCGGCTGCGCCACGACTGGCAGTCCGCCCAGAACGTCATGGCCATGGCCGTGGACATGCTCATCCCGGGCCAGGGCAACGGCAGCGTCATCAGCATGCGGCTGTGGGCGGCCAAGTCCAGCCGCGAGTTCGACCTGGACTTCTTCCAGGACGGCCAGTACGTGCGGGCCATCGAGGAGAAGGCCAGGACCGAGAACATCTCCAAGGTCCTGTACCCCAACGACACCAAGGAGCAGGGCCAGGAACTGCGGCTCAAGCAGCAGTATTTCTTCGTGGCCGCCACCTTCCAGGACATCCTCCGCCGCTTCCGCAAGGACGACGGGGACATGGCGAACCTGCCGGACAAGGTGGCGGTGCAGCTCAACGACACCCATCCCACCATCGCCATCGCCGAACTCATGCGCATCCTGGTGGACGTGGAGCTCATGGACTGGGAGCCGGCCTGGGACATCTGCGTGCGGACCTTCGCCTACACCAACCATACGGTGCTGCCCGAGGCCCTGGAGCAGTGGCCCGAGCGGCTGCTGGCCCGAATCCTGCCGAGGCACGCCCAGATCATCCGGGAGATCGACCGCCGTTTCCGGGAGGAGGTGCGCGAGCGCTTCCCGGGCGACGAGGAGCGGGTGGAGCGGATGGCCATCGTGGCCAATGAGGATGATGAGCTGGTGCGCATGGCCCACCTGGCCGTGGTGGGCTGCCACGCGGTGAACGGGGTGGCGGAGTTGCACACCGACATCCTCAGGAGCACGGTATTCCGGGATTTCGCCGAACTGTGGCCGGAGCGTTTCTTGAACGTGACCAACGGCGTCACCCCCCGCCGTTTCCTGGAGCAGTGCAATCCTGGGCTGTCCGCTCTCATCACCGAGGCCGTGGGGCCGGGCTGGGCCAAGGACCTGGGGCGGCTGGCCGGACTGCGGGAGCATGCCGCGGACGCGGGGTTCCAGGGCCGCTGGCTGGAGGCCAGGCAGGCCGGCAAGGAGGCCCTGGCCGGATACGTCCGGAACCGGGCCGGGGTGGATCTGCCCCCGGACTTCCTGTTCGACGTGCAGGTCAAGCGCATCCACGAGTACAAGCGCCAGGTGCTCAACGTGCTCCACGTGGCGACCCTCTACGCCCGCATCCTGCGCGGCAGGCCGCCGGCCACGCCGCGGGCGGTGCTCTTCGGCGGCAAGGCCGCGCCGGCCTACGTCATGGCCAAGCTCATCATCAAGCTCATCAACGACGTGGCCGCCACGGTGAACGCCGACCCGGCCTGCCGGGACCTGTTGCGGGTGGTTTTCGTGCCAAATTTCTGCGTGTCCAACGCGGAGAAGATCATTCCGGCCGCGGAGCTGTCCGAGCAGATATCCACCGCGGGTTTCGAGGCCTCGGGCACCGGGAACATGAAGTTCGCCCTGAACGGCGCGATCACCATCGGCGCCCTGGACGGGGCCAACGTGGAGATCCGCCGGCGCGTGGGGCCGGAGAACTTCTTCCTCTTCGGCCTGGCCGCGGGCGAGGTGATGGCCCTCAAGAAGATCGGCTACCGGCCGGCGGAGCATGTGCAGGACGACCCGGAGCTGGCCGAGGTCCTGGACATGATCGCCGCGGGCCGGTTCAACCCGGGCCGGCCGGACCTGTTCAAGCCCCTGGTGGACAGCCTGCTCCGCGAGGACCGCTTCATGGTCCTGGCCGACTACCGCGCCTACGTGGACTGCCAGGCCCGGGTGGAGGCCGCCTACCAGGACCGCGCCCGCTGGGCCCGCATGAGCATCCTCAACACCGCCGGCATGGGCCACTTCTCCAGCGACCGAGCGGTGGCCGAATACGCCGAGAAGATCTGGGGCGTGCAGTCGGTGAAGAACGGGAAGGGCTGCTAGACCTGCCCTAGTACCATATCTCCATCCTCAGCCCCCGCGTATCGCGGGGGATGTCCCCGAAGGGTAGGGCCGGGACGCGGCGGGCGGCATCCGGGGCGGCTTCAATTCCGACCTCGGCCACGTGGGTCGCGACCGCGAGAAGGGCCAGGGCGTCCAGGGCGTCGTCCAGGGCCGAGCCGGAGGGGATGCCCTCCAGGGCCGGCAGGACGTGCGGGCTGGCAGCGGCCAGGGCGGCGCGACGCTCTTCCAGTCCCTCGGAGGCGTGCTTGGAGGCCAGGACCCGGCCGGCCAGGCGGGCGAAGGCCAGTTCGGGGTGGGCCTCCACCACCCGGGACTGGAGGTCCGGGGTCAGGGCCGCGTCCACCTCCCGCAGCCGGGGCGCGATGTTCCAGACCTGCTTGGGAACGCCTTTCCCGGCAATGGAGTGGTGCAACTCTTGGAGCTCGGGCCAGGTCCGGGCCTGCAGCGCGGTCCGGGGCGGGGAAGGGAACACCCGGCCGGCGGCTCCGCGTCGGGCCTTCAGCAGTGCCCGGGCCGCCCGGTCGCAGTCGCGGCCTTCGCCCCCGTCGGGCAGGCCGACGGGCATGTCCACGGCCACGGCTGCGCAGTCCGCAGTCGCGTCGAGAACCGTGCGGAAATCGTTGCAGATCGCCAACCGGGGTGGGGCAGGACAGGGCCATCCCTCGGCCAGGGCCACCAGCCAGCCGCCCCGGCAGCCGTCGACCCCGGCGATCATGGACGGGCCGCCAACCGCCTAGCCCACGCCTCCCCGGACCTTCTCCAGGATGTGGGAGAGGCTGCGGCGCTGGGTTTCGGAGAGGTGGGCGGTGGCGTTGGCCATGACCTTGAAGTAGCCGGGCAGGAGGCTCAGGAGGAAGTCGCGGCCCTCCCGGGTCAGGTGGATGGTGGTCTTGCGCCGGTCGTTCTTGAAGCCCTTGCGCTCGATGTGGCGGTCGGCCTCCAGGCCGTCCAGCAGCCCGGTCATGGTGGCCCGGGTCACGCCCGAGCCCGCGGCCAGCTCCGAGGGGGTCATGCTCCAGTCCGGCGCGGCCAGGAGCAGGGCCAGCACCGTGAACCGGCCTTCGGACACGGTCTTGCGGAAGAACCGCTCGTTCAGGGACTGGCGCACGTCGAAGGCCGCCTGCAGGAGGTCCAGGCAGGTGCGCACCGCGTCCAGGTCAATGTCCTTGACCCGGCGGCCCAGGGTGGACAGGGCGTCGAACTTGGATTGGGTGCGGGACTCGAACATGGCATTCCCTCGATTTTTGCTTTCCAAGCCGAAAGTACGGGGCCGAAGCACGTCTGTCAAGGCGTCCGGCCGCGCGGCCCGCGGACCAGGCGGGTTGCCGCAGGCCCGGACCGGATGCTAGGGTGGCGTCGGGCGAGGTCCGGCTCGGGCCGCGCCCCAATCCGCAACCCCGGGGCGACGCAGCCGCCCCGCGCCCGGCCCTGGCCGGCCCTCCGGAGGTCCCATGAGCGCCCTGTTCGAATCCGCCTGGTCCTGGATCGTTCTCAACGCCCTTCGCCTGCCGGCGGCCCTGCTCATCCTGGTGGCCGGGCTGTGGATATCCCGCCGCCTGTCCCGCCTCCTGGCCAAGGTGCTGGAGAAGGCCCACCTGGACCCGGTGCTGATCCAGTTCCTGAAGAGCGTGACCTACTACGTGCTGGCGGCCGTGGTCTGCGTGGCGGCCATCGGCCAGCTCGGGGTGAGCACCGCCTCGCTGCTCACCGTACTCGGCGCGGCCGGCCTGGCCGTGGGCCTGGCCCTCAAGGACTCCCTGTCCAGCATCGCGGCGGGGGTCATGCTCATGGTCCTGCGACCCTTCACCGTGGGCGACTTCGTGACCGTGGGGGGCCAGTCGGGCAAGGTGGAGAAGGTGACCATCTTCCACACCCAGCTCGCCACCCCGGACAACCAGCGGGTGCTGGTGCCCAACGCCGCCATCCTGGGCGACACCGTGGTCAACGTCACCGCCAACCCCACCCGGCGCATCGACCTGGTGGTGGGCATCTCCTACGCCGACGACACGGTGCGGGCCAAGGAGGTGGTGTCCCGGGTCCTGGCCGAGGAGCCCCGGCTGCTCGCGGATCCCGCGCCGCAGGTGGCCGTGGCCGAACTGGCCGACTCCAGCGTGAACCTGGTGGTCCGGCCCTGGGTCGCCACCGCGGACTACTGGGACGTGCGCTTCAGCCTCACCGAGGCCATCAAGCGCGCCCTGGACCAGGCGGGCGTCTCCATCCCCTTCCCGCAGCGCGACGTGCACCTGCACACCGTGAAGGCCTAGCCCCTTTCCGGCAGGAAGAAGGCCGCGCCTCCTCTCGCGGGCAGGCCGCCCCCGGCAGGATAATCTTGCGCCGTCGGGCGGTTGGCCTGTTGTTTCCGGGCGGAGTGTGCTATGGGACAGGCGCAGCCCCCTCGCGCCGGGGGGCGGGAGGAGCGCCATGCAGGAAGAGTCCGGCTCCCGCCGCGGCCAGCCCATGACCGGCGAGGCCGCCGTCACCCTCGGACTGGTCAAGGAGCGCCTGGCGGCCGAGGCCGAAAGCCTGGCCCCCTGGTTCTTCGCGTCCATGCCCGCCTACTATTTCCGCACCCACTCCCAGGAGGAGCAGGTGCGGCACCTGCACGCCCTCATCTCCGGCCAGGTGCTGAGCGAGGGCCAGCGCCTGGCGGTCCGGAGCCCCTGCGGAGACAAGGTCACCTACATCTCGCCGGGCCGCGGCGGCGACGAGCTGGCGGAGGTCCTGTCCTCCCTGCGCGGCCAGGAGATCCTGAACGCCCGCATCTACGAGAGCACCGACGGCAAGCTCCGGCTGGACACCTTCGTGCTCTCGCCGCAGGAGCCCCTGGACGTCTCGGGCGAGAGCTTCCGGCTGGCGGTGGAGCAGATGCGCGGCGCCGGCGCCCTGGCGCCGGAGCGGCTGGCGGACTTCTCCAGGTTCCTGGCCGCGGCCACCGGCGACTGCGTGGAGAAGTTCGAGCCCGAGCGGGCCCTGCGCCACTTCGCCCTGTGGGAGGAGTTCCTGGCCTCCGCGGACCGGGAGCGGGTGCTGGTGCGGCTCGACCCCGAGGCCTACCCGGGCCTGTCCCGGGTGGTGGTGGCCCTGACCTCGCCGGCCCGGCGCGGCCTGCTCCTGGAGATGGTGCGCATCCTGCGCCGGGAGAGGGTCCACATCGCCCGGGCGTACGGCGACGTGTACGCCGCGGGCGCGGACTCCATGGGGGTGTGCTCCTTCTACGTGACCCGGGACGGCGCGCCCCTGGACCCCGCGGGCCGCGCCTGGCGGAGGCTGTCCGCCGAACTGGCCATGGTCAAGCAGATCGCCGGCCACGAGCTGGAGCGCCTGGCCGACGAGGCGGGCTGGAGCCTGCGCCAGGTGGCCTTCCTCCAGGCCGCCGCCGAGTTCGGCCACCAGTTCCTGCTGCGCCAGGACATCTACGCCTACACCGCGCACCACATGGTGCAGGCGGTGCTGGCCAACCGCGCCGCGGCGCGGGCGGTGCTGGACTTGTTCGAGGCCCGCTTCAACCCGGTGGTGGGCAACCGCGAGGCCATGGCCCGGGAGTACCGGGCGCGGCTGCTCGCCCTGGTGGAGGGCATGGGCGACGAGGTGGCCCGCCACACCTTCGCCTGCATGGAGGCCCTGGTCAGCCACACCCTGCGCACCAACTATTACCTGCCCGGACGCCTGAGCCTGGGCTTCCGCCTGGACCCCGCGGTGCTGGATTCGATTCCCGGGGGGCCGGTGGCGCAGGAGGGAGCGCCGCCCTACGGCTTCTTTTTCTTCTCCGGGCCGTTCTGGCAGGGCTTCCACGTACGCTACCGGGAGATGGCCCGGGGCGGGGTGCGGGTGGTGCCCACCCGGACCCAGGAACAGTTCGAACTGGAGTCCAACCGGCTCTGGGACGAGGTCACGGCCCTGGCCAAGGCCCAGCAGCACAAGAACAAGGACATCCCCGAGGGCGGCGCCAAGGCCGTGCTCCTGCTCGGGCCCGAGGCCGACGCGGACCAGGCGGTCAAGGGCATGGCCGACGCGCTCCTGGACCTCATCGTGGTCCCGGAGGACGCGCCGGCCCAGGCCCCGGTGCTGCCCGGGGTGGTGGACTACCTGAACCGCGAGGAGATCATCTACCTCGGCCCGGACGAGCACATCACCCCGGCCCACATCGAGTGGATCGTGGCCCGGGCCGCCTTCCGCGGCTACCGCTATCCCGCGGCCTTCATGAGCTCCAAGCCCCGCACCGGCATCAGCCACAAGCGCTACGGAGTGACCTCCCTGGGCGTGGTGGTGTTCGCCGAGGAGATCCTCCGGAGCCTGCTCGGCCTGGACCCGCGCAGCCAGCGCTTCACGGTGAAGATCACCGGCGGGCCGCGCGGCGACGTGGCGGGCAACGCCATGAGGCTGCTCATGCGCGACTACGGGGAGAAGGCGGCCATCGTGGCCGTGTCCGACGGCCACGGCGCGGCCTGCGACCCCGCGGGCCTGGACCACGCCGAGCTGGCCCGGCTCATCGACGGGGACCTGTCCATCGCCGAGTTCGACCCGGCCCGCCTCTCCGGGGACGGCGTGGCGGCTTCGACCTCCACTCCCGAGGGCGCGCGGCTGCGCGACACCCTGCACAACACCGTCCGGGCCGACCTGTTCCTGCCCTGCGGCGGCCGGCCGGACACCATCAACCTGCGCAACTGGGGCGATTTCCTGGACGCCGAAGGCAAGCCCACGGCCCGCGTCGTGGTGGAGGGGGCCAACCTGTTCCTCTCGCCCGAGGCCCGGGACAGGCTCCAGGAGGCCGGGATCCTGGCGGTGCACGGCTCCAGCGCCAACAAGTGCGGGGTGATCTGCTCCTCGTACGAGGTCCTGGCCGGGCTCACCCTGTCCGACCAGGAGTTCCTGGCGGTCAAGGACGAGTACGTGGCCCAGGTGCTGGACATCCTGCGGGAGCGGGCCGCGGCCGAGGCCCGGCTCCTGGTGCGGGAGTACAAGGCCCGGGGCGGGACGAGCCCCCTCACCGCCATCACCGTGGAGCTGTCCAAGGAGATCAACACGCTGGCCGACCTGGTGTACGCCCGCCTGGCCAGGGACGTGAAGGCCGCCGAGGACATACGGGAGGATCCGGCCCTGCACGGGGTGCTCCTGGCCTACTGTCCGCCGGTGCTGGCCCGGCGCTACGCGGACCGGCTCATCGAGCGGGTGCCCCTGGGCCATCTGCTGGCCCTGCTCTCCGCGGCCACGGCCTCGCGCATCGTGTACAACGAGGGCGTGGGCTGGCTCACCCGCATGGCCGCCATCGGCGACGTGGGCCAGGTGGTCCGCGCCTACCTGGCCGAGGACGCCCGCCTGGCCGCGTACCTGGAGGAGCTGGCCGCCAGCTCCCTGCCCGACCGTGAAGCCATGGCCCGCATCCTGGCCGCCGCCGGCCGCAAGCACCTGACGGCCTGGGCTCTGGGCGTGGAATAACCTGAAGCAGCGAAACCTGAGGGAGAAGCTACATGCCCCCCGAGTTCAAGAACGACGACGCCAAGCTCCTGGAGGGCGTGGACCGGGTCCGGGCCGCGCGAAAGAAGGCCGGGCTGGAAGGGCTGGTGGGCGGGCTGGAGGCGGTCATCGTCAACGTGGAGCGCGGGGACGAGCCCGCGGCCGTGCACCAGTTCCTGGACTGGACCGGGCTGGGTTTCGACTGCGCCTATTCCACGCCCAGGCGCAACGTGGCGGTGCTCAAGCAGGAGGGCTGCGCCGACTTCCTCGTCACCTCCCGCCGCACGGCCGAGGCCAATCCGCACCGGCGCTTCAGCGTGCGGCCCAAGACCGAGGCCAAGCCCGACGCCCGGCTGGAGACCTTCGTGTTCAAGTGCCGCGACCTCATGCGCTACGTGGCCATCCAGAAGGCGCGCGGGGTGCGCTTCGCCACCGAGGGGCTGGTGGACGCCGGGACCTACCTCTTCATCCAGACCCCGCCTTCGGCCCGCACCGGCAACTCCTTGGGCTTCATCCAGTGGCGGGAGCGGGAGGGCGACTGGCGCGGCAAGGACGCCGCGCCCCTGGACTGGACCTTCGCCAAGCCGGACAAGCCCTACCTCGGGAAGGTGTTCGAACTGGACCATGCGGCCACCCGGGTCATGGCCCAGGACCGGGACGCGGCCATCCTGGAGTTCATGGAGCTCACCGGCTACGACTTCTCGTTCTCGGTGTACGTGGAGAGCCTGAACTCCATCACCAGCGTGGCCCGGCTCAGCATGCACGACTACGCCCAGGTCTTCACCTCGGGCATCGAGCCCTTCACGAGCTACGCGGAGAGCGGCCCCACCGAGAAGTTCATCGCGAACTACGGCCGGCGTGCGCACCACGCGGCCTTCCGCTGCGAGGACATCGGGGAGGTGTTCGCCGGGCTCAAGGCCGACGGCATGCAGTTCCTCGTCGAACTGGTGGGCGGCCCCCATGACGGCCTGCACCAGACCTTCACCCAGACCTTCCCCGCCACCTTCCTGGTGCACGAGTACATCCAGCGCTACGCGGGCTTCGACGGGTTCTTCACAAAGTCCAATGTGACGGAATTGACCCGGGCCACGGACAGGCAGTAGCGCCTGGCCGCTGCTTCGCTCTGTCGATAAGTGACGGCAGTTATCAGTTTTCCTTGTTTTTTGGCGTGTCCTCATATAAGGATTTCAGATGGGCGTGGGCCGCTCGGCGAACACCGCCGCACTGCGACTGCCGTGACGCGTGGGCGTCCGGGCGAGATATCCGCCCTCTCCATACGGCGTTTTCCGGGAGTGCCTTGGCATAACCTCGCGAGGTCTGCGCCATGGGTGTGGATAACCGGAGAAAGCAGGAGCGCGTCTCTCTGCGACAGCCGGTCGTGGGCATCGCCCTGTACGGCGATGTCTTGGCCCGGGCGCAGGACGTGGCGCACGGGCCGCCCCTGGCCTATGTGGAGGTGTTGAACTACAGCGACCAGGGGGCGCTGCTCCGCTCCCCGTCCCGGAAGTGCTCGGGCCCCGGCGCGGTTGTCTTGTTCCCGGACCCGGAGTCTCCCGGCTGGAAGGGTTTCCGGGGCGAGGTGGTCTGGGACCGCGACGAATCGGATCGCGAGGCCGTGCTCTACGGCCTGCTTTTCCAGGAAGCCTGTTCTCTGGTTGAAGGGCGTTTTCCTTTTCTTCCCGAAGACGGCAGGCCCCTGCCCGAGGATCTGGACTTCCTGCTCGGCTCGTCTCTGCTCCAGGCCATCCCGCGCCTGGCCGCCTGCACCCTGCTCAACTGCCTGCAGCGGCGGCGTCTGGGCCGCGGTGAGCGCCTGCTGGAACAGGGCGGGCAGGGGGACACCCTGTATCTCGTCCACCGCGGCCGCTGCGAGGTCAAGGTGGTGCAGGACAACACCGCGCACCACGTGGCCTGCCTGGGGCCGGGCGATCTGGTGGGCGAGATGGCGGTGCTCACCGGAGAGCCGCGCCTGGCCAGCGTGGACGCCCAGACCCCCCTGGAGGTCTGGGCCCTGGACAAGGGGCGCTTCGAGGAGATGGCCCACCGGCAGCCCGACCTGCGTCTCTTCCTGACCGAACTGGTCACCAAGCGCTTCGACGAGTCCCCGGTCACCGCGGACCGCAAGGTGGGCAAGTACGTCATCAAGCAGAAGCTGGGCGCGGGCGGCTGGAGCACGGTCTACCGGGGGGTGCACTCCAGCCTGCCCCTGGACGTGGCCATCAAGATGATGAAGCACGACATGGCCATGGAGCCGGAATTCCTGGAGCGCTTCCGGCAGGAGGCCTCCACCATCGCCATGCTCAACCATCCCAACATCGTCCGGGTCATGGACATCGAGGAGCTCTACAAGACCGTGTTCATCATCATGGAGTACCTCGACGGCCACACCCTCAAGACCGTGCTCCGGTCCCGGAACCGGCTGGACGCGGAAAAGGCCCTGGACTACCTGCTCCAGGTCTGCGCCGGCCTGGAGTACGCCCACGGCAAGGGCATCGTGCACCGGGACATCAAGCCCGAGAACGTGTTCGTGCTGCCGGGCGAGCAGATCAAGATCCTGGACTTCGGCCTGGCCTGCGCCCCGGGCCTGGAGGACATGAGCATCGCCGGCACCCCGCGCTACGCCCCGCCGGAGCAGATCCTGGGCGACCCGGTGGACCACCGCTCGGACATGTACTCCCTGGGGCTCATGGCCTACGAGATGGTGGCCGGCTGCCTGCCCTTCCCCGAGGAGGACCTGTCCCGGCTCATGGACCTGCACTGCGAACTGGACGTGCCCGACCCCGGCCGGGCGGTCCCGGGCCTGCCCGACGCCCTGCGCCGGTTCATCCTCACCTGTTGCGCCCGCGACCCGGAGCAGCGCTACGGCAGCCTGGCGGATGCCCTGGCCGAACTGCGGGCCGCGGCCAGCCGGGAGTCCCTGGTCCGGCACGAAACCCTGTGCAACCGGCAGAGGATGACGTCGCTTTTCATGCTCTACGGCGAGCGCCGGCAGCCCGCGGTCACGCTCCTGCTGGAGGAGTTCGTGGAGCGGGCCAGGGGCCTGGGGGTGGATGTGCGGGCTGCGGACTACCGGGATGTCTGATCCGGGCCAGGGGCCGGCGCGGGTGTCATTCCGGGTCCCGGCCGCGGGGTTGGACGTGGCCGGGCTCAGCCATGTGGGGCTGGTCCGCCGCCGCAACGAGGACCGTCTCCTGGCCCAGCCCCTGCCGGACGGCGCGCTTCTCGCCGTGGCCGACGGCATGGGCGGCGAGCAGTGCGGCCACCTGGCCGCCGAGACGGCGGTGGCGGCCCTGGCCTCGGGGGGGCCGGAGGGGGCCGGGGAGGTCTGGCTTCTGGCGGGCCTGGACCGGGCCCAGTCGGCCCTGCGGGCCATGGTGCAGGCGAATCCGGGCATGGAGGGCATGGGCGCCACCCTCACCGCGGTCCTCATCCGGGGGCGCGAGGCGGTCTGGGCCCACGTGGGCGATTCCCGGCTGCACCTGGCCCGGGGCGGCGAACTCCACGCCGTGACCCGCGACCACACCTTCCTCCGGGAACTGGTGGAGGAGGGCGAGATAAGCGCCGAGGCCGCCCGCATCCATCCCCTGCGCCAGCTCCTGGACCAGTGCCTGGGCTGTCCGGATATCCGCCCTGACTCCGGGGTGCTGCGCCTTCTCCCGGGAGACATGCTGGTCCTCACCAGCGACGGCTTGCACGGGGAGGTCGCGGAAGAGGCCATGCGCGGGCTGCTCCGGGCCGGCATCCCGCTGGAGGAGCGGCTGCGCGACCTGCTCCGGGCGGCCCTGGACGCGGGCGGCCGGGACAACGCGACCGTCCTGGCCGCGGTCGTGGACTGATCGGACTTGCGCTTTGTCCCCAGGAGAGTAGCCTGGGGAGCGGGCGCCGCATCCCGCGGCGTTCCCGTGGGCGAGACCGGCACGACTGGAGGCTGAAGGCGTGGTTGTCGTTTGAGTTCCCTTCCCTGCGTGGGCTGCGGGTGGTGTTGTCTGGACAATCCCTGCGAGGTGTCGCACCGGCTTTACGGCTACCGGCGGCGCTGCCCGGATCTCTGCTGGGATTCCGGGCGCGGCCGCTATCTCTGCAGCCTGGCCGCGCACCCCGATCTGGGGGCCGCGGTCCGGGCCGAGCTGTTCATGGGCCAGGGCTGCTGCGCCCCGCTCAACGCCTGGCGGGGCGAGGTGCGGGAGCGCGGCTGAGCCGCAGCGCCGAGGCGAAAAGGAAGGCCCGCCCCCATCGGGGGGCGGGCCTTCTCGTTGGGGTGCAGGTCGGCTACGCCTCGTCCGGGGTCATCTGGGCCAGGCGCGAGGGCCGGAAGGCGCTGAAGAAGGCGATGGTCGCCGCCGCGGCCGCGGCCAGTCCCACCCAGGTGGAGATGTCCATGGGAAGGTTCAGGCCGATCTTGGCGTTGGCGATGTAGGTGATGCTCATGGCGGTCATGAAGATGGCGGGCAGGGTGGCGATCCAGTGCGGCTTGCCGCGCTTGATCATGTAGGCGCCCGCGCTCCACAGGACCACCGTGGCCAGGGACTGGTTGGACCAGGCGAAGTAGCGCCAGATCACGTTGAAGTCCACCAGGCACAGGATCAGGCCCACCGCGAACAGGGGCACGCTGATCATGAGCCGCTTGCGGATCTCCTTCTGGGGCATGCCCAGGAAGTCGGCCACGATGAGCCGCGCCCCGCGGAAGGCGGTGTCGCCCGAGGTCACCGGCAGGATGACCACGCCGATGATGGCCAGCGCGCCGCCGAATCCGCCGAGCAGGGTCATGGAGACCTCCTTGACCACCAGGGACGGGCTGCCGGCGGCGATGCTGGCCTGAAGGGCCGCCATGTCGGGGTAGAAGCTCATGCCCAGGGTGGCCCAGATGAGGGCGATGACGCCCTCGCCCACCATGCCTCCGTAGAACACGAACTTGCCGTGCTTCTCGGAGTTGAGGCAGCGGGCCATGAGCGGGGACTGGGTGGAGTGGAAGCCGCTGATGGCGCCGCAGGCGATGGTGATGAACATGAGCGGCCACAGGGGCAGGGCCTTGGGGTGCAGGTTGGTGAAGAACTGGTCGTAGGGCAGCACAGGGTAGCCCTGGGCCACCAGGGCGACCATGAGGCCCACGGCCATGAACAGGAGCACGGCGGCGAAGATGGGGTAGACCCGCCCGATGATCTTGTCGATGGGCAGCATGGTGGCCAGCACGTAGTAGCCGAAGATCACCACGCTCCAGAACACGTGGTCCAGGGATTCGGGGGTCAGCACCGCCATGAGCTTGGCCGGGCCGAGCACGAAGACCACGCCCACCAGGATGAGGAGCACGATGGAGAAGGCGCGCATGAACTGCTTGAAGCCGTTGCCCAGGTCCTTGCCCACCACGTCGGGGATGGACAGGCCGTTGTAGCGCACGCTCATCATGCCCGAGAAGAAGTCGTGCACCGCGCCGGCGAAGATGGTGCCCAGCACGATCCACAAGAGGGCCGCGGGCCCGTAGAGCGCGCCCAGGATGGGGCCGAAGATGGGACCCAGCCCGGCGATGTTCAACAGTTGCACCAGGTAGACTTTCCACACGGGCATGGACACGTAGTCCACCCCGTCGGCCATGCGCGAGGCCGGGGTGGGGCGGTTCTCGTCCACGCCGAAGACCTTTGCCACGAACGTGCCGTAGACGGCGTAGCCGGCCAGGAGCGCGGCCACGGCCAGGATGAAGTAGAGCATGGTCCAAGCCTCCTTTTTCCCACCGTTGTATGCCGAGGAAAGGGGTATGAAAAGGGGGGCGGGGCAAATCGTCGACTTTGCCGGATGGGCCGTCGGTTTGCAGGGGCGGAATGCACGGTGAAGGGTCCGTCCCGGCGCGGGGCTGCCCCTTGGGCTGGAGGGGGAGGGAGGAGTCAATCGGTCACGGCGGACCGGAGGCGGACGGATGTGGCCCGGGCGTGGGGCTGGGGCTTCAATCCCAGGGCGCCAGCCGCCGGAAGCTCCGGCAGAAGACGCTCACGACATGGTTGCCGAGGCCGTGGGGGGGATGAGCATGCGGATCTCGGTGCCCTGGCCCGGGGTGCTTTCGATGTGCATGCGGCATTGGGGGCCGTAGATGCGCGACAGGCGCAGGGAGCAGTTCTTGACCCCGATGCCGCCGGAGGGGGCCTCCACTCCGTCGCCGGCGAAGATGCGCCGCACCTGGTCCGGGGACATGCCCACCCCGTTGTCCCGCACCCGGATGTCCAGGCCCTCCGGGGCCGGGGCCACGGACAGGGTGACCAGCCCGCCCTCCTCGCAGCCGGACAGGCCGTGCTTGACCGCGTTCTCCACCAGGGGCTGGATGATGAGCGGCGGGATGGGCCAGTCCCGGCAGTCCGGGGCCACGTCCATGGCCACCGCGATGCGGTCCCCGAAGCGGGCCTTCTCGATGGCCAGGTAGGAGCGAACCTGGTCCAGCTCCTCGGCCAGGGGCACGAAGCTCTTCTCGCTGGCCAGGTTCTTGCGCATGTACGAGGCCAGGTCCGCCAGCAGGTCCCGGGCCCGCTTGGGGTCGGACTGGCAGAAGGCGGCGATGGTGTTGAGCGCGTTGAACTGGAAGTGGGGGTTGATCTGGGCCTGGAGGTGCCGGATCTCGGCCTGGGACAGGAGCCTGGCCTTGACCTGGATGTCCTCCAGTTCGAGCTGGAAGGAGAAGAGGTCGGCCAGCCCCTTGGCCAGTTCGAAGCGGATCTGGTCCAGCTTGACCTTGGAGCTTCCGTAGAGTTTCAGGGTTCCCACCAGGATGGAGCCCTTGCGCAGGGGCACGATGATGGCCTGGGTGAAGGGGCAGTCCGGCTGGTGGCAGCCGATGAGCGCCCTGCCGTGCAGGAACACGGCCTGGCCGGTGGCCAGCACCGAGCGGGTGGCCTGGGTGAGGATGGGCTGGCCGGACAGGTGGTGGTCCGCGCCCTCCCCGATGTGGGCCAGGACCGTGCTGTCGTCGGTGATGGCCACCGCGGCCGGCGAGGTCTTGGCGAAGATGATTTCGGCAGTGGCCCGGGCCGAGTCCGGGTTGAGGCCGGAACGCAGGTGTCCCACGGTCTGGTTGGCCACGGCCAGGATCTGCTGGGCGTGCTGGGACAGCCGCCGCTCGCGCTGCACGATGGTCACCGACAGGATCTGGGCGAACACGCCCGCTCCCAGGGTGTTGACGATGATCATGGGCAGGGCGATGACCTGGACCAGGGCCAGGGCGTCGGCAAAGGGCCGGCACCAGGCCAGCACCAGGAACATGTGCAGGGTCTCGCCCACGGTGGTCAGCGGCATGGCCACCTTCCAGTTCAGGGCGTCTCCCCGGTAGCGGGAGGCCACGATGCCCGCGGCCAGGCCCTCCAGGCAGGTGGCCAGGGCGCAGGGCAGGGCCGAGAAGCCGCCCGGGTCGATGGCGATGCGGTGCGCCCCGGCGATGAACCCGGCCCCGAAGCCCACCAGCGGCCCGCCGAACAGGCCCGCGGTGATGACCGCCGTGGCCCGCAGGTTGGCGAAGGACTGGGCGATGGGGTCGCCGGCGTAGGTGCCCAGGATGCCCAGGACCCCGAAGAGCACCATGAGGAACGCCTTGTTCACCGACTGGGGGAGGGAGAAGCCCAGGCGGTGCGCCGGGATCGCCGACAGGAGCAGGAAGGCGCTGGCCACCAGCAGCCCCAGGCGGTTGATCAGGGTGAGGAGCAGGGTGAGGGTCGTGGCGGAGGTGAGGTCCATGGGGAGTCTCCATTATGGGGCGAAACGTCCTCCTGGACTTTTCGCCTGCGCCCAGCCTCAAACGAATTGCGGCCGGGTGCTCGGACCGTCCGCTGCGTGAACCGTCCGGCGCGCCGCCCTGGCGCGCAGGAGGCGGCAGCCCGCCTCCTACAGGTCGAGCTTTTCCTTGAACTCCCGCACCCGGGAGCGGCTCACGGTGATCTCGGCCGCGTCCGCGTCGGCCATGACCAGCAGGTACTTGCCGTTCATCCAGGGCGAGCACTCCCGGATGCAGGCCAGGTTCACCAGGGCCGAGCGGTTGGCCCGGAAGAAGGACAGGCCCTCCAGCTTGGCCTCCAGCTTGTCCAGGGTCACGCAGGCCTGGCAGGGGTAGGCCGCGTCGCGGGTGTGGACCTGGACCCGCTTGTCGTCGGCCAGGCAGTACGCGATTTCCCCGGGGTCCAGGAGCAGGATGCGGCCGCCGTGCTCCACCGCCACCCGGGCCAGGCGGCGGGAGAGCCCCACCTCGCAGAGCAGCCGCTCCAGGCCCGCCGGAATCGACTCCCGGCCCGCGGCCAGCTCCTGGCGCACCCGGTCCAGGCTCTTGGCCAGGCGCTCCTCGGAAAAGGGCTTGAGCAGGTAGTCCACGGCGTTGGCCTCGAAGGCCTGGATGGCGTAGCTGTCGTAGGCTGTGGCGAAGACCACCAGTGGCGGCCGGGGAAGGCCGCACAGGTCGGCCAGGACCTCGAACCCGTTGCTGCCGGGCAACTGGATGTCCAGGAACACCAGGTCGTGGTCCCGGGCGCGGGCCGCAGCCACGGCCTGCCCCGCCGAGCCCACGCTGTCCGCCACCTCCACGTCCGGGTGGGCGGCCAGCAGGCTTTGCAGGTACTCTCGAGCCGGGGGCTCGTCGTCCACGATCATGCAGCGGATGCTCACGGCAGCAGTGTACAGGCGCGCCGGCGACATTGTCCATGCGGCCGGCAGGGCGCTTCACGTCCGGTTTGGCGAGGGCATGGACCGGAGGTGCGTCGGCTCGGGGATCCGTCCTGCCAGGATGCCGCGTTTTCAGGGGTTTACCTGGGGCTGGGCGGAGTGTAGCATGGCGGAGCGGCCCGCCGGGCCGACGCCGCCGACTCGAAAGGAGCCGCCATGCTGCTCAACGAACACCAGAGCAAGCACCTCTTCGCCGAAGCCGGCATCCCGGCGCCCCCAGGCGTGCTGCTGCGGCCAGGGGACCTGGAGGGCTTCACCCCGCCCTGGCCCGGTCCCTGGTACGTCAAGGGGCAGGTCCTGGCCGGAGGGCGGGGCAAGGCCGGCGTGGTGCTGCGCGCCGAGGCGGACGAGGACATCGGTCCGGTGGCCCGGGCGATTTTCGCCAAGACCGTGGAGGACAAGCGCGTGCCCCTGGTCCGGGTGGAGCCCGCGGCCAGGGTGGCCCGGGAGTTCTACCTCTCCTTCGCCGTGTCCCGGGAGCGGGGCTGCCTGGTGCTCACCGTGGCCCGCCAGGGCGGCATGGACGTGGAGGCGCTGGCCGGGGATCCCGACGCCCTGCTCATCCTGCCCCTGTCCGCCTCCGAGGGCCTGGCGCCGCGCCACGTGCGCGCCGCCTTCTTCCACCTGGGCGCGGACCAGGCCGCCTGGCCCGCCTTCCAGCAGCTCCTGGAGAATCTTCATGCGTCCGTGGTCCGCTACGGCCTGCTCCTGGCCGAGGTGAACCCCCTGGTCCTGACCGAGGAGGGGAGCTGGCTGGCCCTGGACGGCAAGGTGGAGATCGACGCCAACCTGGCCGGCCGGCAGACCGACCTGGAGCGGTTCTATTCGCCCGAGCACGCCTCCCGGGAGGAGAACGAGGCCCGCACCGCGGGCCTGGCCTTCCACAGCCTGACCGGCTGGGTCGGGCTGGCGGCCAACGGCGCGGGACTGGCCATGGCCACCATGGACCACCTGAACCTGAACGGCCTGCCCGCGGCCAATTTCATGGACCTGGGCGGCGGCGCGGACCTGGAGCGCATGCGCACCGCGCTCACCCTGCTCTTCCGCGATCCCGCGGTGAAGGCGGTGTTCCTGAACGTGTTCGGCGGGGTGCTGTCCTGCGCCAAGGTGGCCCAGGCCCTGGAGGTGGCCCTGGACAACCGGCCCCCGCAGAAGCCCCTGGTGGTGCGCTTCGCGGGCAACGAGGCCGAGGAGGGGCTGGCGGTGTTGCGCACCCTGCCCGCCGAGAACCTGCACATCGCCGCGGACATGCGCCAGGCCATGGACCACCTGCGCCGCCTGGCCGGCCCCGGGGCGCCGTCGCGCCGCGAGGGCGCGGCCATCCCGGCGGGGGCGTCGGCGCGCCTGGCGGCCCTGCCCCGGGCCGAATCCGGGCTGCCCTTCGTCGCCGGCATGCCGGTGCTGGTGCAGGGCGTAACCGGGCGGGTGGCCCAGCTCCACACCCGCCTCATGCTGGAGTACGGGACCCGCGTGGCGGCCGGAGTCACGCCCTTCAAGGGCGGGTCCCAGGTCCTGGGGGTCCCGGTGTACAACTCCGTGGACAAGGCCCTGCGCGAGCACCAGGTGGCGGCCAGCATCATCTTCGTGCCCGCGGCCTTCGCCCCGGACGCCATCCTGGAGGCGGCCGAGAACGGCATCCCCTGGATCGTGTGCATCAGCGACGGCCTGACCCAGCTGGACATGCTCAAGGTGCGGGAGCGGCTGGCCGGGCGTCCGAGCCGGCTGGTGGGCCCCAATACCCCTGGGCTCATCGCCCCGGGCCGGACCAAGATCGGCATCATGCCCGGAGCGCCCTTCACCCGCGGGCCGGTGGCCATCGTCTCGCGCAGCGGCACCCTGACCTACGAGACCGCCCACCGCCTCTCCGCCGCGGGCATCGGCCAGAGCCTGGCCCTGGGCATCGGCGGCGACCCCTTCGGCGGGGTGGGCTACGTGGAGGTGTTCGAACTCCTGGCCGCGGACCCCGAAACCCGGGCCGTGGTGGTGCTGGGCGAGATCGGGGGCAACGCCGAGGAGAGCCTGGCGGATTGGGTGCGGGATACGGGCTTCCCCAAGCCGGTGACCGCCTTCATCTCCGGCCGCACCGCGCCCCCGGGCAAGCGCCTGGGCCATGCCGGGGCCATCATCGAGCCCGGCCGCGGGGTGGCGGGCAAGATCGCGCACCTCAAGGGTGCGGGATTCAGCCTGGCCCAGAGCCTGTCCGACTTGCCCGGACTGGCCGCGAGGATGCTGGTGGGGGAGTAATATGGCCGCCGGATAATATCTAAGATAGTCTGCTGGTTAGCAGCGAACGTATGTTTCACTTGATAAGTAATCTTTCCCATATGTTCTAAAATATGTTGAAAGAAAATCTAAAGATGAGTATAATATTATTATACCACTTATATTAAAGAGATGCGCTATGGTCAAAAAATTTTTTGGTGAGCTTGAAGACCTTAAGCGAATCATAGCCGCACTTCCGCGTGAGGGAGAGTGGATTCCTCTTAATGAGAATCAAATCCAATTCAAAACTGTAGATGGCACATACTTAAATTGGTATCCAAGTACTGGTACTATTTATTTTCAAGGATTGGAAGAAGCAAAGAAGTCATTTGAAGAAGCATTTGAGACGGCGATTCCTGTTGCGGTTCCAAGTGATTTGGCTTCAGTCACCCATTCTACTGAATCAAGTACCTGTGATTCTGATGAGGATTCTTTAGTCTCCAGTCCTTTGAGTGCACAGGCTGTTGAAGTACCTGAAGATCATAGGGCCAAGCGTCGTGACGTCGGGTCTTTATTCGGCGGTAATTTTTCTGATTCTGAGTTAATTATTGGCTTAGTTGGCGCTGTTGGCACAGAGATGGATAAGATAACTACGATTTTGAAAAATAGGCTCCTGTCATTTTCATATCAGGTAGAGGAGATCAAGATATCTCAAGACGTAATTCCACAAATAATTGATACATCTTATATTGATTGTAGCAGCGAATATGAGAGGATTAATGAGTTAATGACCGCAGGAAATATGGCTAGAGAGAAAACACAAGATTGCTCTGTCCTGGCTTTGGGTGCATCTGCCAGGATTGGGGAGAGGCGTGACGAAGATGAAAAGGGCGAACCGAAGTTTAATCCAAGGCGTGCGTATATAATTAATTCTCTAAAACATCATGATGAAGTAGAGAGACTGAGAGAAATATATTCAGAGGGGTTCTTCCTTATTGGTGTCTACGCAGATGCAAAGTGTCGATATGAATATCTTACTAAGGACAAGTTGATAGATCCTGGTCGGGCTGAATATTTGATGGACAGAGATGCAGATGAACATTCGAAGTATGGGCAAAAAACAAGCGCAACTTTTCATTTGTCAGATTTTTTTGTTCTTATTGATGAAGATCAGTATAAAATGAAGAATAGCGTATGGAGAATAGTTGACATTTTATTTGGGTATCCTTTTGCTACGCCAACCTTTGATGAATTTGCGATGTTCATGGCATTTTCAGCTTCGCTCCGTTCTGCTGATTTATCAAGGCAGGTTGGGGCTGTAATATCTATTGATGAAAATATTATTTCGATGGGTGCAAACGATTGTCCTAAGTTCGGTGGCGGCCTTTATTGGCCGCATTATAATAGTTCTACGCATGAGATTGTTGATGCAGAGGATGGGCGGGATTATAAGAGGGGATATGATTCTAACGATGTAGAAAAAGAAAAAATAATTGATGATATACTTAATAAGATTGGGACTACTCGGGATAAAGAGTCAATCATGGATGCATTGCGCAAGAGTAAAGTTGATGACATTACTGAATATGGACGAGTTGTTCATGCTGAAATGGAGGCACTTTTGTCATGTTCAAGGAGTAACATTTCATGCAAGGACGGTACGCTGTATTGTACCACCTTCCCTTGTCATAACTGCGCTAAACATATTATTGCGGCTGGATTAAAGCGTGTTGTTTATGTGGAGCCGTATCCGAAGAGTAGAGCTGCAGAATTTCATAGCGACTCTATCACGTTGGGATTTGCTTCTGATAGTAAAACAGTAAATTTTGAGCCTTTTGTTGGCATCGGGCCAAGAAGATTTTTTGATTTATTTTCAATGAAACTAGGCTCTGGCTATCCACTTAAGCGAAAAGACTCTAAAGGCAATATCATAAGTTGGGATATGTCAGCTGCTAAACTGCGAACTCAAATGTCTCCGTGTTCATATATTGAGCGAGAGACCATGGCGTCTTCGCTTTTTAATAAGCTAAGGGAGGAGGTGTGCGGCGATGGCGAGGCGAAACCATGATTCTTGCGTCGTGAGGAGCGCTAGTCAGGAATTTGTTGTATATTTAAAAAAATCCACAGCAAGAATTACATCATGGTCTGAATGGAAAAAGGACGTTATGGGAGTTAGTGAAATAGTGACAAAGGATGTTAAGGCGAAAACAAATATTAAAAGGAGTAAATAGAAGATCCCAGATGTAGTGAAGTGCCTTGATAGCTTAGTACTTCATTGTTGCTTTATGTAACTAATACCGCGCGCCCAGGCGCAGGCCCCAGATGGTGGTGGTGTTGGGCGGCTCCCAGGCCCGGCCGATGATCCGGCCGCCCGCGGTCAGGTCCGCCTCCTCGGACTTCTCGATGTCCCAGTAGCCGAAGAAGGGCTCCACCAGGAGCGCCCAGTCGCGGCCCAGCTCCCGCTCCGCAAAGAGCGAGGCCCGCATGCCCCAGCCCGCGTACTGGTCGTTGCGCACCGTGTCCCAGCCCGCCACCGCGTCGCCCAGATGGCTGGTGGCCCGGCCGTACAGGAACAGGTCGTACTCCGCCCGCGCCCCCAGCCGCCACAGGCCGTCCCCGGACAGGGCCGCGGCCTCCAGGCCCAGGGGCAGGTACCAGTACACGATCTCCCGCTCGTAGCCGCCCGCGCCCCGGATCATGTCGTTCCAGTAGCGCCAGCCCAGGCCGGCGTAGGGGGTGAGGCCCACCTGGCGGTGGAGGCGGAAGTCCCAGCCCGCCAGGGCCCGGGCCTCGAAGATGGTGTCGTCGGTGTGAGTGGTGGCCGGGCTGCCGTCGGAATAGTGGCCGTCGTAGTCCATGCCGCCGGTCACGGCTTCGGCCTGCAACTGCAGCATGAGCTTGTCCGCCACCCGGGTCTCGTAGCCGCCGGCCACGCCCTGCAGCCATCCGATCTCCTCCATGAGCCCGGCTTCCTCGTACTCCACGTGCTCCACCTGGTAGGCCAGCTCCCAGACGTTCACCGGAAAGAGCTGGCCCGGTTCGCCGGCCGAGGCCGGAACGACCAGAACAAGCAGGAGCAGAAAAGCGGAAACCTTGGAGAAGATGTGGGCGTGCATGGCGGCCTCCAGGGACAGCCGGGCTTATCGGGAATATAACACATCCCGGCGTCCAGTCACCAGGGGAAATGCGGTGGGGGGGCGGTTTCATCGGGAACCCCCCCATGGAATGGGAGAAAAAACTCGCCACATGCTGGAAAAGCGGGTATCCTCGGTGCGGAACCCGTTGCGCTCACAGTCGATCCTCGGCGCCAGGGAGGTGGGGGGATGGTGCGGCATGCGGTTCTTGTCCTTGCGCTGTTCGCGGTCATGGCCTGCGGCAGGGCCGACCCGGGTCCCTGCCCGGATTCCCTGGGCTGCGTGGACGTCGGTCCGGACGGGCCGTTGCGCATCGCGGCCATCCAGGTCCTGTCCGGCGGGATCCAGCAAGGAGGACTGAACCAGGTTCGGGCCATCGAGATGGCCCTCGCGGCCCGGGGAGGCGGTCTGCTCGGCCACCCCCTGGCGCTGCAGGTCGAGGACGGCCGCTGCTCCAAGGAGGGGGGCAGGGTGGCGGCCCAGAAGATCGCCGCGGACTCCAGCGTGATCGCGGTCCTGGGCGCGACCTGTTCGAGCTCCTCCGCCGCCGCGGCCAAGATCCTGTCCGATGCCGGCCTGACCCTGATCTCCGCCTCGAGCACCGCGCCCTCGCTGACCGCCGTGGGCGGCGCGGCTGGGGCGGACTGGCGGCCGGGCTTCTTTCGCACCATCCATAACGACGCCGCGGCCGGGGCCGCGGCCGCGGCCTTTGCCCGGCGCTCGCTCGGGCTGGGCCGGGCCGCGGTGGTCCACGACGGCGGACCCTACGGCCTGGGGCTGGCCGGCGCGTTCCGGGACGCCTTTGCCCGGCTGGGCGGAGAGACGGTGCTGGTGGCCGAAGTGGGCGCCGACGACGAGGACATGGGGCCGGTGCTCGCGGCCGTGGCCGAGGCCCGGGCCGGCGTGCTCTTCTTCCCTCTGTTCAGGCCCGCCAGCGTGCGACTGCTGTTCCAGGCCCGACAAATGCCGGGCCTGGACCGGACGATCCTGCTGGGTTCCGACGCGTCGTTCGCGGAAGCGTTCTTCGACGAGGCGGGGGCCGCGGCCAAGGGGGTGCATTTCGTCCTGCCCTCCACCCCGGAGGGAGGGGGCAAGGCGGCCTTCGAGGAGGGGTACGCCAGGCGCTACGGGGAGCGGCCGGTGGGAATATTCCATGCCCATGCCTACGACGCGGCGAACCTGCTCCTGGACGCCATCCAGGCGACGGCGACCCGGACCCCGGGGGGAGGTCTGCGCATCGGCCGCCAGGCCCTGCGCGACGCCCTGCTGCGGACTTCCGGCCATCGCGGGCTCACCGGAATCCTGGCCTGCGACCGGTTCGGGGATTGCGGGGTGTCCAACTTCAAGGTGGTGCGGGTGGACAACCCCGCGGCCGGTCTCCCGGGCGCGGCCGGCAACGTGTTCTTTCTTTACGATCAGGCCCCTGCCGGGCAGGCCGGAGGCGGGTAATGAGCCGGACTGCCCTTCCCCTCCCGGCCGCCGGCCGCGGGTTCGTGCTGCTGGCCGCCCTGGCCTGGGCGCTGCTCGCCGGCTGCGGCCGGGAAGACCCGCCGGTTCCGGCCTGCCCCGACCCCCTGGGCTGCGTGGAGGTCGCCCCGGGCGAGCCGCTGGTGGTGGGCGTGCTCGAGGCCCTGAGCGGCGAGCCCCGGCCCATCGGCCTGGACCAGTTGCGGGCCGTGGAGTTGGCGGTGGAGTCCTGGGGCGGAGGCATGCTGGGGCACGACATCGTCCTGGCCGTGGAGGATTCGCACTGCTCCAAGGAGGGAGGGGTCACGGCCGCGCTGAAGCTGGCGGCCAACCCCAAGGTGCTCGGAGCCGTCGGCCCCACCTGCTCGGGAGCGGCGGTGAGCGCCGGCAAG
Source organism: Thermodesulfobacteriota bacterium (assembly GCA_040753075.1). Lineage (GTDB taxonomy): Bacteria > Desulfobacterota > Desulfovibrionia > Desulfovibrionales > Desulfovibrionaceae > UBA6814. Next base: position 40,156 of record JBFMHA010000005.1, read on the forward strand.
GTCTTGTCGGACGCCGGGATGGTCCTCGTCTCCGGCTCCAGCACGGCCCCGGTCCTGACCAGGACCGGAGATCGCAAGGGGGCGGCCTGGCAGCCCGGGTTCATGCGCACGGCGCAGAACGACGAGGAGCAGGGCCGGGCCGCGGCGCAGTTCGCCTTCCATCGGCTGGGGGTGCGCAGGGCGGCCAGCATCCATGACGGCGACCCCTACACCCGCGGCCTGGCCGAGGCCTTTGACGCAGCCTTCGCCGCCCTGGGCGGGGAGGTGGCGTTGTCCACGGGGGTCAACAAGGGCGACCGGGACATGCAGCCCGTGCTGGCCGCGGTGGCGGCCTCCGGGGCGCGGTTCCTCTTCGCCCCGGTGTTCCGGCCCGAAGGGGACCGGCTGGTGCTCCAGGCGAGGAAGGTCAAGGGCCTGGAGGACGCGGCGGTCATGAGTTCCGACGGGCTGTTCCTGGACGGCTTCCTGGACGCGGTGGGAGATGCCGGCCGGGGGCTGTACTTCGTGCTGCCGGCCACGCCCGAGGGCAAGGGCTACGAGGCCTTCGTGGCCAGGTACCGGGAGCGGTACGGCGAGGCGCCGAACACCTCCTACCACGCCCACACCTACGACGCCGCGAACATGCTCCTGGATGCCGTCCGCAACGTGGCCGCGAGCCTTCCCGGGGGAGGCCTGCGCTTCGGCCGCCAGGCCCTGCGCGACAAGCTGCGGTCCACCCGCGGGTACGCCGGGCTGACCGGGACCCTTGCCTGCGACGAGTTCGGGGATTGCGGGAGCTCCCGCTTCAAGGTCCTGCGCCTGGACGACCCCTCCGGGGGCATGGAGGCCCTCAGGGCCAACGAGGTCTTCCGCCATGCCCCGCGCTGAACCCGAAGGCGTCGGGAGCCGGGGGGGCGATCTGCGCCCCGCCTGGCCCGGGCTGGCCGGGCGCTGGCGCAGCCTGCGCATCGCCGGCAAGCTCGCGGCGGCCTTCGGCGGCCTGCTGGCGCTCATCGTGCTGGTGGCCCTGACCGGGTTCCTGCTCCTGCGGATGGTGCAGCGCCACATCGAATCCGACATCGTGAGCAGCCTGGAGATCCAGCGCCTCATCCTGGAGATGGGCGCCGGGCTGGAGCGCGCCCGGCAGTTGGAGAAGGACTTTTTCCTGCGTTGGCCCAACGCGGGCTTCGAGGCGGCCAGCCGGCACAGCGTCGAGCGCTTCCTGGTGGAGATCGACACGGTGCTGCGGGCCAGTTCCCGGGTCCGCGAACTGACGCCCGGGGCAGGGGGCGACGGAGGCTGGAGCCAGGCCACGGTCAGCCTCGCCTTCTTCCTGTCCGCCGCGGACCGCTACCGGGAAACCTTCATGGAGGCCGTGGATCTGGTGGCCCTGCTGGCGGAGGAGAAAAGCGGACTCCTGGCCCGGTTCGCGGCCGGGGAGGAAGCCCTGCTGGCCGGCCTGGGCGCCCTGGGCGATCCCCAGCTCCTGTTTCTGTGCCGGGATATGGTCGCTGCGGAGAAGGACTACCTTCTGACCCGGCAGCGGCCCTTCATGCAGACCGCCTTCAACCTCTCGGCCCGCCTGAGCCGGGCCCTGGAGTCGGCCCCGGGAGGCGATCCCGCGACCCGGGACCGGGTGCAGGCGGGCTTGCGGGAACGCCGCGCCGTGGCCGAGAAGATCCTGGAGACGGACGTGGAGATCCGCAGCCGCCTGGCGGAATTCGACCTCCAGGCCGAGGCCGTGGATCCCCTGTCCCGGCAACTCGTGGAGCTGGGAAGCTGGGAGGTGAACGAGGCCCGGGAGGCCATCGCCCGCCTGACTCGTCTGGGCGCCGTGGCCCTGGCCGGAGCCGTGGCCGCGGCGGTGGCCCTGGCCGGGGCCATCGCCTGGATGCTCAACGCGGGCATCACCCGCAACCTGGAGCGGCTCACCCGGGTCGCGCAGGAGTTGCGGCGCGGCAATCTGGACGCCCGCGCCGAGGTCCCGGGCGGCGACGAGGTGGGCCAGCTGGCCGAAGCCTTCAACGCCATGGCCGCGGAGATCCGGCAGCGCACCGGGGACATCACGGCCAAGGCCAGGGAGCTGGAGGCGGTCAACCGCCGCCTCCAGGAACTGGACACCATGAAGTCCGATTTCGTGTCCTCGGTTTCCCACGAGTTGCGCACACCCCTGACCTCCATCCTGGGCTTCGCCAAGATCCTGGACCGGGACTTCACCCGCCACTTCCTCCACCTGGGCGAAGGGGACGAGCGCTTGGCCGGCAAGGGCGAAACCATCCGCCAGAACCTGCGGATCATCGGCGAGGAGGGCCTGCGCCTGACGCGGCTCATCAACCAGGTGCTGGACCTGAACAAGATCGAGTCCGGCCGGGTGGAGTGGCGCGACGCGCCGGTGGCCCCGGAGATGCTGGTGGCCCGCGCGGTGGATGCGGTGCGCGGCCAGTTCGCGGAGCTCCCCGGGGTGGATCTGCGGGTGGAAGCCCCGGCCGGCCTGCCCCTGGTGTGCGTGGACCCGGACCGGCTGGTGCAGGTGCTCATCAACCTCCTGCACAACGCGGCCAAGTTCACGTCCTCCGGAAGCGTGACCGTGCGGTCCGAGGCCCGGGGCGGCGAGGTGCTCTTCCAGGTGGCGGACACCGGCCGGGGCATCCCGGCCAAGGCCTTGCCCACCCTGTTCGAGAAGTTCCGGCAGTGCGGGGGGGATGAGAATAACGGCGGCGCTGGGGTAGGCGCCGGCCTCGGCCTGGCCATCTGCAAGCAGATACTGGAGCACTACGGCCGGGAGATGCGGGTGGAGTCCGTCCCCGGCCGGGGGAGCACCTTCAGCTTCACGCTCTTCGCAGTGGGGACGGGTGCGGGGTAGGCGAGGGGGAGAAAATGGTCGGGGCGAGAGGATTTGAACCTCCGGCAACCAGCGCCCAAGGCTGGTGCGCTACCAGGCTGCGCCACGCCCCGACCGGGAGGGCAAGTCTCTAGCGGATTCCCCGCGGGGAGGCAACCCGGCTCCTCATTCCCACACTCCGCGCACCGCGGTCCCGCACCCCGCGCACGCGCCGCCCCGCAGGCGGCGCTCGGTGACGGTGAAGCCCATGCGCTCCAGCACCACCTGGCCGCAGCCCGGGCAGCGGGTGTTCTCGCCGTCGTGACCGGGCACGTTGCCCACGTAGACGTAGTTGAGCCCCGCCCGCCGGCCGGCGTCCAGGGCCCGCTCCAGGGTGGACACCGGGGTGGGGCCGCGGTCGGTGAGAGTGTAGTCCGGGTGGAAGCGGGACACGTGCCAGGGCGCGTGCGGACCCAGTTCCCCGGCGATGAACCCGGCCACCTGGGCCAGTTCCCGGTCCGAGTCGTTGAGCCCGGGGATGACCAGGGTGGTGATCTCCAGCCACCAGCCCAGGGCGGCCATGCGCTTCAGGTTGTCCAGCACGGGCTTCAGCCGGGCCCCGCAGCGGTCCCGGTAGAACTCCTCGCTGAAGGCCTTGAGGTCGATGTTGGCCGCGGCGATGTAGGGGCCCAGCTCCTCCAGGCATTCCGGGCTCTGGAACCCGTTGGACACCAGGATGCTGGCCAGGCCCCGCTCCCGGGCCAGGCGGGCGGTGGGCAGCATGAGTTCGAAGAACACCGTGGGCTCGGAGTAGGTGTAGGACACCGAGCGGCAGCCGTGGTGCAGGGCCGCGTCCACCAGGGCCTCCGGGGTGGCCGGCTCGCCCGACACCCGGCCGGTCTGGCGCGGCGGCTGGGACAGGGCGTAGTTCTGGCAGAAGGAGCAGGAAAAATTGCAGCCCATGGTGGCGAAGGAGAAGGTCCGGGTGCCGGGCAGGAAATGGTAGAGGGGTTTCTTCTCCACCGGGTCCACGTGCACCGCGGCCACCCGGTCCCCGGCCAGGGTGAACAGCTCGCCGCCCTGGTTCGCCCGCACCCCGCAGGTCCCCCGGCCGCCCTCGGGGATGAGGCAGAAATGGCTGCACAGGCGGCACTGCACGCGGTCCTGGTCCAGGGCCTTCCAGAGCAGGGCGGGGCGCATGGCGGTCTCCTAGGGGTTCTGCTGCTTTTGCTGGCCGCCGGCCGGGAGCTTGACCTCGGGCTGGATCACCACCGGCGGTACGGGATGCTCCTCCCGGGGCTGCTCCTGGGGCGTGACCCGGATGACCGTGTCCCCGGTGTCCGCGTCACGGCCGGTGCGGATGGCGCCGCTGCCCGTGCCCATGACCGTGTCCCGCCGCTCTTCGGGAGCGGGTTGGGCCGCATCCTGGGCCCGGACGCCGGCCGGCAGGAGCAGGGCCAGGACGAGTGTCGCCGCCAGGCAGGCTGGAAGTGCGCGTCGCTCCATGGGAATTTCTCCTTGAGGTCGCAGGGCAATAGTCGTATACACTCTTCTTTGTAGCCACTTCCCCCAGCCCGTGCAAGGAGCGCACCGCCCATGACCGACAGGTCCAAGGCCTATACTGACGCCGGCGTGAACATCGAGGCCGGCAACGAATTCGTCCGCCGCATCCGGAAGATGGTGGCGTCCACCTTCACCGGCGGGGTCATCACCGACATCGGCGGGTTCGGCGGCCTGTTCAAGCTCGACACCACCACCATGGAGGAGCCGGTGCTGGTGGCCTCCACCGACGGGGTGGGCACCAAGCTCAAGCTGGCTTTCGAGTACGGCGTGCACCACACCGTGGGCGTCGACCTGGTGGCCATGAGCGTGAACGACATCCTGGTCCAGGGGGCCAAGCCACTGTTCTTCCTTGACTACTTCGCCACGGGCAAGCTGGACATCGGGGTCGCCGAGCAGGTGCTCTCGGGCGTCGTGGAGGGCTGCAAGCAGGGCGGCTGCGCCCTCCTGGGCGGCGAGACCGCGGAGATGCCCGACTTCTACCCGCCCGGGGAGTACGACCTGTCCGGGTTCTGCGTGGGCGTGGTGGACAACGCCAGGATTGTGGACGGCGCGGGCGTGAGCGTGGGCGACGTGGTCGTCGGAATGGCCTCCTCGGGTTTCCACTCCAACGGCTATTCCCTGGTGCGCAAGCTCCTGGCCGAAACCGGGCGGAGCGGAGCGGACCCCTTCCCCGGGACCGATCTGAGCACCGCCGAGGCCATCCTCGCGCCCACCCGCATCTATACCAAGGCGGTGCGCACCGTGCTCCGGGACCTGCCGGTCAAGGGCATGGCGCACATCACCGGCGGCGGCTTCTACGACAACATCCCCCGGGTGCTGCCCAAGGGCGTGTCCGCCCGGGTGCGCTTCGGGTCCTGGCCCATGCCCGCGGTGTTCCACTGGGCCAAGGAGGCGGGCAAGCTCTCCTGGCCGGAGATGCTGCAGATCTTCAACTGCGGCGTGGGCTACATCTTCATCGTGCCCGAGGCCGCGGCCGACGAGGTCCTGTCCCGGCTGCACGGGGTCAAGGAGGAGGCCTTCGTCATCGGCCAGATCGAACTGCACCGCGAAGATGACGCCGACCGGGTGCTGGTGGATTTCCCGGAGGAGGCCCGCTAGGCCGCCCTTGCCGGACCGGAGACAAGGCGGGCCGCCCCTTCGGGGGCGGCCCGCTTTTTCGTGTCAGGCCCGCTTGCCGCCTTCCAGGTACGGATTGAAGTACCCGTACTCCAGCCAGGGGCAGGCCTTCCTCAGGCGCTTGCGGAAGTGCTGCAGGCCCATGGCCGGGCCGCCGGGGCGCCTGGCGGCCAGGGCCAGGTAGAGGTCGGGGTCCAGGTTCAGGTTGCGGAGCTGGATGAAGTCCACCCGGTGTTCGCCCGCCAGGTCGGCGAGCGCGGCCAGCTCCTCCTCGGTGTCCGTGACCCCGGGGAAGAAGATGAGGTTCAGGGACACCCACAGGCCCGCGGCCTTGGCGACGCGGATGCTCTCCTTCACGTCGGCGAAGCCGTAGCCCCGGGGCCGGTAGTAGTCGGCGTACAGGCCGGGCCGGGCGCTGACCAGGCTGACCCGGATGGAGTCGGCCCCGGCCCGGGCGATGCGCTCCAGGCCTTCGGGCAGGCTGGCGTTGGTGTTCACGTTCACCGTGCCCTTGCCCCCGGCCTTGCGGAAGGCCGCCACCGCCTCGGCGATGGCCGCGGCCTCGGTGAGGGGCTCGCCCTCGCAGCCCTGGCCGAAGGAGAGGATGGGGCGCTTCTCGCGGCGGCAGTGCTCGGCCATGACCTCCGCGATCTCCTTGGGGTCGGGGGCGAAGGCGATGCGCTTCTGGGTGGCCGGGAATCCGGAGTCCTCGGGCTGCTCGGACAGGCAGCCCAGGCAGCGGGCGTTGCAGGCCCGGGCCGTGGGCAGGGGAGCCTCGAACCGGCCCAGGGCCAGGTTGCGCGCGGCCGGGCAGCAGTAGGTCAGGGCGCAGTTGGCCAGGTGGGCCATGAGCCGGTTCTTGGGATAGGCGGCCAGGAGCCGGTGCGCGCCCTTGGCGATGCGCTCCCGGGGGATGCCGGCGAAGACCTGGCGGCGGTCCTCGTCCACCTTCTTGGTGCAGACCCACAGCCGGCCCTCGGCGAAGCCCACGGCCGCGTAGGAGAACATGGGCAGCACGGGCGCGCCCTCGTCCTTGCGGAAGGCGGCCACGCCCGTGGCGGTGTGACCCGGGCAGACGAAGGCGGCCACGGCCCGCTCCTCCAGGGCCTCGGCCTCGCCGGTCTCCGGGTCCAGGCCCACGGCCCGGCGGCCGGGCAGCACGAAGAGCTCGCTCTCCGGGGGCAGGGGCATGACCTCGCCGGGCCGGGGCAGGGCCAGCTCCTCGCCGCGGCGGGTGAGCATGAGCAGGTCGGGGTGGTCGAAGATGCGGCCCGATTCGTCGGCAAAGACCAGGCGTGGGGTGAGATGGCGCGACATGGGTGCTCCCTACCCCGGGCCGCGGCCCGGGGCAAGGGCAAGATGCGGCAGGGCGGGGAGGTTGCTCAGTGCCGCACCCGGCCCTCGAACAGGTCGCGGCAGCGGGCGTAGCCGGCCGGGGTGCCGGCGTCGAGCACCGTGCCCGCCAGGGGAGCGCCCACGAACTCCACCCCCCCGGCCAGCATGATCCGCCGCACCTTGCCGTCGGTCAGCTCCACCCGGGGATCCTGGGACCAGAACCGCTCCGCGGCGCGGGCGATGAAGTCCAGGTAGTGGGGGCGGGCCGCGTACAGGCCGCAGGTGCGCAGCTCGCCCGGAAAGCGGGGCGCGAAGGGTCCGGGCTGCTTGGTCAGGAAGCGCTCCACGGTGAAGAGTCCGTCCGGCCTGGGCGCGAGGTCCACCCGGCCCGAGGCGGGCAGGGCCGGGGCGGCGTCCGCGTCCACGGCCATGAGCGCCACCGTGTCCAGGCCGGTGCTGGCGTAGGTCTCGCAAGCTCGGGCCAGGGCTCCCGACGGCCAGGGCAGGTTGTCCGGGTAGACCACGGCAAAAGGATCGTCTCCAAGCAGGCCCCGGGCGGCCAGGATGGCGTCGCACTCGCCGCGGGGCAGTTCCTGGTAGGCGAAATGCACCTGCAGCCGAGCCAGGATCCGGGCCAGATCCGCGGCCGCGGCCGGGTACTCGCGGCGGACGAAGGCCGGGTCCTCCAGCAGCCGGCGCAGGTCTTCCTTGCCCGGCCGGATCACCACCACCGCCTCCGCGCAGCCGGCCAGGGCGGCCTCTTCCAGGGCGTGCAGGATGAGGGGCCGGCCGGCCACGGGGAGGAGCTCCTTGGGCCGCAGGGGATCCACCGCCCGCATGCGGGCGCCCAGCCCGGCGGCCGGGATCACGGCGCGGCGCAAGGGCGCGTTCATGGGGCGTCCGCCGGCCGGGCCTTGTCCGCCAGGGGCGGCGGCGATCCGGCGATCGCGAAGCCGATGGCCCCGTACTGGCAGGAATGCCGCAGGCACTTCAGGCAACGGATGCAGTTGGAGTGGTTGGGCTCCTCGTAGAATGCCACGCCCATGGGGCAGTCCCGCTCGCAGGCCTTGCAGCGCACGCACTTTTCCTCGTCCCGGGTGAGGCGGAACACGCTGGACTTGTTGAACAGCGAGTAGATGGCCCCCAGGGGGCAGGCCACCCGGCAGAAGGGCCGCCGGCTCGCCACCATCCAGGCCAGGAAGAAGAGCAGGATGGCGAGCTTGTTGTAGAAGAGCGGGCCGACCATGGACCGCAGGTTCGGCTTCATGGCCAGCAGGGGCAGTCCGGCCTCCAGCGTGCCGGCCGGGCACACGTACTTGCAGTACCAGGTCTGGCCATAGCCGAAATCGTCCAGGACCAGGGCCGGGAGCAGGACCACGAAAAGGGCCAGGAACACGTACTTGAGCGGGTACAGCCCGCGCCAGACAGCCAGCTTGGGCGAGGGGATCTTGTGCAGGAGCTCCTGGAGGAGGCCGAAGGGGCACAGCCAGCCGCAGGGCATGCGGCCCACCAGCGCGCCCAGGGTTCCCAGGAAGCCGAGCACGTAGAGTCCCAGGTGGACCTTGCCCACCTCCAGGCCGGGCTTGATGGAGGCCATGGCGAACTGGAGGGATCCGATGGGGCAGGCCGTGGCGGCGGCCGGGCAGGAGTAGCAGTTGAGACCCGGCGCGCAGATGCTCTTGAGGCGGCCGCCGTAGATGACCGGGCCGCCGAAGGGGAACAGCCACCAGGCGTTGGTGAGCACGGTGGCCGCGAACTGCACCCAGCGCCGCAGGTCCATCAGCCCACCCCGATGCAGGACAGGCAGATGGCCACCGCCTTCTCGAACACCGCTTCGGGCTCGCCCAGGGTCACGCCCAGGGCGAACAGGGCCAGGAACGCGCAGAGCAGCACGTAGGGCAGTTTGCGTCGCATGGGGGCTCCTCCCTGGGAGACGGCCTAGCACGAAGCCCGGGGTTCCGGCAACGAGGCGGGACTTGCGCGGGGATGGGCCCTCGCGGGGAGCTAGGCGCTGGCAACGAAAAGGCCCCCCTCCTGCCGGAAGGGGGCCTTTCAATTCACAGCCGTTCGGCCCTATTCCTCGTCCTTGGCCCCGCCCTTCTCCTTGGGAGCGGGGAAGGTGTTCGCCAGGGCGTTCAGGTAGGCCCAGGACTCGTCCACCTGCTTCTGGATGCCGGCCACGTCGGACTCGGCGAGGTGGCGGAAGCGGCGCTGCACCTTGAGGTAGTCCAGCACCGGCTTGGGCTTGGCCACCTTCTTGGTGATGTTGTAGCGGCCGCCGATGACCTCGTAGAGCGGGAAGACGTTGGTCTCCACCGCCAGCTTGGACAGGCTGATGCCGATCTCGGGCTTGCAGCCCCAGCCGGTGGGGCACACCGAGTAGATGTGCAGGTAGGCCGGGCCGTCCACGGCCATGGCCTTGCGCACCTTGTTCATGAGGTCGATGTGGAAGGCCGGCGAGGCGGTGGCCACGTACGGGATGGCGTGGGCCGCGCAGATGGCCGGCATGTTCTTCTTGCGGGTGGACTGGCCGATGCTCTTCTTGCCCGCGGGCGAGGTGGTGGTGGTCGCGCCGAAGGGCGTGGAGGAGGAGCGCTGCACGCCGGTGTTCATGTACGCCTCGTTGTCCAGGCAGACGTAGATGAACTTGTGGCCGCGCTCCAGGGCGCCGGACAGGGCCTGCAGGCCGATGTCCGCGGTGGCGCCGTCGCCGGCGAAGGCCAGCACCGTGGGCAGGGGGCCCTGGCGCTTGCCCTTGCGGGTCATGGCCTGGAGGGCGGCCTCGACGCCCGAGGCCACTGCCGCGGTGTTCTCGAAGGCCACGTGGATCCAGGGCGTCTTCCAGGCGCTCTGGGGGTAGGGAGAGGTGATGATCTCCATGCATCCCGTGGCGTTGCAGATGATGCAGTCCTTGCCCACCGCGCGGGTGACCATGCTCATGGCCAGGACCTCGACGCAGCCCTGGCAGGCGCGGTGGCCCGAGGCCACCATGGACTCGCGCGGCACGTTCTTGCCGGTGATCTTCTGGTATCCGGAGAGGTCCACGTCCCTAAGCATCGCTCTTCACCCCCCAGATGATGTAGTCATCCTTGATCTTTCCGCCCTTGGCCAGGGCGTACATGTCCTCGAAGTCCTTGACCGACACGTCGCGGCCGCCCAGGCCGGCCACGATGTTGACGATCTTCGGGGCGTTCTTGTCCCCGTAGAACAGGCTCTTGATCTCGGTGGCCACCGGGCCGCACACCCCGCCGGGAGACAGGGCGCGGTCGATGACGATGACCTTGGTGGCGTCCTTGAGGGCCTTCTTCATCTCTTCCTTGGGGAAGGGCCTCCACAGGCGCAGCCGCACCTGGCCCACGTCCTGGCCCGCGGCGGTCAGGTTGTCCAGGGCGGTCATGGCGGTTTCGCTCAGGGAGCCCATGGTCACGAACACGGTCTTGGCCTTCTTCTTCCCGTTGGTCTCCACCACCTGGTACTTGCGGCCGGAATGCTTGCCCCAGGCCGCCAGGACCTCCTTGACCACGGCCTTGGAGTCCCAGAGGGCCTGCTCGTACTGCTTCTTGGCTTCGGTGTAGACCTCGGGCACGCCCACCGGCCCCATGGTCACGGGATTCTTGGGATCCAGGGTCATGAGCGGCTTGTAGTCGGGCAGGAACGCCTTGACCTCGGTCGCTTCCATGAACTCGATGGGCTCGATCATGTGGGTGAGGATGAACCCGTCCATGTTCACGCCCACGGGCAGGAGCACCCGCTGGTCCTCGGCGATGCGGAAGGCGCAGACCGTGAGGTCGAAGACCTCCTGGCCGTTCTCGCAGAATACCTGCACCCAGCCCGCGTCGCGCTCGCTCATGATGTCCGAGTGGTCGTTCCAGATGGAGATGGGGCCGGACAGGGAGCGGTTGGCGATGGTCATGACGATGGGCAGGCGCATGGCCGACGCGATGAACATGATCTCGTGCATGAGGGCCAGGCCCTGGGCCGAGGTGGCGGTGTAGGTCCGCGCCCCGGTGGCCGAGGAGCCCACCGCGGCGCTCATGGCCGTGTGCTCGCTCTCCACCGGAATGAAGGCCGCGTCCAGGTCGCCGTTGGCCACGTGGTGGGACAACTCCTCCACGATGTGGGTCTGGGGTGTGATGGGATAGGCGGAAATCACGTCCACGTCGCAGAGTTTCACCGCCTCGGCCACGGCCAGGGAGACTTCGATGCCGACACGCTTGCCCATCACTTCTCCTCCTTGACCATGCTGATGGCCTGGGTTGGGCACTCGTTGGCGCAGATGCCGCACCCCTTGCAATAGGACAGGTCGGCCCGGAAGAGGCCGTCCTTGTCTTCGGAATAGCAGAACTCAGGGCAATACGTGAGGCATTTGGCGCACTTGATGCATTTTTCCTCGTCCAGCTGAGGGGCGAGGCTCTTCCAGTCGCCGGTCTTGAGCTTGGCCGTGGAGCCGGGCTCGAGGATGGCGCAGCCCAGGGCCAGCTTCTGCCAGGCCACGAAGGCGCGATCAGACATGGATGACCTCCTTGACAAGATGGGTGGTCCCGGAGTGGGAGCCGAATTCCGATTCTGCTAGCAATAATTCCGAAAAACAAGAAGAGAATTTGATGAACGGAGGAGTATTCCCGGTGAGCGGCATGCGCCAAAAGGCGCAAACGTCTCAACTCATCCGCGCAGGGTAATTGACCCCGCGTGCAGGGGGGGGTATACAGCACGTGCATCAGTGTCATGGGCCGTTCATGGGAGGTTCGGCCGGGGGAGTTCCCCGGGGCGGATGCGGCCCGTAACCTTTTCGGAGGCGGTAATGAAGCGTTCGATGATGTTCCTGCTCTGCGTCGCCCTGATCGCGACCTGGTCCGTGGCCCTGGCTGCTCCGAAGGCCCCTGCGGGCGCCTCGAAGCTTGCCTACCTGCCGTCCAAGACGGTTGAGATGAAACACGAAACCCATGCGAAGGTGGATTGCAAGGTCTGCCACCACGAGCCCGACTTCGGCAAGACCGACAAGGTGGCCAAGTGCTCGAACAAGGGCTGCCACGACTCCCTGGACAAGGCCGACAAGTCCGAGAAGTCCCTGTACCAGGCCTTCCACAAGAAGGGCGGCAAGCAGGCCTCCTGCGTGTCCTGCCACACCGACGAAGCGGCCAAGATGGACAAGGAGAAGGGCAAGGCCCTGAAGGGCTGCAACAAGTCCGTGTGCCATCCGTAAGGACGGCCCGGTTCCGCAGCAATGACGAGGCCGCCCCGCGAGGGGCGGCCTTTTTCATTGATATGGATGCGCCCTAGAGCCTGGCCCCGGCGTCGGGGTCGGTCCGGCGCGGGGGCAGGCTGCCGGGCAGGCCGAGCACGAACTCGCGGATCATGTCCCGCACCCGGCGGTAGTGGTCCAGGGCCTCCTCCTCGTCCGCGGCGTCGGCGGCCAGGCGCGGCGGGTCCGGGAAGCCGCGGTGGACCACCGTGGCCCCGCCCGGGAAGCGCGGGCAGTGGCCGTGGGCGTGGTCGCACAGGGTGATCACGTAGTCGAAGTCCAGGGAGGGGAGGTCGTCCAGGGTCTTGGAGGCCTGGGCCGAGATGTCGATCCCGGCCTCGGCCATGGCCTTGACCGCCAGCGGGTTCATGCCGTGCCGCTCCACCCCGGCCGAGAACGTCTCCACCGCGTCGGCCCGGAGGGCGCGGGCGAAGCCCTCGGCCATCTGGGAGCGGCAGGAGTTGCCGGTGCACAGGAACAGGATGCGCAATCTGGGCGTATCCATGGGGTCTCCGGGGGGCTTTCGCCCGCGCGCGTATCATTATTATATGGCGCCGGCGCGGATGGCGGCTCGGCCGGGCCGTTCAGCGCCCGGCGAGCGTCTGGTCCACCAGGTCCTTGAGCAGGGGGTAGAGGTTGTCCGCCACCTTGGCCGCGCCGGCCGGGTTGGGGTGGATGCCGTCGGCCTGGTTGAGCTCGGGCCGCATGGCCACGCCCTCCAGGAGGAAGGGGAGGAAGGACGCGCCATGTTTTCCGGCCAGGCGGGGGAACACCGCGTTGAAGCGGGCCGCGTAGTCCGGGCCGAAGTTGGCCAGGCTGCGCATCCCGGCCAGGAGCACGGGAATCCTCTTCTCGGCGAAGAGGTCGAGCATGGCCGCCAGGTTCTTTTCCATGTTCTCGGGCGGCATGCCCATGAGCCCGTCGTTGGCGCCCAGCTCCAGCATGGCCACATCCGGCCGCTCCCGGAGCAGCCAGGGCAGGCGGGCCAGCCCGCCGGCGGTGGTGTCTCCGGAGATGCCGGCGTTGACCATGCGCACGGGGTAGCCCTCCCGGCGCAGGCGCTCGGCCAGCAGGTCGGGCACGGACTGGCCCGCGGGCAGGCCGTAACCGGCGAACAGGCTGTCCCCCAGGGCCAGGATGGTCAGGGGGCGGGCGGAGTCGGCGGCGGAGGTAGGAGAAGCCACGAGGAGCAGGGCGGCCAGGGCCGCAGCCAGGCTAGAGCATCGTAATCCTGAAAGGATGCAGATGCCTTTGTGCATTTCGTTGAAATAATACTCAATTATTTCAATAGACATCTTGCTTCAAGATGAAAAGGCGCTAGTCTTCGATGGCCACGAGCTCCAGTTCGAAGACCAGATCCTTGCCGGCCAGGGGGTGGTTGCCGTCCAGGGTCAGGCTGGTTTCGCTGGCCTCGACCACGGTCATGTGCAGTTCGCCCTGGGGGGTCTGCACCCGGAGCACCGCGCCGGTTTCGGGGTCCAGCCCCTTGGGCAGTTCGGAGCGGTCCACGTCCACCTTGAGGGATTCGTTGCGGGGGCCGTAGGCCTGGTCGCTGGGGATGGTGACGGACTTGGTCTCGCCCACGGCCATGCCCTTGATCCCGTTCTCGAAGCCCGGGATCACGAATCCCTGGCCGATGACGAACTCCAGCGGATCGCGCTGGCGCGAGGAGTCGAACTCGTAGCCGTCGGTAAGGGTGCCGCGGTAGTGGACCTGGACTTTGTCGCCGTCCTTTGCGGTTCTGGTCATGCGTCTCTCCAGTGTTTGCGGCCGGGCCGCGTGAACATGCCGGACGGCCGACATGCGGAAAAATCCAGGGTATACGCTCCCGCGTCCCGCGGCAACCCCGTCCGGCGTTGCCAGCCCGGAAGCTTTGCCCTACAGTGGCCCCCCTGCGGAGGGGTGGCCGAGCGGCCTAAGGCGGTGGTCTTGAAAACCACTGGCGGGGCAACCCGCCCGGGGGTTCGAATCCCTCCCCCTCCGCCATAATGCTTCGCACCTTCCCCGCTTCACGTAAAAGCGGAACAACCATGCTCGCATCACGGCTCCTGCTGCTCCTGTTTCTGGCGGCCGCTCTCCTGGCGGCGTCTCCAGGCGCGGCGACACAGGAAGGGCCGGCTTCGGCCGGACCCATCCACGACGCCATCACCGTGGTGCTCGACGACAACTACCCGCCCTACATATTCCGCGATGCCGAGGGCCGGCTGCAGGGCCTGCTGGTGGACGAGTGGCGGCTGTGGGAGAAGCAGACCGGGGTGACCGTGGTCCTCATGGGCATGGATTGGGGCAAGGCCCTGGGATACCTGCTTGCGGGCAACGCCGACGTCATCGACACCATCTTCTTCACCCCGGAGCGAGATCCGTTCTTCGACTTCACCCGGCCCTACGCCCGCATCGACGTCCAGGTGTTCGCCCGCCAGGGCCTGGGGGGCATCGTGGACCTGGCCTCCATCGCCGGCTTCGTGGTCGGGGTCAAGGCCGGGGACGCCAGCAACGATGTGCTGCGCGCCGGCGGGGTATCCAACCTGCGGGAGTACGACAGCTACGAGGCGGTCATCCGCGCGGCCAAGCGGGGAGAGATCCACGTGTTCTGCATGGACAAGCCCCCGGCCCTCTACTACCTCTACAAGCTGGGCATGGAGCGCCAGTTCCAGCTGGACTTCGACCTGGGCCACGGCGAGTTCCACCGGGCGGTGCGCAAGGGCCGGCGGGATCTGCTCAACCTGGTCGAGTCCGGGTTCGCCGCCATACCCCCTGCCCAGCGGGCCGCGCTGGAGAGAAAATGGATGGGGTCCCCCCTGGCCGCGGCCCCTTCCCTGCGTCCGTTCCTGCTGGCCCTGGCCGCGGCTGGCGGGGTGGTCCTGGTCCTGGGCGGCTTCACCCTGGTCCTGCGCCGCACGGTGCGCCGCCAGACCGCCCGGCTGAACGAACTCCTGGAAGAGGTCCGGGTCAGCGAGGAGCGCTGGAGCTTCGCCCTGGAGGGCTCCCAGGACGGCGTCTGGGACTGGGACCTGCCCACGGGGAAAGTCTACTACTCCCGGCGCTGGAAGGAGATGCTCGGCTACTCCGACGAGGAGGTCGGCAACAGCGTCGATGGCTGGGACAGCCGGATCCATCCCGAGGACCGCGACCGGGTCTATGCGGATCTGGGCCGTCACCTGCGCGGGGAGACGCCCCGGTACGAGAGCGAGCACCGGGTCCGCTGCAAGGACGGAGCCTACCTGTGGATACTGGACCGGGGCAAGGTCATGGCCCGGGACGAGGAGGGCAAGCCCCGGCGGATCCTCGGCACCCACTCGGACATCGGCGACCGCAAGCGGGCCGAGGCGGCGCTGGCCCAGAGCGAGGACCGCTACCGCCAGCTCTTCGAGATGGAGTCCGACGCCATACTCCTCATCGAGAACCGGGGGGGACGCATCCTGGAGGCCAACCAGGCCGCCTGCCACCTCTACGGCTACACCCGGAGCCAGCTCCTCTCCATGCGCAACCACGATCTTTCGGCCGAGCCGGGCGAGACGCGGCGCGTGACTCGGGAGGGAGTCGGGCTTGTTCCCCTCCGCTGGCACCGCAAGAGCGGCGGCGAGGTCTTCCCGGTGGAGATCACCGGGCGTTTCTTCGAATGGGAGGGCCGGTCGGTCCACATCGCGGCCATTCGGGACATCTCTTCCCGCATGGACATGGAGCGCAAGCTCCTGGCCGCCAAGGACGCCGCCGAAGCCGCCAACCGCGCCAAGGGCGAGTTCCTGGCCAACGTGAGCCACGAACTGCGAACCCCCCTGAACGGGGTCTTGGCCATGCTTCAGATCCTGGACCAGAACACCCAGGAGCCGGACCGCAAGGAGTTGGTGCGGACCGCCCTGGAGTCCGGCCGGGGGCTCCTGAGCATCATCAACGACATCCTCACCTTCGCCCGGATCGAGGCCGGCCGGCTTGAGATCCACCGGGAGCCCGTGGAGTTGCGGGCCATCCTCGATTCGCTGCAGCGGGCCTTCCGCTACGAAGTCGACAGCCGGGGCCTGAGCCTGTCGGCGCAGGTGGACGCCTCGGTGCCCCGCATCCTGCTGGCCGATCCCGGCCGGCTGCGCCAGGTCCTGTTCAACCTCATGGGCAACGCGCTCAAGTTCACCGAGAAGGGAGGGGTGGAGGTTTCGGCCCAGATTCTGCCCTATTGTCCCGCGCGCGGGGAGATCTGCCTGCTGGTCAGCGTGGCGGATACCGGCATCGGCATCCCTGACGAGATGGTGGCTGCGGTGTTCGAACCCTTCACCCAGGCCGACGGCTCCCTCTCCCGGCGGCGGCAGGGGGTGGGCATCGGATTGGGCATCGTGCGCTCCCTGGTGCGTCTCATGGATGGAACCCTGGCCGTGGAGAGCGAGGCCGGCCAGGGCACGACCATGCATTTCACCATCCCCTGCGGGATTGTCCCGGAGGCTCCGGCCGCGGCGCCGGAGCCGGAGTCGGACGCCGCGCCGGACTTCAAGGGGCTGCGGGTGCTCCTGGCCGAGGATGATCGCGTGAACCGCTTCGCCGCCACCCGTTTTCTGGAGGGCCTGGGCTGCTCGGTCATGGCCGTGGCCGACGGCCGGCACGCCCTGGAGCTGCTGGAGAGGGAGGATTTCGACCTGCTCGTCCTGGACATCCAGATGCCGGAGATGGACGGCCTGGCCGTGGCCCGGGCGGTGCGCTCCGCAGGCGGTCCGGAGATCGGCTCCCGGCTGCCCATCCTGGCCATGACCGCCCATGTCATGCCCGGGGACCGGGAGCAGTTCCTGGCTGCGGGCATGGACGGCTACGTGGCCAAGCCGGTGGAGCTCGCCGATCTGGTCCGGGCCATGGCCCAGGTCCTGGGCCTGGAGGGCGGAGCCTCCCGCCCGCGTCGAGCCCGCCATCGCCAGCGTTAGCAGGCCCCAGAAAACTTGCGACGGCTGCGTTGCTCGTCCCCCTCGAAGCTTCAAGATGTCCAGATACGGCGGTGCGCCCAGCGCCGTAAGGCGCGAAGGCTCGCCAACGGCCCAGGGCCTTCGGGCTTGGCGTTTTCTCGCGCCTTGTCCCGCGGTTTTTGCGCCGCTTGCGCCGTCAGGCGCCAGGGAGCCTATGCGGCGAAGGCTGTGCTGAAAGGCCCGCTGTAGAGGTTTCTGCAAAGGACTCATCTTACCCATTCACTGGGCGCTCTCCCTCGTCTCCCTGTCCCTTTCGTTCCGGGTGTCCGCTTGCGGCGTCCGCCGTTTTTCGGACGCTTTGCCCTCTGCGCAGGGAATGCCCCGGCTTGGCGGGCCGGGCCTGCGCGATCTTCCAGGACACGGCTCGGTGATGCTCGCCCTGGGCATTTGGGGCGTTTGTTTGGGCAAAATGTAACTTTTTCGGGACGAATTGCCCGAAGAATTGAGGAGGTTGTCCTATCGACACTGGTTGGGTGTGAATATAACGATCTCGTCTCATTCAGAGGTATCCAGTTCTGCATTTGGGGCTCCCTGGGGATGTCGGGCGGAGCCACGCGCAGTCTTGGCTTCAGCGCCGACCCCAAGGCCTTCGAGGGGGGGCGCGCCGTGGTGGCCGGAGCCTCTCCCGGGCGCCGACCAACAGCATGGGAGGTCGCATGGTAGACGACGCTGAATATCCGGAAGGATTGTTCTCCGAAGCGAGAAACGTCCGGAGAAAGGGTGAGATCAACAGCATCGAAGTTCAGAGGCTGGCGGATTCCATACGTCTTCTCGAGAACACGGTAAACGAGTTGCGCAAGGACATTCTGACTATCAGGGGTGACATGTCCGACAAGGTATGATGGTGGGTATCGCGTTAACGGAGCATTTCTTGGGTACATTTTAAAGGAGCATAGCCAATGTTTCAGTGGAACAAGAGCAACGATGTCCTGGGCACGGTGAACCGTGGGAATCCGGCCGAATCCGGTTTGTGTACGTTGTGCCGCGCCGACTGCGTCGGCAAGTGCGAGACCTGGATGTCCAGCCTCAAGGGACGCCAGATGCTGTATCCGCGCGATTTCGGTCTGGTCACGGCGGGCAGCGCCAACACCACCCACGTGGGCGTCAACTACAACGCCCTGCGCATCCAGGGATACAATTACGGCGCGACGGGCTTGAAGGGGCGCTCCAACAACCCCGACGACTGCCTGTTCACCAACGTCAGCCTGGAGACCGCGTTCGGCAACGGCAGCAAGACCAAGTGCCGGATGCCCATCATGACCGGGGCGCTCGGTTCCACGTTCATCGCCGCCAAGTACTGGAACTCCTTCGCCGTGGGCTGCGCCCTGACGGGCATTCCCATCGTCATCGGCGAGAACGTCGTGGGCGTGGACCGCAAGTCCACCATCGAAAAGGGCCGGATCAAGGAGTCGCCCGAACTGGACCGCCGCCTCGGCGTCTACATGCGCTACCATGACGGCTACGGCGCCATCATCGTCCAGCTCAACGTCGAGGACGCCCGCAACGGCGTGGCCGAATACGTCATCGACAAGTACGGCGACAAGGTCTTCATCGAACTGAAGTGGGGCCAGGGCGCCAAGAACATCGGCGGCGAGATCGAGGTCACCAGCCTGGACTACGCCCTGTTCCTCAAGAAGCGCGGCTACCTTCTGGATCCCGATCCCGAGCTGGAGGAAGTGCAGGCCGCCTACCGCGCCGGCAGCATCAAGGCCTTCGCCCGGCACAGCCGGCTGGGCTACACCGACCTCACCTCGGCCGAGGCGGTGCAGGCCAGCTTCCTGGAGAACGTGGCCCGGCTGCGCAGCCTCGGGTTCAAGCGCATCTCCCTCAAGACCGGCTCCTACGGCATGCAGGCCCTGGCCATGGCCATCAAGTACGCCTCCGAGGCCGGGCTTGACCTGCTCACCATCGACGGCTCCGGCGGCGGCACCGGCATGAGCCCCTGGAACATGATGGAGACCTGGGGAGTCCCCTCCATCCTGCTCCACTCCAAGGCCTGGGAATACGCCGCGCTGCTCGCCAGCAGGTCCCGCAACGTGGTGGACCTCTCCTTCGCCGGCGGACTGGCCCGCGAGGACCAGATCTTCAAGGCCCTGGCCCTGGGCGCCCCCTTCGTGAAGATGGTGTGCATGGGCCGCAGCCTGATGATCCCCGGCTTCCTGGGCACCAATGTCGAGGGCGCGCTGAACCCCGACCGCCGCGTCGACATCAACGGCAACTGGGAGAGCCTGCCCAAGACCGTCAAGGACATCGGCGAGAGCCCCGAGCAGATCTTCGCCGGCTACAGCCAGCTGGAGAAGAGGCTCGGCTCCAAGGAGGTCAAGGAGCTTCCCCTGGGCGCCATCGCCACGTACACCCTGGGCGACAAGCTCGGCGCCGGGCTGCAGCAGCTCCTGGCCGGCGTGCGCAAGTTCTCGGTCCAGAACATCAGCCGTCGGGACATCGTCTCCGCCAACCGCGAGACCGCGGCGGAGACCCACATCCCGTTCATCACCGACGTCAACGACGAGATGGCCCGCAGCATCCTCATGTCCGAAGACCTGGCCCTGTCCGAGCAGGAAGTCCGGAAGGGCGAGGACGTCTCCTACGTCACCGAGGTGCAGGACGAAGAGGCCCGCAACCTTCTCGTTTCGTAGCTTCCCGGGCGGAAGGCCCCGCCGCTCCGGCGGCGGGGCCGCCCCCCCCGCGGGCGTCTTTCCCAACGTCACATCCGTCAGAGGTCGCGGCATGTCCCCGGGGGGCATGGGTGCTCCCAGGCGTTTCCCGAGGCGGCCATCGAGGCACTAGCGGGACGCTGGGCAATATGGTACCTCTGGCCAACTCATGTTGCGGTGCGACGATACCGGATTCCCCTTGGACGATACCCAGAAAAGCCGAGAAGAGCTGCTCGCGGAACTGCATGTGCTGCGGCAGGGTCGCGACAGTTGCGAGTCTGCGCTCTCCGAGCGCAAGCGCATGGAGAGCGCCCTCGTCGAGCGGGTCAAGGAGCTCGACTGCCTCTACGGCATTACCCGCCTTGCCCAGAACCGGGAGCGGCCCCTGCCGGAGTTCCTCGGCGGCGTCGCCGAACTGATCTGCGCCTCCTGGCAGTTCCCGGAGGCTGCCTGCGCCCGGATCACCCTCGGCGACGAGGAGTACGCCACGCCGAGCTTCCGCCGGACCAGGTGGCGGCAGGCCGCGTCGGTAACGGTCCAGGGGGAGGCCGCCGGGCAGATCGAGGTCTGCTATCTGGAGGAGCGCCCGGCTTTCGACGAAGGCCCGTTTCTCCGGGAGGAGCGGCACCTCATCGACGCGGTGGCCGACCTCGTGGGCCGCATCGCCACCCAGCGCCGGGTCGAGGAGCAGATGCGCGCCCTCTCCCGGGAACTGATCATGATCCAGGAAAACGAACGGCAGCGCATCGCCCGCGAGTTGCACGACCACCTGACCCAGGATCTTTCCGGGGTGAAGGCCGGCCTGGAGAGGCTGCTGGCCGAACACCCCCCGGCCGAGGCGTTCAAGCCGCAGGCCGCCGACGTGGTGGAGCGCCTGTCCGCGGCCATATCCTCCCTCCGGGACCTGTCCTATCTCCTCCTGCCCATGGGGCTCACCGAACTGGGGCTGGTGAACACCGTGCTGCGCCACTGCGAGGAGTATTCCCAGCGCCACGGCATCGAGGTCGAAGTCTATGCCGACGGGATGGAGGGCCTGAAGCTCGACTTCGAAACCCAGATCAATCTTTACCGGATCATCCAGGAATCCCTGACCAACGTGCGCAAACACGCCGCCGCCTCCCGGGTCGTGGTCCGGCTCCTGGCCTCCCATCCCCATCTGCTCCTGCGCATCGAGGACGACGGCCGGGGGGCTTCCCTGGACGAATGCCTGGCCCGGGCGGGGCGGGAGCGGCGCATGGGCCTGTGGAGCATGCGGGAGAGGGTCCGGCTGCTCGGCGGCAAGTTCAGCTTCGTCTCCCGGCCGGGAGGCGGGGTGTGCATTCGGGTGGAAGCGCCCCTGAAGAGGAGGAAGCGTGGTTCCCAAGCGCATTCTGATCGTTGACGATCATCCGCTGTACCGCGACGGCCTCAAGGCCAGGCTGGCCCAGTGCGACGAGTACGAGGCCGTGGGCGAGGCCGGTACGTTCGCCAAGGGTCTGCTGCTGGCCAAGAAGCTCAAGCCGGATATGGCCATGGTGGACATCTCCCTGCCCGACGGCAGCGGCATCGAGCTCACCCGTGAATTGCTCGAGGTTCTGCCCCGGTTAGGGGTGATCATCGTGAGCATGCATTCCAAGGTCGACTTCATCGCCGCGGCGTTCCAGGCCGGCGCCTCGGGCTATGTGGCCAAGGAATCGGGCGCGGAGTGCATCATGCAGGCCATCGAGCATGTGGCTTCCGGCCGGCAGTTCCTCGACAGCCTCCTGTCGCCCAAGGTAGTCAGCCGGTTGAACACCGTGTCCGAGCGCAAGGCCAAGTGCATCGACGAATCCTACGGCAAGCTCTCCCTGCGGGAGCAGCAGGTCATGCGCCTGCTGGCGGAGGGGCTCTCCATCAAGGAGATCGCGGGCAAGCTGTACGTCACCCGCAAGACCGTGGGCAACTACCGCTATTCGATCATGAACAAGCTGGGGATCAAGAGCCCGCTGGCCTTCGTGCGCCATGCCGCGCGCCTGGGCCTGGTGGATATCGAGGCCGAGGGCGACTAGCCGCCCGGCCAGGGAAGACCGTTCTTCCTCCGCGGCGCGCACCCGCCTCCGCCAGGCTGCGCAGGGCGTCGCGGTTTCCTCTCTTGGCGGGAGCGACGCTCCTGACGCGTCAGCCGGTTGCGCGAGGGGCTTTGCGCGCGCCCTCTGCGGAATCGCGAAGACAGTGTCCCGCAACCTCCATAGCCGGTCGGGGCAGTTCCGCTAGCCGGAGCTTTATTCCCGCTTTCCCCGCGCCGGCAGCCGGAAGGCGAACACCGCTCCGCGGCCGTCCGGGCCGGGTTCGGCCCAGATGGCTCCTCCGTAGTGCTCCACGATCTGCTGGCAGATGGCGAGGCCCAGGCCCGTCCCCTTGGGCTTGTCCCGGTCCCGGTCTCCGTCGGTCATTTGGTAGAACTTCTGGAAGATGAGCCCGCGCTCGGACTCGGGCACGCCTGGGCCGGTATCCGCCACCCGGACCTCCACCGCGCCGCCCACGGCCCGGGCCGAAAGCTCCACGGTTCCGGACGGGGTGAACTTCAGGGCGTTGTCCAGCAGGTTCATGACCACCTGCTCCATCCGGTCCCGGTCGGCGCGCACCCAGGGCAGAGCGTCGGGCAGCGCGGTGCGCAGGGTCAGTTCCGGCCTGGCCGCGAAGGCCCCGGCCACGGCCGTGGCGGAGTGCCTCAGCAACTCCGCCAGGTCCAGGTCCTGGTCCCGCCACTGCATGCGGCCGGACTCGATCTTGTTCAGGTCCAGGAGATCCCCCACCAGCCGGGACAGACGCTGTCCCTCCAGCACGATGATCCCCGCATCCTCCACGATCATTTGGCTCTTGCGGGCCAGGAGGGGGGCGTCCTGGGCCAGGTCCGCGAAATGCCGGAGATGGAGCTTCTGGATGAGCCGGGCGAAGCCCAGGATGGAGGTGAGCGGGGTGCGCAGCTCATGCGAGGCCGAGGACAGGAAGGCGCTCATCTGGGCGTTGAGTTCGGTGAGCCGCTGGTTGGCTTCGGTGAGCTCCCGGGTGCGGGCCGCCACCTGGCGCTCCAGGTCGGCGTGGGCGCTGCGCAGGGCGGCCTCGGCCCGCTTGCGCTCCGAGATGTCCTGGCAGATCACCTGGTGGGCGGGGCGGCCGTTGAACTCGATCATGCGCACCGACACCTCGGCGTCGAAGCGGCCGCCGTCGGCCCGGACCATGACCGCCTCGTAGCGGGAGGGCAGCCCGGGCTCGCCCGCCATGCGCCGTCGGGCCAAGTCCTTGATGCGGGGCCGCTCCTCGGGCGGAAAGTGATCGAAGGCGTTGCGGCCGAGCAGGGCGTCGGGGGAGGGGCAGCCGAAATCCAGGGCCGCGGCCGGGTTGGCGAAGACCACGAGGTTGTCCTGGAAGATGACCAGGCTCAACGGGAGCATCTCCACCAGGGTGCGGTAGCGCTGTTCGTTTTCGGCCAATTCGCGCTCGGCGCGAATGATGTCGGACACGTCGAACACGATGCCCCGGAGGCCCGCAGGCCGCCCATCCCGGGCGATGACGTGGGAGTAGATGCGTACTGGCGCAACCCGGCCGTCCTTGTGCAGGCAGCGGTATTCCCCGCCCAGCAGGCCGTCGCCCGCCAGCTGTCGGCCGAGGTTCTCCCGGGCCCGCTCCCGGTCCTCGGCGGCGACCAGATTCAGGATGTACAGCCCGGCCTTCAGGTCTTCCTGGGTGTAACCGAACATGGTTTCGGCCGTGGCGTTGAGGAAGGTGAAGCGGCCTTCCAGGTCCAGTTCGAACACGGACTGGGGCAGGTGGTCCACCAGGTCCCGGAAACGGGCCTCGCTCTCGCGGAGGGCGGCTTCCGCCCTGCGGCGGTCGCCCACCTCCCGGGTGAGCGCCAGGTTGGAGCGGATGAGGTTGGCGGTGCGCTCCTCCACCCGGGCTTCCAGGGTTTCGTTCACGGCCCGCAGGTTGGCCTCGGCGTTTTTGTGCTCCGCCATGAGGGCCGCCATGAGCAGGACGGTGGTTCCGGCCAGGTCCATGGCGAGCAAGTGTCCGAGAACCACCGCCTCGGGCTGGCCTGAGCCGAATAACCCGGCTCCCAGGGGGGCGTGGGTCATGCCCAGCATGCCGGCCAGCGCGGTGGCCAGCGCGGCGCCCCAGGCCCCGAAGCGGAAGGCGCACCAGACCAGGAAAGGCAGGGGAAGGGCGCCGGCGGCCCCGCCCAGGGCGGACGAGCCGCCGGACATGAGGATCAGGCAGACGCCGGCCAGCAGGGAAAGGACCGCGCCCAGTTCGGTCATCCGGGCCAGGGACGGTCGCGCAGTTCGCCCCGCCCGGAAACCGAGCACGGCGGGAGGGAAGAGGAGCATGGCCGAAGACTGGGCCAGCCACCAGGAGACGAAGGCTGCGGGAGCCTGGGGCAGCGGGGCCAGGCCCGTAGCCACCAGGGTGGCGCAGCCCAGGGCTGCGGCCAGAAAGGCCGAGCCCAGGACCACCATGACGTAGAGGCCGGCGTCCCGCAGCCGGGAGAAGGGCCAGGCCGGACAGAGCCGGTGCAGGGCAAGGTGCGCCCCGGCCACCACCAGCACCTGGCCGGAGGCCAGGGCCGACGCCAGGGCCAGGGCCGCGACCGGACCGAGGCCGGCCAGTTCCCGGGCTGCCGGATACACGGCCAGGATGGCGCCTGCGGCCAGTCCGGGCAGGATGCGCAGGCCCGCGGCCAGGGCCAGGGCCAGGCCCAGGCCGGTGGACGGCCACAGGGCCAGGGCCGCCTCCCCGGGCAGGGCGGCGAGGAGGCCCAGCCGGGCCAGGAGGGCGTAGCCCAGCGCGACGCCCAGCCAGGCCGCGGGCCAGCGCCAGCGAGGGGGCAGCCTCGCGATGATTCCCTCAAGGAGGTCGGGCATGATCTCTCGTCCCCCTCGATCGTGATTCGAACGAGGAGATTGTTACGTGGCCCGTCGAGCCAGTCAAGGCCGGTTTCCGGGAATGAGAGAAATGGCGGGCCAAGGGCGGCCCGACGGTCGGGGACGCCGTCTCCTACCCGGCCACGGCCGCGCGGCGGCGGTCCAGGTGGAGGTTGGGCAGGGCGATGCCGGCCACGATGCAGGCCATCCCGCCCAACTGGGGCAGGGCCACGGGTTCGCCCAGGACCAGGGCGGCCAGGATCAGGGTGGCCACCGGCTCGAAGGAGGAGAAGATGGAGGCCATGGCGCTGCCCACGAGCTCCACCGAGGCGAAGAGCAGGGACACGGCCAGGACCGTGGACACCAGGCCCATGCCCGCGGCCAGGGCCAGGCGGGGGCCGTCCAGGGCGAGCAGCGGTCCCGGTCCGCCGGCCAGGTTGAAGAACAGGGCGGCGAAGAGGATCACGTACAGGGTGAGGCTGCGCGCCTTCTCGCCCCTGAGGAAGGCCTGCACCAGGGTGAGGTAGGTGGAGTAGGTGAGCATGGCCCCCAGGGCCAGCAGCACGCCCCGGGCGGACATGTCCCGGGCGAAGGCGTCGTAGAACACCAGGGCGCTGCCCGCCAGGACCAGGAACAGGGAGACGCCCACCACCCGGTTGATGCGGGTCCGGCCCAGGGCCGCGGCGGCCAGGGTCACGGCGAGGGGGTAGATGTACAGGATGAGGGAGGTGGTGGCCGCCGGCACGTGGGCCAGGGAGCCCATGAAGCACAGGCTCTGCACCGGGTAGACGCAGATCCCGAGCAGGGCGGCCTTGGCCAGGGTGCGCGGCCCGACCCGGAGCAGGTCCGGCCGGGTGGCCGCGGTGTACCCCAGGAGGATCAGCGCCCCGGCCAGGAACCGGTACTGGATGATCTCCCAGGTGGCCAGGCCCAGGCCGTAGCCGAGCTTGCCGAATATCGCGAGCGTGCCGAAACAGCAGGCCGACAGGACCGCATACACCAAACCGCGCATGCCCGCCTCCTGCGCTGCGAGTTGGCCCGAAATCCGGGCAGATGCAATGGGCCGGCGCACGCGCCGGCCGAGGAAGGCGCGGGAGCCGCCCGCCGTCCGTTCCGGACTACTTCCCTGCCGCGTCCCTGGCCCGGATCTCGGCGCGCTTGATCTTGCCGGAGATGGTCTTGGGCAGTTCGGGCACGAAGTCGATGATCCGGGGGTACTTGTAGGGAGCGGTCACGGTCTTTACGTGCTCCTGGAGCTCCTTGGCCAGTTCGTCCGACTCCTCGAAGCCCCCGGCCAGGACCACCGTGGCCTTGACCGCCTGGCCGCGCACCGGGTCGGGCACGCCCGTCACCGCGGCCTCGATGACCGCGGGGTGGGAGATGAGCGCGCTCTCCACCTCGAAGGGGCCGATGCGGTAGCCCGAGCTCTTGATGAGGTCGTCCATGCGGCCCAGGAACCAGAGGTAGCCGTCCTCGTCCATCCAGGCCTTGTCCCCGGTGTGGTAGAAGCCGTCGTAGAGCGCGGCCGCGGTGCGCTCCGGATCGTCCAGGTAGTGGGTGAACAGGCCCAGGGGGCGCTTCTCGCTGACCCGGACGCAGATTTCCCCCTCCTCTCCCGGGGCAACGGGCCGGCCCTCGACGTCCAGAAGCACGATGTCCCAGCCCGGCGCGGGACGGCCGATGGACCCGGGCTTGGGCTCCATGAACGGGAACGTGGCCACCTGCAGGGTGGTTTCGGTCTGGCCGTAGCCCTCGTAGATGGGAAGGCCGGTGGCGGTCTTCCAGGCGTAGAACACCGAGTCGTTCAGGAGTTCGCCCGCGGTGGTGCAGTGGCGCAGGGAGGACAGGTCGTATTTGGCCAGGTCCTGGCGCACCAGGAAGCGGTACACCGTGGGCGGGGCGCAGAAGGAGGTGACCTGGTTGTCGGCCATGACCCTGAGCAGCTCCGCCGGGTCGAACTTGCCCCGGAAGTCGTAGACGAACACCGAGGCTCCGGCCATCCACTGGCCGTAGAGCTTGCCCCACACCGCCTTGCCCCAGCCGGTGTCGGCCACGGTGAGGTGCACGTCGCCCTCGCCCAGGTCGTGCCAGTAGGTCCCGGTGGTGTAATGGCCGAGCGGATAGGTGTGGGGGTGCTCCACCATCTTGGGCATGCCGGTGGTGCCCGAGGTGAAGAAGATGAGCAGGGAGTCCTCCCCGCCCGCGGCGTCCGCGGGCCGGGGGAAGGTGTCCGCCGCCGTCGCCCGGATGTCCTCCAGCCGGGCCCAGCCCGGCTGCGGCTCGCCCGGGCCGGCCTGGACCAGGTGGGCCAGGGTGGGGGCGTCGGCGCGGGCGGCCTGGACCTTGGCCGCCTGGGAGTCCTCGCAGATGACTCCCCTGATCTTGCCGAAATTGGCCCGGTACACGATGTCCTTGGTGGTCAGCAGGTTGGGCGATGGCACCGCCACCGCGCCCAGGCGGTGCAGGGCCAGCATGGCGGTCCAGAACTCGATGCGCCGGAACAGGATGAGCATGATCCGGTCGCCCTTGGCCACGCCCCTGTCCCTGAGGGCGTTGGCCAGGCGGCAGGATTCGCGCCGGAGGAAGTCGAAGCTCACGTCGCGGCGGGCGCCGTCCGGGCCGATGTGCACCAGGGCCTTGCGCTGCGGGTGGGCGTCGGCGATGGGGTCGAAGCTGTCGAAGGCGAAGTTGTAGCCGGAAGGCACGTCCATGGAGAACGCGGCGGCGAACTCCTCGTAGCTGGCGGGTTTGAGCTTCTTCATGGTCGGCTCCTAGAGGATCACGTCCAGGAACAGGGCGTCCCGGCCGTCCAGGCCGCGCAGGGCGTGGGGATTGGAGGCGTCGAAGTACAGGGAGTCGCCGGGCTCGAGCGCCAGCTTCTTGCCGCCCAGGGTGATCTCCAGCCGGCCTTCGAGCATGTACACGAACTCCTGGCCGGGGTGCTGGGTGAAGCTGACGTCCGCCTCCTCCTTGGCCGGCACCCGGATGAGGAAGGGCTCCATCTTGCGTCCGGTGAAGGTGTAGGCCAGGTTGCGGTAGTCGTAGTCCTTGCGCCGCTCCACGGACAGGCCCTGGCCCTTGCGCACCAGGCAGTGGTCGTGCAGGCGGGCTTCGCCGCCGGACAGGAGCACCGTGAGGTCGACCCTTCCGGCCTTGGCCGCGGCGGCCACGAAGCTCACCGGAATCTCCACCGCGCCCGACTCGTAGCGCTCCAGGGTCTCCAGGCTCACGCCCAGGCGCTCGGCCATGGCCGAGGGCCCCAGTCCCATGGCCTCGCGCAGCCCGCGCAGCCGGGGTCCGATCTCCTTGTAGGCCTGTTCCATGTCGTCTTCCTCTCGGGGTAACCCGTCGTCTCTTGACGTGGTCATGCGTCGGGGAACAGCTCGGTGGCCATCTCCCGCAGCTTGTACTTCTGGACCTTGCCGCTGGCGGTCATGGGGTAGGCGTCCATGATGTGGACATAGCGCGGGATCTTGTGCCAGGCGATCTTGCCCCGGCAGAAGCCCTGCACGTCCTCGGGGGAGAGGGACGCGCCCTCCCTGGGCACGATGAAGGCGCCCACCTCCTCGCCGTACTTGCGGCTGGGCACCCCGGCCACCTGGACGTCCCTGACCCCCTCCATGGTGTAGAGGAACTCCTCGATCTCCCGCGGGTAGATGTTCTCGCCGCCGCGGATTATCATGTCCTTGAGCCGGCCGGTGATGGCCAGGTAGCCGGCCTCGTCCATGACCCCCAGGTCGCCGGAGCGCAGCCAGCCGTCGGGGGTGATGGCCTTGGCCGTGGCCTCGGGCATGTTGAAGTAGCCCTTCATCACGTTGTAGCCCCGGCACACCACCTCGCCCTGCTGGCCCCGGGGCAGCTCCTCGCCGGTCACGGGGTCGGCCACCCTGACCTCGATGCCGGGCATGGCCCGGCCCACGGTCTCGGTGCGGCGGCGGATGTCGTCGTCCTGGCGGGTCTGGGTCATCACCGGCGAACCCTCGGTGAGGCCGTAGCAGATGGTGATGTCCCGCATGTACATCTTCTCCATGACCTGGCGCATGGTGTGCACCGGACAGGGAGAGCCGGCCATGATGCCGGTGCGCAGGGAGGAGAAGTCGATCTTGGGGAACAGGGCGTGCTCCAGCATGGCGATGAACATGGTGGGCACGCCGTAGACCGCGGTGCACTTCTCGCCTTCGATGGCCATCATCACGTCCACGGGCTTGAAGGTCTCCACGATGACCATGCACGCCCCGTGGTTCACCGCGGCCATGACCCCCAGCACGCAGCCGAAGCAGTGGAACAGCGGCACCGGCAGGCACAGCCGGTCCTTGGGGCTGAAGTTCTGGTGGGCGCCGATCCAGTAGCCGTTGTTCAGGATGTTGAAGTGGGTGAGCATGACCCCCTTGGGGAACCCGGTGGTGCCCGAGGTGTACTGCATGTTCACCACGTCGTGCGGGGACAGGGAGGCCTGGCGCTCGGCGTACGCCTCGTCGGTCACGGTGGCGGCCAGGGAGAGGACCTCGGGCGCCGAGTACATGCCGCGGTGCTTCTGGGGTCCCAGGAAGAATACCCGCTTGAGGCGGGGGAGGGCCTCGCTCTTCAGCTCGCCGCGGGGCTGGATGCCCAGCTCGGGAGCCAGATCGCGCATGGTGAGCACGTAGTCCGTGTCCCGGTAGCCGTCGATGAGGAAGATGTTCTCGCACTCGGAATGCTTGAGCAGGTACTCCAGCTCCCGGATCTTGTAGCTGGTGTTCACCGTGAGCAGCACCGCGCCGATGCGGGCCGTGGCGAACATGAGGCTGACCCAGTGGGGCACGTTGGTGGCCCACACCGCGACCTTCTCGCCCTTGGCGACGCCCAGGGCCATGAGGCCCTTGGCCAGCTGGTCCACGTGCTCGTCGAACTGGCGCCAGGTGAGGCGGAAATTGCGGTCATGGTAGACCAGGGCCTCGTTGTCCGGATGCTTCTGCGCGGTTTCGCGCAGGAGCTGGCCCAGGGTTGTCTCGCGGGTGACGGGGCGCTCCACGCTGGACCTCCTAGAACGGGACGTAGACCACGGCGTGGATGGCTGCGGGCTCGTCGCCCTCGCAGGCCACCAAGTGCGGGACCACGGAGTTGTAGTAGGCGCTGTCGCCCGGGTTCAGGACGATGGTCTGGGCGCCGTAGACCAGGCGCACCTTGCCGCGCAGCACCACGATGAACTCCTCGCCCTCGTGGACGCCGGGCTCGGCGCCGGTCCCGCCGGGCGTCATCTCGATGTAGAAGGGCTCCATGTGGCGGTCGGCCTTGCCGCGGCCCAGGCAGTGGTACTGCATGTGGCCCGGCCGGTGCGTCCCGGTCTGGGCCAGGGACGCGCCCTGGCGCTCCTCGGCCCGGACCACGCAGGGGTCCTGGCTGACGGCGTCGTCGGTGAAGGTGCCCAGTCGCGCGCCCATGGCGCGGGAAATCTTGACCAGGACGCCCAGGGCCGGGGACTCGCCCTGGTCCTCGATGGCGGAAAGGCGCTCCAGGCTTATCTGGGCTTTGCGGGCCAGTTCGTCGCGGGACAGCTTGCGCTCCTCGCGCATGGCCCGGATGCGGGCGCCGAGCTTCGGGCTGAGCATGGAAGACCTCCTGAAAAATGCGAAGTATCCCGGGGTGATGTCATGCTGCGGCAAGGCCGGAGCCGCGGGACGGCGGACCATACGTCAAAACCCTTTCCTGGGCAACACTCCCGATCGGCGGAGGATTGGGCCGGTATTCAGCGGACTTCGAGGCTGCGGGCGGCCCGGAGCGCCACGTCGCGCTTTCCGGAAGCGTCGGCGCGGGAGAGGGTGTAGAGCCCGGTGTAGGTCCCCGGAGGCCAGGGCGCGACCCGGCGGCGCTTGCCGACGTAGTCCAGGCGCTGGGCCTGGGACCGGTCCAGATCCTGCCGGTGTTCGGCCAGCACCGCGCCGTCAGGCCCGATGAGGCGCAGGTGCATCTGGTCCCCGGCGCGCAGGCCCAGGGTCTGGACCCAGAAGACCACCGCCGGGGCGATGACCGAAAACCGCTCCGGGCCGGGGCCTCCGGCCGGGAGCGAAGGCTGGTTCGGGGGCTGGGAGGCAAAGCCTGCGCCGGCCAGGGCGCTGGGCGCGTAGGCAAGCCGGGCCAGGGCCGCGGGGCTCCACAGCGGAGAGCCTCCCGGCCCGCATTCCGGGCCGCCGGCCAGGCCGCGGAAGGGATCCGCCGGCCGGCCGTCCTTGCGCACGGACAACTCCACGTGGGGGAACTCGGTGCGGCCGGACAGGCCAACCCGGCCCAGGACCTGGCCGGCCTCCACCCGCTGCTTGGGAGCGACCCGCAGGCTGCCCTTGCGCAGGTGGGCGTAGGCCGTGCTCCATCCGCCGGGGTGTTCGAGCACCACCATGTTGCCCCCGCCGCTGTGCTCCAGGACGCTTGGATCGGACAGGGCCAGGCCCACGTCGTCCATGCCGTCGCGCACCGCCCGCACCACGCCCGCGGCCGCGGCCAGAACCTCCGCCCCGTCGCGCAGGGCCGCCGGATCCAGAGGCCGGAAATCGGTGCCGGCGTGGCCGTCGTAGGCCAGCGGGCCGCAGGCGTAGTCCCGGACGCCGGGGCCGGGGTCCTGGTCCACGTAGTTCTGGATGAAGCAGTCCAGGCCGTTGGTGCAGCGCAGGGGGGGCTCCAGCACCAGGACCGCGGCGTCCTGGGCTGCGGCCGGGAGGCCCTGGCCCAGGGCCAGGAGCAGGCAGAGAAGGAGAGAGGCGGGGCGCAGCATGGCCCCAGCCTACATCAGGTATATGCTGTTGCGGAAGGGGCTAGCCGCCTTCCCCGCGGCCTGCGTCGCCGTCCCGGGGGAGCAGCTCCGGGGGTACGCCCAGGGCCCGCAGGGCGTCCAGGACCCGCCTGGAGCGGCGCTTGCCCTGGACGATGTAGGAGATGAAGGACGGATCCACCCCGACCTTGGCCGCCAGTTCGCGGTAGCCGATGCGGTGGTAGGCGAGCCAGGTCTTGAGCGCGGTTTCCCGGCTGACCTTGGAGAGGTCGAGGTGTATGCTCATGGGGTGCTTGGGGTATACGGCGTTCAGTATTGGCAACTAGTTGCCACAAGCCGAGGCAAAAGAAAAGGGGGAAACCGGACCAAGGGTACGGGCGAGGGCACGGAAAGGCCGTGCTGAAGAAGGATGCGGTATTCCTGTGGATTGGCGCTAGTTGGCCGGGGTGCTGTCCGAACCGCCGGCAGGTTCGGGCAGCAGGTCGCGGGGGATGCCCAGGGCCACCAACCGTTCAATCAGCTCCCGGGACGATCGCTGCCCGTTGATGATCCGGGTCACGGTGCCCCGGTGCACGCCCAACTGCTCGGCCAGCCACTTCTTTCTGATGCGGTGGTAGGCCAGCCACGTGCGCAGGGCGGTCTCCCGGTTGACCTTGGAGAGATCGAGGACAATGGACATGGCGCCTCGGCCCGGCGGTAGTCATCAAGCCGGGTCCGGGGATATGTTGGCAAAAAATTGACCAAATGGGAACGGAAAAAACGAATCGGATCGACATCTGTTCCGGAGAGTCGTGGAGAAGGGGTCAGGGCAGCAGGGTCGAGGGGATTCCCATCTGCTCCAAGGCCGCGCGCAGCCGGGGGGAGCGGCGCTGGCCGGCGATGAGTCGGGTCACGGTCGAGGGGCCGACGCCCAGGCGCTGGGACAGTTCCTTTTTCGACAGGTTGTGGTAGATCAGCCATGCGTTGAGGGCCGTCGACGGATCCACCTTGGACAGGTCGAGCAACAGGCTGGAGCCGGCCGGTTTTTTGAGCATGCGGTCCTGCCTCCCGGGGGCGGAACCGTCCGACCCGCCCTTGTTTCGCTTAGAATGTGTTGCGATCCAGGGAGTATCGCGCTTGCGCGTATCCGTCAATGAATTGCCCATTCAGCTTTCCGCATGAACCCGGAACCTTCTGACGAGTATGCCCGGTTCGCCTGGGCCTATGACGCCCTGACCGCGCCGTTCCTGGCCCCCACCCGGCAGGCCGTCCTGGCCGTGCTGGACCCCGGGCGCCACTCTCCGGTCCTTGACCTGTGCTGCGGCACGGGACGGCTGCTGGCCATGCTCCGCGCCCGCGGCTTCGCCGTGGCCGGGGTGGATATCTCCCCGTCCATGCTCCGCCGCGCCCGCGCCGCCCTGCCCGGGGAGGCCCTGCTCCTGGCCGACGCCCGCCGCACCCCCTTCCCCGCCGCCTCGTTCCGCGCCGCGGTGGTGGCCTTCGCCCTGCACGAGAAGCCCGAGCCGGTCCGGCTGGGCATCCTGGCCGAGGCCCGGCGGGTCCTGGTCCCGGGCGCGCCCATCCTGGTCTGCGACTACGCCGCCCCCGCCACCCGCGCCGCCCGCCTCGGCCTCGCCCTGGCCCGACTGCCCGAGCGCGCCGCCGGAGCGGAGCACCATCGCCTGTTCATGGACTACCTCGCCCGCGGCGCGAGCGAGGGCCTGCTCGGCCGGCACGGCGAGGCATACGCCCGGCTGGGCGGGTTCCTGTTCGGCGCGGCGGGGCTGTACCGGGTCGGCTGAGGCGGCGGGGCGGCCCGCCATCCGCCTTGTCTAGGGCTGTTGCGACTCGCGCAGCGCCGTCATGATCTTCTCGGCCGTGGCGGCGTCGCCGAGGTGGTGGTGGCAGACTGCGGTCATGTGCAGGGCGTGGGGCAGGTGGACGAAGGGCCGGAGATAGTTCCGGGCGGCCTCGAAATGACCCTGGTTCATGAGGCTCACGGCCAGGGCCAGGGTGATGTCCGGGTTCTGGGGGAAGTGGCCGAGGCCGGTGGACAGGATCTGGACGGACTCCTCGTAGCGGCGGTGCTGCTGGAACAGCGAGCCCAGGGCCGCATAGGCGGAAGGCTCGGGCGCGAAGCGCAGGGCGCGCTCCAGGAGCAGGGCCGCGGTCTTGTGCTTGTCCGGGATGGCCGGGTTGTCCGCCAGGTCGCCGTGCAGCAGGGTCAGCGCCAGGCGGGTGAGGAAGTCGGCGTGCAGCGGGGCCATTTCCGGGTCCGGGTCCAGGTTCTCGGCGATGTCCAGGGCGAAGGAGGGGATGAGGGGGTGATGGGCCTCCTTCATGCTCCGGCCCCAGTTGTACACCGTGCGCTCGGGGAGCCGGGGGTCCAGCTCGTAGTATTTCACGTCCTCGATGGGCTTGAGCCAGGTCTCGTCCCCGAGCCGGAACTCCTGGCGGAAGCGGTCGTAGAGCGCCGAGCCGGGGTAGAGGGTGAGCACGAAGAAGTGGACCACCAGCGGCTTGAGCTCCCGGATGAGCGCGATGTTGTCCCGGATGGTGGCGGCCGAGTCGCAGGGGCTGCCGTAGATGAAGTAGGCCCGGGCCAGGAGCCCGGCGCGGTGGGCCGCGGCGAAGGCCTCCCGGGCGGCCCGGGCGGTGATGCGCTTGCCCAGGAAGGAGCGCACCTCCTCGGAAGCGCTCTCCACCCCGAAGCTCACCTGGATGCAGCCGGCCCGGCGCATGAGCTTGAGGGTCTCGTAGTCCACCAGGTCCACCCGGGAGATGGCGTTCCAGGTGACCTTCAGCCCGCGCTCCAGGATGAGCTCGCACACCCTGCGGGCGCGGGCCTTGTCCAGGGTGAAGGTGTCGTCGGACACGTAGAAGTGGTCCACGCCCTTGGCGTGCAAGATCTCCATCTGGTCCACGAAGTATTCCGGGGAGTGGTGGCGCACCTTGGGGCCCCAGAAGCGGGGGGAGCCGCAGAACGTGCACTTGCCCGGGCAGCCCCGGGTCAGGGCCAGGTGCTGGTAGGTATAGCGCCGGGCCGGGTTGGGCAGGCTGTCCAGGTCGTCCAGGGGCTCGGCGCAGGGGTTGGCCCGGGCGACGCCGCCGTCGCGCCAGGCCAGGTTGGGCAGGTCGTCGTAGCGCTCCTCCCCCGACTCCAGGCGCTCCGCCAGGCGGAGCATGGCCTGCTCGCCCTCGCCGCGGATCACGAAGTCCACTTCGGGCGCGTGGTCCAGGAAGAGCTTCCACAGGAAGGTGGCGGCCACGCCGCCCAGCACGGTGCGCACCCCGGGCAGGATGGCCTTGGCCCGGCGGGCCAGGTCCAGGGCCGCATGGCGGTTGGCCTGGAGCACGGTGAAGCCCACCAGGTCCGGGGCCAGCTCCCGGAGCGCGGCCTCGGCCGTCCGCGGGTCGCGGCCCTGGGCGCGCCAGTTGAGCACCTCCACCTCATGCCCGGCCTCGGCCAGGGCGGCGGCCACGAACCAGACGCCCATGGGCGGGTGGACCACGTCCTCGGTATGGGCGCGCTCCTCCAGCCAGGGCGCGTAGATCAGGGCGATGCGCATGGGCGGTGCAATAGACCAAGATGCGGCTGAAGGCCAGGAAAGACTACGTCTCCAGTTCCCCGGCGTACTTGCGCAGCAGGGCGCGCAGCTGATGGTAGGTGAGGCCGAGCAGCTTGGCCGCGGCGCGCTGGTTGTGGCGGGCGCGGGCCAGGGCCGCGCGGAGCAGGGCCAGCTCCAGGTCCCGCACCTCGTCCTTCAATGACGCGGGCAATGACGCGGGCAATGACGCGGGCGCGGCGGGGAAGGGCGGCGGCGGCGCCGGGGCGGCCGGGGCAGGCGGCTCCTCCGGCGCGGGACGCCAGGGCGAGGCGAAGGGGTCCAGGTCCAGGAGTTCGATGCGCCGGCCCCCGCTCTGGTGCACGGCCCGCTCCACCGCGTTCTTGAGCTCGCGCACGTTGCCCGGCCAGGGATGGCTCGCGAGCTGGTCCAGGGCCGCGGGTCCGAAGTCCGGGGCCTGGGGCAGGCCCAGCTCCACGGACATGCGCGCGGCGAAGTGCAGGGCCAGGAGTTCGGCGTCGCCATTCCGGCGCCGGAGGGGCGGCAGGGTGAGCACCGCGAAGGCCAGCCGATCCAGGAGGTCGCGCTTGAAGCGGCCGGCCCGGGCCAGGGAGGGCAGGTCAACGTTGGCGGCCCCGATGATCCGCACGTCCACCTTGACCGGCGCGCTGCCGCCCACCCGTTCGAACTCTCCGTACTCCACCACCCGCAGGATCTTCTCCTGCACCGGCAGGGGCATGGCCCCGATCTCGTCCAGGAACAGAGCGCCGCCGTCGGCCAGCTCGAACCGGCCGCGCCGCCGGGCGGCCGCGCCGGTGAAGGCCCCGGCCTCGTGGCCGAAGAGTTCGCTCTCCACCAGGGTGGGGGCCAGGGCCGCGCAGTTGAGCGTGACCAGCGGCCCCTGCCAGCGGGGGGAGAGGTAGTGCAGGCGCTGGGCGGCCAGCTCCTTTCCGGTGCCGCGCTCGCCGATGAGCAGCGCCGGCCGGTCCACGGCCGCGGCCCGGGACAGGCTCTCCGAGAACTCCAGGAAGGCGTCGGACTGGCCCAGGGTTTCCAGGGTGGTGCGGGATGGGGCCATGGCGTATTTGGCTAAGATTTGGCTTTAAAAGTCATTTAATGGGATATTACGCCGGATACGGCTTGGGGTCAAACAAAAAAATATTGTTATTTCAGGATATTGAAAAACAGTGACGCTGGCACGTTCCCTGCTTTTCCCTGGGAGAACGCACATTCCGCGCCAAGGAGGTTTGCCATGGGCGTGTTTTCCCGCTTCAAGGACATCGTGAGCTCCAACCTGAACTCCCTGCTGGACAAGGCCGAGGACCCCCGGAAGCTCATCCGGCTCATGATCCAGGAGATGGAGGAGACCCTGGTGGAGCTCAAGGCCGGCTGCGCCAAGTCCATGGCCGACCGCAAGACCCTGGACCGGGAGCTGGCCGCGGCCGAGTCCCTGGCCGAGACCTGGGAGGACCGTGCGGCCCTGGCCGTGGACAAGGGCCGCGACGACCTGGCCCGGGAGGCCCTCGCCGAGAAGCGCCGCTTCCTGGACCGGGCCGACGGCCTGCGCGCCGAGGCCGTCCACCTGGACGAGCTCGTCGCCCAGGCCCGGGAGGACATCGGCCGGTTGGACGAGAAGCTGGCCGCGGCCCGGGACAAGCAGCGCCTGCTCGTCTCCCGCCACGCCCGGGCCAGCGCCCGCCTGCGCGCCGGGGAGAAGGCCCGGCCCGTGGACAACGGCGACGCCATGCTCCGCTTCGACCAGTTCGAGCGCCGCATCGAGCGCCTGGAGGCCGAGGCCGAACTGTCCGCGCCCCGCTCCTCCTCCGGACTGGAGCGCGAGTTTGCGGCCCTGGCCGGGGACGAGGCCGTGGAGCGCGAACTGGCCGCGCTCAAGCAGCGCAAGGCCGGCGGCGCGGGGGACGGTGCAGGGCGGGAGTAATTCTGCTACGCTCCGGAAAAAACGCCACGCAAGGACGGTCGCCCCATGCACGGATTCGGTTTTGCCCTCATCTGGTTCATCCTCATTCCCCTGGCGGTCATCGTCGGCACCCTGATCCTGGGGGGGAGGCTCCTGTCCGGCCTGTTCTCCCGCGCCAAGCGCGAGGAGTCCGCGGACGAGGCCCGCATGGTTCAGGAGATGTACCAGGCCATGTCCCGCCTGGAAGAGCGGGTGGAGGTCCTGGAAACCCTGCTGCTCGACGCGGAGCGCCGCGCCAAGGGAGGAAACGACCATGTCTGACCGCCGGTTCTCCCCCCGCGGCCTGTACCGCTCCCGTTCGGGCGTGCTGCTCGGCGTGTGCCGCGGCTTCGCCGACTACTTCGACATCTCGGCGTTCTGGCTGCGCGCCCTGGTGGCCCTGGGCATCCTGTTCACCGGGGTGTGGCCCGGCCTGGCCATCTACCTGGTGGCGGGCCTGCTCATGAAGCCCGAGCCGGTCCTGAACGCCCAAAGCGAAACCGAGCGCGAGTTCTACCACTCCTACGTGTCCTCCCGCTCCCTGGGCCTGTCCCGGCTCAAGGCCCAGTTCGACCGCCTGGACCGCCGCATCCGGCGCATGGAGGACGTGGTCACCTCCCGCGACTTCTCCTGGCGGCGCCGGTTCGATCAGGACCGCTAGGCCGGCCTCTCGACGTTCTCCTTCCGTTCCTTTCTCCTTTCCCCGCATCGGCCGGCTGCGTCCCGCTGGGGCGCAGCCGGCGCCGTTTCGGGGCCGCCCCGCATCCCTCTTGCCAACCGCCGCCGCCGCGTCTAAAAGGTCCGCCCTGCCTCAGCAGACGGATGGCCCGCCATTCGGCGCGCCGGCCCTGGCGCGCAGCAGGCTGTTCTCCAACAGCCTGCCAGGGCAGGACTTCGCCGGCCCGGCCGGCGCATTTCGAGGTGGGATGATGTCTTCTCTGCTTTCCGTCCGGCAGGAGCCCGCGGGGCTGCCGGAGCGCCGCGCCTCCCGGGGCGTTGGCGTGGTGCTGGTGCACGGCAAGGCCGGCAGCCCGCGCCGGCACGTGGTGGCCCTGGCCGAGGCCCTGGAGCGGGCCGGGCGCCTGGTGGAGATCCCGGAGATGCCCTGGTCCCGGACCCGCGCCTTCGACCGCTCCTATGACGAGGCCATGGACGAGATCGCCGCGGCCGTCGGGCGGCTGGAGTCCCGCGGCGCTGTCGCCGTGGCCGTGGCCGGGCACAGCCTGGGGGCCAACGCGGTCATGGCCTTCGCCGCCCGGCGGCCCGGCCTCCTCGCCGTGGTGGCCCTGGCCCCGGGGCACACCCCGGAGCTGACCGCCGACCTCCTGTCCGGCAGCCTGGACCGGGCCCGGGCCATGGTGGCCGAGGGCCGGGGCCGGGAGCGGGCCGAGTTCCTCGGCGCGTTCCAGGGTCGGGCGGTCCCCTTCGCCATGCGCGCCGTCGACCACCTGAGCTACGACGATCCCGACGGCCCGGCGGTGATGCCGCGCAACGCCGCGGCCTGGGCCGCGCCGCTGCCCTTCCTCTGGGTGGTGGGCGACCGGGATCCCATGGCCGGGCGCGGCCCGGAGTACGCCTTCGCCAAGGCTCCGGCCCATCCCCGCAGCCGCTACCTCACGGTGCCCGCCGACCACTTCACCGCGCCCGAGGTGGCCGCGGGCCTGGTGGTGGAGTGGCTCCTGGGCCTGGACTGACCCTTCCGCCGCGGGGCTGCGGCCCTTGAGCCCGGGCTGGACCGGCTTCGCCGCCCCGCGGCCGCCCTTTCCCAGCCCGGACGGCATGCGCCCTGGCCGCGGATCCGGAAGGCCTCCGTCGCCCGTGCGGATCTGCCCGTCCCGCTCCCGGCCGCCCCTTCCCGCCGCGCGGGCTCCGGGCGCCGGCCCTGCATCCGGACGCCGGAAGAAACCGGATCCGGGCGATCCTTGACAGGAAACGCGCCCCGGATGCATAAGCTCGGCAGGAAATGCAACTGAGTTGCAAAACATGCGCGGCGGTTTCCCGGAGGCTTTCGTGCGGCTGCGTTCCCTCTTGCTCCTCCTTGGCGTTCTCGCCTGGCTGGCCCCGGCCCTGGCCGCGTCCGCGGCCGATCCCCTCACCGTGGCCGTCACCATCGCACCCCAGGAATACTTCCTGAAGAAGGTGGGCGGCGGCCGGGTGCAGCCCTTGCTCCTGGTGCCGGCCGGGGCCGACCCCCACGTGTACGAGCCCAGGCCCGGCCAGATGAAGTCCCTGGCCCGGGCCGCGGCCTGGCTCACCACCGGCCTGGAGATGGAGGAGGCCTGGTCGGCCAGGTTCCGGGCCGTGAACCCCGGCATGAAGGTGGCGGCCA
This sequence comes from Thermodesulfobacteriota bacterium, assembly GCA_040753075.1. Classification (GTDB taxonomy): domain Bacteria; phylum Desulfobacterota; class Desulfovibrionia; order Desulfovibrionales; family Desulfovibrionaceae; genus UBA6814. The sequence continues at coordinate 79,262 of JBFMHA010000005.1, forward strand.
CCGACGCGGGCATCGCCAAGCTGACCATGGCCGGGCGCGGGCATGAGGGCGATGGCCATGCCGGGGACGGGGGCCGTCATGAGCTGCCCGATCCGCACGTCTGGCTCTCCCCGTCCCTGGCCAAGGTCCAGGCCGCGGCCATGCGCGACGCCCTCTCCGCCCTGGACCCGGCCGGCGCCGCCGAGTACGCGGCCAACGCCGAGGAGTTCGCCGCGGAGTGCGACGCCCTGGCCCGGGAGGTGATGACCCTGCTCACGGACCTTCCTTCCCGGACCTTCCTGGTGTTCCATCCCTCCTGGGGGTATTTCGCCCGTGACTTCGGCCTGGCCCAGCTCTCCATCGAGGCGGAGGGCAAGGAGCCCAGCCCCCGCGAACTGGCCCGCCTGGTGGATCAGGCCCGGGAGCACGGCATCCGGGCCATCTTCGTGGCCCCCCAGTTCTCCCGGCGCACCGCCGGGGTGGTGGCCCGGGAGCTCGGGGCCGGCCTGGTGGAGGCCGATCCCCTGGCCCCGGACTGGGCCGACAACCTGCGCCGCGTGGCCCGCGCCCTGGCCGCGGCCAAGACCAGGAACTGACATGCGCGAGATCGTGGCCGAACTGTCCGGCGTCTCGTTCGCCTACGGCCCGGGCAGCCCGGTCCTGGACAAGGTGGACCTGGTCCTGCTCCGCGGCGACTACCTGGCGGTGCTCGGACCCAACGGCGGGGGCAAGTCCACCCTGCTCAAGCTCCTCCTGGGCATGCTGGCCCCGACCGCGGGCCTGGTGCGGGTCTTCGGCGGCCCGCCGGCCCGGGCGCGGGGCCGCACGGGCTACATGCCCCAGCTCCTCAAGCCGCGGATGGACTTCCCGGTCGCGGTGCTGGACGCGGTGCTCATGGGCCTGGCCGGCCAGACGGCCCGGGGCTTCCGCTTCAGCGCGGAGGAAAAGGAGCGCGCCCGAGGCGCGCTGGCGCGGGTGGGCCTGTCCGGGCTGGAGGGCCGCCGCCTGGCCGAACTCTCCGGCGGCCAGCAGCAGCGCGCCTTCATCGCCCGGGCCCTGGTCTCGAGCCCCGAGATGCTTCTCCTGGACGAGCCCACCGCCAGCGTGGACGCCGGCGGCAGGACCGCCCTGTTCGAGCTGTTGGCCGAACTCAACCGGGACATGACCATCGTGTGCGTGAGCCACGACCTCTCGGTCGTGGGCTGCGGGGTGAAGAGCGTGGCCTGCGTGAACCGCAGCGTGCACTTCCACGATGCGCCCGAGGTGGATGCGGACATGCTGCGCATGATGTACGGGGCCGAGGGCGGCCGTTGCCCGGTGGAGCTCATCGCCCACGGCCGCATCCCCCACCGGGTGGCGGCGGAGCGCGAGTAGGCTCCGTTCCGGCCGGGAGAGGGGAGTGCGACGCGACTCTTTTTCAGAAATGACTGAAGCTTTCTCTGGCTGACCCACGAGGAGTAGGCCATGCTCGACGCCCTGTCCTACGAGTTCATGCGCCACGCGGTGCTGGCCGGGCTGCTGGCCAGCCTGGCCTGCGGGATCATCGGGACCCTGGTGGTGGTCAACCGGGTGGTGTTCCTGGCCGGGGCCGTGGCCCACGCGGCCTACGGCGGGGTGGGCCTGGCCTGTTTCCTGGGCTGGCCGGTGCTGCCCTGCACCATGGGCTTCACCCTGGCCGCCTCCGGGGCCATGGCCAAGGCCACGGCCGACGGGACCGAGGGCGCGGACACCCTCATCGGCGCTCTATGGGCCTGCGGCATGGCCCTGGGCATCATCCTCCTGGACCTCACCCCGGGCTACGCCGCGGACCTCATGAGCTACCTGTTCGGCAGCATCCTGGCCGTGCCCGAGGCCGACCTCTGGCTCATGGCCGGGCTCGACGCCGCCATCCTGGGGCTCACCCTGTACTTCTGGAAGGACCTGCTGGCCGCGTCCTTCGACCGGGAGTTCGCCGCCACCCGCGGGGCGCCGGTGCGGGCCATGCACTTCCTGCTCCTGGCCATGGTGGGGGCCACGGTGGTCATGGTCATCCGGGTGGTGGGCCTCATCCTGGTCATGGCCCTCATGACCATCCCCACCAGCATGGCCCAGGCGGGCGCGCGCTCGGTGGGGGCCATGATGTGGCGCTCGGCCCTGCTCTCGGCCTGCTTCTGCCTGTCCGGCCTGGCCCTGGCCTACGCCCTGGACCTCACCTCCGGGGCCTGCATCGTGGCCGTGGCCGCGGCCGGGTATTTCGCCCAGCGCCTGGCCCTCTCCCGCAGGCGGGCCGGAGTCCGGGCATGAGCCCGACCCCCCTGGTCCCCCCGGCCCTGGCCGAACGCGCCCGGGAGCTCCTGGCCGAACGCGGGGTGCGGCCCACCCGGGCCCGGGTCCTGGTTCTCTCCCATCTTCTGGCCCAGCCCGAGGCCCTGGCCCCGCGCAGCCTGCACGCCATGGTGGGCGGCGAGGCCGCGGTGAACCGGGTCACCCTCTACCGCATCCTGGACCTGCTGGTGGAGCAGGGACTGGCCGCCCGCTCCTCGGCCGGGGACCGCTCCCTGCGCTACTGCAGCGGCCGCTCCACGCGGGTCTGCCACTTCCGCTGCCTGCGCTGCGGCCAGGTGCGCTGCATGGACCCGGCCCTGCTGCCCCTGTCGCCGGACGCCGTGAAGAAGGACCTCGGGGTCCGGGTGGAGCGGATCGAAATCAGGGTGGACGGCCTGTGCGAGGCCTGCGGGGGGCGGTGAGGGAAAAGGGCGTCAGCCCGCCGCACGCTCCAGGATGAAGGTGAACCACTCCTCGCGCTCCCGGCCCGGCCGGTCGTCGGGCCGCCGCCAGGACTCCCGCCGGCGCAACCCGGGATTGCGCGCCAGGAAATCGTCCAGCCAGGCCTCGTCCAGGGCCGAGAACCAGGTCCCGTCCTTTTCCCACTCCCGGTTCCCGTGCTTGCCCGAAACCAGGAGCACTCCGCCCGGGAGCAGGGCGCGGCCCAGGTTCGCCGCCGCCGGCCCGGCCGCGGCCCGGGGCAGGTGGAGCAGGCTGGCCATGGCCCACACCCCGTGGAATTCCGGCCGCCACTGCGCCCGGGTCAGGTCCCGCACCCCCACCTCCAGGCCGGTGCGCTCCCGGGCCAGCCGGGCCATTTCCGGGGACAGGTCGAAGGCCGTCACGGCGTAGCCGCGCTCCAGGAAATGCGCGCTGTCCCGGCCCGCGCCGCACCCCGCGTCGAGGATCCGGCCCCCGGCCGGGACGCTGGCCAGGAACCGGGCATAGGCCTCGGCCTTGTCCAGGTCCGCGGTGGCGGCGGCGAACGCCTCGGCCCGCTTGTCGCACCACCCGGCAACGGCCGCGCGCCGCGTCTCCCAGTTCTCCGGATTCAATCCATGCTCCGCGTCCAGGACGGCCGGACCATGTCCGTCCGGTTCACCCCGCCGCGCTGCGGGCGCGCCACAGGTTTCGCTTGACTCACGGCGAACTCGCCTCCTGGATCCGGATAAAGCAAGACAGCAGGCTTCCTAGTCCTCGTCCACCGCCTCGATGCAGTCGCGGGGGCAGATGGCCGCGGCCTGCCGGACCTCCTCGCAGGGGAAGCGGCCGTCGTGGACGGTGGGGCGGTTGGCGTCGTCGTCCCAGCCGAAGATGTGGGGGAACATGTCCAGGCATCCGCCGCATCCGGAGCATTCGACGGCGTTGACCGCGGGACGGCAGGTGGCGTCCATGGGGCTCCTCGCTGTTGTAGAGTAAATGCCTATGATACAGGCATAAGCACGGGGCCGCGCCGGCGCAAGCGGGGATCAGGGCTTGGGCGTCGCCGCGTTGATGGCCGCGATGGTGGCGTCGGCCAGGCGCTTGAGTTCGGGCAGGAGCTGGGCCGCCCGGCCGGAGTCTGCGTCGCGTCCGGCATTCTCCATGGCGAAGGCGGAGTCGCGCAGGGCCAGGGCGCCGACCGTTGCCGAGGCGCCCTTGAGGGAGTGGGCGGTGCGCTGCAGCACGGGCATGTCGGCCTGGGCCAGGGCCTGTTCGATGGCCGCCAGTTTGACCGGCAGGTCTTCGACGTACACCGTGAAGAGGGTTTCCATGAAGGCGGTGTCGCCCTTGAGGCGGTCCAAGGTCCCCTGGACGTCCAGGACGGGCTGGGGGGACGGGGAGGCATGGTTCATGGGGAGCACCTGCCAGTCGGGGCAGAGGGTTTTTGGGGCTGAGCAAACAACCTAGCACCGCCGAGGGCGCTTGCCAAGCCCGAGGCCGTTCCCAGCGCCCAGGGCAAGACTTGCGCCCGCAGGACATTTATGCAATATGATGAAAAGGCGCACTTTGCTTTCGTCTTGGATGGACGGGACTGCAATGGCGGGGGAGTCTGGGGCCAGGCGAAGGGCGGGACGCAGCCGAGCACAGCGGGAGTGGAGCGATGAAGGTCCGTTGCTGGGGAGCCAGGGGGTCCATACCGGCCTCAGGCCGGGAATACGTGAAGTATGGCGGGGACACCACCTGCATCGAGATACGCACCGCGGACAACGAAGTCATCGTGGTGGACGCCGGCTCTGGCATCCGCCGGCTGGGGAACAAGATACTGGGGGAGAAGCGGACCGACATCTCCATGATCTTCACCCACTCCCACTGGGACCACATCCTCGGTTTTCCCTTCTTCAAGCCCATCTACTCCAAGAACAACCGCATCCATCTGTACGGGTGCAAGCGCAAGCAGGGCAACATCAAGATGATGCTCGGCCGGGTGATGCTTCCGCCGTACTTTCCGGTGCCCTACGAACTGGTGCAGGCCGAACTCACCTACAACTCCCTGTGCGAAACCAAGGACATCCACGGCATCGCCGTGACGCCCATCACCCTGAGCCATCCCAACATGGGCCAGGGCTACAGGTTCGAGGAGAACGGCAAGTCCTTCGTGTTCCTGACCGACAACGAGTTGTCGCACCAGCACCGCGGGGGGCGGAGCTTCGAGGAGTACGTGGAGTTCTGCCAGGGCGCGGACCTGCTCTTCCACGACGCGGAGTATACGGTCGCAGAGTATGAACGGCTGACCAAGGGCTGGGGCCACTCCACCTATGCCGACGCTCTGGAGCTGGCCATCAGGGCCGGGGTCAAGCGGTTCGGGCTGTTCCACCTGAACCAGGACCGGCCGGACTCCGGGGTGGACGCCATGGTGGCCGATTGCCGGCGCATCCTGGACGAGCGCGGGGTGTCCATGGAGTGTTTCGCCGCCAGCCAGGAGATGGAGTTCGACCTGTAGCTCCCCCCGCCCTGGAGCGGTTCTTGCTTTCCGGGGAGCATCATCCTTGCCGGAGGCGGCCATGCCCAGAACCTGTCTGTTCCTCCTCGCCCTCTGCCTGCTCGCGGCCAGCGCCGCCAGGGCCGAGGTGCGCACCGTGACCGCCTCCCACACCTGCCTGGTGGGCGATTCCGAAACCAAGAACGACGTGCGCCGCGCCTGCATCCTGGAGGCCAAGCGCAAGGCCGTGGAGCAGGCCGGAACCTATGTCGAGTCCCTGACGGAGGTGCGGGAGTTCGTCCTGTCCGCGGACCAGGTGCGCTCCTTCGCCGCGGCGGTGGTCACGGTGGAGGACGTGTCCGAGAAGTTCGCCGTGCAGGGCGAGAACCTGGCCCTGACCGTGACCGTGCGCGCCAAGGTGGACACGGACTCGGCCCGGGAGCGCCTGTCTGCGGCGGCCCGCGAGCCCCGGATACTGGACGACCTGGCCCGCAGCGGCCGGGCCGCCCGGGACCTGGAGGACCGCGCCCTGGCCCTGCAGGGGAGCATCCGCGCCGCAGATCCCGACCGGGCCGCGGTGCTCCGCGGAGAGCAGCGCGCGGTGCTGGGCTCCCTGGAGGATGCCTATGCCGAGCGCGAGCGCATAGTGGCCAGCATCCGGGCCGTGGGGCGGCTGGCCCGCGAGGCGGTGCGGCCGGGCATGACCATGGAGGAGGTGGCCCGCATCCTGGGGCCGGCCCGCTCGGTCAAGGAGAACCGCGCCCTGCCCGCGGCCCATGTCTGCGCCAACTACGGCGACGTGTGGGTGGTCTTCAAGGACGGCCTGGCCGAGTGCCTGCGGGAGCGCCTGGACTACAAGGAGCGCTACCGCGGCGATTGCCACTGCGGCGGGATCACCCTGGGCGGGATGCTGGTGCAGTAGGGCGTAGCGGCGGTCTCCTGGCGGCGCCCGAAATGCGATGTGGCCGGGTGGGGACCGGCCACATGCAGGAGGAAAACTGTCAATGGCTCATTTGATCAGTTTTCTTTCGGGATGACAGCAAGTTCCATGCCGGAAAAATCTGCCGGTCAGTCTTCCTCCAGCATCGGGGCCGCGTCGAGGCCCAGGGCGTCCTTGCCTTTGCCGGCCTGGTCCTTGATGCGCTTCTTCAGAAAGGTCAAGAACTTGACTGCGACCTCCAGCCTCGGGTTGAGCTCCAGGGCGGCGGAGAGTTCGGCCAGGCTGCCCTCCAGGTCGTCCTTCTCGAAAAAGACCCGGGCCAGGTTGAAGTGCAGGTTCTCGTCCTCGGGGTCCAGGTCCAGGGCCTTGGCGTAGTAGGCCGCCGCGTAGTCGAACATGCCCTTCTTGCGCAGGCTGATGCCGAAGCGGTTGAACAGGGAGCGCTGTTCGAGCATGAACGTCTCGTCGCTTCCCAGCAGCATGTCCAGAATCCTGCCGACCTTCTGCATCTCCCCCTTGTCGCACCACACCGCCCCGGCCCCGAGGTTGGCCGGGATGCTCTTCTCGTCGATCATGAGCGCCTTGGCGAACTCCTTTTCGGCCTCGTCCAGGTTGCCCTCGGCGTAGTGCTCCTCGCCCTTGGCGATCTTGTCCCGCAAGGTGCGCATGGCCGGCAGGGTCTTGCTCTTGTAGAAGCGGGGCTCGGGGAGGTAGTTCTCCATGAAGACGCTTTTCTTGATCTTCTTGCGCTCGCCCGAGGGAACGTTGTTCTGGTTCAGGGGCTGGACCTCCCACACGTCGTCCCCCAGGCGGCGCACGAACCAGTAGGTCAGCGACTCCCGGGCCGCCACCGTGGTCCCGGCCCCGACGCTGGCGGTGGCGGCGCGGGAGAAGACGCCGAGGGTCTGGGGGTAGATGGAGGGGTCCTTGGGCATGGCGTTCAGCTGGGTGCGCAGTCAGGGTTCATCGCCGCTTTCCTAAGTTCTACGAGAAAATGCCGGGGATGTCAGGCTTCTCCGCACGACCCGGGCGTCTCGGGCAAGAAATCGCCCTGGGCCGGGCGCAGGCATACGGTGAACACCGCGTGATCCTCCTCCCGGGTCAGGGTCAGGACGCCGCCCATGCGCTGCACCAGGCGGTAGCACTTGGGCAGGCCGAACCCACCCTCCTCGAAGGGCATGTACAGCCGTTCGGCGTCCATTCCCTTGATCTCGACCAGCAGATACCTGAAAGCAACGCATACCCGGGAGGCCGCCAGGTAGGTGCGCACGCTCAGGGCGCCGCCCGGGGCCAGGGCCTTGGCCGCGTCCTGCATGAGGATGGCGAATATCTCGTCCAGCAGGGCGGGGTCCGCGTCCACTGAGGGCAGATCGGGGGTCAGGGCGCTTTCCAGGCGCAGGCCGTGCTCGGAAAGGGCCGGGCGGCCGGATTCCAGGGCCTGGGCCAGGGCGGCGTTCATGTCCACCTCCCGGGGCGTCGCCTGCACCGGGGAAAGATACCCGTGGATGCGGTCCAGCAGCCGCTCCAGGCGTTCGGATTCGCGCAGGATGATCTCGGCTTCCGGGTAATCCGGGGCCTTGGCCGAGAGCCGGCGGGCGAACCCGCCGATGGACATGAGCGGGTTGCGCAGTTCGTGCGCCACCTCCTTGGTGATGGCCCCCAGGGTCTTGAGCTTCTCGTCCTGGACCATGAGGCTTTCCATGTAGACCCGTTCGCTGATGTCCACGAAGATGCAGTCCAGGTAGCGGCCCAGGGGGTCCTCCATGCCGGGCGGCGCGCTCATGGACTTGAGGATCCCGTGCAGATAGTAGCCCTTGGCGTGGCGCAGGCGGCACTGGGCCGAGAGGGGGCCGCCCGCGGTGAAGGCCCGGGAGAGCACCCGCTCCACCACCGGCCGGTCGCGTTCGTGAATCCGGTTCAGGAGCCAGCCATCCTCGCGAATGGCGTCGCCCGGGTCTTCGCCCAGCATCTGGCGGCAGGCCTGGTTCACGAACTCCACGGCCAGGTCCTCGTTCAGGCGGATGATGAGCAGGGGGATGTTCTGGATGAGCGTGAAATGGCGCTGCTCGGCCAGCTCCAGGTGGCGGCGCAGGGCGCGGCGCTCCCGGCAGCGGGTCAGGCACATGGCCAGCTCGGCGCGGGAGAACGGCTTGGTCAGGAAGTCGTAAGCCCCGATCTGCAGGGCCTTGAGCACGGTGCCCACATCCCCCCGGCTGCTCATGAGCACCACCTGGATGCCCGGATGGACGATCATGAGCTTCTCGGCCAGTTCGGCGCCGGGCATGTCCGGGATGTTCACGTCCACGAAGGCCAGCTCGAAGCCCCGGGCCGCGGCTGCGGACAGGGCCCGGTGCGGCTCGGCGTACACCGCGGTCTTGTGGCCCTCGTCGCCCAGGGCTTCGGCCAGGAACTCCCCGAAGTCCTCGTCGTCGTCCACCACCACGACTCGCGTCGTATCGTTCGCAGGGTAGCCTTCCACCGTGTTCCTCCGGGGCGGATGCCTCGCCCTATGATAGAACAAACCACCTTCCCGGGGAAAATGCAACCGGCTCGGGACCCGTCCGTTCCGGGGTGGCGGAAAACCGGGAACCGGGATATGCAAGCCCGATGCGGCGTTCCGGCCGGCGCGAAGGAGAGGACATGAGAAAGACCAGGATCGGATTCATGGGCATGGGGATCATGGGCCAGGCCATGGCCCAGAACCTCCTGCGCCATGGATTTCCCCTCACGGCGTACAACCGCACCCCGGCGCGCTGCGCCATCCTGGCCGAGCTGGGGGCCAAGGTCGCCGCCACCCCGCTCGAGCTTGCCCGGCAGTCCGACGTGCTCATCGCCATGGTCTCCGGGCCCGAGGCGGTGTACGCCCTGCTCACCGGCGAGACGGGCTGCGCCCGGGCCCTGGACGAGTCCAAGACCTTCGTGAACATGGGCACCCTGTCCCCGGCCTACGCCCGGGAGCTGGCCCACGCCATAGAGCCCCTGGGCGCGGCCTACGTGGACGCCCCGGTGTCCGGATCCAAGAAGCCGGCCGAGGAGGGGCGGCTGGTCATCCTGGCCGGCGGCGACCGGAAGCGGATCAAGGCCCTGGAGCCGGTGTTCCTGGCCATGGGCAAGGCCGTGGTCCACTGCGGCGGGGTGGGGCAGGGCTCCATGATGAAGATGGCGGTGAACATGCTCCTGGGGACCATGATGCAGGGACTGGCCGAGGCCGCGGCCCTGGCCCGGGGCGGCGGGCTGTCCCTGGAGGCCCTGTTCGCGGTCCTGGCAGCGGGGCCGCTGCAGTGCGACCTGTTCGCCATGAAGGAGCCCATGCTCAAGCGCCGCCAGTACCCGGCCCAGTTCCCGCTCCGGCACATGCTCAAGGACCTGCGGCACGTGGTGGACACGGCCCAGGATGCCGGGACCTATGCGCCCCTGGCCCACTCCGCGCTCAACACCTTTCGCGCCGCCGCGTCCCGGGGCCTGGGGGACGCGGACTTCGCCGCGGTGGCCGAACTCGTGCGCAGCCTGTCCCAGGCCCAGGAGGACTGACCCATGCCGCCCAGGGGAATCGAAACCGTCGCCCTGCACGCCGGCCAGAGCCCGGACAAGGAGACCCTGTCCCGGGCCGTGCCCATCTACCAGACCACCAGCTACGTGTTCCGGGACACGGAGCACGCGGCCAACCTCTTCGCGCTCAAGGAGCCGGGCTACATCTACACCCGGATCATGAACCCCACCACCGACGTGCTGGAGAAGCGCCTGGCCGAACTGCACGGCGGCAGCGCGGCCCTGTGCGCGGCCTCGGGCATGGCCGCCATCTTCTACGCGGTGGGGACCATCACCTCGGCGGGCCAGAACATCGTGTCCGGGTCCAACCTGTACGGCGGCACCGTGACCCTGTTCACCCACACGTTGAGGCGCTTCGGCATCGAGGTGCGGCTGGTGGACACCCGCGACCCCGGGAACGTGGCGCGGGCCATCGACGCCAACACCCGGCTGGTGTTCACCGAGTCCATCGGCAACCCGCGCTGCAACGTGGACGACCTGCCCGCCCTGGCCGAGGCCGCCCACGCCGCGGGGCTGCCCTTTGTGGTGGACAACACCGTGTCCCCGCCGCCGCTCTTCAACCCCTTCGAGCACGGCGCGGACATCGCGGTCTACTCCCTGACCAAGCTCGTCGGCGGCCACGGCGCGGCCCTCGGCGGGGCTTTGGTGGAGAAGGGCGACTTCGACTGGTCCGCGGGCGGCCGCTTCCCGGAGCTCACCGAGCCCGATCCGTCGTACCACGGCGTGAGGTTCTACGACGCGTCCCGCCCGCCCCACGCCCAGCCCAGCCCAGCGTTCTGCCTCAAGGCGCGCACCGGCATGCTCCGGGACACGGGCGCGGCGCTGTCGCCCATGAACGCCTTCCTCCTCCTGCAGGGGCTGGAGACCCTGCCCCTGCGCGCCCGCGCCCACGCGGCCAACGCGGCCAGGGTGGCGGCCTTTCTGGAGGCCCACCCGGCGGTGGCCTGGGTCAACTACGCGGGCCTGGCCAGCCACCCGGACCACGTCCGGGCCAAGTCCCTGTTCCCGCAGGGGCCGGGCGCGGTGTTCGGGTTCGGGATCAGGGGCGGGCTGGCCGCCGGGCGGCGGTTCATCGAGTCGGTCCGGCTCTGTTCGCACCTGGCCAACATCCTCGACGCCAAGACCCTGGTCATCCACCCGGCCTCCACCACCCACCAGCAGCTCACCGACGCCGAGCAGGAAGCCGCGGGCGTGACCAAGGACCTGATCCGAATCAGCGTGGGCCTGGAGACCGCGGAGGACATCCTCGCCGATCTCGATCAGGCCTTGAAGGCGTCACAGGCCTAGCCGGAGCGAGGGGCCCTTTACCCTCCCGGGGGGCTCAACGGCCGACGGCCCTTGAGAATCCCCGATAGGGGCATCTCCCCGCGCCACCAGGGTCAGGCCAGGGAGAGCGGAACGCCAGCGCGGGCTCATGGTCCCGCGCCCTCAGGCCGGGAGCGCCCGCAGTCCCCTATTCGCACTGTGCGCACGAACTCTCCGGATCCTTCCACAGCGGCGCGGCGGCCGGGTCCGGCCAGCCCGGCTCCCACTCGGAGCGCGGGACCGTGCCGAGGTCGTTGATCATTGGCGCATGGTCTTGTGCCGCCTTTACGGCCGCAACTCCGGGTCGGTCTTTTCGGCGCAGATGGCTCGGGCCAGGGCAAAGGCCTCCTCCTCGGTTTCGCGCACGAGTTGCAACGAGTCCCACCCGAAGGAGAAGGAGTCCGGGGTGAGATGGATGTTCTTCTTTCTGTGCTCCCGCACTATATGGCGGTGAATGACCGTATCGTCGGCCCATAGGGTAGCGTATTCATCGCTACATTGCTGAATTTCTTTTTTTAGATTGATTTTATTCTGCTGCAAATACACATTGATTGTGTATAGTGTCTTATTTTTTCCATCTACGCTGGGTAGATCGTCGATTTTGCATACAATTATACGAAATATATTATTGCACGACAATAGTATATTGCAGGAGTCGAAAGGGAAAAAAAGAGTAAAAGCAAGAATAATGCGCAAAAATATAATAAACTTCTCTTCATGTTGTCGTCAATGCTCATGTTGGTTGCTAACGGCGTAAATTCGGATCTGTCTTTTCACGACAAATAGTTCTGGCTGCATTAAATGCCTGTTCCTTATCATCGCGTAAAAAAAATAAAGCACCTGATGTAAATCTATCAATCGGGATTTCGCAGATGTGAATGCCTTGTGCATATATATTGATGTTTTCATGATTGCATTGAATAACTATTTTATCGAAATCAAATTTTTCCTTAGCTAAAAAGACGGCGACAGCGTACACTGTTTCCCACTTATTTGCAGGTACTGAGAATCGCCATGTTTCTCCAGTCATAATATATGATACATTATCACAGTTAAGGTCGATGTTACAAGAATATGCGGGTGAAGAGATAGGTAAAACTGTCATAATTATTAAAAATGCTGCTATATTATTTCTCATCAGTTATCTCTGTGTATCTTATTTTATAAGTTAGCAATGTATTGTCTGCTCCGCGCATAAGTAGTTGCACTTTCCAAAGTATGGGTAACTTTCCTCTGGCATCAAAGCGGAATGCTTGCGTGTCACCTAAAAAAATTTGAGAACCTTGATGGCCAGCATGGTTTGTCAATATGTGTATCCCAGGCCAGAGGAATGGACCTGCATTTGTTACGGATATCTCGAAGTGCCAACCTCCGCTAAAACTGTGGGTTGTATCTGCATCAAATCCTTCGAGTTTGCCACTAATAGTTCTTTCGCGAGTTCTAACTTTGTGCTTTTGTATTAAGAACTTGCAGTTTGGATGAGGGCGTTCCGGCTCTTTGGTGAAGACCTCGCCGGCCATGGCTTGGCATTTTTCACAGGCACCGGGTTTGTGCTGTACGGTCCAGTACTCCTTTGCGCCTTTGAAGTCGAACTCGCTTTCCAGCTCGTCGTCCAACGGTCCGGAATCGTTGATACCTTGGTTAAAGGTGCCTTGCAATTCGTCATCTAGAGGGCCAGATGAGCCTGTCCGACGAATGGGAAAACGTAGCAATTTATCGACAATGCGCAAGAATTTTTCGCTCGCATTTGCCCCAGGATCGTTTTTCGCGAGGCTTCGCGGGATGGATCGCGTCTCTGAAAATGACGGATTTTGATTCACGGGACAGGCTCAGATGTCGTTCCTTTTTGGCTGGCATGTTCTGAAGATGCGAGAGTCCTCCCGTTCCATTGCTGGAGGGCGGATCGAGAGCCGGAGCGTTCGTCCCACGGCGGGCAGGGCTGGCGCAGGCCGGGCAATTCGCTCCAGGGCCGGCGGCCGTAGGGCGCGCTTTCGGGGCCGATGGTCCAGCCCTGGCGCCAGGCCCGGTGTTCGTCCTGGACCTGGCGCAGGATGGCGCAGTCCGGGCCAGCCGGCGCGGCCTCGGCGGTCGGGTTCAGGCCGGGGAGGGCGGGGCCCGCTCGCAGCTTCACTGCCCCTCCGCCTCACG